>CAZURK010000322.1:0-16837 GCA_964623055.1 uncultured Pirellulaceae bacterium
AGCTGTGGTCCTGGTCAAAGCTCAGTTGGCGAACGCCGGAACCGTCCGCTTCCATGCGATAGAGTAGAGCGACATGGCTGCCGTTGCAGGGCACGGCTTGAAAGCAAGCCGAACTGCCAAAGAGGATGCGATCGTCGGCCAGGTAACACGCGTCGTAGTTGTCCACGTCGGTGTGCTCGCCACGGCTCACCTGGCGCTGGTCCGTTCCGTCCGTGCCGATCTCATAGATCTGCCATGTGCCATTGTCGTCACGCATCGAGAAGAGCGCTCTTTGGGCATCGAAATGCAGGTCCAGGTCCGTTACGCACCGCGGGCTGTCCGGGGCAAACACGGTCGTGAGCTTCCCCTGTGGTGAGACCGGAGAGAGCATGACGAGGCTGTTGTCGTGGACATTGGGCACTAGAGTCGAGTTACCCGTCGAGCTACGAGGAAGGCCGACATCCCATTGTGTGCAAGTGTTCACGTCGCCGGGCTGTCCATCTTTGATGGGCCGGCGCCGGATCAGCAGCAGCCGGTCGAAATCCAAGAACGGATTTGCTTCGAGCGCCTCGCGCTGCAGCGTCACGAGACGTTTCGCTTGAACGACCGCCTTCGTGTCACCGCGCGCCAACCCATCGCGAATCTCATCTCGTTGCGGCTGAATGGCGTCCAACTCGGCCAGGTAGTCTTCGCCTTTGAGATACTGTGAGGGAAAGGACTGGATCAGGTCACGGATCGCCATTCGCAGGGCTGGATAGTTGATACTCGCAAACCGATCTCGCAACTCGGCGATCGACACTTCCATCGTATCTTGCGACGTATCCCGGCGTGCTTCGTGTCCGGGGTCCCCGCAGAGTGAAACACGCGTGCACATAAGCAAGCAGAGTGCGAATGCAAGCCGGAAACCAGTTGAGGCATTCATGACGCCGCGCATCCTTCCGTGCTCAAGGAATCGTTCCAGCCGATAGTTCGCAATCGGGTCGAACGTGAAACCGATCGAAACGCGGAATGTCCGATATTCTAACGCGGCCCGAGTTCCACAACCAGCAGCGAACCGGGCTGATGGATCATTCCAGATTTCGGTTCCTGCAGGGCCGGAAGCATCGCTGTGGGTGGTTCTCTGCATGGCCACGCACTGTGTAGAATAGATGACGGACGCACGAGCGAGGCATCCGTGCGGCGTTTCGGCAACGCCCGTTCCATCACCAGACAGAGGAGACCTGCCATGCCCGTACATGATTGGTCTAAGGTAACTGCGGGAACGTCTCACCATTTTCACCAGGCGTGGATCACCGCGCTCAGCGACGCCATGAATGACGGCCTGCTTCCGGACGGCTACTATGCCATGGCCGAACAAGTAGCCGGACGTCCGCATCCCGATGTGCTCGCGCTCGAAGCCGAAGAGACGCTGTACACCGCGAAGGCAAACCGGATTGCCATCTGCCATGCGTCCGGCGACCGTGTCGTGGCATTCATCGAGATCGTCTCGCCGGGGAACATACGCAGCCAGGTTGCCGTGAATCAGCTTGTGGAGAAGTTGGCAACGGCCTTGCAGCAAGGACGGCATCTACTGGTCATCGACCTGCATCCCGCGGGCAAACACGACCCGGATGGACTGCATGCCGCGTTCTGGGGAGCGACGCCGGGCGTCACCGACGATCGCCCGCTCAGCCTGGCGGCCTACCGCGCGGATGTGTCGCCGACCGCGTACTTCGAGCCAATCGCTGTCGGCGTCGCGCTGCCGGACATGCCGCTGTTTCTGACGCCCGACCACTATATCAACGTACCGCTCGAAACGACGTACCAAACGGCGTGGCGTGGCGTTCCCGACCGATGGAAAAGGGTCATCGAGGAATAGGATTCGCGGAAGCTAGTAAATGTGAGCAAGGCGTTCTGGCTACGGGCTACCGGCACTGAATTGTGCGGCGCGGCCGTACGAAAGCTGCCCATCGTGTCACGTCATTAACTTGCCTGCTGGGAGACATGATAGGCGACCTTCTGACACCCGTACTTCTGGTTTCGAGGGAAATGCCGATGGTTATCGCTGATTTGCTTTCGTCGAGGTCAATCTGGCAATGCTTGGTCGCCGGGGCGATGCTGACATCTTCCTCCGTGGCACCTGCGGTAGAGGAGGCTGAGAGGAAAGACGAGGGCGACGTCAACATCTTCGACAAGGACGTATTCGAGGATTGGGGGCAGTGGGAACAGAAACCGGAAGAAACGCCCTATTATCCGGACGGACCCGTTTTCGGGTATCACGCTTACATGAGTGATGTGAGGCGCGTTGTCGCTGCCAAAGCTCCGGAGGACTGTCCGCCGCTTCCCGAGTCATTGGTCATCCCGCCAGGGACGTATCAGTTCCGCGGCCAGGCTCTTGCTCTTCAAGAGGAGGGTTTGTACCGGTTCCTGGAGGTCGGCGAGGAACAACAGCAGCGAATCGTCTACCGAGCGGATTTGCATGCCTTGCTGTCTGGCATCGCGTGGATTGTCTCGCATGGGAATTCCGACCACGGGAAATCGCACGACGAGTTGGCCGAACAAGCCAAGACCAGAAAGCTGTTCATCACGTGCGGGCCGGTCTCGGGCTGGACGATCGCCGTCCTGGCCGACCACGGCATTCGGGCACGTTCGGCGACAAGTCTGACACTAGAAAACTGGAATACGTACGACAACGGCCACGCAATGATCGAGGTCTATCGAAAGGACATCCGCAAGTGGGTTCTCTACGACGTCGACGGCAACTGCTTTTTCACGTGGCGAGATACACCGCTTTCTCTGGTTGAATTCGCTTACGCCGTGATGCGTGACTACCCGTATGAGTTTCAATTTCTTGCCAAAGACACTCGGCTGGACGTATCGAATTTCAAGGGCAAAGAAGGCAAGGCGGATTATGCTTTCTTCTGTGAAAGGATGAACGCCGCGGTTCGCCGGTGGTACCGGCGTATCGTGCAAGTACCGATGCTTCACGACCCGAAGATCGGAAGGTGTTTTTTCGACGCGGCAAATCGACAGCGGATCGAGAGCTACAGCAAGTCCTTCAAGTACCTGGAAAAGAGCGAGTTCCGTCGGACATTTTACGGAGACGTACAATGAGCAAACCAATTGACAGACGGCAATGTCTTCGCAAAGGGGCAGCGGGCATGTTGGCGGGCGCGGCGCTCGGCGCCGGTGCGCTGGGGCTGGCGGCAGAGGACGAATCCGCGAAGCCGGTACGCATCGGTGTGATCGGGCTGGGCGGACGTGGCAGGTACCTTCTTCGATGTCTTGTCTCGCATCATCCGGGCGTGATCGTGCCGGCGTTGTGCGAGTTGAAGCCTGATCGGCTTGAGGCGGGTATCGCGACGGTCAAGAAGGTCAAAGGCACCGAACCCGTCGGCTACTGCAAGGGAGAGTACGAGTACCGCAACATGCTCGAGCGCGACGACCTGGACGGGGTGCTGGTGGCCACCGGCGTGCAGAAGTTCGGCCGGATTGCCGTCGACACCATGAAGGCCGGCAAGCATGTGGGTACCGAAGTGACCGGCCCGCATACGCTGGAGGATTGCTGGGCGATCGTCGAGGAGCACGAACGTTCGGGCAAGCACTATATGCTGTTGGAACAGTGCTGCTATGGGGACGTTAACCTGATGATCCTCAACATGGTCAAACAGGGGCTGTTCGGTGAAACGTACTATGCCACATGCAGTTACGTTCACGATGTCAAGACAGGCGGATCGGGCAAGAGCCGACTCGTCAATTCCGACGAGACGCTCAGTTGGCGGGGACGTTTGGTGGCCGAAGGACGCGGCAGTTCCTACCCGGCCCACGGCATCGCCCCGGTCGCCAAGTGGTTGGGGATCAATGACGGCGACCGCTTCGAGTACTGCATCGCCATGATGAGCAATCCGCGGGAAATCCACGCTCAGGTCCTCGAACAGTTCGGCCCCGACAGCGAGGCGGCGAAGATCAAGTTCCACACGGGCGACTTCCACACCACCTTGATCAAGACGGTCAAGGGAAAGATGATTCGGCTGGATTACAGCCTCTCGAACACCCGACCCTACTCACGTTACTATCTGCTGCAAGGAATGAACGGCTGCTACGATTCGCGCACCGGGCTGTTCATCAAGGGAGCCAGCAGCGAGCGGCATCCCGGATACGGCACGTGGGATCCCGTCGAAGAGTTCTTCGAAAAGTACCGCCATCCTTTCTGGCGCAAGGATGAGAAAACGGCCCTGGCAACGGGCGGGCATGGCGGCATGGACTATTTCTGCATCCGCGATTTCGTCGCCATGGTCCGCCACGGCCATGCGCCCTGGTCCGATTGCTACGACGCCGCGGCCTGGAATGTGCTGAACCACTGCTCCGAGCTGTCCATCGACCGCAAGGGCGCGCCCGTCGAGATCCCCGATTTCACCAAGGGCAAATGGGAAGACCCAAACTGGCGCAGAGACCGGCCCGGGCCGGCTGCGGTGATTTGAGGTTAACCACGTTCTGACCCAACGACCACTGACATCATCACAGACAGGAGAGACCGAAAATGTTCAACTCAAAGAATCTCGTCATCGCGGCCTGTCTGCTGGGCGCTCTCCTAACCTACGGAAACGCGGGGATCGCCGGCGATGAGGCTGTGGGGCAAATCATCGGTCTGTGCTACCAGGATGGGTCCAAAGGCATAATCCTCGAAGAAATTCTCAAGGCCGAAGGGATCCCATACGTCAGACTCCGCGACCCCGGCCAAATTGGGAAGTTTGATCTGAAGGGACTTGTCCTCGGAGAAGGCTTCGATTCTTCGAGTGCGGAGGTCAAGGGCTTTGTCGAAAACGGCGGGGTCCTTCTGTGCTCGCAACCCTCCGGGGGCCTGGCCGAGACGCTGGGGCTGGAGGAAGTAGGCGTGCAAAACGACGGCTATTTGGCCGCTCGGGGAAAAGGTGCCGCGATCATCTCGTATCAAGGCCGTTTCCAACTCTTCGGCCAGTCAAAACGTTATCGGGGTGGTAGGAATCTTGCGTGCCTCACCCCGGAAGAGAAGTACGGAGGCATCATCAAGGTCCAACGCGGCTCTGGTACGGCGTACGTTGTGGCATTCGACCTGGCAACGACGTTTCTAACGATCCTGCAGCCGGAATCCGAGTGCGGCAAGCACATAGACGCTTCGCATGTCGAGTACGATCTTGGTGACGTCCCACAAGTCGACCTGATGCGCAGACTACTAGTCGGTCTCTTGCTGGAGGATATGGATGTCCCGATCTTGAGGAAGTGGTACTTCCCTTCACAATACAAGGCCCTTTTGGTCGTATTGGGAGACCAGGATAGTGCCGACTTCGAGCAATTGACGGTGGTTCGCAACCTGATCAAGGAACTCGAAACACCGTACACGCTCTACATTCTGCAAGGCGGTCGACCCATCACGACGGAGCAGTTCAATATACTGGCTGAGGCCGGTATGGACTTTGCACTACACCCCAACTTCTTCAAAGGCGGTGGTAGCATCAAGTTCGATGAGCAGGAGCTATGCACGCAACTCAAGAGGGCCGAGGCCGACACCGGTTGTGCGATAACCGGCGAGCGGCCTCACAGTGGTCGATGGGACTCGGTCCGCGAGTTGCCGGTGTGGGCTGAAAGGGCCGGCCTTCAATACGACTCGGTCCTGGGGCAGAAGTGGTGGGAGTCTAAGCTGGCAAAGGATGGTTACTGGGTGGGAACGGGACTACCCTACCGCTTCATCGACCCCGACAGTTACAGACGCATGGACGTTCTCGAGATTCCCGTATTCAGCGGCGACAACCGAGAGTTCTGGGGCCCAAAAGAGTACCACGTCCGCTACAAACCGGGGGCCCATAAGACCTTCCTCGCTGGACGAGGCCTCACCGAGGACGAAGCCTTCGAGTCGTGGAAACCCTTCCTGGACCAGGCGATCGAGAAGTACCCCACGGCCTACGGTTATAACTGGCATCCGGTCTACTTGGCCGCGAAGGAACTCAATTTGGAGGAGCGCTACTACCGGACAGATTCCCACTTCAGGAAATGCATCAGCCACGCCAAGAGCCGAGGCGTTGGCTTGATGGGCACGAACACTCTGAACAACTTCTGGAGAGCACGGGATAAGGTTCTGTTCAAGGACATCGTATGGAGTCCCGAAACTGCAACCGTTCATTACACCGTTTCAAGCAGCGTGAACGTTGATTCGTTAACACTCGTCGCGCCGCTGATGTTCAACGGCCGAAAAGCACACGTCTGTGTCGGCGGCCGTCCGCAGGATTACACCGAGGCCAATGTCTTGGGCGGCCAGTATTCCATGTTCGCGGTCGACGTAGGCCCTGAAGAGCTCCTGGTAACGGTGAAGTACCGCGAGTGACAGATGTCGCTGGCTGCTGTGATAGAGAGAACCAGAGAAAGAAGGAAGCCTCCCATGTCAATTCGCCTGTTGCTGCTTACGTCCGCGATCGTAGCAGGGTGCCTCGTGTGCCGCCCGATGGGTGCTGAGGAGCCGAAGACGACTCGGTACATGGAGCCGGTGATCGGGTGTCTCGACACGCTGATGGAGGACTGTACCGACACATACGGTTCGGAGCACAGCCCGATGTTCTGCTCGTTGGTCGACCTGAAGACGCATCGAATCCCGAAGAAGGCTCCGCCATTGCTGCGCGAGCAGCGCAAGTCCGATCGTGCTTTTCCCGGCGGCAACCTTCAGCATGACATGTTCACGCTGCTGGCTATGTACCATATCAGCGACTTGACGGGCAACGATCGCTACGCGAAGGCCGCCGACGCCTACCTGGAATTCTTCCTCCGCCGCGCGGCGTCGGTCGGCAGCGGCCTGTTCCCGTGCGGCGAACACGCGTATTGGGATTTTCTTAAGGAGACGTGTACCTATCCTACTCACGAAGACTTGGCATTTGTTCCCGGCGAGTTCCTCGAAGGGCTTTGGAGAATCAACCCGAAGGCCACCGAGAAGCACATCCGGCAACTTGAGATGCATTTCCTCGAAGGAGAACAATGGCTCTGGAACCGCCATGCTTCGATTCTCTCGAACAAGCGACCAACTCGACCAGCTCCCTTTCCCCGTCACGCAGGCTTCTACATCTACCAATGGGCCTTCCTGTACAGCCAGACCGACGATCCACGGCTGCTGGAGCTGGCCAGGAAGACGGTCGACGCCAATAAGACGGTCTCCAGGGAAAACCTCAGCGTCATCAGTCTCGGGCTATCGCTGCTGCGAGCGAACAAAGAACTGCTTGCCGATGACGCCATCGCCGATTGGAACACATTCGGGCGCCAGTGCTTGGGCCCAATCGTCCAGGCCACCAAGGACCAACCAAAGCAAGGACGCGTCCTGATGTTCGTGCCTCACGGCCAGGAAGCCCAACCGAATCGCACGTACGGATTCTGGGACAAGGTGTACGAGGGGAGCGGCGGATACGCTTTCGTCGGTGCCGAAAAACTGTCGCTCATGTGCCTTTGCGCCCACCGGTTGTCCGGAAGCCCGGAGCACCTGCAATATGCCAAAGACGTCTGCGACTTCTACCTGACAACGACTCGCCCGCCGAAGGAACCCATCACGCCGGGCAAGTTCGGCGGCCTGATTGCCCTCTCGCTGGATTTGTACGACCTGACCGGCGACGAAAAGTACTTGAAGTTCGCCCGCAAGAATGCGGATTGGGCCGTCGACGAGCTGTACTCGAATGGCCTGTTTCGGGCAGCTACAGGGAAGAACTACTACGAGGCGGCCAACGGCGTCGGGCCGTTGTTGATCGAACTCATACGCCTACACTTGGTGCTCGGCGACAACGATTATCCGCTGCCGCGATACTACGCCGAGACGTAAGCGGTGATACCCGCGGTCAAACAATTGATGAACTGACAGCAGAAAGGCTCCCATGAAGGTCACAGCCAAGAAGTTGAAGGATGCCCGGTTTGACAACTTCCACACGGAGGTGGAAGGTCGGTGGGATTACGAGCAGTTCGTGGGTGGCGAGCACACGGATTGGTTCAAGGATTGGATATCTTTCGATTGTCTGTTGGCAGACGACCAGCGCGATACCATCTGGTGCGGACTGACCTGTTTCGCCACCGATATCTTCTACGCCTACGACCGCAATACCGGCCGATTCCGGAGCATGAGCTACTCCGAGGTTGGCGACCCTTACGATGCCAAGTTCCACCGCTCGTTGCTGTTTGATGCAGAAGGGAAGATCTGGGCGGCAACGGCGCTGTTGCACGACGTGGACCGTTACTTCGACGCGCCAGGCGGGGCGCTGGTGCATTTCGATCCAGACACGGAACAACTCCAGATCGCCGCACGGCCGATGCCGCATCTGTACATCCAGTCAATCGCCATGGATGTCGAACGCGGCGTCATCTACGGCCAAACGTTTACTCCAGAGCGACTCTTCCGGTACGACGTAGCCGATGGCAAGGTGACCGACCTGGGATCCATCGGCAGTGGGTTCCAGATGGCCCAAGGCGAGACCGTCGTGGTGGACCGCAGCGGCGCGTGCTGGGGCTCCTGGGGGCTGACCCGAGCATGGTTGAACCAGCCGGGGCCGGACGCGTTCCGCCTGTGGCGTTATCATCCGGATCAGGAACGCATCGAGTTCTTCCAGCATGGCCTGCCGCGTCTGGACGGCTCGCACGGCTCCGCAAAACTTGACGGAGCACACCTGGGGCCGGACGGCGCGATCTACATGGGCACGGCCGAAGGTCTGCTCTGTCGCGTTGATCCAGAAACGGCCCAGGTCCGGCCAGTCGGTAAGCCATGTCCCGCAAGGCGCATGGCCGGGATGATCTCCGGCCCCGACGACAAGCTCTACGGCACAGCCGGCTGCGACGGGATGGTAATGGCTTTCTCGTACGACCCTGGCAAAGATCAATTGAAGACGCTTGGACGCATCGTTGATGGCCAAATCGGCGAGTGTGCCTGGCACATCCACGGCCTGGCCATGACCCAGGACGGCACGATCTACGCCGGGGAAAACGATGTGCCATACCGCAGCGGGTACCTCTGGGAGATTGCGGACATACTGTAAATGAAGACCGACATACACATCTGCTGGACAATCGACTGCGAGGCCACGCAGAAGGCCATTAACGATGTTGAGTTGGGCATGCGGGCGATTCGTGGCTTCACGGCGCTGATCTCCGAGGCCGATTTGCGAGCCACGCTATTCATCCTGCCGGCCGACGCGGCGGCGTATCCTGCTCTGCTGCGGGATTTGGATCAAGATCGCTTCGAATTGGCCCTGCACTATCATCCACACGAAGAGGGCTACGACGACTTCTGCGCCGCCCACACGGCCGAAGCACAGCGCAAAATGTACGGCGATGCAATCAAACGGTTCGCCGATGCGGTTGGCATGTTGCCAACGTCGTTTCGCACTGGTAGTTGTTCCGCCAACGACGCAACGTTTCCGGTGACTGCCGAACTCGGGTTCGACTGCTGCTCACATTCGATGCCCGGCCGCAATATGACAGAACTCCGAAGCAACTGGGCGGGCGCGCCGCAGCACGTGCACTACGCACATCCGGCTAATCGGCTGCTGGAGGGAGGACTCGATCTGGTCGAAGTGCCGGTCACGACTGATCCCGATTCCATGCTCTGGTCCGGGAAACACGCACAGGATTTGCGAGTCGAACTGTTCGACGCCAAGAACCACCGATACATGATCGACAAAGTGCTCGCTCGGGAGAAAATGCGACCACAACCCGTCAAGGCAATCGTCGCGCTGACGCATAACACGTTTGAATATTACGATCCGGCCAACTTCCGGCGCCAGACAATCGAGCAGATGATAGCCGATTTCGCCGAATTGGCCGACAAACACGACGTGAACCTGATACCGGCAACCATCAGCCAAATCGCCGCAGCCCACCGCTCGACGGTGCCTGAATCGAGTTGAACGCCGAGATTGACGGAAGGAAGATCAGAGATGTCTTCACAAGACGTGCCGTTAGACATTCGCGAGATACCATTTGGAGCGATGGGCGGCGTTTACGAGCAGGACGATATCGAGGCCGTGATGAGCGTCGTGCGTGGGGCATCCGAGGCAGGTGGCAACTTCTTTCCATTGCCTGAGGAAACGGATTTCCAAAACGCGTTTGCCGCTCACGAAGGGGCGGCCAAGGCGATTGGCGTGAATAGCTGCGGCACGGCCTTGGACTTGTGCACGATGGCGTTGGGCGTCGGCCCCGGGGACGAAGTGATTACCACGCCGCTGACGTTCGTGTGTACGGCCACGTGTGCCATTGCCCGCGGGGCCAAAGTCGTGTTTGCCGATATCGACCCGGCCACGTTGTGCCTCGACGCGCAAGACGTCCGCAGACGGATCACTGACAAGACCAAGGCGATTATTCCTGTGCACTTCGCGGGCTTGGCTGCCGATTGTGACGGGTTCGACGCGATCACCGACGAGACTGGGATTTCGATTGTCTACGACGCCGCCCATGCGGTCTCGACCCACTACAAAGGTCGCCCCATCGGCGGACGTGGCAAGGCAAATTGCTACAGTTTTCAGTCCAACAAGAACATGACGACGCTCGGAGAGGGTGGCGCAGTCACGACCAATGACGAGGACTTTGCGGAGCTGGTGCGGCAGAAGAAGACCTTTGGCTATGTGTACGGTCCGAAATTGCGAGTGGCAAGCGTCGGCTTTAACTACCGACTGACGAAGGTGCAATGTGCCGTGGGACTAACGCAACTGGCGAAGATCGACCGTGTGGTGGCGCAGCGACTGAAAGCGTTCCAGCACATGCATCGCGCGCTTGAGGACGTGGAGGAGATCATCCGTCCCACCGGCATCGAAACCGGTCACGGCTGCCATCTGTACGTAGCGAGGTTGGATGCGGACAAAGTCAGTTTCGATCGTGCCGCGCTGCTAGGTGTGCTCAGAAACAAGTATGAGGTTGGCTGTGCCCTTCACTACCCGGCAGTATGGAGTTGGGAAGCCATTGCCGATCTTGGCTACGCCGAAGAAACGGCTGGCTGCCCGATCGCAGCGAAGGTGTGCCGAGAAGTGTTCAGCCTCCCGTTGTTTCCGCATACCACGTCCGAAGACTGCGAGTACATCGCTTGGGCAATCAAACAGTCCCTGAGCGAAGCGGGTAAGTGAGGTGTGTAACTAATGGATGAGAAGAAGGTCAATTGGGCAGTCGTAGGCGTGGGCGACATCGTTGGCAAGCGCGTGGGGCCGGCCATTCATCAGCAGCCGGACAGCGTTCTCTATGCCTGCGTATCCACGCACGCCGCAGCAAAAGAGGCCGAAATTGCCAGCCTTGGTCCACAGGAAGTCTACACCGACCTCGAACCGATGCTGGCCGACCCCAATGTGGACGCGGTTTACGTAGCCACACCGGTGTATCTGCACGCACCGCAGACGATTGCTGCGCTGTCGGCCGGCAAAGACGTTGTGGTTGAAAAGCCGATGGCGCTCAGTACCGCGGAGGCGGCCGAGATGTGCCGAGTCGCCGAGCAAACCGGCCGGCGGTTGGCCGTGGCTTACTACCGCCGCTTTTGGCCCAGCTTCCAATTGGTCAAAGACATGCTGGACCACGGCGATTTTGGCCGGGTTGTGCTCGTACGCATGGCGCTTCATAGTTGGTACGGGCCTGATCCGAATGCGCCGGGTGCTTGGCGCGTAAAGCGCGATCTGTCGGGCGGCGGAGTTGTCAGCGACATGGGAAGCCATCGGCTGGACTTGCTGGCCTGGTGGTTCGGTTTGCCTCGCAAACTGGTCGCCCACGTGGAGACTTTCACTCACGACTATGACGTGGAAGACTCGGCCACTATCTTGATGACCTTGGCCGATGGTGCGCACTTTACCGGATCTTTCCACTGGAACAGCAAGACGTGGACCGACGAGATCCATGTTGTCGGAACCGAGGCAAAGATTGCACTGCACCCCTGCGACGGCGACGAAGCGGTGGTCACCATCGGACGCGAGATCGAACACCGTAAGATTCCGAAGCCGGAGAACGTACATTACCCGCTTATCGACGAGTTTGCCCGCGCCATCGTCGAGGATCGAAATCCGCGATTCACCGGTACCGATGGCATGAAAGCTACGCAACTGATCGACGCCCTGTTTGAATCGTCCCGACGACAAAGCTGGCTGGAGGTTGGCTCAACCGAATGAACACTCCGACTCAGGACGAACTGCGAACGCACTTCGAGGCTGTGGCTTCAACCGTCGCGAAAGGACTGTCCGACGGCAATTCTCATGTCGTGGGTCTGGTGGCCAAGTGGGAAAAGAGAGACCTCGTACCCGGCCTGAGCGATCTAGATTTCCGCGTCATTTGCGATGACTTCACTACCGCCGACGATTGGATCGCCGTCGACCGTCTCGCCGGCCGGATCCAACTGGATATGGTCCGGGCGCATCCCGAGTGGAATCGCATCAACGAACACACCGCCGGAGCCGGGTTGACCGTGTCCGAGGTATTGGACAGCCGCTTCAGCAACCCGGAATACGCCGTGTGGACGCTGTGGTGGGGCCGTCAGGATTGGTTTGATCGACTCAAAGCCCAAATGGCCGCGCGGGAATTCGACGTCGCCGATGAGCGTTATCACCTGAGCAAGTTCCTTCACTACTACTCGCCCTACATCCACGGGATCGACCCACCGGTCAACCTGGGACGGTTCGAAGCGAAGTACGCTCTCCATTCGCGCTGCTGGCACTATTTCGCGCCGCCGGTCCTGTCCGCAGCCGCGATCCTGGCTCGAAGGAACTTCTCCGGCAAGTGGGAAGGGCTGACTTGGCTGCGCGACAACGGATACTTGCTGGAACAAATCGACGCCGTTTTCCAACAAGTGGACGCTCACTACGAGACGCCCGAGCAAACCGACGCCGGTCGTCTCCAGACGTTTGAGGATCTGCTCTTCACCGGCTTCGAGCAGTTGTTCCCCTTATTGGTCCATTCAATTGAGCACCTCGATATCGACCGATGGGCAGGTCCGGGCGAGTTGAAGCAGCAACTGGCATCGGGCGAAAATGATCCGTTTGCGGAACTGACTGAGAACGTTCGCTACGCTCGGATCCGCGCAGGACGCTACTATTTCTACGTGAACGCGCCCGAGCACTTTGACGTCAGCCGACTGTTTCACTATGAGCTGAACTGGATCAAAAGACTCACGGATCCCATAGTGGCGGACCTGCGCACGCTACTTGGCGACCAGAGTCTGAGTCCCGCACAGTGTCTTGATCGCCTGGGGGTCAAAATGGAGGATATCCACCGAAGGACCCTCAATCACCTTTGGGATCTTGCGAGTCGATCGCGTGAGGACGCGGAACTCCCGGTCTTGTTCGGGCAAGCCGTCGACCTGTTTCCCCACTATTATCGTCTGATCGAGCAGGCGCTCGGTCAGGTGCGGAAAGGCTGTCACACGTTTCCGATAGATCAAGATACCTGATGGTTCCTTGAGCCGCGTCCTGGTCGTGATGATTGCAGCCACGTCGGGTTTGGGGGACAATGGTCCCTGGACGCGCGTTTTACTGCCACACAACTGCCGCACCGGAAGGGAGCTCGTTAGCATGCGCGAAACACGGAAGCATACCAATCGGTCTACGACACGTCGTGGTTTTCTTAAACGACTGGGGGGCGGTGTGGGAGTTGTCGGTGCCCCTTGGCTGGTTCCCGCTACGGTGCTTGGGGCGAATGCGCCGAGCAACCGTGTCAACGTGGCATTGATCGGTTGCGGCAACCAGAGTCGAGGTGACCTGCCGGGCGTCTTGCGTTACGACGACGTGCAAGTTGTGGCCGTATGCGATGTCAACAAAGGAAGCTACGGTTATGCCCGCCCAGAGCATTTCTTGGGCCGCGAGCCGGTCCGGCAAAAGGTGGACGAACACTACGCCAAGAAGACTCGTTCCGGTCGATTCAAGGGCTGCGATGCGTACGCCGACTTTCGCGAGGTGTTGGCTCGCGACGACATCGACGCCGTACTGATCGTGCTTCCGGACCATTGGCATGCGCTGGTGGCGTGTTTGGCGGCCCGCGCCGGCAAGGACATCTACTGCCAGAAACCGCTGACGCTGACGGTTCACGACGGACAGGAAATGACCAAGGCCGTGCGCAAATACAACCGCATCCTGCAGACTGGCAGCCAGTATCGCTCCAATGGAACGGTCCGTCGGGCATGCGAGCTGGTGCGCAACGGCCGCATCGGCAAACTCGAAAAGGTGATCTCCATCGTTTCCGGCGCGCCCGTAGGTCCTGGCCCCGGCTGGAAAGCGATGCCTGTGCCCGACGGCTTTGACTACGAGATGTGGTTGGGCCCTGCCCCCAACACACCATATCACAAGGACCGTTGCCTGTACCGATTCCGTTTCAATCTTGATTACTCGGGCGGACAGGTGACCAACACTGGTGCGCATTCGAACGATATCGTTCAATGGGCCCTGGGGACGGACGATACCGGACCGGTGGAATTCGAAGATATGGACTCCCAATGGCCGCCTGAAGGACACTTGTTCAACACCGCGGTCAAAACCAGTTTTCGCGCGCGGTACGCGAACGGAGTGGAGTTGATCTGCCAAACGCAGAAACCGGGATTCGGCGTGCGTTTTGAAGGCACTGAGGGCTGGGTCCAATACGCAGAAGGGAAAGTCACGACGCATCCAGAGTCACTCGCTGATTCGCAGATCGGGCCAGATGAAATCCGTCTTCCGATCAGCACAAATCACTACCGCAATTTCCTCGATTGTGTGAAGTCGCGCGAGGAGCCGATCGAGCCCGTTGAGGTTGGCCATCGCACGGCGTGCATTTGCCATGCCGGCAATATCGCCATGCAGTTGAGACGCAAGGTACGATGGGATCCCGAACAGGAACGCTTTATCGAAGACGACGAGGCCAATCGAATGCTCCAGCGACCCTACCGAGAGCCATGGCACTTCTGAGAGCAACCATGCGCCAGGGCTTCGCCCTTCAAATCCGAATGTCGAAATCCGAAATCCGAAACAAATCCAAAGCACGAATTGCGGAAACCTATTGGAAAGCGGAGAGTTGACATGAATCACGGCTCCAAAACGCACAGGCACGTTGTTTCACGTCGCGATTTCCTGAAGGCCACTGCGGCATCCGCGGCCGTCGCCGCTCCTGCGGTAGTGCCCTCCGCGGTATTTGGCACCAATGCGCCGAGCAACCGTATCAATGTGGGCATCATTGGCACGGGCACTCGTGGCACGCCGGACATGGAGATCTTCATGCGGTTCGACGACGTTCAGGTCAAGGCGATCTGCGACGTTAATACCGCCAGCCTCGGCTATCGCGACGAGAAGCGACTCATGGGGCGCGAGCCGGCGCTGAAAACCGTCAACGAGTACTATGCAGGCAAAACGAAATCTGGCCAGTTCAAGGGCGTCGTCGCGTGCAAAGATTTCCGCGAGATCATTGGTCGCGATGACATCGACACGGTGGCCATCGTCACACCCGACCATTGGCATCGCGCTATGACCGTTATGGCGGCCGAGGCGGGCAAGGATATCTTCTGTCAGAAGCCCCTCTCTCTGACCATCCGTGACGGGCAGGAGATGATCAAGGCCGTACGCAAACACAAACGCATACTCCAAACGGGAAGCCAATTTCGTTCGAGCCCAGCGAACCGGTTCGGCTGCGAACTGGTTCGCAATGGTCGCATCGGCGAGTTGAAGACCATCCGCACGTTTCTCGCGTTCAACAACAAGACAGGACCCGGGCCCGGCTGGAAACCGATGCCTGTGCCCGATGGATTCGACTACGACCTGTGGCTAGGCCCAGCGCCGTCGGTGCCTTATCACAAAGACCGCTGTATCTACAAGTTCCGCTTCAATCTGGACTACTCCGGCGGTCAAATCACGAACTTTGGCGCCCATTCGAACGATATGGCCCAATGGGGCAACGGCACATGTCTCACGGGGCCGGTAGAAGTCGAGGGAGTACACGCCGAATGGCCTCCGGAGGGAAGCTTGTTCAACACGGCCGTGACGTGCGAGTTTCGTGCTCGGTACGCCAACGGGGTGGAGCTGATTTGCGAGAGCAAGTCGCCCGGGTTCGGAGTGCGGTTCGAAGGCACCGAGGGCTGGGTCGAGTTCGGCTTCAAGGGCCTGAAGACTCATCCCGAATCATTGATGAACACGAAGATCGGCCCCAACGAAATCCACTTGCCGAGGAGCATTCCAGACCGTACCGAGAACGTTTACGGAAACTACTGTATCGACCACATCCGCAACTTCCTCAATTGTGTCAGGACGCGCGAGGAGCCGGTCGAGCCGGTCGAAGTGGGACATCGCACCTCCAGCATCTGCCACCTTGGGAACATTGCCATCAAACTGATGCGCAAACTCCAGTGGGATCCCAATAAGGAACAGTTCGTAAACGACGACGAAGCGAACCAGATGCTCGATAGGCCAATACGGGCACCGTGGCAAGTGTAAGAGGCAGCCATGTCAATTCTGACCACAAGCGACATCGAGCGGATTAACGAAGAGAGCCTCCGTATCCTTTCGGAGACAGGCGTCCAAGTCGACGATGACGGTGTGGTGGCGCTGCTTCAGGAGAACGGTTGTTCGGCCGTCGAAGGCACGCGCGTCGTGCGCATGCCACCGGAGGTCGTGGAAGCGGCGCTGAAACAATGCCCCCGAGAAGTCAAGCTGGTCAGCCTTGACGGCCAACAGGTGGTGCTGAGCGCGGGCGGGCCGAGTCTGTTCTGGACTGGGAATGCCATCAACTTGGCCATCGACAAGAAAGCCGTGCCCATCGACACGAACCGTTTCGCTGACCTGGTTCACGTTGTCGACGGGCTGGAGAACGTGCACGGCATGGTCAGCACCTGTCTGGACGATGTGCCCCCGCCGGTGCGAGGCCTGGTGGGGATGCGGTTGATCGCCGAGAACTGCCTGAAGCACAT
>CAZURK010000323.1:0-16802 GCA_964623055.1 uncultured Pirellulaceae bacterium
CGACCAACATCGGCTGGCTGTCGACCTTGCGGCTGGTCCAAATCACGCCCTGCTTGTCACGCGGCAGGAAGCCGTAATAGAAGCCCGTGCGGATGCCTTCGCCGGCGGCATGCACGTAGTCGGCCGCCTCGTTGGTGAAAGGTGCGATTAGCCTGAGCGACCTGACGGCCACGCTCTTGTCCCGACCGGGATCGACGGTCATTGTCACCTTGTACATGCCGTCGAACTCGACCATCACTTCACTGCGGACGGTCAGTTCGCCGAGTTTGCTCTCGTACTTTACCGTCTTCCTGTGATCCTGGTTGAAGATCGCAATGCCAGTCGTTGTGCCGGGTCTCAGGATAGCCGTCCGCCCGTCGGCCATGTCGGCAACGAGTCGCATTGGTGCCGCCAAGAGGGGCGTGTTCTGCGTGAGAATCTGTTCCGGCAAACCACCGGCGCCGACAGACATCTTCCGCCCCGAGACCCCGAAGCTCCTGCCGTCGTACGTCACGGGCGTCCACGGAGAGATGACTCGCTCGATGTTGCCGTGATTCGTGTTCCACCACGCAAAACTCTTGGGATGGTCCTTCTTGCTGAATGAACCGTCCTTTGCCACAACCGTCTTACCGTCTTTGTCCAGTGCGGTCATCCGAGTCGTGTACGTTCCAAACGGGATATTGCCAAGCTTCAGAACGCCATCGACGTAGGCGAGTTCGTCGATCTTCAAAGCGTCCTCGGCGAGCACGTTCCCCTTTGTGTCGCGCACCTCGACTCTCACTTTGTCGATGGCAGTGCGGTTATCGAAGTTGATGAAATCGCCGGTCACGCGCACGTAGTTGTGAACCGGGTTGAACGTCGCCCCGCCCTTCACAACGTCGCCGCGATCGTCCAGCGTCTTGGGAATGCCGTCAATTCCGTATCCGGAGTAACGGAATTCGCGCTGAGTGCACCAATCCAGCAATACGGTCTTCCTATCAGCCGCGGTGACGGTGACCCGAAGATGCCCCTCGCCCTCCGTGTCCAGATCGCCCGGCGGTTTCAGCCGAGTCAATTGGCCTTTCTTCGTCTCCAGACGCCCCCGCCGCACAACGCCGCTGTCAGAGGCGAAACGCCAATGCACGGCGTTGTCGTTACGGCCGAACGCCGCCAGGTCCAGGGCGAATTTCTTTCGCACGGGGTCACCCACCGACAAGAGGTGCAGCCCGGGCGCGGTCTTCGACAGCGTGAATCTCGTGTGCGTCTCGTGGACGGCAAAGGTGCTGGTCCCTTCGAACGAGTTCTGCTCCCAAGGACGCTTGAAGTTGCGGGCGACGAGGCAGGTAAGAGACAGTCCATCCGCAAACGGTTCCTTCTTACCGATACTCTCGCGCGGGATAACCATCTCCCATTCCCACTCGTTATCTTCAGTGATGCGGTTCTTGGGATCCCACCCGGACGTCCAGCCTCGGCGGGAGTTGCCCACCGACGGCAGATGCATCACATCGGCTCTTGCGCCGGCGAAGTTGCAGAGAAATTGATAGAAGCACACAAGGCCCGTCTTCGGATCGGTGGAGCCAACGTCGAGCCACACTTCATAGGAGTCGTCGAAGACAACCTTCTCGTTGTCGCGGCCCTTGCGACGCAGGTTCTGGATGACGCGTTCACCCGGACGCAGAGGCGACCGCATGGCCAGATACAGATTCTCCTCGTCCCACAGAAACCAAAACCGCGCCTGCCGCACGCTGAGCATTCGGGTTGTGGTCTGCAGCGCGTTGACGCTCGCGGCGCCCTGCCATTCGCCGTCGTCCACCACTCCGTCGATAACAGGCTTGGTCCATGCATAAGGCATGACCACCGTCGGACGCAAGTAGCCGTCCTTGACCGACCCTTCGTTCGTCTCCTGAGCCGTAGCGGCTGGCGCAGCTAATCCAAGGAAGCTCACACACAACGCCAAAATCGCGTATCGGATTAGAATCATCGTTTGCTCTCCGCCTTTCTGCTTCGCTGCGTTGCCATGCCACCTGGGCACGTGGTTCCGATCATAAACCTGCAGGGCGAGGGGCGTTGCGGCGACCGCAATACAAACGGAATTTTGCGTGCTAGACTTCATCCTGTGTTTTCTCCTTGTTATTCTTGCGCCTCAAATGCAAGATCGTCCCATTCCGCCGGCTGGAGCATGGCTTTCGATGCCAGGTCCGCGGCCATGGCCGTCTTTCTGTTGAAATGGTAGGCCCAGACGGCCCTGCCGGTGAACGTCGCACCCATCCCGCCATGAATATAGATTCCGGCCGATGTATCCCAGTCCGACAAGTTCCCGTCGATAGCGACTTTCGCCGGAGCCGGAACGGCATTCCATTCACGGTGCAGAGGAAGCCATCTGGCTCCGCCGCGGGCGGGCCTTCCCGCAACAAAAATCAGGACGCAGACAGCCGCTTGAATGACCGTCGATTTCACCTCGGTCCTCCTCTATTCTTTGGGCCGAAAGAGATTCCTGGGACCGTTGATCCATCCGCCGTCATCTCTTGCGTGGTTTCCACTGATGTCCTCCAAACTGCTTTTCCATTTCGTCCAGCCAATACTTGAGGACTGCCGGGTCTTCGGCGATCGCGCCTTTGTCTTCCGTTCGTTTGATCCACTTGTCCAACTCCGCTCGCAGATCGTTGAGCACTTGCTGATGCTCGGCCGAGCCAGCGAGGTTGTTCAACTCGTGTGGATCGTTTGCCAAATCGTACAGCTCTTCGAGTGGACGATGCGGTGCCAGGTGTCGCGCCTGATCGGGCGTCAGCTTGCCCTGGTGGTGCAACTGCTTGAGCAGGTTGTAGGTGGGCATGTACTCTTCCGACCAGCGATTCCGCTGCATGTACGGCTGATCGGGAAAGAAGTTGCGGATGTACTTGAAGCGTTTCGTGCAGACGCATCGGATGCGATCGACCGTTTCGTCATAGCGATCACGCGCGCTGAAAATGAACTTGCGAGGCCGGACGTCAGCACCGAGGAAGCGACGCCCCTGCATCTTCGTCGGTCGACCGATGCCGCACAACGCCAGCGAAGTTGGCGCGAGGTCGATCGAGTTGATCAACTCATCCGACACGATGCCCGGCTCGGCCTGCTGTCGGATCGGTCCATTCCGCAACTTCTTGGGGATGCGCACGATCAAAGGGACTCGAATGCCGCTGTCGTAAAGCCAGGGTTCTCCGCGCGGAAAGTCAGCACCGTGGTCGCTGAAAAAGAACACGATCGTGTTGTCGGATAGCCCTTCATCTTCCAGCCGCCTGAGAACTGTACCGACGTTCCGGTCGAGTTCGCCAATGGTGTCGAGGTACTTCGCCCACTGGTCGCGGAAAAGAGGATGATCGGGATAGTATGGCGGCAGGACGACCCTGTGTGGATCGACAGGGTTTTCCTTTGCCTTCTGGAAGGGAATATGTGTCTGGTTGAAATTGACCTGCGCATAGAACGGCTGGCCCTTGGCGCGTTGGTTCCAGTCGGTCCCGTCGAACGGCTTGTCTACGTGAAAGTTGAAGTCGGTTTTGCCCGTGCCCCGCACGCCCGGCGCGGCCGTCGTGACATTGGCCGTGAAATAACCGGCTCGCCGGAACGGCTCCATGAGGGTCTCGACGCCTTCCGGCAGGCGATACCCGTCGCGGCGATGGCTGCGGTGGTTGTGCGCGCCGATCGTCGTCTGATACATGCCCGTGATGATCGCCGAGCGGGATGGAGAACAGACTGCACCACTCGTGTAGAACCTGCGGTACAACACCCCTTCGGATGCCAGCCGGTCGAGGTTCGGCGTCTTTGCCAGTCGTTCACCGTAGCAATCCAGATCCGAACCCATGTTCTCGGCAATCAACCACAACACGTTGGGACGGTCTGTCTCGCCCGCAGGTGAAATCCGGGCAAGATATACCCAAACGGCTGTGAGAGTCGCGATCAGTATTGTGCATCGCCGCATCGATTTTCTCCAGTTGGAGCAATCAGGGTTCAGGACTCTTTGTTGGGAGTTTCGTCTGGGAATCGAACCTGGGGGCGGCCTCGCGGACGCAATGTCGATTCCAATCCTAATCGTTTCACGGCCGACTCAATCCACGACGGTTCGCCAAACGGACTGCCTCGCTTCGCTGATTTGCGGATCGCGGCTAACTCGCCGTCCGTCAATGGCTCGTTGACGCGCTCCCACCACCGTGGCAGGCGGGGAAGCGGCCAGGGTGACAATAGCCGTGGTTCACGTTCCCATAACGTTCGAGATCTTCCGCGAGTATTCGCTCGAACGCCTCATAATCAGCGTCCTTCCGAAAGATCGTAGTCCGGGGCGTTCCCACGATTGGGCGCGTGATACAGCCCGCCTGCTTCGTCGGCTCGGGGTGGTCGCGGCATTCACGAAGTGTACCATCTCCCGATATGCAATCTATGAGTCCCCTTTGATCGCCCGACCCCTGGTCGCCCCAATCGTCGCAAGTTGTAAGCAATGCCGCCGCTTGATGCCCGGAGTGTTTGTTGTGACAATGCCCTCCAGGCACGCCCGGATTGCGATATAGGTTGGGCTGTTTGCTGAAGAGTGAATTGAGGAGACGGACAAAGGAGACCCTCATGCATGCACGCCGGTTCAAAGTAGTTGCCAACCCCAATATCGCCGTGCTCTTAGCCTTCTCATCGGTTTGGTCAGCTACGACTTATGCCGCGGAGTCGGCACCGGCCAACACGAGCGAGAACCCCTTCACTGTCGTGCTCTTGCCCGACACGCAGTATTACTGCAACCTGGCCAATGGCGGCACGCCCGCCATGTACATGTCGCAGGTGATGTGGATTCGAGAGCGCCTCGAGCAGGACAACATCAAGTTCGTCATTCATCTGGGCGACATCGTCGATACCGACAAACAGGAGCAATGGAAGATCGCCGACCGGGCGCACCGAGTCCTGGACGACGTGGTGCCCTACAGCATGTTGCCCGGCAATCACGACATGCGGGACATGCAGACGCGGGCCACCTTGCTTTACAACGAGTACTTCGGGCCCAAACGTTTTCAAGACAACTCCTGGTACGGTGGTCACCTGGGCAAAAAGAATGACAACAACTATTGCTTCTTTCAGGGCGGCGGGCACAAGTTCATGGTGCTCAGTCTCCAGTGGGATCCCACCGACGCAATGCTCAAGTGGGCCGGCGACGTGGTCCGCGCGCATCCCAACCATCACGTGATCGTCGCCACGCACGAGTACATGGGCCGAGACGAACGGAGCGACATGGGCGAGCACATGTGGAACAGGTTCGTACGCCGCCACCCCAACATCTTCCTGGTCGTTAGCGGTCACATCATCGGCTGGGGGCACCAGACGAGCACTGGCGACCACGGCAACCCGATCCACGAAATCCTTACGGATTACCAGTGGGAGCCGGATGGTCTGAACCACCCGCCGTTGGGCGGCGACGGGTGGCTCAACACCATGCAGTTCGTCCCGATGGAAGGGAAGATTGACTTTCGCAGCTATTCGCCATGGCTGAAGAAGTCGCGAACCACGCCCCGGCACCAATACACGCTACCGTGCGAACTGTGGCCACAGGCTGCGAAGCAAGCCCCGTGATCTACGAGTCTTATCCGAGCGAGAAAGCGATTCTCTGTGGCGGCAGGACGATCTCCGGATGCAAGCCCGTCTGCGTATCCTTCTGCGTCGTCCAGGCTTCGCGTCACGATTGCCCGAGGAGCAAACAACGTGGATCCTCTCGAACTTCAGTGATCTGAGGGAAGTGCTGCCCCCCCGGCAACCTACCAGATCGACTTCATCTTCCATATGTCGAGCGATTGTGCCGTGGCGCTGCCGCCGACGGCGAACAGCTCGATGCCCAGGTCTTCTTCACGCGGGTAGATAACCCGGGTTGCCGCAGCCCGGCCGTCGGCCACGAAAACCTCCATGACCGACTTGTCCAGGAAGATGCGCAAGGTCACGGTTCCATCTTTACCCGATAACTTAAAGGGCAGCACGCCGCCGGACGCATTCGGCCGATCGCCATGATGGCCACACGCAACCAGCTTCCCCTCGATATGTTCTCCGAACGTGAGTTTCCGACCATCATAGCGAACCAGCACACCGCGCTTGCCGTCTTTGGATCGGCGAAGATTCAGCCCGAAGGCTTTCGCATCGCCCGGCTTGAAGTTAACAAGAATCTCCAGCGCGTCCCCCTCTACTTCATCAATGACGCGCGTAGTCGATTCCAACTCAAAAGGCTCCACGCTGAAGTGCTCCGCGCGTAGTTTCTTCAGTTCGGGCACCGGTTTTTGAATCAATCGTCCCTGGGCGTCGAGCGAAAGAAGCCGTGGCAGGGCCAGGCAACCGTTCCAAGCCCGTCCCTTCGTCTTGAAGTGCTTTACCCGAGCCAGTAGAACACATCGCCCACGGTCGTCGTGGATAATATTAGTGGCGTAGAGGAAATTATCGAGGTGGTCCACTAGGCCCTGCGTTTCGGGCTTGAACTGAATTGTCTTCATGTCGAGTGATCCCACGAAGTACCTCACGGCGCAGGGGCTGGTCTGAGGCGAACCGATGAGCACCCACCTTTGCCCCAGCTTGAAGAAGTTGGGACACTCAAGAGAATGGGTCAGACTCTTAGGGACCCGATACAGCAACCCCAGATACTTCCAGCGAAGCAGGTCCGCATCCTCGGCTTCGTAGACGGGGAGGACCGCCTGGCCGTCCAGGTTTGCGGTGACAATCATGAACGTGCGCCCGCCGGTTTTGAAAATGAAAGGATCTCGCCAGCTCTTGCTGAATCTCGGTCCGCCATGTGTCTTGAGCGAGAAAATGGGGTTCTCCGAGACTCTTTGCCAGGTGATGAGATCGTCGTCACCGGCGGCGGCCCATTGCTCGTTCGGTTTCTTGTTGTTCAGAGGCACGTGGGTGTAGAAGATCAAAGGCCGGCCCTCGCCGTCGATTGCGAGGCACCCGGAGTTGCAGCGGTGCTCGCGGTCGAACAACGGCGCCAGCGCAACGGGCAGATGTTCCCAGAAGACGAGATCACGGCTGCGGGCGTGTCCCCAGTGGTTCCTCGAACGTGGCCAGCCATGGCTGCCGAAGGGGTTGTGAATGTAAAACGTATGATAGAAGTCTTTATGGTAGATCGGTCCGTTGGGGTCACTGATCCAACCCGATGGCGGTCGGTAGTGATATGTCGGCCTGGTCGGATCGGCTTTGGCCAACTTGGCTCCGGCTTCGAGAGCCCGCATCGCTCGGGCGACGCTTGGATCCGCATCGGCGGGAACCTCTACGTTTCCATTCAACGTTGACTGTCTGGGAGTTTGTTGCGGCAACTGGCCGCGGGCCGATAACGGCTGCTGAGCGAGGCCCTCTTGAGTCACACCCGATGCGGCCAGGCCAACGATCAGGGCTGTGACGCAGTGAGTAGCATTCATGAACAGTCTCCTTGCGAGTTCCCGACTGCCTTTGTGCAAAAGGGCTCTGTATTGTGTTGAACTGTAATCCTCAAGATGTTGGATCGGGCACGGCGGCATATCGCTCTCCTGGAGAAAGAAATCCGTATCAACGTACACTGGCAATAGCCTGCAATCGTCTATCGAATCGCTAATATGGATTTGAGGGCATCATCTCCCAGGCCTCGACACTGGGGACTTTGAGTGATCCGCCGCGTGAAAACAGTGCCACACCCACACTATCCTTGCGCGACGGATAAATCCGCCGCGCAATTGCCCGGCGCCCGTCGTTGGCAAACACTTCGACGACCGATTTGTCGATAAACACGCGGAGCTTCAGCGGTTCGCCCGCCTTCAATTCCAGGGGGCCTGCTTCGACGCTTTTGGGTCCTTCGCGCAGGCTTGACTCGGTCGTATCAATCTTGAGCTTTTTGTCGACCGCGTCGTAGTAAATAAGCGTTTGTTCTTCACCATCGGGTGAGCAGCAGACCTTTAGCCCGTACTGCTTGGCGTCGGTGGGGTCGATTTTCAAGACCAATTCGATGCTGTTTCCGCTGATGCCTTCAAGCGGCAGATCGGAATCGGCTGCGACCGTTAGGCTTATCTTTTTTTGCCGTTATAACGCAGCCGCTTGATTTCCTCCGGCACGTTCATGCGAAGCATGCCGTCGTCTCCCAGCGTGAGCACACGTGGCAGGCCCATTGTCCCTGACCACCCGAAATCCGTATGGAGCTTGAATCCGCGCTCGTTCCTAATCCAATGTTTGTCCATGTGCCAAGCCCACATGATGCGACGGCCTCGGTCGTCGATCAGGCTCTCCGGCGCGAAGTACGCGTTGTCCACCCAACTCATTCTTTCGTGAAACGTCGGATGAAATTGTTCGTTTTTCCACTCGCCCAAGTAATAGCGGGCACCGAGCCAGTGGCTGAGGCACAACAGCATGTGTTTGTCGCCGATCTTGAAGAAATCGGCACAGGACACATCCTCGTTGATCGACACACCTTCGACGGTGTTCGCCATGAGATCGCCGACAAAATTCCAGGGTCCTGCCAGACTATTGGATTTGGCAACGGCCGGTAGTCGCTTGTTGCCGAAGATGGCGTAGTAGTTGCCGTCTTCAATCCATGCGTAAGGATCCCACGATCCATACTTGTCGTGATGCGGATCGCCCGGCTTGGTCTTGGGCGTTATGGGATTGGATTCCAACTTCTTCCATTCGTTCAGCTCATCGTCTAGAGCGACCGCCATGGCATTCCCCTGGCCGACTTGGTGATAGCACATGGTGGGGCGGCCGTCTTTGTTAATAAAGGCGTTTCCGCTATACATGCCGGAAACCAATCCGGTGGGATGGTGCCGCCAGTGGAATAAGTCCGTGCTGGAAACGTGTCCCCAGTTGTGCCCCCGTTTGTCCTGGAAGATGTAGAACAAGTGGTATCGTCCCTTCCAGTAGATGGCGCCGTTGGGATCAAAAGGCAAAGCACATCCTTCCGGAATGACAAAATGGTAACCCGGCCTGTGCGGGTCGGAGAGTAGGTGCTCGCGAAGCGAACGGGCGGAAGCGTTTGCGCTGCTGAAATCCATCCGGGCTTCTGGCAATTTCAGAACCCCCTTTGACGCCAGCAAGTACGCTCCGCTCTTATCGAGGCGTAGGCGTCCGTCTATAACCCGTGCGTCGCCAGCAAGGGTGCTGACGGGGAATGCCTTCATGCGGTCCGCGGCCCGGCCGTCCTCAAAATCCCACCAGGCCAACGGCTTGGGGTTCGATGGTTGATTCGGCTTAAGCGTAGCGAGCTGCTGGGCATTCAGGGCGACATCATAAATTCGGGCATCGTCAATCGAACCGGTGAAAAACCGATTCTTCGCGTTGGCGTCTACGTGACGCAGTCCCATCAAAACGAAGCTTTTGGCTGCGGGGAATCGTTCCGAGCCCTTTGTGGTGTAATCGGCGTACTTGGCCCCGTTGCGATAGATGGTGACCTGCCTGCCTTTGTAGACGATGGCAATCTGCACGAGCGCGTTGGTATCCGCTGTTTCCGTCGGGTAATCGTCCTGTTTACGTTGCGTTCTCAAGAGGGCATTGCTGCCGGCCATCCACTTTGCAGTTGCTCGTTCGCCGAACACAATTGCATCGAAAACACCTTGCGGCTTCTCAATCGTCAACACGCTGCCGCCGCGCTGGTCGAGGTGCGCCAGCGTTACCCACGCGACAAGTGTCTTGTCGCGAAGCGCCGGCGGTTCCGTCCCACAGACAACGGCGGGTCCGAACGAGGCGACAGCCAGAAGCAGGAGCGCAGTTTTCGCTCTCAACGTGTTATTTCGAGGTGTGTTGGTGCTTGTCGTAATCACTTGTTGTATCTCACTTTCGCTTTCTATATCTATTCGATTCCCAGCTTCTTCTGCATCGCCTCCAAAGAAACGCCTTTGGTTTCCGGCAGCACGCGTGCCACAAACACCGCCTGTGCGAGCATGCAGACAGCGAAAAACAGAAAACTGTTGCCCGGTCCGATTGTTTTCGAGGCTGCCGCGATCGGGAAAGTCTGGGAGACCACCGCAGCCATCAACCAGTGCGTGAAGCTGCCCAGCGACTGTCCTTTCGCCCGGACTCGGTTCGGAAAGATCTCCGAAATGTAAACCCATATTACCGCGCCGGTCGACGGGCCGAAGAACAGCAAGTAACCGACAAAAAGCCACATCACGCCGGTCGATATTTGCTCGCCACCGTTCATCCCCTCAAAGCGGAAACCGACCAGCGCCAAGAACACAGCCATCCCAATCGACCCCACAATCAACAACCGCTTGCGGCCCAGCTTGTCGATCAGCGCCAGGCCGATCATCGTCGAAAGCACCAGCATGATGCCCACCGGGATGGACTGCAGCAGCGCCACGTCGCCGGTGCTGCCACCCATGCTGAATACCTTTGGCGCGTAATAGAGTAGCGCGTTGATGCCGGAAAGCTGGTTGAACACTGCCAGTGAAATGGCGGCCGTGATCGGCAACCAGTGCTGGCGCGTCCAGAATCTGGCGTGGACGGTGTCGAACTTTTCGTGCATCGACTCGACAATCTCGTCCAATACGCCTTGAGCATCGTCCGCGCCCACCGAATTCAGCACGCTGCGCGCGTCTTCCATGCGCTGCTGCTCGACTAGCCACCGTGGGCTCAGTGGAATGCGGAAGAGAAACAGGAAGAAAGCGATCGAGGGAACTGCCTCCATGATGAACATCCACCGCCACTCGGCAGACATGCCATGTATGGAATCCGCGAGCCAAGGGCATTTGGCCACGAAGAAGTTTGAGATGTATGCCAGGCAGATGCGAAGCAAACGTTGAATTGCTGCCAGCCGACCAGCCGCCCGCGCTTCTCGGCGGGCGAAATCTCCGCGATGTACATCGGAGAGACGACCGATGCCCCGCCGACCGCCAAGCCACCGATCAAGCGGAAGAACCAGAAAGCGTACACGTTCCACGCCAGGCCGCTGCCAACGGCGGAGACCGTGTACAGAACGGCCAGCACGATCAACACACGTTTCCGGCCCCAGATATCAGCCGGGCGGCTTACCGCGATCGAACCCAGCACCGTTCCGATCAGAGCCGTGACGACCGTAAACCCCAACATGGCTTCGCTGAGACCGAAGTACTCTTGCAGAGCGCCGGTAGTCCCAGAGATCACGGCGGTGTCGAATCCAAACAGCAGGCCGCCCAAGGCGGCGACCATCGTGCTTGTGTATAGTTTAGTCGTCTTCTGCATCAGTCGTCGATCTCCTCGTCATTCGAGCAGGCCGACAGAAACGCATCCACGTTTTCCGGTGTGACCAGTTCCAAAGGGACTTTGATGCTCTTTTCCACTGGGTAGTCGTTGAGATAGTCGTAAGCCCGTTGAGCGGCAATGCGACCGATTTCACGGGGAAACTGCACGCTGGTCGAAAACAGCTTTCCTGCCGCGACAGCGGCGATGCCTTCCGGCGAACCGTCCACGCTGACGACCGTAACGGCGTCGAGCCGGCCCTCCGCCTCGAGCGTCCCGGCCGCGCCCAAAGCACTCGGATCGTTGACGGCGAACACGGCATTCATATCGGGGTGTTTTCGGCACAGTTCGCGCATCACGGACCGCGCTCCCGCGTCGGTTCCCATGCCATCCTCGACATCAAGGATCTCCATGTCGGAGTATTTGGAGACCTCTTCTCGAAAGCCCTTCACGCGGTCAATGCAGGCTTTGTTCAAGGGGATGTGCAGGATGACGATTCGCGCCGGTCTACATGTTTTAGCCAGACTCCTTGCCGCCAAGCGCCCGGCCTCGACGTTGTCCGAAACCACCTGACAAAGGACGAGTTCGTCGTCCTTGATCTGCGTGTCGACGACGACGCACGAGACACCCTGATCCTTTGCGTCGAGCAGACTGTCTTGCAGTCCTTCCCAGTCGACTGGGTTAAGGAACAAGAACGTGACGTCCCGTTCGAGAAGGGACGCGATGTCCTCACCCTGTTCGCTGCTGTTCCAATCGGAATCCAACGTGACAAGTTGATCTCCGTTCGATTCGACTACCTCCTTGATGCCTTCGTTCAGTTCTCGGAAGAAAGGGTTGTCTAAGGTTTGAAACACAGCCCCCATAATCCGGCCTGTGTCTTTCGGGTGTACGTTGCCGGGAGCCGGTATCTTCTCGGGACGATCGCAACCGAGAATTGCGATGGAAAGTAAACCGGCCATTGAGCTGATAAGGAACGCTTTAACAATGGCTTGCGTGTCTCGAAAAGTCAGGTGGGTCCAACGTACAAACAATCTTTACCTCCCCTCAGATTTCGTGTTTGCCGGCGGTCTATCCTGTTTGCCGGCGGAGTATGTGGCGCGGACCTCATCCGGCGACATGAATCGTCGCACCATCACGAGTTCACTGATCCAACCTTCGAAGGATGCGTTCTCGGCTGGTTCGGTCGATGACGATGGACCGGGTCTCGTCCCCACCAGCAAATCACCATCATTGGGCACGAAATCCGCCACCTCGCCTTTCGTCACCGGACGGCCGTCAACAAAAAGCACGACATTGCCGTTGTTGGCGGCCGCGGCCAGGTGAATCCAACGGCCGGGCATCGCGGCGAAGTCCGGCGACGCGATGCGACGGTTGTCCGAACGGAAGTAGAATGCGCACCGCGCGCTGCCAGATTCCTCGGATCGCCGGACCAGACCCAGTTCATAGTTAGGCCCGTTTCCGTCTTTTTGCCCTGGCGTCTTTGTAAGGATGACTACCTCGGACTCCATCAGAGTGATCGTGGGGCGAATCCAGGCAGCGACGGTCAACGCCTGTGTGATGTTCAACTCGTTCGAGTGCTCCACGCGTAGATGCTGTCGCCGGCTCGCGTCAAACCGCAGGGCTCGCTCAGCCGGCCAGCGACCACTTGGCATCTGCTGCGGCCTGGTGGAAGCATCCAGGCCATCTCCCAATCGTGCGTCCAGCTTTCCGGCAGTGGAGCCCGACCGATTGATGACGGAATTGGATTGGCCCGTGCGACCGTCGAAAGAATAGTAGAGGATCAGCGACGGTTCTCGCCGCAACCGATAACTGTGCGCAAGCCAACGATAGTAAGGCCGGTCTTCCTCGGCCTTGATACGGGCTTCGAATTCCTGATAGCTTACAAAGGCAAGTTCGTCGGCACGGAGTTCTTCGATTTGCAATCCGTCCGCCATCACGCGTTTGGCCGTTCCTTCATCGACCAGTTCCTTACGCGAGTCTGCGTCCGTCGGCGTCCCCAGAGCCACTTGCCCGCGAAACACATGGATGTCCGTGCTTCCGGTCGCATCGCTATGAATGCCAAATTCCGTGCCCAAGTCGACAACGGCGGCAACTGACGTACGAACGGAGAACCCGAGCGCCCGCGTGGGGACACTGGCCGAAAGCCGCCCTCGCTGAAGCAACAGATGGGAAGGCGATTCAAGGACGCACTGGGAGGGGCCCTGCAAAACGACCGAAGCGCCGCTGGTAAAACGCAGTTCCGCCAAGCCGTGCTCCAAACTCAACGGCATGGCAGACAGTTCATCGCCGATGGCGAGTTGGTTCTCTCCCGACCATTCCGCATCCATCGCCGCCACCAACTTGGCGACGAGGGGGGACGATTTCTCGCGAGGTGCGGTATCGTTTCCATCGCGACCCGGGCCGAACTGGTATCCAAAGTAGAGACCGAAGACCATTGCCGCAACGGCCGCGGCGATTCCCCACCAACGCTTTGCAGGCGGGCGGGAGACAGCCTTCCGTGGAACGGGCAACAGCGTGGCCGCATCACCCAGATCCGTGAGGGCTGCGTCCAGTTCCATGTACGCGCGAAACAACTTCCGTGCATCCGCATCGTCCTGCAAGCGTTCCTGCAGCCGCGATACCTCATCCTCGCTGGCGATCCCGTCTGCGTAGCGCTGCGTCAGTTCCAGAATGGCGTCGCGACCGTTCATGCCAGTCCCTCCGTTGCCAGAGTCCGCTCGATACAGCCCAGCAACGAGCGCCGGATACGATGCAGGACCTTGTAGAGCGACATCGCTGTCTGCCCGCGCTCAGCGGCGAGCGAGTCGATACGGGTTCCCGGCGCGTACGCTGCGAGAACCAAGTCGCGTTGCCGAACTTCAAGCTTCTGCAGACACGCTTCAAGCGCCGCCCGCCGTGATTCCCCCGCCGGATCATCCGCGGCCTCGTCGGCCAGCGTCGCCAACAGCGACTCATCAAACACATGTCGATCCCGCGCCCGGTCCCGTAGAAACGCGAGCACCTCGAACCGCGCCACGCCGCAGGCCCATTTCCGAAAATCCCGTTCCGTGTCGAATTCGTCGAACTTCTCCCACAGCACGACCGCGACTTCCTGCATCACTTCCCGCGCATCTTCTCGTTGTGGCACCAGCGAGCGCACGAACCCATGAATCGCCGCTTCATGCGCGGCGAACAGTCGCAGGAATCCGTGATGTCGCTGCCGGTCCAATTCGTTCATATGCGACCCCCACAAAGATATCTCCACAAAGACGCCTCATTTGCCGCTGAATCTGGAAACTATCTGGGCAATCAAACGGGTCAGGACTGGGTCAGGACTCGTTGTTGAGAGTCTCGTCTGGGAATCGAACCTGGGGGCGGCCTCGCGGACGCAATGTCGATACCAATCCGAAACGCTTCACGGTCGACTCAATCCACGACGGTTCGCCAAACGGACTGCCTCGCTTTGCGGATCGCGGCTAACTCGCGGTCCGTCAACGGCTCGTTGACGCGTTCCAACCAGCGTGGCAGGCGTGGAAGCGGCCAGGGTGACAATAGCCGTGGTTCACGTTCCTCTTTCTGCAGCCAACGCCATAGTGACCCCCAACGTATTACAGCGCCTCGTAATCAGCGTCCTTCCGAAAGATCGTGGCCCGGGTGTCTCCACGATTGCGCGCGTGATACAGCCCGCCTGCTTCGTCGGCTCGGGGTGGTCGTGGCATTCACGAAGTGTACCCTGTCCCGATATGCAATCATTGAGTCTTGACCGCTTTGATCGCTTTCGATCATGCTTTATGTTGACAGATCCACGAAAACGCGACGTTACTCGAAAGACGCACAATGTTGTGAGAAATATCATGGCTCGGCTGCGCAGAGATCATCGCGCTTCCACGGTCAGCTTTCCAGTAACCTCCTCATCGAGAATCCATCGTTTTCCTACGAGTTGCGCGGCAATCCGTTGATCATTGACAAATACACCGTACTTACTTTCAAGTGCTGGCAATTCCACGCGAGCGGTCATTCCCGGTGGTAGATCCAAGGTGAGCGTGAAAGTGCGTTCTCGGTGCCAGTCAATCGTAATCGGGCCGCGCGGGGTGGGGATCTTTCCCTTGGCCTGCGATAGGGCGCCGGAATGGGGACGAATCAGTGCTCGTCGCCAGCCCGGTGCGAGCGGACGGGCTCCCAGGACGAAGCGCGGCAACAGGTTGGCGGGCGCGGCGCCCCAGGCATGGTTCCAGTCCTGGTTGGGCTTGTATTTTTGATCCCACGCCTCCCACGTGATCGTCGTGCCGCTCTCGACCATGTGACGCCAACTGCGATCGTTGGGAGCGGTCATCAGTTTGAGCGCGATGTCCGCAGCGTTGTTTTCGCAGAGCGCCTGCATCAGATATTGGGCGCCGTACACCGAGCAGGCCATCCCCTTTCCGGCCACCCAGTTGGTGACATCCTTGCGATGCTTGTCTGGGACCAGACCGAAGGCGAGTGGAAACAGGTTGGCATGGAGCGAGGCGTGATCGGTGCCCTCGCCATCCACATAAATCCGGCGCCGGGGATCGAACAGTTTTTCCTGAAACGCCGCAAGAGTGGCTTTTGATCGGGCCCGATACGCGGCGGCTTCCCCGTTCCGACCGAGGGCGTCCGCCAACTCCGCCATTCTCATCAGTGCGCTCAGGTGAAAGGCGTTCACCACCGTGTTGACGGACGTGAACACATAGCCGTCGCGTTCGCCCCCGGGCCAGTCCACGAGGTCGCCGCTGCGGATCTGTTGCCGGGTGCTGGTGATGAGTCCGTCGGGACCGGCGCGCTCCAGCAGCAGCTTGGACTTGAGTGCCTCATACCGCGGCGCGAGCCAAGCGTTGTCGCCGGTGTGCATCCAATCGGCATGAGCCATGAACACCATGTGCGGCGCCCACTCGGTTGGCCAGGTCGGATGCTTCATCAACCAGTCGAACGTGTCGCGCGCCATCTGGAAATCGTTGTCCATCGCGTAATGGCTGAGCTGGTTGAGGTAGGCGTCGCCCTCATAGGGAATGCGCTCACGATCGCCGTCGACATAGATGCCGGCAAACGTCGTGGCCTTGATCGAGTAGCGACACAATTCCCAGATTCGGTTCAGCATGCGGTCGGAGGAGTGGAACGACACGGCGTTATCGTCCCAGGTCGCGGCGAACGCCGACTGCCTCACGATCTGCTCCGATTTTGGCTTGCCAGGCCAGCCCTCGATCTCCACCCAGCGGAACGGCAACACCACACCCCACTCACGTGGCGTGAGCACGGCCGGAGGATGTCTGGTACTGCTATGCTCTGTATTACGTTTGTCAGCAGGCGGTGCAACCAGCATGGGCTTCGTCCCCTTTAGCAACGCCGTGGTTCTGGCGTAACGCACGGTGCCGGGCGGTTTTCGATTGATGCGCCCATTCACGAGTGCTTCCCCAAAGTGAACGGTAAGGTTGCTGGTCCGTTTGGCTGGCGGCAACAAACGCAAATTGCCAAAGGCGACACGACCGAAATCCACGAGGATCAAACCGGGTGTCACCTCAACTATCTTCGTGGGAGCTTCATCAAACAGCCGCACGGGTGCGCCGTAAACGGCAGCCGGGCTCGCCAAGACCATGGCAAGCACGGCGGCTTTTGGAAAAGGGCAAGCACAAGAAAAGGGGACAGGCGCATTTATTCCTTGATTACTCCTTCTTTGGACGGCCGCG
>CAZURK010000324.1:0-16780 GCA_964623055.1 uncultured Pirellulaceae bacterium
GATTGAAGCAGTCGGTCCGCGATTTCGTCGACCATTTCGACCTGGATTTGATCATCCCCGAGAACGCCGTGACCATTCCCTTGAACATCCCTTTGGGTCTGGCGATCACAGAATACTTGATCGAATTGGGGACTCCGGCCATTGCACACCACCACGATTTCTATTGGGAGCGAAGACGCTTTCAGAGGAACGCGTGCTGGGACTACTTGACAAAGGCATTCCCCCCGCAGTTACCCACGATCCAGCACACAGTGATCAATTCCGCGCAGGTCACGCAACTCATACTGCGGGCCGGGGTGGCCGCGACGTTGGTGCCGAACGTCATGGACTTCAAGAATCCTCCTCAGCCCACCGATGGTTACACCAAAGACCTGCGAGCAGAACTGGGTATCCCGGAAGATCACAAGATCATCCTCCAGCCGACCCGCATCGTCCAGCGCAAGGGGATCGAGCATGCGGTCGAACTGACACATCGATTGGGGCTGCCAGCCACGCTGGTCATATCGCACGCATCGGGCGACGAGGGAGACAGCTACTCGGAGCGAGTGCGGGAGTACTCGGATTTGCTCAGCGTCAATACCGTCCTATGTGCCGACCGGCTGGGCGAGAAGCGCGGGGAAACCGAGGACGGTCGCAAAGTGTACGAACTTGGGGACATGTACGCACAAGCAGACCTGGTGACGTACCCGTCGACCATCGAGGGTTTCGGAAACGCTTTCCTCGAGGCCGTGTATTTTCGCAAGCCGATCCTCGTAAACAACTACGCCATCTACGATTCGGATATCCGTCCAAAGGGATTTCGAACCGTTGAAATGGAGGACTATATCACCAGCGAAGCGATTTCGATGGCCCAAGAAGTCCTCACGAACACGGACCTCGAAACCGAGATGGTCGAGACGAACTACGAGTTGGCGATGAAGTTCTTCTCCTACGAAGTCCTGGAGCAGAACCTTGCCACGCTTCTGATGAACTGCTTTGGTCGCTAGCCACACCGCGACGGAATCACTTGGCGCGGCAATGTCTTTCGCGACTCCAAAGTACCTCAATTCATTCGTAGCTTGTCAGCAGGATGGGCGTTCCTGCCCGTCTGCTTGGAGTCGGGCAGGAATGCCCAACCTACAAGAACAAGAAACGCGAGGCAACAGGGAAGGAGACGAAAACCGTCACACGCAGCCGGCGTCACCGCTCTTTGCGTTTGAGTTCGCCATCGTGGTCTTTGGCGAATTGCCGGACTTCGTCTGCAAAATCCAACAGTCTTTCCCACTGCTCGACGTACAAGGTGACGGGCATGCGCTGCAATCCGTAGACGCTCAACGCGCCCTTCTGGCTAACCTTGCAGTACAGACCTGTCCGCTTGGCCTCTTCCTCTTTCGCCAACAACTCGTCGGCCTCGTCCGGCGACAATTCGCCCTTGGCAAGTCTCTCGAGGATCTCTTTCCTAGGCATAATGTTTCCTTTCACAATAACCGCCATGGATCATCCCCCAATATCCTCTCAGTATGACGCACTAGATTCAAGTACTTTGGCGCGGTTTTGCTTGACCCGGCCCCAGGTCGCATCTAGACTCTCGAATTAGTACTCGCTGAGCGACGTGATAAAGTCGGGTAATGATGCATGAGAGGAAACAAAATGGGAAGACTACAGAAGATTGCTACCACGATACTAGCTGCTCTGATCGCTGCTACCGTTGGCTGGGCCGAAGAATCAGCCGATAAGGGCGACTGGATACAACTGTTCAACGGCAAGAGTCTGGATGGGTGGAAGGTGAAAATCACCGGGTACGAGTTGAACGACAACTTCGGCAACACTTTCCGAGTCGAGGACGGGATCCTGAAGGTCGCATATGACCAATACGACAAATTCGACGGCAAGTTTGGCCACCTGTTTTTTCATCAGCCGTTCTCGAATTACGTCCTCCGCGTCGAATACCGGTTTGTAGGCGACCAAACGCCGGGAGGTCCGGGATGGGCGTTTCGAAACAGCGGCATCATGGTCCACGGTCAATCGGCCGAGAGCATGCGGAAGGATCAGAACTTCCCGGTATCCGTCGAGATTCAACTCCTGGGCGGAAAAGGATCGGGGACGCGTACCACGGCAAATGTCTGTACGCCGGGGACACACATCGTGATGGACGGGAAGCTCGTCACGAGGCACTGCAACAGTTCCCGCTCCAAGACCTACCACGGAGACCAGTGGGTCACGCTCGAAGTCGAAGTGCGAGGCAACAAGAGCATCAAACACATCATGGACGGTGAAACGGTCATGGAATACACCGAGCCTCAACTGGACGAGAAGGATCAGGACGCGAGCAAGCTGATCAAAAACGGCGACAAAATGCTGTACGGCGGATCCATCTCGCTGCAGGCCGAAAGCCATCCGGTGGAGTTTCGGAAGGTAGAATTGCGGAAGCTGGATGATTGATTGGTTACATCACCACAAGATCGATCGGTTATGCTACGATGCCTTTGCGATGACTCCGATGGGCTAAACGTGCATCAGTACCTTGGGTCAGTGCCGCGATTTGACACCAATCTTGACTCGAAGCGCAGGTGCAACCTAGAATTGCACTGGTGAGCGGTTTTTGATGCAACGAGAGGATCGGTTGTGTTCAGGCTTGCGTTTCACATACTGCTGGCTGCAAACTTGGCGAGTTGTCCGTTTCTATGTTTCAACTCGCCAAGCGACGCCTGCTGTTCGGTTTGCGTCACGGACAGGCATGGCGAGGCCGAGTGCGACCATCCCGAATGCGTTGACACAGCGGTCCGGCAAGATTGTGACGACGAACACGGCTGTCCCCATCCCAGCGAGCCGTGCGAGGGGTGCAATTGCATTTGCGCCGGCGCAATAGTCAAACCGTCATCTGTGGAAGAGCTCACAGCTTCGAGCCACATTTGCCACGCATATTCACCTTCCCTTCCCGCCTACAGCGAACCGCTCGCCTTGCTCGACTCACCGCGCGGTGAGTCGAATCACGAGTCCGCTTTCAGTGGACGGCAGGTCTGCGCGCTTCTCTCTCGTTTCTTGCTCTAGAGGCACCCGCCAGTCGATTGGCAACCGAACGTCGCTCGGAGGTGGTACGGCCAACTCGTGTGCCCTCGATGCTTTCGTGCTGACTTCGTCGGTTGATTCTGCGAACGCGCAATCTTCTTACCCCAAGAGTTACGGGCGTGTTTCCATTCAGGATGCTCCCTTGGGAGTATGGAATCAGAAACCTGTTCCGTCGGCCCCTGCGCAGCCTGCTGACGTTTGCCGGACTGACGACGGTGATATTGCTTGTTTTCGTCGTCGTCGGCTTCATCCGCGGGCTGGAGAGATCGCTGGCGCTAAGCGGCGATCCGCAGGTTGCCCTGGTGTTCGCACTGGGAATGGGCGAGAACCTGGAGTACTCGTCAGTCCCTGCGCGAACGGCCGATCTTGTCGGGGCAAGTTTGAACGGCGTGCACCGGCGTTACGGGCGCAAGTATGCCTCGCCCGAGTTGTACCTCGGCACTCTGGTTCAGGCGGATGGCGCAGAAGAGGCGTCCATGGGCTTAGTGCGCGGCGTGACGCCTTCGGCTCTGTTGGTGCGGCGGCGTGTCGAAATCGTTCACGGCAACTGGCCCGCGCCGGGCGAGGTGCTCGTGGGACGACTCGTGGCCGCCAAGCTGGGCGTGCCGAACGAGCAATTGGCAATCGGCCGCACCGTGGATTTCGAAGGAAGAAGATGGACGATCAGCGGCCTTTTCGACGCTGGCGGCTCGGCGTTTGAATCGGAGTTGTGGTGCCGTTTGGACGACCTGCAACAGGCGCTCCGGCGGCAGGATCTCAGCCTGGTCGCAGTGACACTGGCACCGGGAGCCGACTTCAGCGAGGTGGACCTATTCTGCAAGAAGCGTCGGGACTTGGAACTCCAGGCGATTCGAGAGGTAGACTACTACAATACGCTTCGCAAACACTATCGGCCGGTACGCCTGCTGGCGTGGCTGGTCGTCATGATGGTATCTGCGGCGGGCGTGTTTGCCGGTCTGAATACGATGTACGGAGCCGTCTTGGGTCGCACGCGCGAACTATCGACATTGCAGACTATCGGCTTTCTGCGGCGGGCCATTGTGGTCAGCCTGATTCAGGAAGGAACCATTCTGGCCGTGGCTGCGTCGCTGGTGGCATCCATACTGGCGTTCACGTTCGTCAGCGGCGCCGCAGTACGCTTCACAATGGGAGCATTCGAGCTTCGAGTGGACAGTGTGTCCATCTTGCTCGGTTGCGGAGCGGGACTGTTGTTGGGTGTGATTGGATCGCTGCCGCCAGCCTTGCGTACATTCAGGATGTCGGTGGTGGACGGACTGAAGGCAATTTGACGATTTGTTTCGACATAAGGAGCACAACATGCGTTGTTGGAGAACTGACGGTTACGTGGCGGCAATCTTGCTGATTGGGCTTGCCGGATGCAGCGGCCAGCCTGAATCGCCCTCGGATGCTTCCGGTGGATCCGAATACCTGCTCTCAGCCGAGCCCTCCGGAGCAAAGGAAGTGCTGCAGGCAATCAGTGATGCCGTCGACAACGAAGAAGTGGTTGTCGTGGGACGGATCGGCGGCGAAGTGAATCCGTGGGTTGAAGGGCTCGCCGCGTTCAGCATAGTTGACCGCAAGCTGAAAGCCTGCAGCGACATCGAAGGCGACAACTGTCCTACGCCCTGGGATTACTGTTGCGAAACCGACCTGGGGAAATCCATGACACTGGTCGAGATCGTCGACGGCAACGGTAATACGGTCAAAGCCGACGCTCGTCAGTTGCTGAAGTTAAAGGAGCTACAGACAGTCGTCGTCAAGGGAATGGCGGCGCGCGACGAAGCGAACAACCTGACTGTGCTGGCCACAGGTGTATACGTGATGCCTTAGAATCGGAGCCAAGACATGACCACCAACGTTGACCTTCGCGAACTTGCCATCGACCGCGGCGCGGCGTCGGCGTCTGCCGTGCGCATTCGTCGACGGTGGCTCTCGCGGTACGTTCTGCCGGCCACATTGATACTGGCATTCTTGGCTGTCATGGGCTGGGCGATGCGAGATGCGCTCCTGCCCGCAACGCCGGTGACGGTGCTTCCAGTGCATCTGAGCCGCTCCGAGATGCAGCAGGCCGGCACGCCGCTATTCAAAGCCGCTGGTTGGGTCGAACCACGGCCCACGCCGATTCGCGTCCCCGCGCTCGCGGCAGGAGTTATTGAGCAACTGATTGTGGTCGAGGACCAACTCCTTGCCAAAGGTGATCCGGTCGCAATGTTGATCGACAAGGACGCGCAACTCGCCCTGCAGACAGCGGAGGCCAGTCTTGATTTGCGTGAGGCGGAGGTCGAACGCGCACGAGCAGAACTCGAAGCGGCGAAGACGAATTTCGAGAAACCTGTGGCTCTGCAGGCCGATTTGGCGGACGCCGAAGCCCAACTGGCAAAGGTGAATTCCGAACTGGCGAAGTTACCGTTTGAACTCCAGCAGGCAGAGGCACGGCTTCGATTTGCCAAGCAGGACTACGAGGGGAAACTCGAAGCCAAAGACGCGCTTTCGGAACGCTCGATCGCCCAGGCTCGCTCGGAGTTTGATACGGCAAATGCCGCCGTCGAACAGTGCAAACGGCGAGAGTCGACATTGAAGGCCGAAACGGGAGCTCTGACGCAGCGCCGTGACTCGCTGCAAGAGAAGCTGAGCTTGAAGACCGAGGAAACTCGATTGCTGGCTCGGGCCGAAGCGGACCTCAAGGTGGCATTGGCCCGGCTGGAACAAGCCAAAGTTGCGCTCGAGGAAGCCCAACTGCAACTGGAACGCATGACGGTCCGTGCACCCGTGGACGGGCGTGTGCTTGAACTTGTTGCCGAACCGGGCACGCGGATTCTGCTTGGCGTTGGCCACGCAGGCGGCCACGATGCCAGCACCGTTGTCACATTGTATCGTCCGGACCAGTTGCAGGTGCGTGTTGATGTGCGGTTCGAAGACGTGCCACAGGTCAAGCCAGGCTCGCCCGTTCTGATCGAAAGTCCGGCCATGTCATCGCCGCTACGAGGCGAAGTGCTATTCCTTAGCTCGATCGTTGACATCCAAAAGAACACCGTCCAGGTGAAAGTCGGCATCGAGGAATCGCCTGAAGTGCTCAAGCCCGAGATGTTGGTCGATGCAACCTTCCTGGCGCCGGAAAGAGACGACGCAGCCAAGACGTCGTCGGATCAGATTCGTGTCTTCGTTCCAAAGCAAATGTTGCGGCAAGGAGAGGATGGGGCCTTTGTCTGGGTGGCCGACCAGGCGAATCGTGTCGCACGCCGCGTGCCTGTGACGACGGGCAGGCGAGGCACGCGCGACCTGATCGAAGTGGTCGACGGGCTATCCGTGGCCAGCCGACTCATCGCTTCGCCGCTCGAAGGCTTGAAGAACGGTCAGCGCATCAAGATTGTCGGAGAGGATTCCACATACGGAGTGGGTCAGGACCCAGAGGAACCAATGCCATGACGCTGGTCGAGATACGCAGTCTGACGAAAGAGTACAAGAAGGGCGACGAAACGATTCGGCCGCTGGTGGATGTCGATCTGGACATCCGTGACGGCGAGTTCGTCTCGCTGATGGGAGCCAGCGGCACCGGCAAGTCCACGCTGTTGAATCTGATCGCAGGGATCGACAGACCAAAATCGGGAACGATCCGCGTGGGCGGCACGGAGATCACGCGTCTGTCGCGAACTCGCTTGGCGGCTTGGCGAGCGGCCAATCTGGGATACGTCTTTCAAACGCACAATCTGGTGCCGGTTCTGACGGCATACGAAAACGTGGAACTCCCTCTGCTTCTCCTGCCCATGTCGCGTGCCGACCGGCGTCGGCGAGTGGAGATTGCTTTGAAGGCAGTCGGATTGCTGGATCGAACGGCACACTATCCCCGGCAGCTCTCCGGCGGGCAGGAACAACGCGTGGGCATCGCACGCGCTATTGTAGCAGATCCAAAGGTTGTGGTGGCTGATGAGCCCACCGGCGATCTTGATACGGATACCTCGAAGCAGATTCTCGACCTGCTCAAGCAGTTGAACAAACAGCTTGGCACAACACTGCTCATGGTGACTCACGACATGACCGCCACGGAAGCCGCCGAGCGACAATTGCGTTTGGAGCACGGCAGGCTGGTCGAAGTGCGTTGCCCTTCGGCGGCAGGACACATCGCTGAAGGCAATCGGCCTCACCAAGGGGTTGGCCAAGCCGGACGGGGCCCGACTCAAGCCAAATCGGCCGGGGAGGGGACACCGTGACGAAGTTTGCCCCTTACATCCTGAAAACTATGTGGCGACACCGGACACGGACGATGCTGACCGCCGGCGGCACGGCCGTGGCGTTGTTCGTTTTCTGTTTCGTCGGCTCAGTGCAAGAGGGGCTCGACGGTCTTTCACGGCACCAGCAATCCGAGCGTGCGGTCATCGTGTTCCAGGCCAACAAATTCTGTCCGGCTACCAGCCATTTGCCACAAGACTACGAACGCACGATCAAGGAAATCCCAGGTGTCCGCGACGTCATCCCGATTCGCGTCTTCACAAACAACTGCCGTGCCAGTTTGGACGTGGTCGTCTTCTACGGCGTGCCGGCCGAGAAGCTCAAACGGGTCCGTGACTTTCACGTTCTGGCCGGCAGTTGGGAGGACTTCGAACGACACCAAGACGCAGCCATGATGGGCCAAGCGGTTGCCCGCAGAAAAGAACTGGAACCGGGCGACAAATTCACCATGGGACAGTACGCGGTGACCGTGGCAGGCGTCTACACATCGGACGACATGTCCGAAGAGAACTATATCTACACGCATCTGGATTTTCTGCAACGGGGCCGCGATCAGAACACGGTCGGCACTGTGACGCAGTTCGAGGTACTGCTTGACGCACAAAGCGACACGTTGACCAAGAGCGAGGCCATCGACGACGCCTTCCGCTCGGCCCCGGTGGCAACGGTAACTCGCCCCAAAGGCGTGTTCCAGGCGAAGAGTCTCGGCGATTTGACTGAACTGATCCGATTGTCGCACTACCTGGGAATTGCCTGCGTGGGGCTGGTGCTGGCGCTGGTTGCCACAACGACCATCATGGCCGTTCAGGATCGCGTGAAAGAGCATGCGGTTCTGCAAACGATCGGCTTCTCGGGGCCGCGAGTTTTCGGACTCGTGTTGAGCGAAAGCGTATTGACCAGTGCAGCCGGCGGCGTGGTCGGAGTGGGTGTTGCGATGCTCGCGCTATCGTGGAGTACGCTGTCCATCGGCGCCGAGGCAGTCACGATCTCCTTCACGCCGTCCCTCCAATTGGCCGCCTCGGGACTGATCGTTTCCTTTGTTGCCGGCATCCTCGCCGGTGTCATCCCCGCGTGGAAAGCCGCCACAGCCGACATTGTCCCCGCGTTGCGTGATGCATAGTTATGATCGCCGCGCAGAAATGATCGACCGCCCGTTGCATTTCGGCCTGTCAAAGGCCACGATAGAGCAGGCGTTGCGTGAGAGGGACTGGCATGCCCCACGGGAACAACCTTGGGAGGGCGAGGCTCCCGCCGAGCCGCTGGGCAACGCCAAGAAACGGCTCAGCGGGAGCTTCGCCCTCCCTGGATCCAGCCCTTTGCGACTGTTGGACCTGCCGTGGCCCTTCGTTTCCTGTCGATTAATCAATAGCTCGGAGTTCGCGCCCCATGTGTGATTCGTTGTGTTTCTCAAAAGCTGTAATTCGTTGTGGAGCGGTGGTGGTTGTTGCGATGTTGACGAATTCGTGGTTGTCAGCAGCCCAGGCCGATCGACGTGGCGTTCAACGTCGCCCCAACGTGGTCTTCATCCTGACGGACGATCAGCGTTGGGATCAACTCGGTTGCGAAGGGCATCCGTTCCTGAAGACACCGAACATCGATCGGCTGGCGGCTGAAGGGGCGCGGTTTGCCAATATGTTCGTAACGACCTCGCTCTGCTCGCCCAGCCGAGCGTCTTTCCTATCCGGCCTGTACGCCAACACGCATGGCGTGGTCAACAACTTCACCGACTATCCTCGCGATCTGGCCAGTTTTCCACGCCGCTTGCAGGAAGCCGGCTATCACACGGCCTATATCGGCAAATGGCACATGGGCGAGGAGGACGACTCGAAGCGTCCGGGGTTCGACGACTGGGTCAGCCACAGCGGTCAAGGCAAGTACTACGATACCGAGTTCAATACGAATGGCACGCGACAAGTGGTCAAAGGCTACTACACGCACGTGGTGACCGACATGGCAATTCGATGGCTGAAGTCCGATCACGGCGATAAGCCCTTCATGCTGATCTTTGGTCACAAAGCGCCGCACACGCCCTTCACACCGGAAAAGAAATACGAACACATCTACGACCGCATCAACATCGGATACCCGCGCACGGCATTCGATCTGACCGGGAAACCCAAATGGGTCGAAGAGCGTTTGGACACGTGGCACGGGATCTACGGCCCGATCTACGGTTTCCGCGAGGAGTTCCCAGACCGGAGCGCAGCGAGCGTCGTACATTTCGACAACTTTGTCCGAGCCTACGCAGCCACGATCAAATCGGTGGACGATAGCGTGGGACGCGTCTACCGAGCGTTGAAAGACATGGGGCAACTGGAAAATACCCTGATCGTATTCGCAGGCGACAACGGCATGTTTCTCGGCGAGCACGGAATGACCGACAAACGCGCCATGAACGAGCCGAGTATCCGCGTCCCGCTGATCCTCCGCTACCCAGCGTTGGCCAAGGCCGGTACGGTGGTCGACGGGCAGGTGCTGAATATCGACTTGGCGCCAAGCCTCGTCCAGATCTGCGGCGCGAAGCCCCTGGAAAACATCCACGGCCGGTCGTGGGTGTCTCTGTTGAAGGGCCAGACGAAAGGATGGCGCAAGTCGTGGTACTACGAATACAATTACGAAAAGCAGTTTCCCTACACACCGAACGTGCGCGGCGTCCGCACGGACGAATGGAAATACGTTCGCTACCCCCACGGCGACGGCGGCCCGGATCGGCACAAGGCCGAACTGTACAACATCAAGAAAGATCCCGGCGAGTTGCACAACTTGATCGACGCTCCCAAATGTGCGGCAAAGGTCAAAGAACTACGAGCCGAGTTGGACCGATTGATCGCCGAGACTGGAGGGCAGTCCTACGAGAAGATGCCGGTTGACGAAGGCATCAAAGCAGAATTGCCGGATGCAAAGATTCGGTAAAGGGGCGTGCACGGACGATCGCAGCGTGGAACATTGGATTCCCAAGTGCCGTGAGGTAGGTTAACATGAAGAAAATCAATGTTCGGTGAGGATGAAAGATGGCGGTTCACGATTGGACCCAGGTGGACGCTGGAACCTTTCATGCGTTTCACACGGCTTGGATCACGCATCTCAGTGAAACGTTGAACGACGGCGTCTTGCCGCCCAGTTACTATGCGATGCCGGAGCAGCACGGTGGCCGTCTGATTGCAGACATCCTGACGTTGCAGGCTCCGGCTGCGAGCGATCCGCCATCGCCGACCGACGAAGGCGGCGTGGCGGTCGCGGAAGCCCCGCCGCAGGTGCGCCGCAAGCTGTCACCTTCCCCCGTCGCCCGCGGGAGCCGGCGGACATTGACGATCCGTCACGTCAGCGGTCACCGGATCATTGCCATGATCGAAATCGTTTCACCTGCCAACAAAGACCGGGCAGCTCATGTCGCCGAGTTTGCGGACAAGGCCGAAACAGCATTGTGGCACGGGATCCAAGTGCTGCTGGTTGACCTGTATCCGCCCGGTCGTCACGATCCGCAGGGCATGCACGCGGCGATCTGGGTACGTTTTGATGACGAGCCGTATCTGCTCCCCCCCGACGAAGTCCTGACTCTCGCGTCCTATGTCGCGGGCCCACGTCCGGAAGCCTATTTGGAGCATCTAGCCGTTGGGGCGTCCCTGCGCGAGATGCCACTGTTCCTGAACCCGGACCGCTACATCAACGTGCCGCTGGATTCGACCTACCTAGCCGCCTACCGTGGCCTGCCTGCCTTCTGGCGAGATGTGCTTGAGGGACGCCGACCGCGACCACACGATTCAACGTAACGGCCCTTGCCGCTCCACCGGCCGCGCCTGGTCCGCCAGTTCATTCGTTGCCGCCCTGAATTCGTTGGGAAGACCTTCACGGCCCGACAGTGCCTGTGACGAAGCACAGATACGCTGCGGGGGCGGCGAACAGGAGGGAATCCAGTACGTCCAGCACGCCGCCTAGGCCCGGCATCCAACTGCTGGAGTCCTTTCGTTCCATATCACGTTTCAGAAGCGATTCGGCCAAGTCGCCAATCATGCCCGCAATCGCTACGACAACTCCATAGACGATGCATCCCCACAACTGCGGCTCTGCGTCGTCTAGGCCGAAGATCACGGGGACCAACCAGTAGAAGAAGGCGGCAGAGCACAGACAGGCTGTCACGATTCCTCCGATTCCGCCTTCGATCGTCTTCTTTGGGCTCAGGATGGGCGACATCTTGTGTCGCCCGAACAGCCGGCCGAACGTGTAGGCCCCCGTGTCGGACATCTTTGTGACGAAGACCGCCGAAATCAGTGCAGCCATTCCCCATTCGTTGTTGTGGTAAGTGCGCAGCGCGATCAAGAATACAAGCAATAATCCGACGTAGGCGATCGTGAAGACGCTCAGTGCGACGTTGACAATGACACCACCAGGCTTTTCGTAACGAGCCATCTCGCCGACAAAAGCCAAGGCGACACCAATCGCCATCGCGACCAACGGCCATCCAAGTTTTCCTAATGGCCCGTCGGCCGGATACTCACTACCGGTGAACAGCCAGAGTTGAGGGACAAGACTCGCGACCACAACGAGCAATGCTCCCGTGTACACACTCCATGCTGCTGGGCGTAAGTCTTTCGCCCGCAGCAAGTCCAGCACTTCGGCCGAAGCCAAGACCGTAAGCAACAAAGCCAGAGGGAATAGCCAAATGCCGGGGACGTTGAAGTTGAAGTGGAAGTCAGCCAGCAGCAGCCCAACGAGCGGCACGATGATAGCCGCGGCGACGAGTAACCTCCAGCGAAGCACGTAGTATTCCCCTTCCCTTCTCCCTTGAACGAGAGGCGGGAGGGCGAGGCTCCAGCCGAGCCGCCGATGCGTCGACCAACGCAAGACTCGGCTCAGCAGGAGCTTCGCCCTCCCGTTCATCATGTGGGGCACGTTTCCAACGTGCCCCACGTCAGGTCTTCAAGCCGCCGAATCGGCGATCCCGCTTGGCAAAGTCGTGAATCGCCTGATGCAAATCTTCCTCGCAGAACTCCGGCCAGAAGCGTTCGGTGACCCACAACTCGGCATAACTGATTTGCCACAACAGGAAATTGCTGACGCGCATTTCGCCGGCCGTGCGGATCATCAGGTCCGGATCCGGCATTCCGGCCGTGTACAAGTGCTGCGAAATGGCCTGCTCGTCAATGTCGTCCGGGGCAAGCTCGCCGTCGCGCACACTCCGCGCGATCGAGCGCACGGCGTCCACCATTTCCGCACGGCCGCCGTAGTTGATCGCCAGGCACAATCGAGTGCCGCCGTTGTGGGAACTCATCTCGATCGTCTTGTCCATCTCGACCTGGACGTTTTCGGGAATTCCATCGCGTCGACCGATGATACCGACAACGATGTTGTTCTTCATGATCGTGTTGCGTTCTTCGATCATGTACTGCTCGAGCAGATGCATGAGGAAGTCCAGCTCGTTCTGCGGGCGTTTCCAATTTTCGCTGGAGAGGCAGTACAGCGTGAGTTGTTGAATCTCCAGGCGAGCACATTCTTCGACCGTTCGCCGCACGCTGGCCACGCCGCGGCGATGGCCTTCGATCCGCGGCAAATCGCGTCGTTGGGCCCAGCGGCCGTTGCCATCCATGATGATGGCGATATGACGTGGCCGACGTTCTTTGGGCACGTCGAACTCGTTGCCGGCCGTCGCGGTTGTCTCCAACGCGTTGGACATGAGCCGCACTCTCAATCGGCAAACACAGTCTGCTCGCGATCCGGTCCGAACGAAATCACCTCGACCGATCGTCCCACCAATTCGCTTACGCGATCCAGGTACCGGCGAGCGCCGTCCGGCAAGTCTTCCATCTTCTGGATCCCAGTGATGTCCTGCTGCCAGCCGGGGAACGTCTCGTACACCGGCTTCACGCGCCGGAGATCGTCGGCATGGGTTGGGAAGTTCGTAATGCGCTCGCCGTCCAAGTCGTACGCCACACAGATCTTCAACTCGGGCAACTGGCTGACAACGTCCATCATCATGATCGACAGCGCACTAATGCCACTCAACCGGGCCGTGTACCTCACGGCAACCGCATCGAACCAACCACAACGACGAGGACGCCCGGTGGTGGTCCCGTATTCCTTGCCGAGTTCCCGGATGCGGTCGCCCATTTCGTCTTCCAGTTCCGTGGGAAACGGTCCGCCGCCGACTCGCGTCGTATATGCCTTGGCCACGCCAACGACCTTCTCGATCCAACGAGCAGGCACGCCGGAGCCGCCGGAGACACCAACTCCGGAGCTGTTGCTGCTGGTCACGAATGGAAAGGTCCCGTGGTCTATATCCAACAACGCACCCTGTGCCCCCTCGAACAAGACGCTCTTGCCGGCCTCCAGCGAGTCCAGTAGATACCCTGTCGTGTCGGCGACGAACGGTTGCAGGCGTTCGGCGTAACCGCTGAACTCGTCGTAGATCGTAGCCGCATCCAGAGACTCGTCGCTGCCAAGTTGCGTCAACATGCGAAGTTTGAACTCGACGATACGTTCGATCTCCTCGCGAAACTCCTTGCGGTACATGTCGCCCAGACGAATCGCGTTCGAGCGCCCATATTTGTCGCGGTAGCAGGGGCCAATACCACGCAGCGTCGTGCCGATGCTCTCGCCGGCGACCGGTTTCGAATCCATCGCCCGGTCCTCGGCGATGTGCCACGGGAATACCACATGGGCTCGTTCGCTGAACATCAGGTTGTTGGTCACTTCGACCCCACGCTCGGCCAGCGAGTCGATCTCCTTCAGGATCGTGGGCGGGTTCAGCACAACACCCGGCGCCACGACGTTCATGACATTGGGGTTGAGAATCCCGCTGGGAATGTGGTGCAGCTTATATACGTCGCTGCCCACAACGACCGTGTGGCCTGCATTCGCGCCGCCTTGATAGCGAACGACGATTTGGAACCCCGATGTCAAGAGGTCGACGATCTTGCCTTTCGCCTCGTCACCCCACTGCAAACCGATTACACTCGTTACTGCCAACGCAGTTCTCCCTACTAACAGCGTACTTCGAGCCTGTACAAACCCCGGTAATCTATGCTCGGACGTGTTCCCCGGTCAAGCGGAGGCAGCCCACTCTATTTCAATTGCTTGAGCCGAATGTTCTTGAATTGCACAAGCATGGGCGGGCCTTGGTGTAATTGAAGCGCCAGAATTCCCTCCGCGCTGCTTTTCGACGTTTGGTTATCCGTCACGTCCACAGTCGTGTGTCCGTTGATCTTCTGGACCAAGTGGTTGCCTTTGGCCGTGATCAGGTACTCGTTCCATCCCTCCTTCTTGATGGAGGCCAGCATTTCCTTCTCGTCGCATGTCGTACCGACGGTCTCTTTCTTGCCGTCTTCGGCGATCACCACCTTATGCCCGCGCAGTGCCAGAATGCCACGGCCTTTTTCCTCGTAGAGAATGCCGATGAAGCGATCGCCGGCCTCGAAGTCGGCTTGGTAGCCGCCCACCACGAAATCCCCCTTCTCCTCGCTGCGATATTGGATGCCCGAGTTGCCCCCGACGATACGGAAATCCAAGCGGAGTTCAAAATCGGCCGTCTTGCCACCGCGCCAGATCAGGAACGTGTTCCCCTTCGTGGGATTGTCCTTGGTGGTTTGCCCCGTAATAACCCCATCTTGAACCGACCAGAACTGGGGCTTGCCTTCCCAGCCGTTCAGAGTTTTGCCGTCGAAGAGGCACTGAAACCCCGCTTCTTCTTCGCCAGCTGCGTGATGCGTTCCAACAAGCAGCGTGGCGACTGCAAAAAAAACAACGGCACTGACTGCGGTGTACCTCTTCATGGTGGTTTTCCTTTCATTGGGTGCGAGTCACAGCGGTACAGAGAACTCTCCAGCCGATGGCGGGCAGACAACAGATCGTATTGTACCAACGCCGACAGGAAATGCACCAAGGCGTACAAAGATACCCATCCTGTGATCCCGCACATTGGTTTGGGTGGGAGGACGCTGTCATCAAACCTCGGTAGAATGGGCGAGACTTCAGCACCCTCGACCAAGAGGAGCGAGTTTAGCGAAGCATAAGGGGATGGACGTGGAAAAGACCAGGGGCCAAGTCGAAGCTGAAATCAGCGAAGCAATCGTCAAGTTCGAGAAGGAGTACATGGGACGTGGTCCAACCGAAACCAAAACCCACATCATTGACGACCTGGTGCTTGTACGCCTGAAGGGCATCATGACGCAGGCGGAGTATCAACTTGCCAGGACCGAGGACAGTCCCAGAAGTCGAGACCTGATCAAACAGGTCCGTTGTGAGTTGCTCGAGAAGGGACGCCCGCTGCTGGAGGCCGTAATGCACGAATTGACGGGAAGAAAGACCGTCAGCTTACATACGGACATCAGTACCGTCACCGGGGAACGGGTGATTATCTTCACATTGGACGCCGCGGTTCAGTTCGATGGCCGAGACAGCGAATGATGGCCCCGGAGTGTCTGACCCGTAGCTGAATTCGCAAGAATTCAGGATCGTCCGCCATTCTGAATTCTTGCGAATTCAGCTACCATGGCCACACGCGAATCGCGTGTTGACGTGAGAAGAACTTATGCTATGTTTCTCACCGATGCAGAAGCGGGACGGAATGAGGCTTACTTCTCTCTCTCGCGGGGCATCCTAAAAGGCGTTTCAAGTTCGAAGGAGCCCTGCTCACGAGGGCGCATAATCGAAGGTGAAGGCCGGAGCATCGCCGATTCTGGCGGGTTCCGGCCTTTTTTGGCTTTGTTGAGAATGTAGGGCAAGTCGAGTAGGGCCGGTTCCTACCGGCCAGCGCTCGATCGTCGTCTGATCGGCCGGTGGGAACCGGCCCTACGCCTACTGCTGATTGGGAGATTGTGCGATGGCCCTGGAACGGAACGCGGCCGGTGACTTTCCGGAGGTTGCCGAGTCGGCATTTGTGCATGAAACGGCCACACTGATTGGTAAAGTGTTTGTCGAAGAGGATGTCTTCGTTGGCCCCAACGCGGTCCTCCGGGCCGACGAACTTGGCGCCGATGGAACCGTTGCGCCGATTGTGGTCGGCCGGGGTTCAAACGTGCAGGATTGTGTCGTCGTCCACGCCCTCGGCGGTACGCAAGTGAGAATCGGCCCCGGTTCGTCGATCGCCCATGCAGCAGTCGTTCACGGGCCGTGCGAGATCGGCTCAAACTGTTTCGTCGGCTTCAACAGCGTGGTCTTCCGCTCGACGCTGGGCGACGACGTGGTTGTGATGCACCAAGCCCTCGTAGAAAGCGTCACAATCCCTGCCGGACTTCAGGTGCCATCCATGACGCCGGTACGTTGCGAGGAAGATGTTCGCCGGTTGGCGCCCGCAGACCCCGACCTGATCATTTTTGCCAGGGAGGTGGCTCGGACCAATCTGCTGTTGGCCCAAGGCGCGTTGCGGATGAGAAGCGAAGACTGAACGGAGAACGAAACGCCCACAGCCGTTTCACGCCGCAGACTTTCACCCACGTCGATTGAGATTGTCGTTAGGCCATACTTTTTTATCAAATCCCGCTTTGGGTCAGGGTTAACTGCTTTTCCAGCA
>CAZURK010000325.1:0-16759 GCA_964623055.1 uncultured Pirellulaceae bacterium
CCTTCTTTGCTCGTGCTGTACAGGTAGCCGTGCATCGAAACAACGGTGCGGAGCAGGTTCGTGGGACAGCAGATATGCCGTTCGCCCGGATCGAACCTCCGATGAGCGTCGTTGCTCAACAGTTCGTGTTCGGGCCCGTACCATCGAAGCGGATTGGTGTAGGACCAGCCTTTGCCGGCCACGCTGATTCCGGACAGGATCGAGTTGTACAAGGTGCGTTCCATCGTGTCCGTGAAGCGAGCCTCGGGACTGACGAACAACATACGCCAATTCCACATCATGTTGCCGATCTGGCCGCATGTCTCGTTGTACGCGGTGGCGCTAGGCAAGTCGTACGGCATGCCGGCTGCTTCGTGAATGCTATCGTTCAGGATGACGCGTTTGCCCGGCTCGTAACTGCGGCTGGACAATCCCTTGTGTACGGGACACACACCGCCGGTGATGTACATCTTCTTTTCCGTCAGGTCATGCCACAGTCGTTCGAGTGCTGTGAGCAACGACGTGTCGCCGGTTTCCATGTAAGCGTCCGTGGCGCCGGCGAGAAGATAAGTGTAGAAGACGGCATGGCCTACGACCTCCGTCTCCTGTCTGAGCGGTCGCCGGTCCTGATTCAGGTCCGTCCCGCCTAACGGACGCCCCCATTCAGTGCGCCCAATCTTGCCTCGCTTCCGCCCGCGGTTGTTGATGATGATGTTGGCCAGATCCAGGTATCGTCTCTCGCCGGTGGTTCGATACAACTCGACACTTCCCATGATGATCGAAGGATTCACGGGGCAGTTGGCCAACGTGGGGTCGCCGTCCTTGTACGTGCTGTAGACGTAATCGGCCGCGCGTTTGGCGATATCGAGGAGGTTGGTCTTGCCCGTCACACGGTGATGGACGCACGCCGCAGTCATCAAGTGTCCCATTGTGTAGAGTTCGTGGTGATGCTGGAAAGCGAAACGCTCGAAGTCCCGCAAAGTGATCTGCGTAGCGATGTATCCATCCGGTTGCTGTGCCTTGGCAATAATGGCAATGATCTTGTCCATCTTCTCGAGCAGTGCCGGATCGCGCGTCTGGGTATAGACGTAGCAGGCGGATTCGAGCCACTTGTAGATCCAAGCGTCTTCCCAGTAGCATCCCTCGACCTCGCCTTCCTTCTCGCCCGCAGCGACGAGCATGTTGTTCCACGCCCAATCGCCGGCCAGTTCCCATAGTCGCGGCAAGGTCACATCGCGTGCCGTGTGGAATTGCTGCAGCCAGAATCCATCCGTCCAGCGAACGTCCCGCAAGTCGACGCTGCGCATACTCGCATGCGGGCTGTCCACCGTCTTGATGATGCCGAAGTCGCGAGGGCTTTCGGTATCCGCTGCGGGACACGGCGCGAGCGGAAAAAACCGCGAGAGAAGGAGGGCAAGCGGCAGGACATATGGGATCGAGAGTCGCATTGGATGTGCTCCTATTCGTGATGCTTTTCGGCGGTCCTTGTAGTCTTCGTAGGGTGGGCCAAGTCTTCGCAGGCCCACCGTTCAGTACTCGGCATTCAGTACTCAAATTCCGGTGGGCCCGCGAAGACTTGGCCCACCCTACGCGGAGGCTGTCCGAATTTGCGTTGCCTCAGAGCAGCTCACGGTTTCAGTAACTCGAGAGCGGCGCTGGCTGTTGCGGTGATGCCGGTGACGAGCGTGCCTTCGATGTCAGGGTAGAACTGCGGCGAATGTAGCGGAGGCGGTTGTTGGCCGGCTTGCTCGTAGCGTGCAAGCCGTTGCGAATCGACAACGCCAAGCCGAAACATCAAAATCGGCACGCCAACTCGGCCATAGTGGCTGAAATCTTCGGCGACCATCGCTGGTTCGGACAGGATCACCTTGTCCTCCCCCAGTACGCGACGAAACACGGGGACAATTCGTTCAGTCAACTTCTCGTCGTTGTGCAACGAAGGCGTTCCTTCGGTAACTTCGACGATCGGTTCCGGCGCACCAGCACCGATGGCAACCGCCTTGGCCTTGCGCTCGATGCCGGAAAGCAATTGCTTCCGCACTTCGTCCGAGTAGCTGCGCACAGTAAGCTGCAAGTGGCATTCGTCGGCGATGATATTGTGCTTCGTGCCACCATGAATTGAGCCCACGGTTACGACTGCCGGTTCGATCGCCTTCACCTCGCGGCTGACGATCGTTTGCAGCGACATCACCAACTGGGCAGCTTGGACCACAGGATCGATGGTCGTGTGGGGATTGGCGCCGTGGCCGCCACGACCCCGAACGGTGATGTCCACCGCGTCCACATTGGCCATCGAATAGCCGGCGCGGTAACCCACCACTCCGGTCGCCAGCGTGGGGTCGACGTGCAGGGCCAATGCGAAATCCGGCTTCGGGAATCGCTTGAACAGCCCGTCGTCCAACATTGCTTTAGCGCCAGCCCCGTGTTCCTCGGCCGGTTGACCGATCAACATCACGGTGCCATTCCAGCGATCCTTGTTGGCAGCCAGATACCGCGCGACGCCGATCACGTTCGTCATGTGGGCGTCGTGGCCGCAGGCATGCATAACGCCCACTTCCACGCCCGAATCATTCGTGACCCTGACATCCGAGGCACATGCCAGGCCTGTCTGCTCTGTTACCGGCAACGCATCCATGTCGGTGCGCAGCATTACGGTGGGGCCGTCGCCGTTCCGCAGCAGGCCAACCACACCGTGTCCGCCAACGCCCATCGTGACCTCGGCGCCAATGGCCGACCATTCCTTTGTCAGCCTGTCGGCCGTTTCGCGCTCGCAGAACGACAGTTCCGGATGCGCGTGAAGGTGTTGGTACAGGGCAACCATATCGTTCACGTTTCGCCGCACCCACTCGTCAGGCTCCTCGCCCACCGCAGCGACTGGTGTCAGCGACAGGCCGAACACGACCGCGCACACCGAAATACGAGACATCTTCCGTTCCTCGTGCTGAAAGTCGTTCTTATAGGTCATATTTCCCTAATCCTAAAATACTATTGCATTTTCTGTGAAGATATTCTTAAATTGCTCACACAATCATTGCGCTCTCTTGAGTAGGGCAGGTTCGCCTCTTATCCCCCGAACCTGCCTTTTCTATTGCGCCGTCTCCGGTGTTGAACCTCCCCAACTTACACCGTTTTCGTTATATTTTGGAGAACCTCTGCTACAGAAAGCTGTCATTGCGGGTGACGCACGCGCTTACCCCACCACAAGCCAAAAAGGTAACCATGTCGGAGACTTCACGACCTCGCACGATGTTCCAGAAGATCTGGGACGACCATGTCGTACACGCCGAAGAAGGCAAGCAGACGATTCTCTACATCGATTTGCAGCTTGTTCATGAAGTAACCAGTCCTCAAGCCTTCGAGGGCCTACGTCTCTCAGCCCGCGGCGTTCGCCGAGCCAATCTGACCATCGCGACTCCCGATCATAACGTTCCCACGACGGATCGGTCGGTACCAATCGAAGACGCGATTTCCAGACAGCAAATCGAGACGCTTCGCAGCAACTGCAAGCAGTTCGGGATCCACCTGTATGACATCCACGATGCGAAGCAGGGCATCGTTCATGTCATCGGCCCCGAGTTGGGGCTGACACAACCGGGGATGACGATCGTCTGCGGCGACAGCCACACGGCCACGCACGGGGCATTTGGCGCGTTGGCGTTCGGAATCGGTACCAGCGAGGTGGAACACGTGCTGGCCACGCAAACCCTGCTGCAATACAAACCAAAGACGTTTGAGCTACGCGTAGACGGTCGCTTGGGCACCGGCGTCACCGCGAAAGATCTGATCCTCTATCTGATCGGCGAGATTACCACATCCGGCGGCGCCGGGTACGTACTGGAATACACGGGCGACGCGATTCGAGCATTGAGCATGGAAGACCGAATGACGGTGTGCAATATGTCGATCGAGGCCGGTGCCCGTGCCGGGATGATCGCACCGGACCAGACAACGTTCGACTACGTCCGAGGCCGCGAGTTCGCTCCGGACAACTTCGACGACTCTGTCGAGCGATGGAAGAAGCTGCCATCGGACGAGGGTGCCCAATACGACCAGGTCCGCGTATTTGCCGCCGCGGATATCGCTCCTCAAGTAACATGGGGCACGACGCCCGGGCAGGTCGCACCCGTTACGGCCAAAGTGCCCGATCCGGCAGATTGCGAAGATCAGACGGAGCAGAAGACAGCGATCCGGGCGTTGGAGTATATGGGCTTGACGCCCGGCACACCCATTACGGACGTCAAGGTGGATCGTGTGTTTATTGGATCCTGTACCAACGGGCGTATCGAGGATCTACGCGCAGCCGCAGCCGTCGCCAATGGTCACCGCGTGGCGGATGACGTCAATGCGATGGTCGTTCCGGGTAGTGGCCAGGTTAAGGCCCAGGCCGAGACAGAGGGGCTTGACCGCGTCTTCCAGGAGGCGGGCTTCGAGTGGCGCGAACCGGGTTGCAGCATGTGTCTGGCCATGAACCCCGACCGCCTTTCGCCGGGCGAGCGGTGTGCGTCGACCAGCAACCGGAACTTCGAAGGACGCCAAGGCAAAGGGGGCCGGACCCATCTGGTGTCGCCTGGCATGGCAGCGGCGGCGGCCATTGCGGGACATTTTGTGGACATTCGTCAGTGGGACTACAGGAGCTGAATAGCAGGGGAAAGAGACGACAATATGCAGCCCTTCACAAACCATACAGGCTTGGTCGCGGTAATGGACCGAGCGGACGTCGACACGGACCAGATCATCCCCAAGCAATTCCTCAAGCGGATCGAACGCACGGGGTACGAGAAGTTTTTGTTTTTCGACTGGCGCTACAACGAAGATGGATCAGACAACGCTGATTTTGAATTGAATCGTTCGGAAGTACAGGACGCTTCGATTCTGGTTGCACGCCGCAATTTCGGCTGCGGTTCCAGCCGCGAGCATGCCGTGTGGGCGTTGGAGAACTACGGATTCCGTGTCGTCATTGCACCGAGCTTTGCGGATATCTTCTTCAACAACTGCTTCAAGAACGGCGTGCTGCCTGTCAAGCAAGACGAAGCGACCGTCGACCGGTTGTTCCAGAATTTCAGTCAGCATCGAGCTTACCGGCTGACCGTCGATCTAGGGAGCCGCACGATCACGGACGAGCATGATCTTGCACTCGAATTCGAAATCGACGATTTTCGAAGACACTGCATGCTGAACGGACTGGACGACATCGCCCTGACGCTGCAGCACGAGGACAAGATAGCTGCCTTCGAGACAACTCACGGTATCGGGTAGTTTGCTGGGCGAAACCCCATTGCCGCTCACCCCCTTTCAACCGCGAGTTGATGGTCCTCGAAGCACTTTGTGACCGCCTACTCTTCTTCGTCGGGGCTCCGGCCCTCCTCTGACGGTTTGGGCTTCGATTTTGCACTTCCCGCCCCCGATTTGGCTCGTTTGGCCTTGGTCGGTGATGTCTTTTCCGAGGGAGCTGAATCTTCGGCGGCTGGTTTCGACGAGGAACCGGAATCCGAGTCGTCATCATCGGCCGTTTCTGTCTCACCCTCTTCGGAAGCCGCCGCTGGCGGCTCATCTCCGTCACCGCCGCCGAGCAACGATGTGACCACAATCGCCGCGGCCAGCAGGAGCAGAATCCCTCCAACGCCAAGAACGGCCTTCATGATCACCTTCTTGTCTTCGTCGCTCATCGGCGCGTCCTCCGGCGGCAATGGACGGTATGCCGGTTGGCAGGGCGGGCCAAGCGTCTGGGCGGACTGCTCGAACGATGCGACGCCCAATGGATCGTCGAGCGGTGCAGGGGCCACCGGCGCAGGTGTCGGGGCCGGCGCGGGAGGCTCGAGTTGCGCCGGGGCCGGTGCCTCTTGCTCCGGATTTGGAATGACCAGTGCACCGCCGCAACTTGGACATGGGACTTCCTGGCCGTACAAATGCGGCTGTGCGGCGAACATTGCACCACACGACGAACATGTGACTTGAACTGACATAGCTGCTAGGGCTCTCCCGGAATAGACAAATCCCGGATGGCGACTGGTCCGTGCGCCATCCGGGTGACGTACCATAGTACACGCTGTTCGCCGTTTTCGCTATCACACCGGTGCGACCAGATTCCGGGCGCCACAGTAGCTGAATTCGCAAGAATTCAGGCCATTGCGCGATCCGTCTGAATTCTTGCGAATTCAGCTACCGGCCGGAGCCCCAGCACGCTACTCGTCCTTCTCCCAGTCTCGCGTGCGTTCCACAGCGCGCTGCCAGCGACGGCGTCTTCTCAGGCGATCGTCGTCGGGCATCGCCGGGTGGAACTCTCGATCCAGAGCCCAATTGCCCGCTACGTCAGCCATGTCTTCCCAGTACCCGACGGCTAATCCGGCCAGATATGCAGCACCCAACGCGGTGGTTTCCGCGACGACGGGGCGGTGGACTGTCACGTCCAAGAGGTTGGCCTGAAATTGCATCAAATCGTTGTTCACCGATGCCCCGCCATCCACCTTGAGCATGCTTAAATCGACGCCCGCGTCCTTCTGCATGGCGTCCAATAGATCGCACGTTTGAAACGCCATCGACTCGACCGCAGCCCGCGCCAGATGGCCCGCGCTGGTTCCGCGGGTGATGCCGAAGACAGCACCACGAGCATAGGGGTCCCAGTGCGGGGCACCCAGTCCGGTGAACGCCGGCACAACCACCACGCCGTCGCTGTCCGGCACGCTGGTCGCCAGTTGTTCGATTTCGGCGGAATTCTTGATCAATCCCAGCCCGTCGCGAAGCCACTGTACCACCGCTCCCGCGATGAACACGGACCCTTCCAGGCAATACGTGACCTCGCCGCTGACGCCCCAACCGATCGTGGTCAATAGGTTGTTCTGCGATTTGATGGGACGGTCGCCGGTATTGAGCAACAGAAAACAGCCGGTCCCGTATGTGTTCTTTGCGCTGCCCGGCTCGAAACAAGCCTGACCAAAGGTGGCTGCCTGCTGGTCACCCGCGTCGCCGGAAATCGGTATCTCGCTGCCCAGCCAGTCCGCCTGCATCTGGCCATACACATGGCTGGATGGCAACACTTCCGGCAACATGGCGCGCGGAATGTCCAGAGCCTGCAGCAATTCGTCGTCCCAGTCCAGTTCGTGGATGTTGAACAGCAAGGTACGGCTCGCGTTACTGTAGTCCGTGACGTGGCATCGGCCGCCGGTCAATCGCCAGATCAGAAACGAATCGACCGTGCCAAACAGCACCTCGCCGCGAGCGGCCCGTTCGCGCAGGCCGTCATGCTGATCCAACAGATACTTGATCTTCGTACCGGAGAAATACGCATCGACAACCAATCCGGTCTTGTCACGAAACGTCGTCTCCAGCCCATCCGCCTTCAGTTGTTCGCAGATCCCGGCGCTTGCGCGACTTTGCCACACAATAGCGTTCGCAATCGGCTTGCCCGTATCGCGATCCCAAAGGATCGTCGTCTCTCTCTGGTTCGTCACCCCAACGGCCGCGATGTCTTCCGCATTGACTGAACCCGCTTTCAGTGCCTCCTTGGCCACTGACAACTGCGACGCCCAAATAGCCTCGGGATCGTGTTCCACATGCCCCGGTCGCGGCAACAACTGCTCGAACTCCTGCTGCGCCACCGACACGACCTGACCTTCATGGCCAAATACAATCGCGCGGCTGGAAGTCGTACCCTGGTCCAAAGCCAGTATGTATTTCGTCATGATGGGTGCTCCACAAATGATACTGAGTCTGTCCTATCCCGGCATACGCCCCGGGTTTCTAGAATTCACCAGGCAACTGCTCTTCTGAATGCGTTCCTAGTACTAATGGAAACATTGCGGCATCGAAAGAATGCAGCAGGACAGCGGTAGCTTCACGGCCGATGTTGAGATTTCGGGTGAAAGGGAAGACCATGTCTGCCAGCCGGCCATCAGGGGAAGTCTCGATCTTGCGTGGCACCTTGTCCAAGCCTCGCATCACGAACAGTCTTTCAAGGACTTCACCTGCCTTCCCCTCCTGATCGATGCATCGGATGGTCACTCGTTCCCGCCTCTCGTCATACCACATGGTGAGACTCGACGCGGGATTCTGCTCGCCAGAGCTAATCCGACTCCGCACCTTCGAGCGGTGTATGCGAATGCCCCACGCTGAAGATCGGTAGTCAACGTGGCCCCATTCCATCAGTGCTGGCGAGACGGCTGCGTTCGCCTTCGGCTGGGAGATTCGGTGTAGGATATCCTTCGCCAAAAGGAGATGCGAGGTCACTAGGAGGGTCTCCGGACTCACGGATGCGAAGTAGACGGAACTCGAACGAAGAATCGCCTCTGGTCGACGTGAACAGACTCCCTCGAGAACCAGATGTCCATGGAGAGTGTGTTGCACAAGGGAGCAACCGCGCAATTCCTTGAAGATGGGAGACGGTTGTGGAAAACGCAAAAAACAGGCCTGTTGGCGCGTCCACACATGGTGGACATACCGTGCCATGGCAACTATGAACAAGGGCCTTCCATTGTACACGTGCTCCAAAATAACCTCGCGGTACTCCGGTTCGAGACCCGTCATGAGATCATTCCCCATAATCTCCTTGAAGGGGGGCGCAACTCCACGCGAGAGATCAGCGTCCAGTTCCGCAGACCAGGGATTCCTAAGAGACGTATGGACTACGGTAACCGCTTCTGTGTCGAACGGAAAATAAGAGAGAATCTGACGCACCTCGTTCGACAAGTTGCTCGGCGGACTATGCTCGAACACACATCCTAGGGGCATTGGTCTTCTTGGTGTTGGCGTGAGAGAACGCCTTGGCAGGGCCCGATCAGCCGTGGTCGGAATTCCCACAGGTGGCGAGAACGGGATCGGCAATGACTGGGAAAACGCTGTTTGGGCACACATTGGCTGCAGAAGGATTTGAATGACCAATAGCGCAATTGCCCACGCGTGCCTACTGAAAACCATCAAAGGCAATCCAAGGCATTTCCTCCCGAGTCCAGCCAGTAGCATGACCGACCTCCTTGTTGATCGAAGAACGGTTCTCCCACTCGGGAAAGAACACTCTGCGAGGTTCCGGGGCGACCCTACCCATGCACGAGTCTATCACATCCGAGCGTATGGGCGTACACCAAACCGCACGGGGCGTAGAGGGCAAGTATATCCCAGGCACATCCGTCGCGCAGCGGCCTCCGGTATCTCACTTCACCTTGGCCATGCGCGTGGCCAGGTGTGTTGACAAGGCCGAATCCAATGGTTGATCGGTGCGCATCAGTTGGTAGTCCATGCCGTGGCCGCGGCAGCCTTTCTGGATTTCTTTGCGGTAGTTGTCGAATTCGCGCAGGTAAGCCTTTCGCAGCGACCGCGGGTCGGTCAACACTTCGGGGAATTGTTCCAGCCCCTTGAACAGTGTTGGCGTCCGGAAGGGAAACTCCAGTTCGGCTGGATCCAGGACGTGAAACAGAACTACGTCGTGTCGGCGGTGAAGGAAATGTTTCAGGCCGGCCATCATCGTGGTCACGTCGTCGAAGAAATCGCTAAGGATCAGTACGACGCCGCGTTTGTGGAATCGTTCGGCCAGTTCGTGAAAGATCGGGCCGGTTGCCGTTTTCGCCTGGAGCGTAGCCGATTCCATGATCTGCATCACTTGCGCCAAATGCGTGGCGTTGCTGTTGGGGCTGACACTTTCACGGATTTCGTTGTCGAACGACACCAATCCGACCGAGTCCTGTTGCTGAAGGACCAGCCATGCCATGGCCGCGGCGATGCACTGGGCGTATTCGAATTTGGACAGCGGGCTATCCGGGCCGCGGTACTGCATGCTTTCGCTGATGTCCAGCACCAGATAGCAGATCAGGTTCGTTTCGTCGTCGTATTGCTTTAGATAGAGCTTGTCCGTGCGGCCGAGGACTTTCCAGTCCAGATAGCGCAAGTCGTCTCCGGGCGCGTACTCGCGGTGCTCGGCAAACTCGATCGAGAAGCCGTGGTAGGGGCTGCGGTGCAAGCCGGCCACGTAACCTTCTACGATGTGGCGAGCCCGCAACTGAAGCCCTTTCAGCTTAGCCAGCGTCTTGGGATCCAATGACGTCGGCGACGATTTCGCCTGCGGTGGCGTCATCTTCGGGGCCTTCAACCACTTGAGGCACGGTGTCGATCAGGCGTCGGACGATTTCGTCCGTGGTGACGCCTTCAGCGTCGGCATTGAAATTCGTTTTGATCCGATGTCGTAAGACGGGTAACGCCACCTCGCGGATGTCCTCCTGGGTGGCGTAGTAGCGCCCCTGCAAGACCGCCCTTGCCTTGGCGCCCAGGACTAGGTACTGGCTGGCGCGAGGCCCAGCGCCCCACATCACGTATTCCTTGATAAAGTCCGGTGCATCGGGCTGCTGCTGGCGCGTCAGGCGGGCCAGTTTCAGCGCGTAACGCGCGATATGCTCGGCGATCGGCACCTTGCGGACAATACTCGTTAGCTCCACAATCTTATCCGCATCCAACGTGGCCGTGATCTTCGCTTCCAGGTCGGTCGTTGTGCGCCGGACGATCTCCAATTCTTCTTCCTCGTCCGGATAATCGACCATCACGTTGAACATGAAGCGATCCAATTGGGCTTCGGGCAGCGGATACGTACCTTCTTGTTCGATGGGATTCTGGGTGGCCAAGACGAAAAACGGTTCGGGAAGTTGATGCTTCTTCCCGCCAGCCGTAACTTGGTGCTCCTGCATCGCTTCCAGCAAAGCGGCCTGTGTCTTCGGCGGCGTCCGGTTAATTTCGTCCGCCAGGATGATACTGGCGAAGATGGGGCCGGGCAGGAAACGGAATTCCCGATTTCCGGTGGATTTGTCTTCCTGGATCACTTCGGTGCCGGTAATGTCCGAAGGCATCAAGTCCGGCGTGAACTGAATGCGACTGAAATCCAGCGTCAATGCGTCGGCAACGCTGCGGATCATCAGCGTCTTGGCCAATCCCGGGACGCCTACCAGCAGGCAGTGGCCCCGAGCAAACATCGCAATCAGCAGTTGCTCGATCACCCGCTCCTGGCCAACGATGGCCCTGGCCAATTCGCGCGTAATATGGTGATACGCTTCGTGAAGTCTCTCTACGGCTTGAACGTCGTTGTCTTGAAGCATATGCCAATCCAGTTAAACCAGTCAGTCCCTCTCTGGTTCCCAAGCTCCGGCTTGGGAACCTACCTTACCTTAGTCGCCGCTATTCAGATCTGACCCAGGTATTCTATCCTCCGCTGGTGCCGTTTGGCGACCATAGGCATTGAACGCCGTCAGTTTGTCCGCCCCAGCAATCAACATCACACCATCCGCAACCAGTAGATTTCCGCCCGTCATCCCAATCGCTGCCAGATTGATTGGTTGTCGCACCATGCGCATGGTGCGCACGCCGAATACGTAGATTTCGTCCCGTGTCGGCCAGTACACGCTGCCGCCGGCTACGATCCCTCGGCCGTATCCGCGAAGGCTCTCTTGAACCCGAGCGGGAAAGCTGCTCGTGATTCGGCCGTCGTGGATGTCGATCCAGTACAGCCGGTGTCCGCTGGTGATCAGGTGGCCGCTGGCGATTCCCAACAAGTGGACCACATCCGCCGCGATCTCGGCTCCCGTGTTCCAGAGTACCGTGCCGGTCGCCGCGTCCAAAGCGAATACGCGATCGCAATCCTGCGGTGCGACCACGACGACGTCCTTATGAACCAAACAGGGATTCAGATCACGGAAAGCGTGAGGGTTGGGGTGGCCGGATTTCTTCTCGTACACCGGCACACGAGGATATTGTGTAATCCACAGGACTTCGCCGTCTTGCGCCCTCAAGGCAGCGACGGCACCTTGGTTGGTGTTGATATACAGCACTCCTTGGTCCAACGCCAACAGATTGTGCGTGTATTCAACCGCCCGCCCCTGGCCAATGGTCTCGGCCGACGCGACCGACCGTTCCCACCGAAACTCCGCGCGGTTCGATTTCATTCGAAAACACACAACGTGGATTTGCCCCTGCATGTTGTCTCGACGTCGCATGGCAACAAAGATGTCGGCATCGGCAATCAATGGTGGCCCCTCGAACGCCCAGTCGGAGCTCCATTCCTCTTGTGTCAGGCGGATCTCGAATAACCGTTTCTTCTGCGCACGCAGGCCCAAAGCGGCCAGATGGCCGGGCGGCACGGGGTCGTGACGTTGGCTTTGGGGGATGGTCGTTGCGTACGGCCCCAGTTTTGCGAACAGGATATCCTTATGCGCCGTCATCGTGTAACGCGGGACACCGTATTGTGTCTGGCTCGCCAGCAGGCGAAGCCAGACGCTTTCGGCAGGGTCGCGAGCGGGTGTATCCGCCTCGCGCGGCCAAAGCGGTTGACCTGAATGCAAATGGAACGCCTGGATGTCCCGGATGTCCTCGCCCGTACAAATCAGCACCGTGTCACCCACAATCAACGGATGGTAGCTCAACAGACCCGCTTGGCTTTCGCCAATGCGTACTTGCTGGACGAGCGACTCGTCCTTCCCCTGTTTGACGATTCGGAGGGGCAAAGGCACGGTCCAAATCGGTCGTAGGGCGATGTCGACGCCATCGTCGGCAGTCTTTGCCCGAGTCGGGGCTCCGCCGAACGTCTTCCATTCATCCGGCAAGCGGGGTGCCCACCACGACCGGCTTTCCTCCAAGAGGCTCTTCAGCAGATCAACGTACTTGCCTCGGCGGCCGCCGATGACGCCCTCGGCATCGGGATGCAGGCGTTCAAGCACGGCCAACTCGAAAACTGCTCGCGAGGTCGACCCCTCCAATATGGAGGCTAACGCCAGGCGTGCCCGCACGTTGACCAAGTCGATGTCTGTATCCGGAAAAGCCAGCCAAGTTGGCCGTCCCGATACACCCTTCAACAGCGGTTCCAGTGTCGGCCAAGCTTCATCGAGATCGAGTTCTCGAAGGGCCAGCCAAAGAGGTTGCCCTGGCGGCATAGCCAAATCGCCGGCTTCAGAAGCTTGCGTCCGAAAAACCGGGCTGATGCGTTCCCAAGCTGCGCGAGCCCGAGTGAAGTTGCCTCGTCCGAATTCAAGTTCGCCCAACTTCAATAGCGCGTCGTCTCCCCAACTGCTGGCGAAGTAGAGGTCGATGATCCGTCTTAGCGCCGCCTCGTCTCGGTCCTTCACGGCCTGCTGGTATAGACGCTCGGCTAAGGGATCGACGCGACTGCGATACAGATCCAATGCTTCCGGCGCGGTCTTATGCAGGGCGACCAATAGCGTATGGCAGTAGTTTCGTAGCGTGACGTGTCTCTGGAATTCGCTCGTGGAATCGGGCGAGTCGACGGCCAGTTGCATCATTCTCTCGCCGCTGTTGTCCATGACTCGCCGCAACGTTTCGATGGCCTCGTCCCACCCGCCGGCTTCCAGGAACCGATCGACTCGTTCCAAGTGCGACCGGGAAATGTTGTCCGCTTCGTCAAGCTGAACGGCCAGCGAGATCTCTGGCGTCTCCGCGCCGTGGAAGGGCTGCGCGGGAAGTGCAGTGCTAAACGCGAAAATCGCCAGCAGCCGAGTCGTACCGAAGAGCTTTCGAGACACAAAGGGCATCACGACTACCTGGCTGGCTCGGAGAGGAAACTCAAGTCGAACGCGGCAAAGGTTCCAACGATGTGTTGGTGGTATTCCGTCGCCTGTCCATCGTATTACGTGCTGCCATTGTGGGCAAGCCGCGTGCAGAGCGGCGAAAGGTAGGTCCCGCTTGCCGAGCGGGACCTTGAATTCAGGTTTGCCGCCACATCGAGGTCCCGCTCGGCAAGCGGGACCTACTTTTCCAGCATCCTCCTCCGGCTACGAGTTAAACGATTCTACGGCGCCGCAGCGTCACTCGGATTCGCGGGTAATCCCGAACCGCTCGCAATACGGCTCGAAGTGATGCTCGATCGCTGGAATGTCGAGTCCGAACTGGGCCAAACCGTACCGATGGACGCCTTGCTTGTGGCGCGGGTTTTCGTCCAGCCATTGTGTCATACCGGTGTCCATGCGTTCGTCGCGATGATAGTCAGAATGCTCGTAGATCCGATGTACTGTCCCCACGGGGTCGCTGACAAGATCCGTGTAAGCCACGTCGAAAACACGATTGGGCGTCTTCTCGCGAGCCTTCATAGCGCGGTTGACCAGCTCCGCGCCGCCTTCGGCGAGTTGCGGGCCCATCGCCTGCGGGTCGATGGTGTTCGTCGACATGCCGCGAAACATGGCAAACAGGCTGCAGACGGACGGGACCACCTTCGTGGGATCCCGATGTGTCTGGATCACGCTGGCGTCGGGAAATACGTGCAGAAGTGCATCCAACGCGGCCAAGTGCGCCGGGCATTTCAGCAACCAGCGTTTCTCCGGACAACGCCACTGGAGCAACTGCAATTGAGTCCTGTATTCGCAATAAACTGCGACATTTTCCTCGAAACTCAGTCCCCGAAGCCATTGCTCGTAACCGGGAAGGTAAGCCATCATCAGGAAGCCCGGGCAGACGAACGTGTTGAACAACAGGGGCATACATTCCTCGGGGCCGTCCGGGACGAGCGTATGAGCCACGGGCAGTTGCGGCGCCAACCGGCACAGAGCCTTAACCACCATTTTTGCCCGCTTGATCCTTGGGTCTCGGTGGCGAGTCTCGGCCTGGGGCGGCGGCGACGGCCAGAACGACTCCCACATTAGCAGCGGTCGGCTCGCCGGGTCCTTTGCCAGCAGGTTGTACAACAGCGTCGTTCCCGATCGCGGCAGGCCGGCGACGAACAGCGGCTGCCGAATCGGTACATCCAAGATCTCCGGATGGCGTTTCAGGTCGTCTTGAATCCTCAGCCGATTCTCGGCCGACATAATCAATCGGTTTCGCGTTAGGAAACGGCCGAAGGGATGCAGTTGCGCGTCCTCTTTGAAGGAGTCGAGCAATCGTTGCAGGGCAATGCGAAAACGCTCGTCGCCAAAATCGGAAAGTTTCGCTCGACGCCGTGCCGCCTTCAGAATCGACGCTTCGGTCAAACCGTCCCGCTGCACTCCGCATCGACGCAACTGCCGGGCATACCAGTTGTACAGCCGGACTCCGAGCGGCCGATGAGGAAGCTGGAACGTTGGTTTCGCTTCTTTCGCCATGATGTCACTGCCGCGAGAAGCCGTGCCGGGCGAGCTTCTTGCCGCAGGACCAGTACTCCGAGTGTTGATAGCAGAGCGGATCAAGCTTGTCTACCAGAATGTTTCCGTCCTCGTCAAACGCTTCCTCGGCAATGTGCTCGGCCACGGCCCGGCCGAGAAACAGATCGTGATCACCGATTTCCTGAATGCCGATCACTTGGCACTCGATGCTCACCGGGCATTCCCCGATCAACGGCGGCCTGACCTTCTCGGCGGGAACAGGCGTCAGTCCATACTCGGCGAACTTGTCCACGTCGCGGCCCGAGATCGTGCCGCAGCGGTCCACTGTCTCGACCATTTCGGACTTCGCGAGGTTCACTACATATTCACGGGTCGCGCTGATCAACGCGTGCGAGTATCGCGGCTTGGCGATGGCGATTCCCAGAATGACCGGCTCGGCGATACTGACGTTGAACACCTCGCCCAGCGTGATGATGTTCGCTCGGCCATCTTCGGCGACCGACGTGACCAACGCCGCAGGTGACGGATAGACGGGTCGAAACGGACGTACAGATCTTTTCTGCATTGCGGTGGTCCTTCTTGGTTCAGTGGTTCGTGCGGCTCGGGTGCGACACCCAGACTCCATTAGCGACGGTTGCGCCAACTTTTTCGTTGACCTCCACAGGCGGCCAATTAGTCTGGAATCTATGGACAAAGGGTTAGGCGTTCACTCCACGGAGTTGCCAGATTCATGTCCCAGCTAGTCTTGTCATTGATCATCGCCACGTCAATCTGGGTACTGGTCGTCGCGACCGCCGCGACAGCCGCATTTCTAAGCCTGCGAAAACGCCGCCGCGTTCATTAGCAGCCGACGCACGCCTTCAGCCCGGTTTGCGGACCGTCCCCGGCATAGCAGAACAGCGCGTTCCACACTAGCCCGATGCGCCAGCAAGGGTAACTCGTTTCCTGTCCCTCGCTTGCGAGTTCGCAATCCGGGTTAGCTGCTTCCGCTTCTGTGTACTCGTCGACGTCGATCGAGCGTTGGTGTGTTCTTGCAGCAAGCGAATCTGTATTTGGCGACGCCACTTGGCCACCCGACCGAGGGGCATCTATATTGAGTACGTTGACGAGACAAGAGATTGACAGAGTGCATGCGGGATAGGCACGATGGCCAAGAAGAGGGCTGCCAAGAAGGCGAAATCTAAGACCAGCAACGGCGCAAATCTGGGGTTCGAGCAGACGCTCTGGCTCGCCGCCGACAAGCTTCGCAACAACATGGACGCGGCCGAGTACAAGCATGTCGTCCTGGGCCTGATCTTTCTGAAATACATCTCGGATGCTTTTGTGGAACAGCACGCCAGTTTGGAGCAGGTAACATCCGATCCGAAGAGTGAGTGGTACGTCAAAGAGGAATCGCAACGGTATCAGGTCATGTAAGACCCGGACGAATACCGGGCCGAAAACATCTTCTGGGTGCCGCAAGAGGCTCGCTGGGACTTCTTGCAGGCGAAGGCCAAGCAGCCGAGCATCGGCAAGCTGGTCGACGCGGCGATGGACGCCATCGAACGGGATGACCCCAGTCTGAAAGGCGTGTTGCCCAAACAGTACGCCCGCCCTGCGTTGGACAAGCAGCGGCTGGGGGAGCTGATTGACCTGATTGGCACCATCGGGCTTGGCGACAAAGAGAATCGGTCGAAGGACATCTTGGGCCGTGTCTACGAATACTCCCTTGGCCAGTTCGCCAGTGCCGA
>CAZURK010000326.1:0-7028 GCA_964623055.1 uncultured Pirellulaceae bacterium
CGCCCAACACCGCACGCCCGCAGAGATTCGCCATCCATGGCGAATACGCCGTTGCCTGTGAGGGTCTGGGAGGCAACAATGTTCCTTACGCATATCCGGGAGACTTGACGGATGGTCCGTCGGCGTCGGGCGTGCGAACCCGCTGCGCGTCTGTTTGGACGCTCATGTGCAGTTCCATCGTCATTTCAATATTGGTACTCCCGGCTGCCGTGGTTCCGTCGGCGTTTTGCCAACTTCGTTCGCAAGCCTCATGAAACAACACTCGATGATGAACTCCAATCCGATTGGCCGGCCGACCGTCGTTGCGTTGGCCTATGTACTGCTGCATGCCGCCACGTTGCCGAGTCGATCGGAGGAGTTGAAAGTAACGGCGCCTCCGGCCGATTTGCAGGTCGATTCGTTCTACAAGAAGTACGTCAGTGCGAACGGGTATCCCATCGTCGCTTCCAAAAAGGTCAATGACTATGCGCTGAAGGAGGCGGCCTATCTGGTGAACATAATGCTGGCCAAACGGTCTGACGTGCGCGACGCGATGATCAAGAGCGGTTCGCGGCTGGTCGTGATGGCCTATGACGAGTTCACCACGGATATGCCCGACCATTCCCACATGCAACCAAAGGACTACTGGGACGCCCGTGCGAGAGGGCTCGGCGGTTCGCGCCGCGATCCGGTGTGTTCCTGCGGCGAAGAGAACCTGCTTGGATATCCAGGCGACCCTTACAAGGCCGAGTGTATCCTGATTCACGAGTTCGCCCACAACATTCACCTGCGGGGCTTGGTGAATATCGACGCGACTTTCGACGACCGCCTGAAGCACGCCTACGACGCGGCTATGGCCAAGGGCCTGTGGCAGACCAAGTACGCATCGCTAAACCACCACGAGTATTGGGCAGAAGGCGTACAATCGTGGTTCGACAATAACCGTCCACCGGATCATGATCACAATCATGTGGATACTCGCAAAGAGCTGAAGAAGTACGATTCAGGTTTAGCAAAGTTGTGCGAGGAAGTCTTTGGCGACACCGAGTTGGTCTACACTAAACCGGCGACGCGACTGGAAGGGCATTTGAGCGGATACGATCCCTCGAAGGCACCGCGGTTTTGCTGGCCGGCACGACTGGACAAAGCGAGAGAAGAAATCATACGAAAGGCGCGACGTCGCGGCGGGCGCTCGAAATCTTGACAAGCCGTGGGGAGTGCCGAAACGAACAACGATTGAAAGGAGAGACGCCCATGTCCCAATCGAACGACCATCTGACGCGACGTTGTTTTGTGAAGCGGTCCGCGCAGGCCGTATTGGCGATTGGCGCGGCAGGTTTGGGTGGCAGGGCCGGTTTGGCGTCGACTGAAAAGAACGTAGTGGTCGGTGCGCATCCTTGGGTATACGCGGCCACTCAGCCGAAACACGACATCACGCCGATCCTGGACCGCATCTTTGCCGACATGAAGTTTGCGGGCATGGAGGGCATCGAGCTGATGCACACGGCCCTGCGTCCGAATGACGCTGTTGAACGTATTGCAGCGTTATCCGAGAAACACAAGTTGCCAGTGATTGGGACTTCATTTGGCGGAGCCATGTGGGACCGCAGCCACCATAACGATGTACTGGATGACGCCGAACTCGTCATTACCCGGCTCGCCAAACTCGGCGGAACGACGCTCGGCACGTCGGTCGGATCGGCTCGTCGCAAGAAGACAGCGGACGACTTGGATGCGCAAGCGGAATTGCTGCGGAAGATCATCGCCGTTTGCGAAGACAACGGCGTGGTGCTCAACCTGCACAACCACACGTACGAAGTGCAAGACGATCTGCACGACCTGAAGGGGACGCTGGCTCGGATTCCCAACGTGAAGGTTGGCCCGGACCTCGACTGGCTTGTGCAGGCCGATGTTGACCCGGTCGAGTTTCTGCTCGAATTCGGCGAGCGGATTGTCTTTCTCCATCTGCGCGACCAGAAGGCCGACAAGACGTGGGTCGAAGCTATGGGTGAAGGCGACATGGACTACCGCGCGGTTGGCCGCGCGCTAAAGCAGATCAATTTCACGGGCCATGCCGTCATTGAACTGGCCCACCGTCGCGACATGAAGCTGACCAGGCCCCTGCGAGAAAGTCTGAAGATCAGCCGAAAATACGTGCGCGAAACCCTAGGGGCTTGACACTGCCAGTTGTAGGGCGTCAGAAGCTTGTGCGCGACGGCGGGGTCAGGTCTTGACTTGTAACTTAAGGCTCGCGGTGCAAAGGGCCATCCATCCTCTCGGCCAAATCTTAAGTTACAAGTCAAGACCTGACCCCAGCCTGCATCAATACCACTGGCGTGCGTATTTGTGGAAGCTTCTCAGGACTGCGTTTCGTATGTCGCGATCCTTGTATTCACTCCACTTGTCGCTTGCGGCGCGGAGCTTTTCCAAGGCGAGTACGTCGGCCGCTTGGTACGAGGTCCACCCTTTGAGCTGGCGCTCTAACGCTCGTGCTTCGGCTTCTTCGTGCCATTCGGCCAACGTGGCGCGAACGCCTTCGCGGATTAACTCGTCGTTGCACTCCAACAAAGGTAGTAGCAGCGCGATTCCTTCTGCGTTGATGGGATGCGTGTCGATTTCGACCGACGGCGCCGGGTCGCCCGCCAGGATGCGCCGGACGTTGTAGCTGACCACGATGGTGTCTACGGGCGTCAATACAAACAGGTAAATGGTGATCGCCAGGGCCCACAAGTGCCGGCGTACGAGCCAGAGGAAGTCGCGGTTGTGCGCGATCTTCCAGAGAACCAGGATGAATCCGGCCACCACGGCCGACATCCCGAAAAAGCCCACCGCCCGCATTCGCGTCATACCGTTGAAGCCGATGTAGATGTACAGCCGGTGATAAACGGCAATGGCCAGCAGCATATTCTCCAAAGACCAAATCCAAGCCAGCCCGCGAAGTTTCGGCAAGCGGGGATCTTGAAGAACGCTGCCCCGGAACACAACGGAGAGAATTGCTGTGGACAAGGCCAACGCCAATGTCAGCCAAGCCGCTCCCTGATGGGCGTATCCGGAATAGTGGAAATCCTTGGGAAAATCGCGAAGCCACAGCGTCTTGAATTCGAAGCCCAGGTAGGCGGCGAACAGCACGATCACCGTAATCAACGTATTTCGAAACGCCGGATACACGAACGCATTCTCGGACTTGCCGGGGCCGCCTACTACGGCCTGCGCGGCGCGGGCCGTCTCGTCAAACAACGCGCGGCCGATCACCGGGCGCAACAGACCGACGGAGATCCAGAAGACGGCAATCCAGAATAAGAACTCCCAACCGCTCGGCGACGAGTTGATGATCCAATCCCGTAGCTTCGTCAGCAGCTCCTCCATGTGTTTTCCAAAAGACGCCAACAGGTCAGGGTTGGCCAAGATGAACAGCACGCCGAATACCAAGAAAGCCACCACTGGCAACGTGACGCTCAGCCAACTTGCACGCGTTATTGCCGGGGCCTTTTTGCTGGATGAACGCCAGTAGTGAACGATGCCCGCATACCCTGCCAGGATCGTTTGCGATGCGAAGACGACGCCCTCAAGAACGTAAGGACGAAATCCCGAGAGGCTCATGGCGAGCGCAACCAGCAGGACGAAACCTGCGGCAACATGCAAGCCGGGTAGCCAAGAAACGCACCACAACAACTTGGCTGCGAGTGCCACGAGCATGAACCCGACTAACAAGAAACTCTTGCCACAATGCGGCCGGAACGCTCCGAACAGCAGTAGTACAGGCGCCGCGACGAACAACAACGCGTAACCTGCGAGACCTTGACCACGGTACATCGTCAGATCACACAGCACGACCAATAGAAGGACTGCGATGATTTCGCGCGGCCCGAGCGGCGGCTGTTCGGGCATGGCTCTCACAGTTACCGGACCGGACACCGATTCTACTTGGCCTTCGTTTGGCCCCGCGACAATCTCTGCGGTAACAGGATGCTCTGGTCCGTCGCTCATATGTTCCCCGCTGGTTGTTTACGCCGTTCGAGAGACTTATGCAGGCGACACCCCGCCGAGTCTCCCTTTGAGCAGAGCGCTGTGGGAATCTTCCGCCGTCGCGTTGGCGGCGTCTGCGACAACGTTTTCCAACTCCCGCAAGTACTCGACGAACTGCCTGCGCCCTTGGGATGTCACGCAGCAGATCGTCTGCGACCGCTTTCCTCGGCCCTTCCGCGTCACCTCGACCAGTCCGGCCTCCCGAAGGACTTTGAGATGTCGATTGAGATTCCCGTCGGTCAGGGCGCACAACTGTTTGAGGTCGCCGAACAGCAGGCCGTCCGGATGCGTCACAAGCGAAGTCATGATTCCCAGTCGCGCCTTCTCGTGAATGACGCGGTCCAGACCGTCGTAGGCGAACGATCCGGCGAGCCTGGGGCGTTTACGTTGCGGCGATTCACGCGTGGCCATGGGGCCGCTCCAATCCGAAGTAAAGGACCGCGGCTGCGCCAAACTGGCCAATGCCGAACGTGCCGGCCATGGCCCACGGCGACAGAGCCGCGTCCCCGCGAGCCAAAACCAGGCAAATCATACCGGCGCCCATGTAGTAGACCGCCACCCAGAACATCGCCTTGGGCAGTAGCCGCCATGAAGCGAACACGCCAAGGCTAAACACGATCGCCCAGACTCCAGGCAACATCCATGCGCTCTCCGGGGCAAATTTCACGACAGCGTACGTCAACAAAGCGCCGGCAATCATGCAGGGCGAAAACTGGCCGACCGCCAACAGCGTGACCTGCCTGGCAAGCTGCGAACGAGCCAGATAGCTCCGAACGACTAACTCGATTGCCACCGTGACAACGCAAACCGCAGCGATCCCGATCCAAAGCCCCAAGTAGGCCTGAACATGCTCGGCTGGTTCCGGGACCCAGACCTTCTGTGCGGCGGCCCCAACCAGCGCCAAGACTCCCGAAGACGCGACCGTGGCCGACCGGTAGCCGCGAAACGTCTCCGTTTGGGCAACGCGCATTCGGATTTCAGAAATATGGGAAAGGGCTTCGCGTAGTTGCATGGTTGGCGTTCTCACTCGTAGAGATTGATGCCTTGGCCATTTGCCGTCGATGCGTCAGACGCAACTTAACTTTGTACTGCAGAGTATAATCGCGCCCGAAGGTACGTCAAGGCCATTTTCGTCAGCATCACAGGACAGCGTGCGCGGGCCCACCAGGATGCGCGAGCCGAAGTGGTTCACGATCACGGGTCACCAGAGCCAGAGGTCCGCTTTCGCTGTTGGTAGATTACTTCCCTATCGTACCGCCTTCCTCTTCCTTCGTAGCCGCAGGCAAAGAAAGCTTGGCTGGGCCAATACGTTGGGACTGCGAACGCGACTTCTCGAATCACGGACACCAGGTGGAGCAGGGCGAGCGGTTCGTGCCGATCGAGTCTCGCGAACCGGTAGGCCGGTCCCTCGACGAATAGGCCGTTGCGGAATCGTCCGGCCAGGATGTTGTCGGCTACTTGGCAAGCGCATTGGACATACTCGGCTTGCTTCGTCTTCTGATAGAGTTCCAGGAGCCCAACCAGCACGTGCGGATCGGAACACCTGATATTCCCGCAGCAGTTGGGCTTCTGGGGATTCGGGCCTAGATCACCGAGTGCGTTACCTCGGCCGATGGAACGAGCGGTGTCCCAGAACGATAGGTCGCCGGACAGCCGATATGCCAAGGCGTAGGCCCGGAAGAACATCGGCCCCGCAGGCTGTGGCAGGAAGTTCGGGCTTGCTTTGGAACCGTAATAGCCATCGCGTTTCACGTCGGCAGGCGAGAGCTTCGTACCGTCCGTGACCAGGGCGGCGAAGGTGTTTTGGGCCGGGTCGTAGGCGTGACTCGCATACGCCTTCAGGTCCTCCAATCCCCAACGCCGGAAGTCGTCGCCCGTCGGCCCCAGCAACTCGCCCAGCAAGAGTTGGCATGTCCCGGCCCGCGCAAACTTGATGCGTGACCACTCGATCGGCACCAGCAGCGTGCCTTCGAGCACACGTTCGCCAAACTCGGCGCCGAACTGCAGTTCAGCCCGGTCGCCGCGCTCCAAACGGCTGTACTGATACCCGCCCAGTCCGGTCTTCGAATTGCGCGTCTCCACGTAACGATGTGCTATCCGCTTGGCCCAAACGAGCGGCTCTTCCAGGCCGCTGAGCTTGTGCTGCACCGTGCCCGCGTAGAACAAATCGCTGCCGGTGTTGACGAAGGTAAGCCCTTTGCCTCGGAAGAACACCGGCCCGCCCTCGTACGTGTTATCCCACGGCGTTTTGAACGGCCTGCGATAATCGCCGTGGCGGTTCATGTCCAGAATCGCCCAATCCAGGATGTGGGCATTCCAGAACGCCTCGATCAACCGTTTGGTCGCCCGCGGATCGACCCGCCACATGAACTCGTAGTATGGGTAATGGCACTTCAACTCATGCTGGTTGGCCTCGGTCACAACCTGATCGGCCGCGGCATCGTACGAGGTGTGCCCTCCCCAGTGCAACAGACCGTTGGGATGCTGCAGGTGTTCAAAACCGTATCGCGCGGCAGCAACGGCTGCTTCGCGGTATTCACTTTCGCCCGTAAACGAGGTTAGTGCATCGAGCGTTCGCCACAAGTTCTGCTGGCTGGCCAGATTCGCTAGGATCCATTCCTGCCCGCGCGCACGACTTCAACATACCGATCCGCGCGCGACCGCAAGTCCGCAGGCGACGCCCCTTCCGCCACAGATGCCCCAAGAACTGTGCCTACCCATGTCAACAACGGAAGAATCAGCGAGCGGCCATTTCGCAAACACATGGTGTACCTGCTCCTTCTCATACGCCGCGTGATCATTTCGGACTTTGGTGCAAAGCCCCCGGGCTTAACCTCTCCGCGTATGACATCATCCCCCAGGTCATGACCTCCCAAACGAGCAAACGCGAGACGTTTGGCTTTCCGTCCCTGAGCAAAAGGTTGCCAATGTAGCGAAGCTCCCCGTCCGCTGGCGCCACAAGTTTTTGGTGTTGGGGAAGCTGGCGCGCGAACGCGTACATTAGGTACGGCAGGCCGGCCATG
>CAZURK010000326.1:7128-16576 GCA_964623055.1 uncultured Pirellulaceae bacterium
CCATGCCAACGCCAAATCAATCTGGCGCATCGCCGCGTCGTATTCAGAACTGCCCGGCTGGACGTGCTTCAGGCCCGTTACGTGAAGTTCAAAGCAGTAGAAGATCACGCCCGATGGCCTCTGCTGGAAAGTGATCGGCTTGACTTCGCGGAAGTCGTGACGAATCGTCCAATTCAACGCGTCGATGGCGACCTTGAGGTATTTCTCCTCGCCCGTCTCTTCGTACAGCAGAAACGCCAGCGAACCGAACGTGGCGGTCGAGCACCACCACTGGCCGTCGTAGCCGGACCAAAGCCCGTTGGTGATGCCTCCCTCCGGGCCGACGTAGTTGTCCATCACGAGTTTCGCGAATGACCTGACGGACTTGAGGTATCGGGTTCGATCCGCAGAATCATCACAACGGACCGCCGTGGCCAGGACCCCCATGCCGATACAACCACTGTCGGCGACGTTCCATTCACCGTGATCCTGGCCCGGAGCCCGACAGTGATTCATGTAGTAGGCCCCCTGGGGAATCATCCTGCTCTGATAGGCAACGATCTGGTCCGACCAGTGCTTACACGCATCGAGGTACTTTCGGTTACCGGTCATGCCATAGGCGACGGCAAGGGCCCGCGCTGCGTGGGCGTCCTCGAAGAACGGCATATGATGTGTCGCGGGATCCGCGTTGTTCCGGTCGCCGAATGGCGTAATCTCCTTGTTCAGCTCCATCGCCGCCAGATCGCAAAACGTCAAGAACTGTTCTTTGAAGGTCGCCGATTCAGCTTCGCCCGCTGCAACCGGCGCCACCGCTGCGCACCAGAATAGGAAAGTCAACCAGACGATGGACAACACTTTGGGAACACGAGACTTTGTGTCGAAACTGACACCTGGAAGATTGGTGTGGCAGAGGTGTAGCTGGATTCGCAAGAATTCAGGCGATTTCCGAGGGGCTTCCGAACTCTTGCGAGTCCGGCTACGTGATTTGAGACAGAGCCTAGCAGTCAGTGACATGATATCAAACCTTCAATAGCTCCTCGACCATTCCTTCTGGAACGCTGGCAGCGTAGACGTGCGGAAAACCGCTGCGGTTCGAGTTGAAGATCACCCACTTCAAGTCGGGCGTCAGGTAGGGGTGTGGGTGGGTGGCTTGGCTCCGCGTCGGCGAGGTTTTCGTTTCGCAGACCTCGGCGGTCTTGCCGGTCTGGTTCGAGCCAATGACCACTTTGAAGGCGCCCTGGAAATCGTCGCACGAGAACAGTCGTCCGCAGTGGCTGACCCCTACGTGAGCAAACTTGTATCCCTTGGCCACCACGCGCGCCGGGCTGCCCGCCTTGACGCCCAGCAGATTGCCTTTCTCCGGCGCGTAATCGTCGCGCGCGGCCACCGTCAGCACCATCTCCTGGGTGTCGCCGATCCAGGCTTCGTGGCCGGTGCACGCCGCGGTGAAGGGTTTTCCGACCTGAAGCTCCGTTCGCTTTCCCTCGGGCACCGACAGCAAGTACAGCGTGGCCCCTTCCAGCCCGACCAGCCGCTCACGTTTTCCGTCGGCCGAGTATTTGCCGCCCCGATTGTGCTGGATCATCAGCGTTCGGCCATGGCTGGGCTCGAACTGGGGATGAGGGTTCAAGATGAACGGGTCCCGGTCGAGGATCTTCTGCTGGCCCTTTTCCAGATCGACCAACAGGACGTCGAACATGGCCCAGCCCGGGTCGATCATCGTGCCGCCCGCAAAGTAACAGCGATCCGTCGAGACCGTGCCCAGGCTGCGCACCCGCACGCCGTCCTGCATTCGATAGACCTTTTCGATTGAACCGTCGGCCAGATCCGCTCGCATCAGGTCTACCTCTCCGCCGTCGGCCTGCTTGAAATAGTAGAACAGGCCGTCGTGCGAGATGGCACAGCCGCCGACTCCGATGGCTGTATCCAGCCGCTCTTGCTTCCACGTACCCAATTCGACCACCATGAATTCGGTGCGGTTGCCGGACAGTTTGGGATTCTGCCGCTGGTAGACGAAATACCGCGAATCGCGCGAGCAATACGGAACTTCGCAGTAGATGTTCGAGTGGTGGAACTCCTCGGTGGTGACCTGCCAGATTTCGGCTCCGTTCGCCTGACGTTCCACGTGGACGGCGTCCTTCGCGCTCGACATTTGTCCGATGCCGATTATCCCTGCACCAGTAACGCCTGCCGCTCCGGCGACCATTCGTCGGACCGCCGTTCGCCTGGTGATCCCGCGATTACGTTTTGCGCCAAACATGGAACATGCCTCCTGTTTCGTGATTGTCGTCGTATGCTCCGGAGTAGAACTAGCGCGGATTATTCAAGCCCGACGCGCCAGCGAGGGAAACCGCGGCGATTCCTTCGCTTGCGCTTCAGGCTTCAATGCGCGGCGCTTTGGGTGACCTAGATGCAAGTCCTTATTATCAAATATGTTGTGACGAATGATGTCTGCTTCATGAATAATCCGGGCTAGGCACCGTCACGGTTGGTCGAGCCAGTTCTTCTTGGGGCTGATCGCACGGTGGGCATCGAGCCACTTGAACAAGAAAGCATCGGCCACAAGCCGTATGAACTGTTGCTCGCGTCCAGGGTACCCGCGAAACTCGCCTGGGGCAAAGTGGCGACGGTCCTCGTGGCGCGCCTGGCGTTTGAGCATCTCGGCGGCTCGCAGACGCATCCAATGCGATGCTGGGCGCGGCAGGTCGGCATCCCAGTCCAGCACATCGGCGCAAGAGTCCATCACGTAGTACAACGAAATCATCCTATCGAACCAATCCGTACCCTGAGGAAAATAGACCTCGGCCCGGCCGGGGACATAGATTGTCCCGCCGGGCTCTTTGTAGGGAGGCGAGGGCCAGTTGTGCGTGACAAACGCGCGGTAGACGGATGGCGCACGAAAGTCGGCGGCCTCAGGCACCGGTTGGCCAGCCAGCGACTGGGTCGAGTGGGACCGCACACTGAAGAGGATACAGCACATGTAGTCGGGATGGATGAATCCGTGATTCACCACGGTACCGTCGTCACGGGCGTTGTAGCCGTCCAACCAGTCCTTGACCAAACGGTTGTCCAGAACGACATCGCTCTGCATGTCTTCCTGGCAGGCGTAGGCCGAGATCATCAGTCGGCTGCAGACTTCTTTCCACTGCGGCACGTTGGGATGTGCGGGCATCATGGCGCAGGCGAGCTGAAGGATCGTGGTGTTCCAGGCATTCTCTTCCGCCTTGGTATCGCCGCCACGTCCGTTCCAATAGGGAACACGATACCCGGGCGCGATGAAACGGTTCGCCTCGAATTCGACGATCGTTGCAACTTGTTCCTGGGTCGAGCCGTCGAGATCGTCCCAGAGCATCCACCCGGCCTGGCAAACGTAAGCCGCCCAGAAAGCCGACTGCCACGGGTACTTCCAGCCAACACCATCGTGGGCCGCGACAACCGCCTTGATCAGCCTCACGGTTCGGGCCAGGGCCTCTGCCTCGGAGACGCCCAAAGCCTGCTCGTCAAGCACCCCGGTTCGCAGCACCACGGCCAATCCAAACGAGGCGGAGCAACCGGGCCGGATGACGTCATGGGCCTGCCGCCCAGTCAAGTCGCGCCACTCTTTCTCAATCCGCTCTGCGCCACCCGGCGCCCAAATCAGGTTGTAATGGGCACTGTTCAGAAGGATTCGTGCGCAGTCGTGATAGTCCTCATTCCCTTGAATCGCGCGGTCAAACCGTTTCCAAACGATCGGTATAACCCTCTCTCGAAGGGCGACTTCCCCACCAGTGCCTGAGGAAGGGCAGATCGCTGCACAAGCGAGCACGAATAACAGTGGTTGCACAACTCGGCGGCTTGGCCCCGGCGTCTCGATCATCGACAACTCCTCTCCGAACCCTATGGAAGGCTCATACGAGCGTCGCCGCAAACGAAGCGAACGACTCGGGATCGCCAACAGTCTACCAACGCCACCGCCCACTGCCAAATGGCGAAGGCGACTGCGCTTTGCGCCCGCGCCGCGCGTTAGAATTCGTCGACTTCGATGTAGCCTTTGTGGCAGCGGTTGACGAACTGTGGATCTGGTATGCCGTACAGATACAACCGGCTACCCAACTCGACACGATAGGTCTCCCCAACATCGACTCTCATGGCACTCCGCCAATCTGCGGACTCGAGTCCCAATCGGACCAAGTTAACTCTGCCGACAAAGGAGTGAGAGTTGCGTGCGTACCACCTGAACGCGCCGCTTCGCGTGCCAGCCCAGCCACCTGCAAAATAAAAGCACTGCGCACGAGTTTCACCCACACACGGGTGGGTCACCACTCCCGGACTGGCGTACTGGGAATACTTGACGAAGAGCTTCCCTTCCTCAGTTGTTATGAGTTGATCGACCGTGATATAGCAGAAGTGACCTGTGATGATGCGAGGATTGGCGAGCACGAGAAACGCGGCCACAGCCAACGGCAGCAGGAGCAACGTCCTCAACGAGAAGCGTAAGCGGCGTTTATGAAAAACGGTGTTTCTGCTTACCGTCCACAACCTGCGAAGAACCGGCCGGCAGACCATCCCCAGACCATATCCCCAGACAAGGCTATCGACTGTTGCCGCAACGAAAAACATGGGAACTTCCTCGGGCCCAAATAGATAGCGCCCAAAGAACGTCGCCTTGAACGGCAGTAACAGCACGCAAGAAAGCCAGAAACTTGGGGCAACAACGTTGAAGTAGGGCGGCCAACGCACCATTGGACTTAGCGCAAGCAGGCAAAAGAGTGCGTGCAGAATTGCCAGCCAGCCACCGAGTGTTGGAGGCCAGAGAAGTGCTTTCAGCAAGTGGTTTCTTCCGATCCTCATGTCACGCGCAGCTTGCCCAACGGGAGATATGCCCGTCATCGCCCGTGCCAATGGAAGAAGGACGAACCACCAGATATTCTACCAACGCCACCGCCGAGTGCACTACCATCGAAGGTGACTCCGCTAGGCGGCCGCGCCGTGACGGGCGATAATCAGTTGCCCGGCTGCCAATCTGCCGGATCAGGGCTGATCGTAGCGAATCCGGTTCCTGAGTAAATCCTTCAGCGTTCCTTGCGGACGCTTTCGTTCTTGGCCGTCGGCAAGCTCTTGGGCCGGTCCTGTCCAGTCCATGCTCGGATCATGATTCTCCGGGTAGATCGGTTTGTGGTGCTTGAATGGTTCCTTGCCGTCGTACGCTTGGTCGACTTCGTAAGCCACGGCGCCATCTTCGGCGTGCGGATTGCCGTCGGAAAACAAAACCAGTTCATCTCCGTTTCGGCGGTTGTCGGTCACCGATCGCGCATACCGTAGCCCCAAGGCATCAACGGTCCCAAGGCAAATCACTTGCTGCAGCCTGTAAACGTTTTCGTCGACGGGGTGGCTGTTGACGCACTGGATAGGAAGGTCTAATTGTTCTTCGCTCGCTTCCCGTAGTGCTGCGAGCAATTCTCGATAAGTGGCTATGGACCGATACTCAATCATCGCACTCGACCTTGTGGTAGTGATTCGAAATTGTACCGGAGCATCAGTTGAACGTTTGTATCGAAATCGGCAACATCGGGCGACGCGAGGATGGACTGGGCGATGTCGTATTGGCGATCTCTGTAGTCAACCGGTGCCCAATTTGCAGAGCGTGCGTGGGACCGATCTGTGCGGTTCTCGCGAACATCGAAGCCAACCAGTTGTCCATCGGGCAGCGGCAGAAGGCCATCCACGTGTCCGCCTTGATTACTCATCTAGATTCAAGCGACTAACGGGTTGTGTGGCCGACGCCGCCGTAAACGAAGCGAACGACGTTTGAATAAGAGATGATTCTAACAACGGGACGCACGTAGCGCCCAGGACGAAGGCGACCCGCGTAGCGGGCTCTGCGGCACATCTATGTTAGCCGCCAATTCGTGGATGGACCCTTTCAAGCACGAATGCCACGATGGCCAAGCAAAATGCTGGCAGAATACCAACGACTAATACCAACTGCATGGAAGGCCAGAAAACATCGGCGAATTCGACCTCGGCCGCCGTGGCCAGACGATTGAACGAAACGACTTGCGCGACGATTAGCGCGAACAGGCAAATGAAGGGCTGCAACTTGGACAGGAAGCGCGACACGGGATGCTTGAACGTTTGATCGATCAGTGCGCACGACGCGCGAAAATCGCGAACGGCAATCGGCCACGTCCAGCAAATCAAGCAAGCGCAGAATGCCGCAGCCGACGCCACCGCCGTGCAATACGCAAGGGTCTCACCCAATTGGGACGAAGAGAGCACCCCAACACGGAGCATCCCAAACGCCGCGCATAGGAAACCAATTCCAAGAGCGATCCGAATAGCAAGGCGGCGCAACATCTTGCTCTCTGGCGGCTAACGGGTGGCATGCCCGACGCCGCCCCGAACGAAGCGGAAAACGTCGAGCAATCAAGAACCGTTATGACACGCCCGCGGCCGGAAGTAAAGCGGAAGGCGTATCCGGCATGGAGGCCGGATCTGTACGGGCATGCGGTGTTGGGCGGCGGACTATGGAGGTCCTGTCATAACGTAGATGAACAGCAGCACGATGAACGGATAAAGCAGGGCTAGCGCTAGAAATCGCCAGTCCCTTTGCCGCCAGAATGCCAGGACACCCACAACAATCGGACCTAGGGCCGCCACGGGAACATGTACAATCGCAAACGACGTGCTATGTAGCAGAATCCAGGGCGGGTAAGAGACGAATGCGATAACGACAAACCACCATATCCAGCGGCGAAAATGTGCGGAGAGTTGACTCGCTTGATCCAGCGCTGTCCGCGTCATTCGCGAGACCGCCCACTGGATAAATAGCGCAGCGTCAACAAGGACAACGCACATCACAATGCTTGTTGTGAAAGCGAGTACGAGGAACTCCGGGTTCGCGTGGAGCCCGGAGTCACGCAGCCAGATCAGCAGCCAGATTGTGAGGTAGACCGCATACGCGGCCGCGATAAGCGACCCCAGAACAATGCGGCGACCCAACCGAGGGTCAGGTGTATTCTGACCGTGGGAGCCTTTCATGCGACGAACTGCTGATCGCCCAACGGGTTCGCATGCCCGACGCCGCCCCGAACGGAGCGAATAACGTCGAACAACCAAGAACCATTGTGACACACCGGCGGCTGGAAGTGAATCCGAAGGCGTATCCGGCATGGAGGCCGGATCTGTGCGGGCATGCGGTGTTGGGCGGCTAGAACCATGGCATCAGAATATGGGTCGCGTCGCGGAGTGCCAGCGCGATGGGCCACGACAGTACGATCAGAAGGATGCAGATGCCAATCGTCGCCAAGACCGACCTTCCGCGGCGTATCCAGAACAGCCAGCCACAGACTCCGCAGACGGCAATGCAGAGCAGATGGCCGGGATTGCCATCACCGGGAATCAACATCCCAACGGCGAGCCCAAGAACAGTCGCGACGGCACTACCGAGCGCGAGTTTCAGGTGAACCGTGATTAGCCGCAGTATCCCAGGTGTCGTCGATTCCTCGCGGGTATCGGAGGCTGAGTCCACTGGCGTATTCATAGCGCCTCGCCCGCCCAACGGGTTTTCGGTCGTCATGATGTCGACAAGTCTCGTCAGCAGTGGAAAAAGCCCTGCCGATCTGACTCACATCTTTTCAATATCTGCGAAATGCGACCTCAATTCAATGGGAATCGCCTCAAATTGGGCCACCGATAGGATCGCACTGCGATTCCTTCCCCCGCGCCGGCGCACCACAAGCGTTGTAGCGCTATCACTCCGGTCTACTCTCGTCTTGGGTCACGGTCATTCCCGCGCAAGCCGGAACAGCCGCCTTGGAATTTCCCGCTGCAACAACTCGTAAAATGACGGTTCCCCGATCCGCTCACGCTGACGTTGCGCAAGCCAACGCAATGGCTCTTCCCAGTGTTCGAGAGGCGGAATCTCCAAGTTGACCCAATCGCGGCGAACCTCGTTGGCCACGATGCCGGTCAGGTAGACCGGTCTGGCATCCGTCTGGATAGACAGCGTCACCTTGGCCGAGCGAAAGCCCGGTTTCTCGCCCGGTTCCGGTTTCAAGTGGATTCGGAGTCTTCCGACACTCGGCGTTCTCGGGCGCACTGCTTGCGATCGCGAGTTCTGCTTGCGCGTCATCACGTCCAATGGACTGACAACGGCCTGTCCATCCGTCGGTTTGGCCACGCGCACGTAGATCGTCGTAGTCTCCAGATGAACATGGCCCAGAATCTGCTGGATCTTCCGCAGATCGCAAGTGTACTCGTAGGTATGACAGGCAAAACTGTGACGCAGCGTATGCGGTGTTGCCTTCTTCTTGATTCCCGCGATGCGAACTGCCCGCTCCATGGCGCGCTCGGCCGTACGCGGTGAAAGATGACGCTGGCCAGTCTGTAGATGTTTGCCTGCCGTTGCCTTGCCCGCCGGAAAGATGTAGTGGTCGCCTGTGAACTGCTCGGATAGATGCCGAAGCAGCGGCGGCGATGACACATCTTGTCAAACGCGGTGCGGATGGCTGACAGGTGCATCGATACCCAAGAAGAACCCACGCCCGCATCCACGAGGTAAAGCAGGAACTCCCGTACGTCTTCGCGCGCCACGCGATGCGGCGGCCCGCCGTACCAACGCAAGAACGACCGCAAGGCATTCCGGTAGTTCTTGATCGTCTTCGCCTGATAGAACCGGATCTTCAACTCGCGGACGATCTTCCGCAGGAACTCGCCTGCCGTCGGGCATCCCTCCACCACCGGCGCAGTCGAGCCAAGTTGGTCCTCGACCGTAGCCCGCGGAGCATAACGGCTTCGCGCCGGAGCGTAGGGTTTGCCACTGTCGTGTCCGGATAAGGAACAGGAACCGCTTCCTGTCGTTCGAGCGATCATGGCTCTATCTCCGTGTGGGGTTGGGAGAGCTCGTCGCGCACGAAAAAACGGCGTCCCGCTCCGTTGGAGTGGGACGCCGCTTTGGTTGACCAGACCAGGTTGTCTTCCGCGGAGTCGCTGCGGACTGTTGATCAGCCGCAACTACGGCAGCGGCATCGCGGCCGCTTGCAGCACGGCGGTGGGCAGCATACGGTCACGGGCACCTGTTCGCAGATCACCTTTGGTACGCAACGGGTTACCGTGTACGGGACCTTGCGGCAGACGCACTTCGGCACCTTGATGCACTTGGTGTAGCACACCGGCTTGCAGACGGTGTAAGGCACCTTCTTCACACAAGTCTGCTTCTCGTAGCGGCAGACCGTGTAAGGGATCTGCTTGGTTCGGCACTCTTTGACCATTCGGCAGACGCGGTACGTGCAGATCTTGGTGCGGCACTCGGGCACCATGCGGCAAACCGTGTAAGGAATCTGCTTGGTCTTGCACTCTTTGACCATCCGGCAGACCTTGTAGGTGCAGACCTTCGTGCGGCACTCGGGCACCATGCGGCAGACCGTGTAAGGAATCTGCTTGGTCCTGCACTCTTTGACCATCCGGCAGACCTTGTACGTGCACGTCT
>CAZURK010000327.1:0-5954 GCA_964623055.1 uncultured Pirellulaceae bacterium
TGGCGGCCAACACGGGCCGGGGGCCCATGCTACGGAAATGCTCGCACGGTGCGCGGATTCAAACCGTTTGCAGTATAGAGTCCAAAAGTTCAAGATTTGGGTGCGTGTTGTGTCTTTGTCATCTCTTGCCGTCGGTACCGGTAGTAGGCGGCGCAGGCGCCTTCGGCTGATACCATTGGGGCGCCAAGTGGATTTTCCGGCGTGCACTGGATGCCAAATGCTGGACAATCGTACGGTTTCTTGTGGCCCTGCAGCACCTTGCCTGCGATGCACTGTTCCGGTTCTTCGGCTGTAAGCGCTTCGACCGCGAAGCGACGGTCGGCGTCGAAACGAACATACTCCTCGCGCAGCGCCCAACCGCTGCCGGGGATCTCGCCGATTCCGCGCCATTTTCGTTCCACGGTTTTTAGTACTTTTCGGATTTGGCTCTGGGCTGATCGGTTTCCTTCCGGACGAACAACTCGCGAATACTGGATCTCCAGGTCGGCTCGGCCTTCCTCCAATTGCTTGACGCACATGTAGATGCCTTGCAGGATGTCCAGCGGCTCAAAACCGGTTACGACGATCGGTGCCTTGTGCTCGGTGACGATGGGCCGGTACTCCTCGACGCCCATCACGGTACAAACGTGACCCGCCGCCAGAAACCCCTGTACGACGTTGTCGGGCGAGCCCACCACCGCGCGAATCGCCGGTGGGACGAGCACGTGAGAAACCAGCACGGAGAAGTTCTCCAGCCCCAGCCGTTCAGCTTGGAGTACCGCCATCACATTGGCCGGAGCCGTGGTCTCGAACCCGATGGCGAAGAACACGACTTCGCAATCGGGGTGCGCGCGTGCCAGTGTAACGGCGTCCATCGGCGAATACACGACTCGCACGTCACCGCCCGCCGATTTCACGGTCAGCAAGTCCTTCTTTGAGCCGGGTACGCGGAGCATATCGCCGAAAGAACAGAAGATGACTTCCGGTCGCGAGGCAATCGCGATCGCCTTGTCAATGATCTCGATGGGCGTGACGCAGACGGGACATCCGGGACCGTGTACCAGCGTGATTTGGTCCGGCAGCATCTGATCGAGCCCGAAACGCACGATCGAATGCGTTTGGCCGCCGCAAATCTCCATGACGTGCCACGGCCGCGTCGCAACGCGATGTATCGCTTGTGCACAGCGTTCCGCGGCGTCGGCATTGCGATATTCGTGCAGGTACTTCACGACGCCCCCTCCGACTTGCCATCAATCGGCGCCGATGGTCCCTTCGGTTCGTCCTGATCGAGTTCCGACAACTCGTGGATTTGTTCGATGTAAGAGAAGACCTCCTGCGCCTCGTCTTCGTCGATGATGCTGATGGCAAAGCCGACGTGCACAAGGATGTAGTCGCCGATCTGCGCCTCGGGCACGTAGGCCAAGCAGATCTCTTTGGCTATCCCGCCAAATTCCACTTTGCCCATCGGCAAGGCATCTTGCTCGTAGATCTCAAGTATCTTGCCCGGAATTCCCAGACACATGCGAAGATCCTTTGATCAATTTCGCGGCGACGTGAACCTGACCCAAGGCGATACCGCCATCGCCCGGCGGCACTTCACGATGAGTGTATACTCTGAAGGCGTTCTCCAACAGACTCTCGCGCACGCGATCCGTCAACAGCGCGTTCTGGAAACACCCGCCGGTCAGCACGACTTGTTGGCAGTCTGCACGATCCGCGGCAGCCAACGCCAAATCAGCCAGAGCGTTGTGGAACATGGCGGCGATTCGACCAACAACGACGCCGTGGGATCGGTCTTCGATCACGCCGCGAATCAACGGTTCCCAGTCTGCTCGTGCAGGGTTGTCCTCTGACAGAGGCAGCGGATAAGCGTCACGCACGTCCGGATCCGCAGCGAACTCCAACGCCATCGCCGCTTGCCCCTCGAAGCTGACTCGCTCTGACAGGCCACATATTACCGCGACAGCGTCGAACAGGCGGCCCATGCTGCTGGTCCGTGGAAACAGCTTTGGACGAGCCAGCGCATCGATCAGCGTGCGCAAGTCCTCGGGACGAAACCACTGCGCCGCGATTTCGGCGGCCGCATCGCCCATGATTTCAAACAGCGGTCCGAGGGCGGATCGGCGAGGTTCGCGCACAGCTTGATCACCGCCGGGCAAAGGAAAAGTTCTCAGATGTGCCACGCGATGGAACTCGGCGTCCCTGCACATCAACACTTCGCCGCCCCAAACCGTGCCATCGACTCCGTAGCCGGTTCCGTCCCAAGACAGACCCAGCACGGGGCCGTCGATTCTGTGCTCGGCCACACATGATGCGACATGGGCGTGATGATGTTGGATACGCAGCAATGGCACATCCCACCGTGAAGCAAGTTCTTCCGCATGTCGAGTCGACGCGTAGTCCGGATGAAGATCGCAAGCCACCACATCCGGCGTCACGTCAAAGAACGCGACCATGTCATCGACGGCTCGGCGATGCACATCAGCCGCCAGTGTGTTGTCGAGGTCGCCGACGTGCGGACTAATCACCACCTCGGGCCCCAGACTCAAACCGATCGTGTTCTTCAAGTGTCCGCCCACGGCGAGAACCGTCGGTAGATTGTATGCCAGGTTGATTGGCAGCGGCGCGAAGCCACGTGCTCGGCGCATGATCTGCAGACCGTCTGGTCCGATCCGAGCCACTGAATCATCAACCGGTCGAACGATGCGGCGATTGTGAGTGAGGATCAAATCGGCGATTTTCCCAAGACGCGAAACGGCGTCAACCGTCGATATCACCATCGGCTCCTCGGACAGATTGCCGCTAGTGCAGACGATCGGTCGAGCAATTCGGTCCATCAGCAGATGATGAAGCGGTGTGTACGGCAGCATTGTGCCCAAGTAAGGATTCCCCGGAGCAACCTCTGACGTGACGTCATCGACGGCATCGGCATCCGTGCGCCGGCGAAGTAGCAGGATCGGAGCCGCTGGCGATTCCAGCGCTGTCGCTTCGTCTTTGCAGACTACGCATCGGTCTTGCACCGCGGCCAGATCGGGCAACATGACAGCCAACGGCTTGTCAGGACGCTGTTTCCTTTGGCGTAGCCGTTCGACGGCCGCCTGGTTTGTGGCGTCGACGATCAACTGGAATCCGCCCAGCCCTTTGAGTGCCAGGATCTTGCCGGCTAGTACTGCACCGGCCGATTCGTCCAACGCGTGTTCCGTGCCGGCGGCCTGTGTGCCGTCGCTCTTCAGCAACTCGATCTTCGGCCCGCACGCGGGGCAAGCAATCGGTTGAGCGTGGAAGCGGCGGTCGGTTGGATCCTCGTACTCCGAGTGGCAGCCGTCGCACATGACGAAACGCTCCATCGAAGTACGCGGCCGGTCGTACGGCAGTTGTTCGATAATGGACCAGCGTGGGCCGCAGTCGGTGCAATTGGTGAATGGGTAGTTGAGACGTCGCTCGGACGAATCGCGGATCTCAGCCAAACACTCGGAACACGTCGCCAGATCTGCCGGTATGGTCGGCTTGGGAATGGAGTTCCCCGTGCTCTTGCGAATCTGGAATGACGCGGCCTCACCCGAATCACATACTCGCGCCGCTATCTCACGGACATCCAACACGTCCAATCGAGCCTGTGGCGGGTGTCGTCCACGCAGCGTCTCTAGAAACCGCTCGAGAGCCTGGCCGCTGCCTTGTACTTCAATCCGGACGGCATCCGGCTCGTTCAAGACCCAGCCGGATAGCGCCTCGGCCCGCGCCGCGTTGTACACGAATGGCCGGAAGCCCACGCCTTGTACTACACCGCGCACCGTGACCGCCAGACGATGGATGCCAGACGGCGAAAATGGTACGGATGTAGTCGAAGGCATGGACTAATTGTCCAGCGTCGCGTTCCTTTTGTCGACCAACCAGTTGGCCAGTTCTTCCATGCCATCCCCATTGACCGCCGACACCGCAAACACATCCGCCGTCGGCGCGAGACGCTTCATGTCGCCTCTGACGCGCGCCAAATCAAAATTCGTGTGCGGCAGAAGATCCATCTTCGTCACGATCAAGGCATCGCTGCGCTGGAAAATGACTGGATACTTCACCAGCTTGTCATCTCCCTCTGAAACACTCAGCACGACGACCCGCAGATGCTCGCCCAGGTCGTAGCCAGCTGTGCACACGAGATTACCGACGTTTTCGATCACCAGAAAATCCGCGGCGCTGCAGTCCAGATCGTCGGCGGCAGCAGCGATCATGTTGGCGTCCAGATGGCACATCCCCTCGGTGTTTATCTGGACCACCGGTACGCCCATTCTGGCCATTCGTTCCGCGTCGATCTGGCCAGCAATATCGCCTTCGATGACTGCCGGCGATACGCGATCTTTCAGGCGTTGAAACAGAGACTCCAGTAGGGTCGTCTTGCCGCATCCTGGCGAACCGACCAGATTCACGCCGTAGACTCGTTCGGCGGCAAAACGCTTGCGGTTTTCAACCGCGAATTGATCGTTTGCCTTGAGTATCTTCTTCGCGGCAACGATTTTCATCGAATATCTCCCGAGTGCACGGTATGCCAACTGCAATTCTTCCGAAAAAGACCTGCCTGAGCAACCGGCCATGCCAACTGACTCCAGATCGCCAAACGTGGCACCACCTCAAGCGATGGCCTGCGCGGTCGGGCTCGGGCAACAAGTTTCCCAATTCAACTCGATTTAGCGGCCACACCTGTCCGAAATTGAAAAGTAGCGGTGGGCCTTCGCCCGCCGATTGCCTGTCAACGGCGGCGGTCACCGCGCAGCGAAACCCCGCAAAGGTCAGAGGAGATGATGCAGCCTGGAATTCTGAACTACAGCTACCTTGCCCATCTTTCCCAGCCGTCAGCAGATCGTCAAATCTATCGAGTCATCCGGCGCCATCGCGTTAGGAGCATTCTGGAAATCGGAGTTGGCTATGCCCGCCGCGCTCAGCGTATGATCGCCGTGGCCTCGCAATTCCAATCGGATGCCGATATCCGTTACACGGGAATCGACCTGTTCGAGGATCGTCCCGACAACGACCTGGGAATCACGTTCAAGCTGGCCTACAAGCTTCTGAAGCGGCTCGATGCCAGAGTTCGACTCATCCCCGGCGATCCGTTCACGGCTCTTGCTCGGATGGCGAACAGTATCACGGACACGGACATGATCGTGATCGCCGCCGACCAGGACCCCGAAAGCCTGGAGCGCGCGTGGTGTTTCTTCCCCAGAATGATCCACGAGAACTCGTTCGTGTTTCAGGAGTATGCGAAAGCGGGCAGCCGCAGTTCCCAATTCCGACGGCTTGAGCCACAACAGATCCACGATTTGGCCGGCGCACCACACCATCGAACTCGGATGGCTGCCTGAGCGAATTCTTCCAGCAAGAGAGTGAGATTGGTGCTTGGTCCAAGGTCGACTGACGGGTAGCTGGATTCGCAAGAATTCAGCCGCTCGCTGCATTCGACTGAATTCTTGCGAATCCAGCTACCGATAACGCCGCAAGTCAGTTCTGACGGCACCCTAAGTCGGCCGCAACCGCAGCATGGCAGCTTGCCACTGCTCGTCGAACTTCTGCAGTGGCATGTTGACCAAGCGGACGAAGCGGGCCGTGGGGCCATAGTTCTCTTTGTTGGCTACGTACTGGTCCATCGCCTTTCCCGCCAGCATGCTGTTCTCGAAGGCCATATAATACGCCAAGCCCCAACAGTAAAGATAGTGACGCTGGGCGGCATCACTCTCGTGGGCCGCGAGGAATTCGTCTTCCTCGGCACTCAGGAGGTCAGTCACTGCTAGCGAATCGCCTTCCGTCAAGTCTGCATGCAGACGCGTCAGTCTGTCACGGTCCGGGGCGTCAATTCGCAACGTGTCCGCGTCCAATTGGCCGCTTTCGAAAATCTGCGCAAGCCCCTCGTTCAACCAGCGTGGCATGGCGCCGTTGCGCTGCGGATAGACGTAGTTCTCGACGTAAGCGTGAAACGCCTCGTGGTACAG
>CAZURK010000327.1:6054-14869 GCA_964623055.1 uncultured Pirellulaceae bacterium
TGCGCTGCGGATAGACGTAGTTCTCGACGTAAGCGTGAAACGCCTCGTGGTACAGTCGCGTGAGCATCTGCTCGGTGACCACAGCGAACTTGGCCTCGTTTTGACGCTCGGCGAGATCGATTTCCTTCATCGCTGTATCGTATTGCCGTTGCCAGACGGCCTTGCGCAGTTTCGCCTCTTGTTCAATCTCGGTCTCGCCGTAACCACGTTTTCTCATCTCGTCGAGCACGCCGGCCAGCCGATCTGGAAAACCGGCGTCCAACATTCTGTATTGGCGACGGACTTCCCGGTTTCGAGCCTGGACCTGAGCCAAACGGCGAGCGTAGCTGTTCAAGTCGCTGCCGGCCACAATCATGTTGTGCGACGAGGAGTAGAACGCCGGATTGGGGATCCGAAAGCCAGATTCGCGCATGAACCGACGATATTCGTCCAGAGAACCGAACAACAGCAGACGCAGGCCGCCTGCTTGCTCGGTGCGCGGCGGCAGCAGTTGACGGTAGGCGCGAAACATCTGTTCAGCGCGCACCACGCAGCGACGTGTCATGCTCGCCTCGGCCGTACTGTCCAGATGGAACCAGAAGCGGTCGGCGGTCCAGTGCTGCACGCCGTCGCGGACATCCTCGCGCAGCACAACGTCCTCGATGCGCCCCGCTTCGATTCTGGCTCGGTTACGCAACTGCCGAAAACGATTCAACAGTTCGGCGCGGGCGTCGCCTTCCAGACGGATTGTCTCTTCGATGGACGCTGGCGCGACCGGACGAACTACCGCGAACATGGCCTTGCCCGGCGGGCGGATGATCTCGGCGAACTCGATCTCCGTCTCCCGTTCGGCTTGTATCAGCCCCGTGTAGACGGTGCCGTCCTTCAGCTTTAGAGATTCGAATTGCCATTCAGGCGGACTGTCGCCGTGCTTGGGCGACGCGGCTGCCGCGCCGCCATCTTCCGGCGGTTGGCCCAGGGCGAAAGCGGGTAAGATGCAGCCCCACGAAGCGATGATCGCCGTAAGGGTTAGCCCCACGGCCGCTTTCATGGACGCCGGGACACGAGCGCATTCTCGATGTCTCTGCAAATCGGTTGACCTCTCCGGCAGGGCCCAATGTCAGTCATCGGCCAGCGGTTTCTTCTGCTCGGTGATATTGGGGCACTCTCCAGACTCAGATTTCTCTTTGTTGATCGCCAGGTAGTTCTCCCATTCTTCGGGCAAATTGTCGTCGAGGAAAATGGCTTCCACGGGGCATTCGGGGACGCATGCCTCGCAGTCGATGCACTCATCCGGGTGGATGTAAAGCATCCTCTCGTCCTCGTAGAAACAGTCTACTGGGCATACGGCGACGCAATCCGTGTACTTGCAGTCGCGGCACGGTTCGGCAACGACGTGTGTCATAGCGGGATCTCCTTGCCTAACTAACGGCCGGAAAGGATGTTGAGTGCGTAATGGCAACCCCTTACGTGGGAAGGACTTGCAGAAAGAAGCCGAGAATATCAGACGCATGTTAGTGGTCGGCAGAACCACTGTCAAGTATCAAGCGTCTAAGGGCTAGCAGACGGCCAAGCATCAGACTTGCTACAAATCTCTCACAGACTTAAAATCAACTGTAGTGCTGGCTTCCGAAAAGGAACCTATCCTGAAGTCTCATAAGGGGTACAGACGATCTGAGTAAACAGATTCCCGGCTGCGAGGCGACTTGGCCAGTACCGCAGCCAACCACATCTTTTGGGGTATGTGAATCGTGGTCCTCTCCGAGATCGATCGAAAGCTGCTCCAGCGTTGCTTGAATCGCAAGCCCCACGCATGGGAGGATTTTGTGGACCGGTTCATCGGGCTGGTCCTCCACGTGATCCGCCATACGGCTAGATCCCGGTCCATCCGAGTGAGTGACGAAGACGAAGAGGATCTGGCCGCCGAGTTCTTTCTTGCCATCGTCAACGACGACTTTGCCATCCTTCGTCGATTTCGGGGCGAAAGCAGTTTGGCCACGTATTTGACTGTCGTAGCGAGGCGTGTTGTGGTAGGGGAGCTGCTGAAGCGAAAATCCACATCCAGCCTGACCGAGTCCACCGAGCGACAAGAAGAGGCCGCGGTCGCAGCAATCGAACAGCCAGAGGAGCGGATAAGCAGCCGCGAAGAGGTCGAGCGGCTGATCCGTGGACTCAATAGCACCGAGGCGAAAATCGTCTGCATGTACCACCTGGACGGCAAGAGCTATCAGGAAATCAGCGCCGAGCTAGGGATACCCGAGAATAGCATCGGCCCTACGCTTAGCCGTGCTCGGGCCAAGATGAAGCAGGCCCTCGCCGACTCGTCCGCATAGGCGAGCTGTCGCTCGGATTCTTGAGCCGAGATCAGTGCCCTGGGTGGCGGACTCCTGAAAATCGCCTTCCCTATACCAAATGTCCACTACTCAGCACCATTGACGATGGGTATGACAGAAAACGACTCGCTGCCTCGCAGTCCGGAGTTGATGTCGCGTGATGATACGGCGCTTCTGGTGGTGGACCTACAAGAGAAGCTGCTGCCGCTGATTCTGAAGCGATCTGAGGTCATCTGGAACGTGCGCCGTTTGATAGACGGGGCCCGAATCTTAGGCATGCTGATTGGCGCGACCGAACAGTATCCGCAAGGACTGGGGCCGACGACGCCTGTACTGGCCGAACGTCTGGGTGAGATACCGTCCAAGTTGAGGTTCAGTTGCGGCGAATGCGGAGGAGTTTTCCATCGGTTTGTCGAATCGGGCCGCCACAAAGTATTGGTTGTCGGCGTCGAGGCTCACGTCTGCGTCCAGCAAACCGTGCTCGATCTGCTCGGCAACGGCTTTCACGTTTATGTGGCTGTCGACGCAGTTGGCTCCCGCCGAGAAATCGACTACCGCACGGCACTGCGACGCATGGAATCGGCCGGCGCGACATTAACAAGCAGCGAAGCTGTCCTGTTCGAGTGGTGCGAAGTGGCGGGAACGCCGGAATTCAAAGCGATCAGCAAGCTGGTGCGTGAAACGCCGCCCGAAAAAGACTGACCGCGCATGATGTGAACCGGGATTCGAGATGCGGCCGACGAAATCTCGCCTTGCTCAGGCGGTCTCTACTCGTTCGACGTGGCGTGCGTTATCATGACGCCTAGAGGTTTGTCGTTTCACGTCATTTCCGAGAAGCCTGTGTCATGTCTCCTCGTCACACTCTCGTCATTCTAACTCTGGCTTCTTCCACCTGCTCCGCCCTCGGTCAAGAAACCGAAGTCGGCCCCACCACGCCTAACGTAACGACGATGGCGGCTCGCGTGGATGAATTGCTCGCGGCGAAATGGCGCGAGGAAGGCGTTGAGCCGGCTCCGGTCTGCGGCGACGCCGAGTTCATGCGGCGTGCGTGTCTGGATCTGACGGGCGTCATCCCTTCCGTGGCCCGGGCGCGTGGTTTCCTAAGCGACACACGTGACGACAAGCGACTACGTTTGATCGACTCGCTGCTCCATTCTCCCGCCCATGCAACGCATTTGGCCCGCACGTGGCTCGGCATCATGCTTCCCGGTGGAGTCTCTCAGCAACAACTGCAAAACGCGGCTCGTCTGGAGAGCTGGCTTCGCATGCAGTTTGCCGAAAACATCCGATACGACCGCGTCGTCGCAGATTTCCTCATGTGCGCAGGCGACGAGACGGGTCCGACGTTCTTCTATGCCTCGCAGGAGTTGAAACCCGAAAAACTCGGGGCCAGCACAGCCAGGATCTTCTTGGGGCTGCAAATCCAATGCGCACAGTGCCACGACCATCCTTACGACCGTTGGACGCAGGAGGACTTCTGGGGGTACGCCGCGTTTTTCGCGCGTTTGCACCAATCCCAAAGCCAGCAGCAGAACCGTATTCGCTTGGCGGATCTGGACCGCGGCGAGGTGATGCTGCCCGATTCCACGACGATCGTGAACCCCAAGTATCCCGGCGGCGCCGTGGCAAGCGACGAAGACGGTGGGGCACGCCGAGTGCAACTGGCCGTGTGGACGGCGTCGCGCGACAATCCCTATTTGGCTCGCGCCGTTGTGAATCGCGTTTGGGCACAGTTGTTCGGCCGTGGCCTGGTCGACCCGGTGGATGATTTCAGGCCGAACAACCCGCCCAGTCACCCGGAGCTGTTGCAGGAACTGTCTACCTTCTTCGTCAAGACGGGGTTTGACATACGCACCCTCTATCGCGCGCTGGCAAGCACAAAGGCGTATCAATTGACAAGCCGTACCGGCACCGAGAATTCGCCTCCGCCGCAGTTGTTTTCTCGTATGGCGGTCAAGCCGCTGACGGCCGAGCAACTGTACGATTCATTCAATCAGTCCTTGAGGCGACGACCGGCGCCTCGGGAGCCCGACAGCCCATCCAACAGCTCGTTGCTGGATCAGGTTCGCCGAGAGTTCCTTGCCAAAATGCCCCTTGCCTCTCGATCCGCCACCGAGTATCCATCGGGCGTATTGCAGGCGTTGACTCTGATCAACGGTTCCGACATCGCCATGGCGACCGATCCAAAGGAAAGCGGGCTGCTTGTTGCTTTGGAGGCGCCGATCTTCACAGATGAGCACCGAATCGAGACGCTTCTGCTGGCCACGCTCTCGCGGCCGCCCAGCCCCGAGGAGACAACGGCCTTTCTTGGCTACCTGGACGGTGCCAACTCGACAAGCGAGCGACGCCAAGCGTTAGGGGACATCCTCTGGGCCCTATTAAACAGCGCAGAGTTCGCGATGATTCATTAATAGGGCCGAGGGGGTCAGGTCTTGACTTGTAACTTAACTAGTTCCCGCACCACATCGCATCGCCTGGAAATCTGCCGTTAAGTTACAAGTCAAGACCTGACCTCCGTTCCTCCGCACAAACGCCAAAGGGAAGTGGATCCGCGGGTTTGGTATCAAGGGTTTCTGGAGGCATCTCTGCTGCCTGAAGGCTTCTTGGCCGCGTTGCCCTGTAATCGCTCGATATTGGCGCTGACGACTTCGAGCTTGCGTTCGATGATCTCCAACTCCGCCTTCTCTGTTTCTAACTCGCGATTGAGTTCCTTGAGCTTATCTCCATCAGGCTCCTTGCGTGACTGTGCCTCGATGATTTCCAGTTCGCAGCGGACGACCTGTTCGAGCGCAGATCTGCGTTTGCTCTGCAGTTCCCGATGCTGTCCTTCCAGAGATGGATCCTCACGAATGGGGATGCCGGTCGCATGATAACCTTCCCACTCGGCGATCGTGTCGCGGATGGCCTGATCTGCTTCGGGCGGTCCGACGATGACAAGCGAGTTGGTGCGCGGATCACCCAAGACACTGGTGAGCTGCGGATTCCCGCGACCACGATACCTCAGCCAAAAATCCGCAGCGTCTTGCACGGGCTTGGTCACCGCCATCTTCTCGAGTCGGAACTTGAATCGCTTGAGGCGGTCGTTATAGACCAACTCGCCGGGATCTTGCCCGATGATTCTTGATGCGACCGAATCCATCAACATCGTCGCGCGGTCACCTCGACGAATTGGCGTCTGGACGTCTTTGCTCAGAATCCGAGCAGACGACTTGTCCGCCTCCACCTTTACGATCTCGATGATTCCCAGGTAATCCTCGTCGCGGAAGACTGGAAACTTCATCCCCGTTTGGACTCCGTCGTCGCTGCCAACCGAAGTCTCGACGTGGTCGTCGGAAACAGCGAGGACCTCCGCGTCAAATGCAATCTCATCCTTTGTGCCGGCGGCAGGCAACTCGTCCATCTTCTTCTTTACCAGCTCAAGCTGCCTTTCGACGGGATCAAGTTCCGCACGGAGTGACTCTATTCGCTCCGACAAGCCTGCGATCTTGTGGCCTCTGGTTACTCTCTCGCGTTGCAGTTGCTCCTTGGCTTCGGGGGCGGCATCTTCGGGTATTTCCACTGGTTGCTCGTATTCCACGATGTCCTGTTCGCATCCCACAATCCCGCTCAGCAAATCGTTCCGCCGATGCTGCAACGACCGAAGGGAACTCCACAGGAAGTCTCGATAACCGCTGAGTTCGTCATCAGATAGCAGTGGATCGGCGATTTCTGAGACGTTCTCTGCCTCGTCAGGTCCCCGAGCCTTTTCCGCGGCCGAGTCAGACGACTCCCCTGGGTTCTTATTCTCCATCCACTTGTACAACCGCATCATGTCCATTAGCCGTTGCGCCGAGCCCTTGGCCTCCAGGAATTGGAGCTTTGCCGCCTCGACCTGATCCTCCGATGCATACCCGTCACGGAAAAGTTGCTCAGTCTTCTCCAGTCTCGCCGTCGCCTCGTTCAATCGCTGAATAGGCTTAGGCAATCCAGTGGGGATATAAGATTGTTCTGCTGGCCCTATCGTCGCCAAATCGCGAGCCGCAATTTCCGGCCTGCTTGCTCCTTTGACGATCCGCACAACCTCACGCCCGCCCCGCTTCAATTTCACCGTTCCGTTTTCGACCGTGATTCCGTCCGCTGGGCCGTCGATTTCAACGACGTACCTGCCTGCGGCGACGCGCACGGAGGCCCCCGCTTTCGACACAGTCAACTCTTCGACCATCTCGTCGCCCTGCGTGATCCGCACGGGAACGTTGCCCTCGTCACACTGGATGGTCAGCGTCCCCTTGTTCAATTCGAGCACAATCAGAATGCCAGCGAAGATCATCGCGAATCCCAGGGCGGCTGCGACAATCAGCCGCACCGCGCTAGCGGTCGGTTTCTTCAGTAACCGTGGGCTAGCGCCCAGCGGCTGATCTCTATCACCTTTTTCAGGGAGTGAGAACCGATGATGCGGCAACGGCACGGTGGTGGGCTGCTGCACGTGAGCAAGACATTCTTCCAGCAACTCGGCCACTTCGCGGGCCGACTCGAAACGGTCGTCGGGTTGCTTTGCCGTGAGCTTGGCGATGATCTGACACAGCCATTCGGGGATATCTGGGTTGATCTCACGGATCGGTCTTGGCTCTTCGTCCGTGATGCGTCGCAGCACGCCGTAGCATGTTTCAGCGCGGAACGGCGCGCGGGCAGTACACATCGCGTACAGCACGCTGCCCAGACTGAACAAGTCGCTCCGCTGGCCGACCGAATCGCCGCGTGCTTGTTCCGGCGACATGTATTGCGGTGTGCCGGCGATGATGCCGGTCTTCGTCAACGTGGCGTCGTCCGCGGCGCGGGCCAGCCCAAAGTCGGTCAACTTCACACGCTCAACGCCGTCGGCAAGCAGGATGTTGGCCGGCTTGACGTCGCGGTGAACGAGCCCCTGTGCGTGGGCAGCGGCCAAACCAGATGCGGCCTGTATTCCGATTCGCAGGGTCTCGACCAGCGCGAGGGGCCCTTCGCAATCGAGTCGCCGCTGCAAGGACGGCCCTCGTACGTAAGGCATTACGAGATAGGGAAGGCCATCCACATCCGCCACGCCGTGGATTTCGATCACGTTATCATGAACCACCGCAGCAGCCGCTTGTGCCTCACGCGAGAAGCGCTTCCGCGCCGCTCCGCTGCTGCCGAGATGCGGTGCAAGAACCTTGATCGCAACGTACCGATTCAACGCGGCATCAAACGCTTTCAGCACGACGCCCATTCCACCCCATCCGATGACTCCCACGACCTCATACGTTCCCAAACGGCCGATCATTCGATCGTCATCCGTCGGCCCTAAGAGATTCAGAATCGTGTCGTGGCTGAACGACACGTTACCGCCTGTCGCCGAATCAAGCGCCGAATCACCCGGCGGCAGACAATCCGGCGGCAGTTGCTCACCCCGCAGAGCATCGCGTACTCCCGACCAGATGTCCTCGCGAGCTGCGGTCGCTTCGAGTCGGCGGCGGCAATCGTCGCAGTCGTCCAAATGCAGCTCGAATGAAGTCTGTTCCTCGTCGCTCAACTGCTGCCCGAGGAACAGTTCGATTCGTTCCGGATTGCATGTCATTTGGTTGTTGTTCATTGTGCTATTCCTGCTCGTAATCAGTCACCTTTTCCTGGATTCGTCGAATAACGCGACTGCGCGCGGCGTAGACCGCTCCGCGGTTTTTATCGAGTTCTTTCGCCACTACCTCGACGGCGCGTCCCTCGACAGCGGTCAGCCAAAACGCGTCCCACGTACCCTGACGGAACTCCTTGCGAATCTGCCGCACGGCCCAGCGAAACACTTCCCTACGTCGCTCCAATCGCAACAGATCCGAATCAGGCCCCGAGGGCGACTCATGCCCGTTCAGCACCGCCAGCAGCGCCGAATCGCCCGAACCACGATCCCGCTTTCGGCGAGTCAGAGCATTGAGAATCGCGTTGTGAGCCACACGACCCAGCCATGTGCGGAACCTCGCCCGTTTCGGATCGTGCTCCCGCTGCTCAATTGCTTTGGCGACCGCTACCAGAACCTGTTGAGCGATATCTTCCGCATCCGCTTCCTGCATCCCCTTTTGCCGAGCCAGCCGCAGAATGATCGGCCGATAGATTTCGACGAACTCATACCACGCCGCCTGATCCGCCGGATCGCGGACGCGGATCAGCAGGCTTGCTCGCGTGTCTGGGGCAGAGTTCATCGATGCGCACCTTCTTTATCCTTTATACACAGTTGCCGGCGGTCTCTGACAACCGCGACGACGACGAACTGCGAAGGCAGAAGGAGCGAAAACGGCACCGTCGCGGAAAATGGCGCTATCGATGGGTGCCTAGCGAATGCGCATGTAGAAGAGTGCAGTAGGCGTAGGGCCGGTTCCCACCGGCCGATCAGGCGACGATTAAGCGATGGCCGGCAGGAATCCGCCCTACTTGACAATCGAGGGGCGGCCGTTAGTTACGGACATAGAAAAGTGCCAGCCGGCTACCGACGTGCGTTCCCTCCGGCACGCTGGCGGTGATTT
>CAZURK010000327.1:14969-16572 GCA_964623055.1 uncultured Pirellulaceae bacterium
AAAAGTGCCAGCCGGCTACCGACGTGCGTTCCCTCCGGCACGCTGGCGGTGATTTCGCGATCGAAGTCGAGCGGCGCCAGTACCAAATAGCGCCAAGCAAAGGAGCCTTTTCGGCCGTTCAACGCGCCCAGGAAATCCTCGTCTGGGTTTGGGCAACCAAGTAAGTCACTGAGCGACATGGGCTGCCAGCCGTCTACGGGCTGCCCGTCGACTTGAAGTGAGTCAATTGCCACGTCTGCCAACGTGCCGTCGCCTGCGTCGTATATGAGTGCCACCCAGCGACCGCGGCCTTTTCGTTCGAACAGTGTCCGAATGGCTTGATCAGACGTGGCGGGGACAAACGTACCGCGCAGACGCAGACGGTTGGCGAAGTTCGCCTTCTCTTTTTCGTCGGCCGCTTGCTGGATTGACGCGGTCAGGGCCACGCCACTGATCGGCTCGGCACCGTGACTACGCAGGGTCATTCGAATGCCATTGCCAAACGGTATTGCCAAGCGATTGATCGCCCCGCCGCGTTCCGTCAGCACGTAGTTTCCGTAGCGGCCTGCAGCGGCCGCGCCAGAGAAGTAGTACCGAACGGGCGCCGATATGGCCAGCTCCTCCTCGCCATCAATCGAGACTTCGATCCACAAGTCGTCCGTCTTCAACTGCTGTTTCGCACAGTGGATCTGCACCCACTGTACAAGCCCGGCACCGTCGGCTGCAGCCACCTCTACACTCTCGCCCGGTGCCACCTCCTTCTGCTCCGACGTGATCCGCAGATACGGATCGTGTTGTCGCACCACGCCATGGCGGTGCTTGTGAAAACGATAGTCGAGTACCGCCGCTAACGATTTTGGGATCGTTGCGCTGGGTTTCAAGAACGTTTCTGTTGCGGCCTCTTTCGGGAGTTGAACGATATCGAAACGGTACGTCCCGGGCTCGCCGTCAAGCAGCACGACCTTCAAACTCTGCTTGAATGCCAGGCAGGTTAGAAGCGGGCTCTCGCCTCGATCCCCAGGTACCCGGGGCGCATGGTGTTCGAGATCGGCGGCCTTGCATCTAAGGCGTGGTTCTGTTTCGCCATCGAAGTACAGGGCCAAGTCCCCTGAGCAATTGTCGCTCGCAACTCGAACCAACGCGCCGGGACCAGTCGATTCGGCCAGAACGTGCTCGCCCTTCTCCTCCACTTTGACGACCACGATAGTGCCGTGCGAGCCGTCATCCCGGGACAGTCGCTCGGTGTTCAGTAGTCGGCCAAGCACGAACCGAACGGCCGACTCCGACCGTGGTGCGTACCAGTCGTCAAGGCCGAGACCATCGGGGGCTTCCGTCAAACGCAGGTGTCGAATCTGGATCCTTTTCCCATGATCCTGAAAGCCGATCCAGCCGGCCAAATGGCGATGTTTCAACTCGGGTTCCCACGCGGTGTTCGCCTGTTGCACCAGTTCGCCGTTCATCCAGGCGCTGATCATGCGCCCTTCGGCCTTAACAACCAGTTGGTTCCAATCTTCCGATTTGTGCGCAACTGCCAGCGGCGGCACGTTACGGTAGATGGACATCATGCCACCTTTGTCGACGTTGGGATGGTCAATCATCTGCAGTTCCATGCCGTCGCCAGACG
>CAZURK010000328.1:0-16560 GCA_964623055.1 uncultured Pirellulaceae bacterium
GGGCTTTTGCACCCAAAACCAAGTTTTGCACGGCGCGAGGCCCGGCTCCCCAGGCAACCAGCGGTTTCAGCCACGATGGGGCGGTAGAGTCATTTGGCCTAGTCTTCCGCACCAGCCTGGCAGCATACGTATAGATGTGATCCGGGACCGGGACTCGCCGAACGAGACTCTGATGCCGGATGATCTCGCTGGCTGTCAGAAGATGGTCCAATTCCGGAAGTTCATCGCCCGTGGTCGTTCGAGCGATCTGGACCTCCTCGGCTTCCGACGGGTAGTCCAACTCGATCAGAAACATGAACCGGTCCAGTTGCGCTTCGGGCAGCGGGTAGGTCCCCTCCTGTTCGATAGGATTCTGCGTAGCTAGTACTAGGAACGGTGGCTCCAGCACCAATGTCTTCCCGACCGCCGTGACCTTGTATTCCTGCATGGCTTCCAGCATCGACGCCTGGGTCTTCGGCGGCGCCCGGTTGATTTCGTCCGCCAGCACGATGTTGGCAAACACCGGCCCGTGTACAAACTCGAAATCGCGGCGTCCGTCGGCTCCATCTTGCAGGATATCCGTACCCGTGATGTCCATTGGCATCAGGTCGGGCGTGAACTGAATGCGGCTGAATTTCAGCGACATGGTTTCAGCCACTTTGCTGACCAACAGTGTTTTGGCCAGCCCCGGTACGCCCATCAGCAAAGCATGCCCGCGGGCGAATAGACAAATCGACAGCCGCTCGACCGTATCCCGCTGGCCGACGATCACCCGGGCAAGCTCTTGCTTCAGGCGGTCATATATTTCTCGTAGTTCGTCGATCGCCTGAACATCGTTGTCGCTAAGCTGCACCTCGGGTGACGCTACGGTATCTGGCATGCTGTGATCCTCAGAGCTAGTGTTCAATCGCGAATCGAAGGCGTGTCCCTTTTCGTTTAACCGCGACCCGGCGGGGAGCGCGTCGGGCGACGCCAACTCCCGCGTTCCCCGCCGGGTCGCGGTTAAACCATCTGATCCTCCCGTATTGCCCCTACTTCACTCAGTTACGGCCGTTGCACGGCTTCGCCGCCTGACTTGGTGAACAACGCCTTGAGCATACCCGCATCGACAGATTCGGCGATGAACTGAACGCTGCCGTCGGTAAACCCGGCCTGAAAGCCACCCGCGTGCAACCCGATCAGCCCGCGTATCGGGTTCTCCTTGTTCGGCGCGAAATCGCCAGGCTTGGTCCAAATCACGGCCGATTTGTCGGGGGCCTCCACTGTCATGATCGTGTTCGAGGTGCCGTCAGTAATCCGCGCAATGCTAGTCCCAAGTCTGTCTCCCGGCTTGGGCTTCACGAAGACGCCATCGGCTCCGCCAACGCCCAGATAGTTCGTCATGCCCGGTTCGCTCTTCGAGCCAGGCGCCCGGTAAGTCTCCGGCATTTGCTCGATCAGCGCTTTGTTGTGAGGACTGTCCCAGGGTTCGTCCAGATGGAACTGCTCGTAAAGCTCGGCTCCCTCGATGAATGGCAGAATGTGAACACGCCAACTCAGCAACGCCTTGCCATCCTTGTCCGCGTTGTAGCCCGCGGGGAACGCGCGGTAGCTGTCGTGATAGTTGTGCATGGCAAGCCCAATCATTTTGAGATTGTTGGCGCCCTGCGTTCGGCGCGCCGCTTGTCTTGCCGGCACGATGGCCGGCAAACTCACTCCGGCGACAAGAGGCACAGTGCCTCCTATGTTCCCACCCGGAAGTGTCCGACGGCTCAGTAGCGCCACGCCATCCGTCGTACGACCCACCGCAAAAACCGTTGGCTGCAAGTGATTAACGATCGCGTCGGCCGGCGGCAGGTTGGAAGTGTCAAACTGCGGGAACATCGGGCCGAATGATTGCAGCATGTTCGGCACCAATGGCAGTAGGGTCTCTGCAACCACGCGCGTGTCCATGTACGCCACAAACAGTGTCTTCGCGTTCCCGGAGAACAGATTCGCCACGTCCGAATGCTGCGCCAACGAGCGGCCGATACCGCCGCGCGATAGGAGCGGCTTCAGCGCCTCGGGCGTTGCGGTAATGAACAGTTCGTCGTCGGTCAGGCACCAAGACGGAGCAACAGGTACGCCCATCTCGCCGAACTCCAAAGTGTGAACGGTATGTCCGCCGACGGTGTCCGTCGCCAGCGAAGGGGCTCCCGGCCCTGCCTCAGCCAATCCTGCTTTGGCCATGGTCACCAAGGTCTCTTGGATCCGCTCGAGCTTCTGGCGATCGCGGACTTGAATCGCAATCGTCCAACCACTCACCAGCGCGTTCGGTCCCGGCTGGGCAAAGACTCGCCAAGTATCCCCCAGTGATTTCAACAGGTCCTCGCGAAGGTTTATCCCGAGTTGCTGTTGCATCATCGCCAGCCCGTCTCGTGTCTCCTGGGCCGCGCTTGGCTCGATCTGAGCAGCCAGGTCAAGCCATAGGTCAAGGATCGCGGATGCGTCCAGCTTGAACGCAATGGCGGCCGGCGCATCGTGTCCGATCACCTGCAAGTCGTCAGCCGAAAGCGGTTTCGCGTCGATCCATGACAACAGGCCCGTGCCCGCTCCGTCGACCGCAAGCAACGATCGACTCACACAGCCTTTGTCATCCATCCCGCTGACAGTGGCGAAACTTTGGGCCTTGTCCAAACCCAGCACCGAGATGATCCGAGCTGCCTCGGGTTCACCGCTCTGTTCGACTATCATCTCCATCACGCGTTTCACGTCTATGTACATCGTCGACGAGACACGCGGTACCGGCAGCCGGGATCGGACGTTCGCGAGCCACGCCGGCGGTTGCCCGGCGGCTCGTTGCATCAATCCTTCCAAAGCACCGTCGCCGAGCCCGACAAGCAGATACTTTCCGGCGACGCCCCAAGTGATTGTCGGAGCCTCTTCGTCGAGTAGAACGCGCGAGAACGTGCGGCTTCCGAGCTGTACCGTGGTAACCTGGCCTTCTGGAACTCGCCCCTGGATTCTGTTCAGAAGCTCCTGCACCTCGGCCGCGTCGTCGTCCACACGAAGCAGCCCGGCTCCTTTGATGGTGGGTGGATCGTTTCCGTTGAAGGTCAGATCGCTGAGGAAGACAGCTCCAGGTTTCCCTTGAATGAACTCCAGCAGTTTGAATATGTCGTCGATTCCCTGTTGCGCGTCCGGGTCGTTGGCCGCCGATTGCCGCATCATGTCGAGCAGCCTGCCGCGGCCCCCCGTGAGAAACTTCTGGACCTCTGGCTCTGCCAGCATCTGTTCCGTGTGGTTGCCACTTGTCGCGTCCGGCGTTCCCGTGCCGGCCCAGGACGCATAGAAAAGACACTCGGCCGGCGCAACTCTCGCCGCCAGCGCGTCCTCCTGCGTTGGTGGGACGCCGGTTGGCATACCGAAACCGCCGCCGAGGAGCATCAAAAGCAAGTACTCAAGTGGATTCGGACCAGCACCGATACCCATTGTCGACCTCCTGGAAAGAGAAAGTGATACCCGATCTGTGATGCTGTTCCGTACGCGACGACCGCGCACTCCCTTTCAAGTGGCTCATTTGAGCCGCGTTTCCCCTGATACTAGGGGTACGTCACCAAGGGGGCGCGCACCGGTATTACTCTTTGTCGCGGCGCACGTTGCCCGTAGTTCGTAACGCGATGCGAAAGATTGCCGGCAAGGACGAGAAAAACTCCCTATTCATCGAGAAGCACTCTCTCGTCGACAAAGATCTCCTCTATGACATGATGAGCAACGCCAGACCCGCGGTCAATGGTTTTCAATCATGTCCGTTGCCGTCGCCGGCCCGGATGCAGCGACGCATCAAAGGGCTCCTCTGTCTTCGTACCACTGGTTCCCGACAGAGAAATCTCGCCGAATGGCCTTGACTCTTTTACAGCCTGTCGTAGAATCATGCATTGTCTACAAGACGTAGAAGAGTTGGTCGTCACGCCAAGAAACGGAGCTGCCCCAAAATGAGCGAAACGAACGCGCCGATCACCGAGGCGGAGCGAGAAGTGTTGGTGGCTTTGTGGGAATTGGGGCGAGCAACCGTTAGAGAAATTCGGGCGTTGGTAGAGAAGCAAGGACGCAAGTGGGCTCACACGACGATCAACACGCTTCTGGGTCGTCTGGAAGAGAAAGGGCTGGTCGCGCGAGACACAACCGGCTTCGCGCATGTGTTTTCCGCGGCCATCTCTCGGGAGGCGATGGTGCAGAAGAAACTGCGTAGCCTTGCCGACAGCTTCTGCGACGGTGCCTCGGCGCCCTTGGTCTTGGCACTGGTCGAAGGTGAGACTTTCACGAAAGGTGAGCTTGAAGAGTTTCGCCGGCTGATCGACCGGTTGGAGGAACAGGCAGGACAAAGGTCCTCTCGGAAGCGATCGAGTGATGGAAAAGGGCACTGACGGCATTTGGGAGACCAGATGGCATGCTCTGGCTACTTGCACAGCACGTTCTCGTCGTCGCGATCCTCACAATGATCGTGTTGGCCGTCTGCCGACTGACGCGATTGAGTGCCACGATGCAGCATACGTTGTGGCTAATCGTGTTGGTCAAACTGATGACTCCACCGCTTGTCACGTGGCCTTGGGCAGTCGAGGGACTGGCCGAAGCGGTTTGGTCTCCTCGTTCGAACGCCACGGCCACATCAACCACGCGTCATTCCACACGTCCAGTGGGCCGCGAAGCGCGCGTCCACACGGCTGATGATGCCCATCCGCGAACGGATCTGATGGCTTTGTCATTCGACAATGCCAAGTCTAGCGAGCAAACCTCGTTCAGGCCGACGGATGATTCCGTTCGTCGTACCACTGGCCCAGTGGCAGCGAATCATGCAGACAACCTTCCGCGCGGTGACGCTGTACCCACCTTCTGGCAGTCCGGCTGGCTCACTGCGGCGTTGTCTGGCGTTTGGCTTACGGGCTCGTTTGCTGTCGCGGCGGTCTACCTCGTTCGCTTGTTGCGAATCCAGCAGGTCGTATCCCGGGCAGATGCCGCGCCCGAGTGGTTGCAGCAGGAGGCCGGGGCTATCGCTGGACAGTTGAAAGTACGCCGACCGCCGATCGCCGTCTCGGATCGAGTGGGGACCCCGTTCGTTTGGTGCCTGTGGGCGTTGAGTCTCGTTTGGCCACGGCGATTTGCCGTTCGCGATCGAACCGCTCAACTTCGCGGCCTGTTGGTTCACGAACTGGCCCACATCCGACGACGAGACCATTGGAGCGCTTGGCTGGACATGGCAGCTCGGATCGTGTGGTGGTGGAATCCGCTCGGCTGGCTCGTCAGACGCAAGCTGCGTGAATCATCGGAACTCGCGTGCGACGAGTGGGTCGTCCGTCTGCTGCCGGACGAACGCCGCGCGTATGCCGAGTCGCTGGTCGAAGTAAATGAACAAGCTTCCGTACACGCCCTGCCGATTCCTGTGATCGGCGCAAGGGCCGGCTCAGTCCGCGTTTTTCGAAGGAGGTTAACAAGAATCATGAGCGAACACAGCCCAGCGAAATCGTCGGCGTGGATGTGGCCGGCGATTGGCGTTCTCTTGCTGATCGCCCTGCCCGGTTTTTCGTGGGAGAAGAACGAGACGACCGCAGCGCAGGCTCCGGCAAAGAAGCGGTCCGATGTCGCCAAACCGGTAGAGAACGGAAACACACCCACGGAGCCATCGGACAAGACGAAACTCCACGACGCCAACGTCGCCCGAACTGCCGAAGCCGCTAGAGACTCTGTCCCCGTGATACTGGTTCGTCCGAAGGCCTCAACGGAACCACTGCGCCGAGGTTTGGGCGTTGTCCTTAACAAACACGGACTTATCGTCACGTGTCAACGCTTGTTACCTTCACCTGGCGACATCACCGTGAGGCTACGGAACGGGAAAACGTACGCACCCACCAAGTTGGTTCGGGCGATCGGGCCCTTTGCATATCTCAAGATTGATGCCGATCCGGATGAGCTGTCGCCGATCCAGATTCAGTATCCTTCTGAACTGCGCGTCGGAATGTCCGTGTTGGCGATCGGCGATGGCGGTGGATCGGGGCTTCGCGTAGACCGAGGACTCATCACTGCGACGGATCGAGACGTAGTGTTAGCGCCGGACTTCGAACTCAAGTCGTTGATCCAAACCGATCTGACAACCACTTCCGAGCATAGCGGCGGGCCATTGCTCGATGCGCACGGCCGATTGATCGGCATCAATCCGCTAGGCCCCTCCGACGCCAACAGTCTGAGGACTCAAAGGATCGCCTTCTTCGCGTCTGTGGCTGAGCTCTTGAACGCCGTCCCACATGGCGTCCAACTGTCCGGCCAAACAAAGCCTTCGTCCAAGGCAGTGGCCTCGCCCGAGCGTAGAGATGCGAAAGTGCGTCGCAGGACGGAAATCGACAACGAGGTGATTGACGAGATTCTATCGAGTGTCGAAGCCCACTACTTCGAAGATGTGGACAAACAGGAGTTGCTGAACGCGGCGATCGACGGGATGCTGAAGAAACTGAGTGGCGGTTCCGCGTATCTGCGACAGGAGGAATTAGATCACTTTCACGAGGCGATCAACGAACCCGTCGTCGGCGTTGGCATCGAACTGACTTATGAGAACGATCAACTGATTGTCATCCGGACGCTTCCATCGTCGCCAGCGGCCAAAGCGGGCATCCAAGACGGTGATATCATCGAACAGATAGACCGCGTTGCAGTTAGCGATCTGCAGGAGAAGAGAAGACTTGCCGTGGTGGTAAGACTGATCAGAGGCAAGGTTGGCGAGGCGGTAACGCTGGGAGTTCGCCGAAAGAACACCGGACAGCTTGAAGCGATTCGTATCGTCAGATCCCCGATCGAGATCGACACCGTCCGTGGCCACCGTCGCGATGACGCCGGCGATTGGCGATATATGCTGGACGAAAAGGACAAGATCGGCTACATCCGCATCAAAGCCTTCGCGAAGGGGACCAGCCGCGAGATCGACGCAATCGTACGCGACCTGCGATCACGTGGCTTGCAGGGACTGGTCCTGGATCTCCGTGATTGCCCCGGCGGGCTGCTTACCGCAGCCGTCGAGACCGCGGATCTGTTCGTTCAGGAAGGGACGATCGTGACGACAATTGGTCGCTCGGGCACCAACGAAGACTACCAATACAAGGCCCGCAAGCCGAACACGCACGTGGGATTCTCTATAGTTGTGCTGGTGAACGGACGTACGGCCTCGGCCGCGGAGATATTGGCCGCGTGTCTACAGGATCATGGACGGGCAACGATCGCGGGCGAACGTACATTTGGCCGTGGGGTCGTCTCCGGCATTTTTCATCTGAAGTCGGGTGGCGGCGCAGTGAAGCTGGCCACGGCTTCCTTTCTCCGGCCGAGCGGCAAACGTATCCACCGATTCGCTGGCGCAGATGATTCCGATGACTGGGGCGTGAGACCCGACAAAGAGCTTGAGATTGCGCTGTCAGACCTGCTCGATGACCGACAACGCACCAAGACGCCACGCACTGACGACGCGGACAACGGCGGCATCGAGGATCGTCAACTCGACAAGTTGCTTGAACATCTGCGTGGGCAGTCTGGGACGAGACGATGACGCGGCGTCTGCTTGACGATCTGCGCCACCGGTGACGCTTCCTCCACCGTTCGGATCGCTCGATGAAATGGCCGCGATACCGAAGCAGCCCAGCTAGAAATCCGCGATTCGACTGGGTATTCTGACCGTGCGACCGAGGATCGAGTATCATCCGGTCGGCTGGTGAGACGAACGTCCAATGACGAAATGTCCGAAGGGAGGAAGTCATGGCAGAAGACAAGGTGAATGTCGCGATTATCGGGCTAGGCTTTGGCACGCAATTCATTCCTATCTACAAACGGCACACACAGGCCAACATGTATGCGATCTGTCGGCGGTCGGAAAAGGAACTGAACGAGATCGGCGACATATTCGAGGTGGAAAAGCGTTATACGCGATACGAAGATGTTCTGGCCGATCCAATCGTCGACTTCGTCCACATCAACACTCCCATTCCCGACCATGGGCCGATGTCGATCGCAGGGCTGAAGGCCGGCAAACACGTGATGTGTACGGTGCCCATGGCCACGTCTGTAGATGACTGCCGACAGATCGTCGAACTGGTACAGGAAACCGGCCTGAAGTACATGATGGCCGAGACGGTCATCTATTCCCGAGAGTTCCTCTATGTGCGGGAACTCTACGAGATTGGCCAGTTGGGCAAGATCCAGTTTCTCCAGGCCAGCCACCAGCAGGATATGGACGGCTGGCCCGAATACTGGCCAGGATTACCGCCGATGCACTACGCAACGCACTGCGTGAGTCCATGCCTGGCCCTGACGCGTGACGAAGCGGAATACGTTTCCTGCTACGGGTCCGGTACGATCCGCGAGGAACTCGTGGCGAAATACGGATCGCCGTTTGCAGTCGAGACCGCGACCTTCAAGTTCCGCAATTCCGACCTTTCGGCCAGGGTCTACCGATCGCTGTTTGACACGGCTCGTCAGTATCGGGAGAGCTTCGATGTCTATGGTTCCAAGAAAACGTTCGAGTGGCCATTGATCGAGGGCGAGGGGCCCGTCCTGCACACGGCGAAGAAAGCCCAAGCCGAAGCGGCCGAGCGACTGAAGGTGACCGACTATGCCCACCTGTTGCCCGAGGAGATACAGCCTTTCACGACGAAGACGTTCTTGGAGTTGGACGAATACCGTCACCTGTCTTCGAGCGAAGGGGCGGACCCCGACGGGACCCACTCGCATCTGGTTACCGATCCAGGATCCCTGGAGGGCCACGGCGGTTCGCACCCACACCTGGCACACGAATTCGTGTCGGCCCTGCTGGAGGGCCGTGATCCGTTCCCGAACGCCGTTCAGTCGGCCAACTACACGTGCGTGGGAATTCTGGCGCACGAGTCCGCCATGAAAGGCGGAGAGAGGATACCTCTGCCAGAGTTCGCGCTGCCATCCGGGTGACGTCCCTGTGGCTGCAAATTGTGCCTATCCGTCTGTTGACGATGGCTACATTAGTAGTTATAATGCCGACAAAGTTAGTCATCCAGGGAAACGATATGTCTAGTGCTAAGCGAGCGCCACTGTCGCGGGGACAGCGAGAGATCATGGAAATCGTCTGGGATCGTGGTGAAGTCTCGGCGTTCGAGCTTCGGGAGGTCCTCAGCGAGCGGCGCCCGGTGGCTCGTAACACCGTCCGCACGATGCTCGAGCGGATCAGGGAGAAAGGCTGGCTGAAACATCGTGTCATTGGCCGTACCTACTTCTATTCCGCGGTGGTTCCGCGCGAAGTAGGACTCGGCGAGCGTGTCAAAGAAATCGTGGACACGGCCTGTGGCGGAAAACCCGAGCGGCTGATGACGGCGCTTCTGGAATACCGCGGCCTGAGCGACGACGAGATCAAGCGAATCCGCGCGATGCTTGACAAGGCCAAGTCGGGCTAGAACGACGACCTCAGCGGAGGCAAGCAGTCATGACCGGGTTGTGGAATCGGGTTGCTGGCGATGCGACTCTTCTGATGGCGGCCAACGTGTTGCTTCAGGTCACACTGTTGACGGGGCTGGGGTTGACCGTTGTCCGCTTGTTCAGGCACAACGCCACGGTTCGCCATTGCGTTCTCGTTTCGGTATTGCTGGCCGCATTATTCACTCCTGTGCTGACGGTCGTGTTTGCGGGGGCCGGGTTCTCTTTGGTGGCGATTCCGGTGGTATGGGATTCGGCGGACACGGTTCCGTCTTCGGCGCGAACCGAGCTTGTCGTTATCGAGGCGGAGCCGGAGACAGATGTCGACGTGTCTTTCAGCACCGGGATCGACGCTTCCGATGTGTCCGCGCTGTCGCCAGATAACGACGACCGGGATCGCGCGCAGGCTCCAGGCTTCGTTCGTCGAGACCACGCTCGCTCTGTTGTGACAGCGTGCTTGTCGATCTGGCTGCTCGGCACGCTCGTCGCACTGTTCGGCATCGCTCGGAGCGGTTGGAGCATGACGCGCATTGTTCGTGGTGCGCGGCCGCTGACTCATGACGGACTGCGCACCGTCATTCATGAGGTTTTCCGGACTCTCGGCGTCAAGTCATTGCCCCACGTCGCCTGTTCCCCGGATGTGGCCGGGCCGACCGTTGGCGGGATCGTCCGCCCCGTGCTTATTCTGCCGACACGGCTCATCGGCGTCCTGGGCACAAGCGAAATGCGGCACGTTCTGCTTCACGAGACGGCCCATGTGTTACGTCGAGATCAATTCGTCGTCGTCCTTCAGCAGATGCTTGGGGCAGTCTTCTGGCCGCACCCACTGGTGCATCTGGTCAACCGGCAATTGGCTCGGGCTCGGGAAGAGGTGTGCGACAACTATGTGCTCTCGGCGGTCGCACCGGCAGACTACGGCGAGACGCTGCTGCGGTTGGGCCAACTGATGCCCGTTCCGCGACCGCTGCCGGCCGCAGTCGGCATCTTCAACCGGCGCTGGAAGCTCGAGGACCGAATTGCGGACCTTCTTGACAAGAGGAGAAACACGATGATCCGTATGCGACCGACATTCACCGTGGCCGTCCTTGTTGCCGCCCTGATTCTCTCTGTTGGGATCGCCGGGAGCAAGATTGGCCGGGCAGCGGCGCCACCTAGCGGGCAGAAGGATGAAGGCAAGTCGCCTGACAACGTCGCCGAGGCCGCTGAGCCCGTTGACACGTCAGAGATCAACAAACCCGAGATCACCACGCTGCCTGATCATCTCAACGTGAAGGCGGTGGCGTTCTCGGCGGATGGCAAGACGCTGATCAGTGTGGCGACCGAGAAAAAGGTTACTGTCCGCTTCTGGGACGTGAAGTCGGCAAAGCTGAGCAAGACCGTGACGCTCGAATCCGAACACCACGGCAACCTCTTCCTGGGCGACACGCTACGGCTCTCGGCAGACGGCAAAACGATCTTCGCGCGAGCGGGCGGAGAGCTTGGTCTATGGGACGCCGAAACTGGCAAACTGCGGCGGACGTTGAATGTGCCTCTCTACAGGGATAATCAAATACTGATCCTCGCAGTGGCAATCTCGCGCGACGGCGGACTTGTCGCCTGCGGCGGAGCGCAGTGGTCCGGCTTCGCGAGCGGCGAAAATTGCCCCCTGTTTACGTGGAATACCAGGACCGGAAAGCTTATCAAGACACTCAATCACGACGACGGAGGGCAGTTGAACGATTGTGCATATTCGCCGGATGGCGCGCTGTTGGCCAGCGCCACTACGACGGCCGCCACCATGGTTTGGGAGACTGAGGGCTGGACGCGGGTTTGCCACATCAAAAACTACCCCACCGGCGAAAAGGGGCCGCATCTCGTGAACCGCCCCGTCTCCCCGTTTGGGTGCGCTCTGGCTTTTTCGCCGGACAGTCGGTTGCTGGCCGTGGGCGATCTGTTCGGTGTGAAACTGTACGACGCCCGGACGGGCAAACACTTGAGGACGATTGACGCTAGGCACCGTTACGGGCACGCTTGTCTGTTTTTCTCACCAGATGGCAGGCTCCTTGGCCGCGCAGGGTCGGCCGCGAGGAAGTCCCACTGGACGGTCTTCGTGTGGGACGTCCAGACCGGCAAGGTCGTGCACCAGCGACAGATGGAATCGAATTGCGGAGCCTTCTCGCCCAACAGCCGCATGCTGGCGGTCGGCTTCAGCGACCGCAAAGCAGCCTTGAAACTGTGGAGACTTCCGACGAAGTAACCCGTTGGAACGCGCCCACTTTTTTTGCCTCGCTTCGGCAGCGGCTAATTTTTTAGCTTCCGGTTATTGACAGGCACTGGCATGTCGGCTAATATTTTAGCCGTATAAGGCAAGCACGCCCAGCCACATGCAGGTACGATGGGCCTCCGAGCCCGTCGAATACCAGGATGCTGCCACCGATCGACGGCTTCGGAGAGCCATCGTACGAGTTTCCAACCACATAGTCAGTCGACATGAAGGAAGGCCATGGACCGACGATCGCAGTTTAGTGCCCGTGAGCGGCAAATCATGGATGTGATCTATTCGCTGGGCGAGGCATCGGCGACCCAGGTGCTAGAGGCCTTGGCGGACCCTCCGTCGCGGAGTGCGATTCGGACGTTTCTCAAGATCCTTGAGGAGAAAGGACATCTCACGCATCGTCAGCGTGGACGTGAGTACTTCTTCCGGCCGACGAAGCCAAAGAATCGCGCCGGTCAATCCGCGGTGCAGCACGTTGTGAACACGTTCTTTGACGGGTCGCTGGAGAAGGCAGTTGCCGTGCATCTTTCAAATCCCAAGGCAGACATTCCCGAAGATGAGTTGAAACGCCTCGAAGCGCTGATTCGGGAAGCTCGTAAGAAAGGGCGTTAGCCGTGTCCGAGTCAATTTCTCTCTTTTCGAGCTTTGCTACGGTATGGTTTTCAATGTCGGTTGACGTTGCGGTCAAGGCGTTCGCGATCCTCGCAGTCACAGCGGCGGCGACCCTCGCATTGCGACACGCCTCGTCGGCGTTGCGGCATTTCGTTTGGTTGTTGGCTATTTCGGGAGTGCTCTTGTTGCCCGTCTTGTCGGTCACGCTTCCGCAATGGGGGCTGTTGCCGGCCTGGCTGGGTATTCGCGCGGCGACAACCACCGTTTCCGACTCGCAACACGCCGAGTTAGCCGAGCAAAGTGCACAGCGATTACTGGTCGCAGCCAATCATTCTTCCGAAATCGACGCATCCAAGATACACGACGAAGCACGTGCTGGCGCGATGGCCGCTCCCCTGCCCACCGATCAGCATCGACGGTTTGAAGGGACGCCGCGCATGGACGGTGTAGCTTCAGGTGACGATATGCAGGTCGGACGTACAAACCTGTTTGGGCTTCTTGCGCTGGCCGTCTGGCTCGTGGGCGTCGGTGTCTGCTGTACGTTGACGCTGATCGGAGCCATCAGTCTTCGTCGGCTCGGGCTGTCATCGCAGCGAGTTTCCGACGAATCACAACTCGGCTTGCTGACGGACCTGTGCCGCCAGATTGGTGTCCGGCGACCGGTAACGTTGCTGCAAAGCCACCAGCGTTCGATGCCGATGACTTGGGGCGCGGTGCGGCCACGATTGCTGGTGCCCGACGAGTTCGACGATTGGGACAGCGACCGAAAGCGGATCGCGCTGCTTCATGAACTGGTTCACATCAAACGTCACGACTACTTGGTCCAGTTGGTAACGGGGTTGGCGTGTGCAATCCACTGGTTCAACCCTCTCGTCTGGCTCGCCAGGCGGCAGATGGTGATCGAACGCGAAGGCGCCTGCGACGACGTGGCTCTGCGTATGGGCTCTCGGTCGTCGGATTATGCCGAACACTTGCTGCACATTGGCGCGCGGTTAAGCTGCCGCGGGTCCGCTCGCCACGTGGCGGCGGCCATGGCTCGCCAGAGTCAGATGGAGAGCCGGTTGCGAGCCGTTCTGGATCCGTCCCGCAATCGCAAGCCACTGGCTCGAACTCCGTCGGTGATCGGCATTATTGCGCTCGGACTAGTCGCTACTTCGCTGGCAATTCTGCGAACGTCCGAGGCCGAGGCTCCATTGCAGCCAGAGCCGACACGCAACGGAGACGCCGAGGACCCCGCGCCGGCAGAGAACGATGGGCGGTCCAACGCAGATAACGATCCACTTCCGCAGGGAGCCGTCTGTCGTCTGGGAACAACTCGCTGGCGACACAAGAGCGACGTTGCGCTGGCCCGCTTCTCTCCGAACGGAAAGGTGTTGGCGACCGCGGGCGAGAGCACGACGATTCGACTGTGGGACGTAGCTACCGGCGAGCAACTCCACGAATTGACCGACGCCGGTCGTCACACCGCGTACGGCATCGTGTTTTCGCCCGACGGAGCAAAGATGGCGTCGGTTGATGAATGCGGGATGGTTCGTTTGTGGGACATGGCTACAGGATGGCAGGCTTGCGAACCGCAAGAGCATCCGGGCGAGAGCTCCGATCGCTACGATATTGCGTTTGCCCCGGACGGCAAGACGCTAGCGACTGTCGGACCAACGGAGGTCCGCTTGTGGAGCGCCGATGTGCTCAAACCGCTCAAACAGTTCGCGACGGGCGGTGATCGCGGACACAGCCCTGCCGTTGCTTTCTCGCCGGATGGCCGGTTGCTGGCCGCCGCCAGCGGAGATGCCGATATTCGCATCTGGCAGATAGGAACCGATCAGCCCGCCGAAAGCATCAAATCGGCGCACGTCAAGGGAACCACGGCGCTCGTGTTTACGCCCGATTCAAAGACGCTGATTTCCGGCGGCGACGGTGAATACCGGATGGTCCGCATCGGCCGCCGCGCCAGTGCTTCGTCGGCGGAAATCAAGTTTTGGGATGTGGCTACCAGGGAACAGGTCGCGGAGTTGAAGACCGAGTCATTCGATTCAGGGCTCTATTCGCTGTCACTCTCTCGCGACGGCACCCTACTGGTATCTGGTCACCACAGCGAGGCGAGAGTTTGGGATGTGAAAACCCGCACGTTGCGGGACATCATCGCCGAGAGTTATTCGATTGGGGGAGGATATCCCTGCATCGCAGATATTTCACCCGACGGCAAGACGCTTGCGTCACGAACCAACGGCTACACCGTTGGACTGTGGGACGTGGAAACCGGACGACTGTCCAATGAGACCGCTTCGTCACATCATGGCTCGGTCAGATCGGTCGTTACCGCAAGCGGCGGCGAGCTCCTGGCGAGCGGCGGGACGGACGGTTTCGTGCACGTCTGGCAGACGGCTACCGGCAAACTCATGGACCAGATCCCATTCGAATCGCTTTCGTCGATCGCGGCCTCGCCAACCGACAATACGATTGTGGCGGGCGGTGGATATCGTCTTTCCAGGGAGAACATCGAGTTCCGTGGTAGTCTGCAGATCCGAAGTCTTGATTCGCAAACGGCCGCGAATGATGCCGGGTTCAGCGACGTGATTGGAGTATTGTCGTTCTCGCGAGACGGCCGCAGAATCGCGGCCGCCACCAACAACACGCCGTTCGGCCAACCAGATGCGGCGGACGAAGCGGTTCTTATCATCGACGCGAAGACCGGCAAAATGCTCAAGCGTTTGAGCGGCCAGAAGGGTAACATCGCTGCCGTCGCGTTTGCGGCAGACGGCAAGACGCTCTTCGCGGTTCACACCGATACGACACTGCGCCACTGGGACATCGAGTCCGGCAAGGTGGTTCGCGCCTCGAAGATCGCAGGGCATGAACGCGGCGACATTCAGCATGTTGCGTTTTCCGCCGATCGCAAAACGCTTGTGACGTGCGCAATGTTCGGCAAGTCGTTTGTGATCACCGACCTGGCGTCTGCAGAAAACGTCCGCACGATCACAGTGCCAAATACGCTGGGCAACCTGCTGGCCATCTCTCCGGACGGGAAGACCTGCGCGTCGGCGTGTCAGCCCATCGTGTGCACTGACACGAAATTCGATGAACGGATTCATCTTTGGGACATGGCCACAGGCCAAGAACTGTTAGCACTGGATGCAGCCACAGACGGAACCGTGGCCTCGCTCGTCTTCCTGCCGGATGGGAAGACTTTGGTATCCGGCATGGATCGAGGAACGGCCCTGTTGTGGGATATCGCCAAAGTTCAGAAGCGGTAGGCATCGTTGGAGAGATAGTTGTCGTAGCCGAAGTGGCAACACTTCGGTTGGAAGCGGTAAATCTCGAAGTCTTGCGACTCCGGCTACACGCAAATCGGACAGCTCTTTCTCGAACGATCCTAGGTCGTTCCAAGGCCGTTTACTTCGGCGTGAAGTCCACGGCGGATTCACGCGGTCGCGTTCATTCGTCTTCGGCGCGTGGTGACGGAGTCGGAATCACCTCGAATTTGACCGGCTTGCTCATGGCCAAGCCTGTCTGTTTGTCCTTCGGTGTGATACTCAGGCGGATTCGGACGATGTAGTTGCCTGGCGTCAGGTCAAGGGGCTGGCCATCCGATTTTCGCCGCCAGCGGTTATCGAGTTGAATGTCCTGCGACGGATTCCCGTGATACGCATTCCAAGAGCCCGTGACCTTCATGCTGGTATTCGGATCGCAATGGTACCAGGTGCCGTTGACTTCGACCTCCAGTGGATCGGGACGCTCGCTGAAGTTCACCGAACCCTGGCCGGGATGGCCGCGGGCGTCGATTGTAAGGACTTGTGGAAGTCCTGCGGGCCAGACAGAACGGTAAACTCGCGCCCGGATGCTCAAATCATCCACGGGATCGCCCCATGTCTTTTCTTCTTCTTCGCGGTCAAGTCGCCAGGGTAGTGGCGGTTCAGCCGTGGGATTGGCCTGGTAGTGGTCCACCCAGTGTTTGATGCACCGTAGCGTGCGACGGTTTTGTGCGATCTCGTCGGGCGTGCCATCGCGATTCAGATCGGCGTTCCACGGAACCGCCAAGCCGTCGCAAGCCAGTTGTTGGTTCATGACCGTAAGGTTGTAGTAGTTGCGAACCGCCGGGTTTTCGAAATCCAGACAACCTAAAATCGCCGGCGCAGCCTTGTCCCCCGTGTACAGGCGCAGGAGCCGGGGAGCATCGCCTATCGAACGAGCGCCGTTGCGCGATTTGATCACCGGCACCAACCACTGCGGTTCGATCGGTTGCTTCAGAGATTCGGCCAGCTTGCGGATGACCTCTTCGCGAAAGT
>CAZURK010000329.1:0-16508 GCA_964623055.1 uncultured Pirellulaceae bacterium
AGCCGCCTTTCGGGCCGCCCTCGAAGTGGAGGTAGATCCATCCTTCGCTTTTCGTCTCCGGGCGGCCGGCGGTGATCGAAGAATAGGCGAAACTGCCTTCAAACACCAGCCGTTTCACCGGCCACGTATTCCCGCCGTCGAAGCTGGTCCAAAGCGTTCCGTGGTGGCGCCCGCCAGGGCTTTCGCAGTTGCTGTAGACAAGGATATCTCTGCCCTTGATCGGCAGGCGTACCAAGCCTCCCATGCAGCCGTAGTTGGTGTCCTGCGGCCCGTCCGGGAGAACGTCGCAGATCGACAGGCCCTTCCAGGTCGCGCCGCCGTCGTCGCTCCAGGCGGTCCACCGCCTCCGCGGGTTGGCTCCTTCTTCGGCCCAATGCCGGCGCGAGTTGTAGTAGATCCTGCCGTCGGCAAGTTCCGCCACCGTTGCCTCGCCCGTACCCAACGCGGGAAACGGATCGCTGGTGTTCCACGTCTTGCCGCCATCGTCGCTATAGACCGCGCCGGTGTAGTGCTGCGGCCAGCGAGCACGCTCGTTCTTTCCCGCATACCACCGCGACGGCCGCAGCAACCGGCCCTTGTGCTTTCCGTGACGCAGCGTGATACCGTGCTCGTTCATGTGCATCGACGGGACGTTGCCCTCGCTGTCCTTTTGGATGACAGTCTCCTGGGCCTTCCACGTCTTGCCGTGATCCGAACTGCGATAGACGCTGATCGACGCGGGTGGGTGATGAGCTTCGACGAACGCCAGGATGTCTCCGCTCTTCTCATCGACCGTCAGCCCTCCGCCCTGAAAGCCGGGCTTGGCTACCGTGATCTCCTCGCCCCAGGTCTGGCCTCCGTCCTCGCTGCGTCGAGCCCGGACGCTCGAGCTTCCCCATGTGGCCAACACCGTGCCATCCACGGCCACGACGACGTTTGGAAACCGCTCGCCCTGGAATACCTGCTGCATCTCCAATTTCGGTTCACCCAAGAACGAGTCGATCTCGCGTTCTGCCGGGTGTCCCGCTGCGGTCACCCAGTCGCCGCCAGACGATGCCTGGGGAAAAGCCGCCGTTGCCAGGAATACGAGCGATGCGATGGCTGCCAGCAAGCGAACCTCGCAGGGATGAACAAGAGCGAACTTGTCTTTCATCTTCAACCTCCAATCAATAACTAGCCGCAACATGGCAAATGCCGATTTCCCACGCATTGCGCCCTGCTTCAACGTTCCCACGGAGCGACCGCTGTCTCGGCTTCTTCGCCGGCCACCTGGGATACTTGCAGACCGCTGGCTTGGGACGTATAGAAGATCCGGCCGTTCGACACGACGCTGCCGACACATTCGCGCGAGTCGATGCATGGCCCGGTCGAGACCAGGCGGTTTTCGCCCGAGAGGTCGATCATGTCCATATTGGATCCCAGGACATACGAACCGGAACACGCAAAGCGTGTGCAGGCATAGCCGAAGTTGAAACGCGAGACGATCTTGCCCGTCTTGCGATCGAACACATGGCCGTCGCGGCCCGATGCGTTCGAGAAGATATAGTCCTTGCCGATCGTGACCACGTTTACGGCCGAGCGCACGGGTTCCGACTGCCAGATCAGGGAACCGTTCTTGGCGTCCAGGCAGAATACGTACCGGTCGTTCGTGCTTTCGTCGGGTCGATTGTATCCGCCCACGTACAGACGTCCGTCTTTGCCCGAAATCGTGCATCCGGCGGTAACGTAGTGCTTGGTGGTTACCCATTGCACGTCGCCGGTCTTGGGATCGAGCGACGCCGTGATCCCGTTCGGACCGCCGGGCAAACCGCGTCGTTTGCGCTGGTCCGGTGAATACCCAAAGAAGGTCGAGTAGTACAAGCGGCCGTCCATCAGACACAATCCGCAATCGTTGCCGCCCGTGCCGTGCTCGGACAGATCTTTCTGCCAGACCAGCTCGCCCGTGTCCATGTCCCATGCCCAAATCAAGGGTTTATTGTCTTTGGGGTAATACGGGTTGTTGTGTGTGTAGACCCAGCTCATCACCTCTTCGCCGGACGCCGATTCGACGGGTTGTCCTTTCATCACAAACGCCTTGTCCGTGCCTTGCGCCGCGTATCGGCCGGACCCGGAGGCATAGAAGGCCAGGTTGTCGTGAATGATCGGCGGAGCTTGGCGGCTCCAGCTTGGCGAGCCGGTGAACGGCGCTTCCCACAACAGTTCGCCGGTCGCGGCATCCAGACAGCGCATACGCGAGCCCTTCATGCCGGCTTGCGGAAGCAACAAGCGTTCCCCGCCATCGCGCCGGTAGTAGATTGGCGAGGTGAACGACAAATGGACGCCCGGCCAATATCGCCGCCACAGCAACCGACCCGTATCCTGCTCGACGGCGAAGATCTGGCCTTCGGCCGTGTGCGTGTACATCCGACCGCCACCGCAGACCGGAAGATGTTTGAATGTGCCCTTGTACCTGCGAATCCACTTGATGCGCACCGGCGGCTTGATGCCTTGTTCGTTGGAGTTCGTGTTCTGCAAATCGCCGTAGTTGGTGAACCAGTCGTATTTCGAGTCGGCGTATTGGCCAGCCAACGGGCTGCGAATTGTTCTCAGTCCAAGATCGTCCGTCGGCAATGACGCGTTCCCGTCAGGCCCCAGGACGTACAGATAACCGTCCTCGCAGCCGAAGTAAACGCGGCCGTCACAGACGGCAGCGGGAGCGGTTATGGCATTGCCGAAAGCCGTCTTGAACGACCACGCTTCGCCCTCGCCGGTCAACGGCACCACGTAGAGATTGCCGTCCAAGCCGCCGTATACACCGTGATTCTGAAGCAGAATCGGTGCCGCGATTGACGGATAACCGCCCAGATACTTCGGTTCCTCTTGATCGGGCGAATGCAGACAGAATCCGAATCCTCCCTCGGGGCGACAGCGGTAGACGTCCGTTCCGCGGATACTGACCGAACAGAAACTCAGCAGCCCAGGCAAATTGATCGCCGTCTGCGTGCCGGGCACAAAGCTCGCCTCGACTTCATCCTTGTCATTCAGCTTGAGGATATCGACTCGTCCGGCGTTATCGCGGCGGTGCCACTGGACGTACACTTCGCCATCCGGTCCGATGCTCTGGCCGAATGCGGCCGCGTACTCTCTACCCGCGTTGTTAGGAATCTCCGCCACGGCGCGCAGCTTGGGATCGGCCCCTGCGTCCTTCAAGAACACCGTCCTACCGCCTGCCGGGATGACGACGACGTTGTCGTATGCGGCGATGTTGCGCGAAGAGCAGAAATGGTCGCGCCACGTGACGCGCCCGTCTTTGAACCGCAACCACTCCTCACCGCTCCAGGGATTACCGGTGAATCCCATCACCTCCTTCACGAAATCCCACATCCAACAGACATTGCCATTCGGCTCGACAGCATAGACACGTGCTCCCAGCGTAGCGAAGTAGACGCGGCTGTTGGCGGAGACCGGTGCGGTGAAAATCGGGCCGCCGCAGCGAAGCTCTTTCACGAGGCTGCCGTCCTGGCGATTCAGCACGTAGTACGAACCGGCGGTTGTGCCGAAGTGCAGATACTCGCCGACAATGGCGGGCGACGAGACGTTGTTGCAGTTCGCCGGGCCGCCGCCGGAAGCAAATATCCACACGATATCCAGCGTCTTGACGTCGATCGCATAGGCTGCGCCTGCTCCGTCCACCACGTACACGTGTCCATCGGCAATCGCCGGTGCCGTAGAGATGGCGTCGCTCAACGGAACCGCGCCCACCAATCCCAACGGCGTCGCCACGCTTCGATCCGGCACGTTGCCCGAGTGACGTTCGTCGAATTTGAACTGCAGCCAATCCTCCCCCGTGACCGGGCTAGACAGAAATATCGCAGTGAGGATGCAGATGAAACACGAGTCGATTATCCTTTGCATTGTCGATCTCCCAGTTGCACAAAAGAATCATCACCGCTATCGGTCGCCTGACAACACGGAAGATTGTATCAATGAATTCGGCGCCAACCAACAAACCCGAGCCACATTCGGCGAAAACTGCGGGTACTCAACTTCTTGTCGCACTTGCAGGTGGCCTCTTGCTGGCCTGTCATCCAAGCATCGCCCGAGCTGCCGATTTGCCGAAAGATGCCTCGCAACCGGCTTACTGGCCCCAGTTCCATGGGCCTTCACGCGAAAACCTCTCAACCGACAGAGGCCTCTTGCGGCAATGGCCTGATGGCGGGCCGCGGCTGATCTGGACGGCAAGGGGAATCGGCCAGGGCTACGCCAGCGTGGCCATCGTCGACGACACGATCTACACAGCAGGCAACATCGCCGGTGACACGGTCATTTCGGCTCTGGATATGTCCGGCAGGATTCAATGGCAAGTCAAGAACGGTCCAGCATATGATCGCTCGTTCCCTGGGGCGCGTGCGACTCCGACTATCCATCAGGGCAAGCTCTATCATCTGAACGGCGATGGTGACATCGTTTGTCTTGACGCCAAGACCGGCCGACTTTTGTGGTCGTTGAATATCTTGGCGAAGTTCGATGGCCGGAACATCCGCTGGGGACTTAGTGAGTCGCTGCTGATTGATGGCAATAACGTGATCTGTTGTCCGGGTGGGGACGATGTCAGTATGGCGGCTTTGCACAAAGACTCGGGCGAGACCGTGTGGACTTGCACGGGCGTCGGCGACAAGCCGGGGTACACGTCGCCGATCGTTGTCGAACACGATGGCCTGCGGCAAATCGTCACGATGATGTCCGCGTCCGTCGTGGGCGTCGAGGCAGATTCGGGACGGTTGCTTTGGCGGCACCACCACCCGGTTGCGTTCGACGTGAATATCGTCACGCCGGTTTACCACGACGGTCACATCGCTGTTTTCGGCACTTGGGGATGCGGAGCCACTTTGCTGAGGCTGCAGGTCGACGGTCGTGATTGCAGCGTCGAACGTGTCTGGCACACAAAGGACCTGGACAACGAACACGGCGGAGTTGTCTTGGTCGACGGATACTTGTACGGCCACGCCGATGGCAATCACCGGAATCGACATTGGGCCTGCCTCGATTTCCGTGCAGGCAAAACGATGTACTCTGCCAATGGACCCCCTGGACGGCGGTCCGGCACACTGACCTATGCCGATGGGATGTTGTACTTGCTCGGCGATCAAGGCACAGTTGCACTCGTGCCGCCCAATTCAGACCGTTTTGAAATCACCAGTCGTTTTCAGTTGCCCGCCGGCGGCAAGGGGCCCACGTGGGCTCATCCCGTGGTGTGTGGCGGTCGCCTCTACATCCGGCACGGTGACTTTCTGTACGCCTTCGACATTCGCCGGTAGAATTATGTCATGCTGGAGAGGACGATTTGATCCAAGCAAGCATCTACGATTATCCGCGGTATTACGACTTGGTCTACGGTTCGGACTGGAAAGCGGAATACGATTTTCTGCTTTGTTGTTTTGAGAACCTGGCCGAACGCGAAGTCCGTTGCGCGTTTGAGCCTGCGTGCGGAACCGGAAGATTGATGTACCGGTTGGCGAAAGCCGGATATCAGGTCTCCGGCTTGGATTTGAATCCTCGCGCGGTCGACTACTGCAATCACCGTTTGGAGCGTCACGGTTTCTCCGCCTCGGCGTTTGTGGGCGACATGGCTGATTTCCGATTGCCCCGCAGTGTCGACGCCGCGTTTAACATGATCGGCAGTTTTTTACATCTCGTTGACGGGCGAGCCGCTCGGGATCATCTGCGATGCGTGGCGAAGTGCCTTGCCAAAGGCGGCTTGTACGTGCTTGGCTTCCATCTGACTCCGACGGCCGGTCAGCCGATGGAAGAGGAATCGTGGTCGGCGCGTCGCGGCCATTTGTGCGTGAACACACACATGTGGACGATCGAACGCGACCTTCGCCGCCGGAAGGAACGGCTCGGCATGATTTGCGACGTGTACACGCCCACGAAGACCTTCCGCTTGACCGAAGAGATCATATTTCGCACCTACACGCGTGTGCAATTCCAGAGACTGCTGGCCGCGATTCCCGAGTTCAAGATTGCGGCGGTCTTCGATTTCAACTATCGGTTTGAAAGCCCAATCCAGCTTGGCCCTGAGACGGAGGACGTCGTTTTTGTTCTCCGAAAGCAATAAAGGAGGTCTGCTATGTCTGTTTCCCGTCTGCCGTACTGTCTGCTGCCGGGCCTTGTTGCCTTGGGCCCCGTCTTGCCGTGTATCTGCTTGTCAGGCGTCGCTTCCGCCGAGGAAACGAAGGGCCTGGAGTTCTCAGCACGCTGTCTAATGGTCAATCCAAACGAAGGCTGTGCGGTTGCCGATGTGAACCGTGACGGCAGGCTGGACGTCATTGCCGGGACCCATTGGTACGCCGCGCCGGATTTCATTCCGCGGCCCGTGCGGGATATTCCACAGGTGTCGCTCGGTTTCGGCAGTGGCGGCTTTTTCGCCAACAACGGCGACCACGTGTGTGACGTGGATGGTGACGGATGGATCGACGTCTTCTCCGGCGGGTGGACGGAATCGGAGTACTGCTGGTATAAGAATCCGGGGAAGGAGGCGCTGGCAAGAGGCTGGAAGTGGAAGCCGCAACTGTTGGTCGACGCCCGCGCTCAGAACGAGGCGTTCCATCTCCGTGACCTGGACGGCGATGGCATGCCAGAAATCATCGTGCACTGTTGGGTGCAGAGGGATCCGTTCGTTTGCTGGAGAATCATCAAGGATGCGGACGGCAACCCGACAGCGACTCGCATTGTCCTGGGCGAAGGTGGCAGCGGGCACGGCTACGCGTTTGGGGACGTGAACGGCGACGGCCGCGACGATATCCTCTGTGCTGTTGGTTGGTACGAATGTCCGGAGGGCGATCCGTTTGCGGCGCCGTGGAAGCTGCACACCGAAACCGCTTTGCGCAGCGCAAGTTCCCCGTTTCTGGTCGTGGACGTGAACGACGACGGCCGCAACGATCTGGTTTGGGGCAAAGGCCATAACTATGGCGTCTACTGGTGGGAGCAGGGCGAACCGAAACCGGACGGAACCACAACGTGGACCGAACACTTGATCGACGATTCGTGGTCGCAAGCGCACAGTATGGCTTGGGCTGACCTGGACGGCGACGGCAAGAGTGAGTTGATCACCGGCAAACGAGTTCGCGGCCACGGCGGACGCGATCCTGGTGCAAACGAGGGTGCCTGTCTGTACTACTACCGCTGGGATCGTTCAGCCGCCAAGTTCATCCGCCACACAATCAGCCCACCCGGCGCCGGCATCGGTACGGGCATGCAGATCTGCGTCGCCGACCTGAACGGAGACGACCGCCCCGACATCGCAGTGGCGGGCAAGACCGGTACTTGGCTGGTGCTCAACGAAGGCCAGAAAGACTAGCCGAGCGGACGGAGCCACACAGTTGCGGAAGTTCCTCCACGAGGATAGGATGTGTTTGCACGCCGCGAGGCAGACTGTCAATTCAGTGCCTTGCGCGCCGGCTAATAGTCCCGTAGAAGCCAGATCTTAGTAGAAGCACACCAACACAGGAGATGGACAACATGACTACACAGAATAGACGTCACGAACACAAGTTGCACTTCGTCAGCTTATTTGCTGTGATTGCCACGCTGTTGATCCTTGTGCTGCCGGCCGCTGCCCAACAGGAGGCGACCACGTCGGGCGGGCCAACACCGTGGACTCACCAGAACTATTTGGACGACGCGGGCGAATTCCAATTCGCCATCGTTAGCGATCGAGCGGCGAGGCCGCGCGAGGGCGTATTCAAGGCCGCGCTGGAAAAACTGCAACTCCTGCGGCCCAGGTTCGTGCTGTCGGTCGGGGACTTTATTCACGGATACGGCGAGGGAATGGTGCCGCTGACTGACGAAGCCATCGTGCGTGAAAAGCGTCAGAAGGTCGACGAGATGTTGGAAACGTTGTCGATGCCGTTTTTTCGTGTAGCCGGGAATCACGACTTCAACAACGATGTGGGGGCCGGGATCTGGAAAGAGTTGTACGGTCCCGACTTTTATTCGTTCGTTTACAAAGACGTGCTTTTCATGTGCTTGAATTCTCAGGACGCCCAGAGCAAGTACAAAGCTGGCATGGGAACAGATCAGATTGCCTGGGCGAAGGAAACGCTTGCGAAGAACAGCGATGCTCGTTGGGTCTGTCTGTTCTTCCACCAGCCGCTTTGGCTAGAAGACGAGAAACGACTCGAACGTGCGAAGACTCAGGACGGTGCGACACGGTTGACCGGTTTCAACGAGATCGAAAAGTTGCTCGATGGCCGCAATTACACCGTGTTTGCCGGCCATCATCACCGATACGGCAAGTGGGTCAAGAACGGAAACAAATACTTCCGCTTGGCCACCACTGGCGGGGCCAGCGCACTGGGCGGACCAGAAGCCGGCCAATTCGATCACGTCATGTGGATCACCATGACGAAGAAAGGCCCCGTCGTCTGCAGTATTCAACTCGAAGGTATCCTGGACGAAGACGCAAAGGTCAACTTGCCCGAATAGTCACAAGCTGGCGAGTGATTGCCGTTCGCGAGCCATAACTCGCTCGGTTACCAAGGCCAAATCGCTTGGAAAAAGGCAAGCATCCGGGATGTGCCCCCGTGGCAGAAGCCAAGTAGCACCCCGTAGCTGATGATGTTGGCTGTCGGCAGAAACAGCAGACAGAAGGGCCATCCGGCCTTCTTCAAGTCGCTTTGACCGGCGTGCGTTTCGCGATACGTGGACGTGATGTGATACCCGATTGTCGCACCCATTAGCACACCGATCGGCATGCGCAGTGGCGCGGGAAGTAACACTGACGCTGCCAGAATGAACATGCAGATGGTCGGGAAGAAGTACGGGGCAACGGTGATCAACCAGTTCCCTGCTCCTTGATACGTCATGTGCCCGCCGCTTCGCCATGTGGCTCGCAAACCGGTCACCTTGTGGAACGTGACGATCGCAAACAGCGCGTGCGTCAGTTCGTGTTCCAGCGTTGACAGAAACGTCCCGAAGATGGGCCGACGAAAGAACCGCCACCAGAGGGCTACGTAAACTACCAGCCCAATCAGCAGTGGCAGGACCGGCTTGGGATCCTCGACGATCGTCTTCAGTAGGCCGAGCGACGCCAGCACGCTGAACGGCAGCAGCAAGAGGGCGACTACCGCAATCGGCCACTTCAACAGGTTCACGACCAGATCGACACGCTGCGAGAAGTGCATTATTCGAACCTTCACGGGTGACGGTGCGGCCAGCGCCTGTCAGAATTCGCTTCGTTTTCGGTGCACGTAACGACTTGTGACGACAACTCGCCGCGAAGATCTTGGACGAAATATTCCTGCTCCAGAATATTCCTGCCTCATCTTTTTGGGAACAGGCGTTAGGCAGGAATATGATGTCCTTCCTGTGATAGGCTCCCCGCAAATCGTTACATCAACACGCACTATTGTGGGCATTGAGTTCAAATCGCAAAATAGCTGGTATCTTCTTTGGTGACGGAATACACTTTAGTTCTGCTCGATGAAGGCGTCGCTCTCATCAGGTTTTCCCGGAGGATGTCGTAATGGGAAGGGCTCTTGTTCAGTATTCCACGGCGGTGGTCACAGTGCTTCTTTGGGCAGGAATCGTCTGTGCCGTACCACCCTCGGACAAAGGTCTGGTGGCGTATTGGGACTTCGACGAGCCGTCGGGTGACCGGGCGGTTGACCGGGCTGATGGAGACAACCACGGCACGCTTCAAGGTTCGCCCAAGGCGAAACGCGTGGACGGGCCTTTTGGGTCGCAGGTGTTGGACTTTACCGCTGCGCTGCAGGAGGTGAAAGGCTCGGATGTCGGTCTGCCAATCGGTGCCTCGCCCGGTTCAATCAGTCTGTGGTTCCGACCAGCGCCCGGTGCGTCGAACAAAGTACTGTTCGTTTACGGCAGTCCAGTGACTGGCCAGGCTCGTGGGCTGTGGCTGCGAGACGCGGGCACGATGTCGTTCTTCTTCAGAAACAACCCACCTGATCTGCACGCAAGCATCTCGGGTGGTGTGAAGTTTGGCCGCTGGCACCACGTCGTGGGTACGTACGACGGAGCGATCGCCCGGCTCTATTACGACGGCAAGCTGGCCGGCCAGATCGAGACTCGTATCAACACGGTGCTGAACGGCACATTTCACATTGGCGCCAATATCGACGAGCACCAGCGCGACTATCTGGGCACGATTGACGACGTGGCTGTGTACGACCGAGTGCTCGCGGCCGACGAAATAGCCAATCACTACGCCAGTCGCCGCGGGAGCCTTGAGAAGTTCGAAGCTGAGCAGCACGCCAAGAACCTGGCGCGAATCCGGGAATCCGAGGTGGAAGAGATCGTCTTCGCAGTGCGACAACCCGGCAAGGACGGACATTGGTACGCCAATTTCGGCTATTGGTCGTTCGAGCCCGAAAGCCCCTTGTACGGCGACGGCGGGCGTCTGTGTCGGTTGAATCTGCGCGCCGGAAAGCTGACCGCACTTCTGGACGATCCGAGAGGCGGCGTCCGCGACCCGCAGATTCATTACGACGGTCGAAAGATCCTGTTTTCGTACCGCAAGGGCGGCCAGCCGTACTATCACTTGTACGAAATCGACATCGACGGCACCAACCTGCGGCAACTAACCGATGGTCCGTTCGACGATTTCGAGCCTACCTACTTACCCGACGGCGACATCGTTTTCTGCTCTAGCCGATGCAAGCGGTGGGTGCCTTGTTGGTCTACGCTGGTGGCCAACCTGCACCGTTGCGACCCGGACGGCGGGAACATCCGCATGATCTCCAGCAACATCGAGCAGGAAAACACACCTTGCGTGTTGAACGACGGCCGCCTGCTGTTCACACGCTGGGAGTACGTCGACCGCAGCCAGGTCGCATTCCATCACCTGTGGACCATGAATCCCGACGGGACCGGCCAGATGATCTACTTCGGGAACATGCACCCGGGAATCGTGATGATCGACACGCTGCCGATTCCCGGTACCAAGCAGGTGGTGTCATCGTTCTCGCCGGGACACGGGCGGCGCGAGCATTCGGGTTGGATCACGGTTGTGGATTCCCGCGCCGGACCCGACCAGCAGAAGTTTGCCCGGCGGATTAGCCAGTCGGCTGACTTCCGCGATCCCTACCCGCTGAGCGCCGACAGCTTTCTGGTTGCCCGCGGCCCGAGTATCCTGCTGATGGATGCCAACGGCCTGACCACGCCCATTTACACTCTTCCGCCAGCCGACGCGGGTCTTGAGTGCCAAGAGCCGCGGGCCATCATATCGCGACCGCGAGAGCGGATCATTCCATCCAGGCTTGATCTGGAGAGCCCAACCGGACGACTGGTGCTGGCCGATGTGACCAATGGGCGAAATATGGAAGGTGTGGAACCCGGCGATGTGAAGAAACTGCTGGTGTTGGAATCGCTTGCCAAGCCGGTCAACTTCAACATGCCGGGGCACCCCACGTTCCAGATCTCCCACATGGAGCCACTCACAATTGGCGGCACGTTTTGCTTGGCACGGGTGTTGGGCACGGTGCCGGTCGAACCGGACGGGTCGGCTTACATCGAACTGCCTGCCATGCGATCGTTGTTTTTCGTGGCCTTGGACGAAAACGACTTGTCGATCAAACGAATGCAAAGCTTCGTGACGGTCCAACCGGGCGAGACGACAAGCTGTTCCGGATGTCACGAACAGCGGACCAGCACACCCGACTGGCAAAAGGGGACAGGTCCAATTTCTGCGCAGCACCCTCCGGGCCGTTCCGGGAAATTGGACCTGTCCCCTTTTTCCAGAAGCCTGCTCGCCCTCGGGCGGCCGCCCCGACGGATCGAGCCGTTCGCAGGCATTCCCGACGTACCGGATTTTCCTCGTGACATCCAGCCGATCCTCGACCGCCACTGCGTCGAATGCCACAATCCGGATCAGCGCGACGGCGACGTCGATTTGTGCGGCGATCACACGCCGGCCTACAGCACGAGCTACTGGACGATTGTCAAACACCAGTTGATCTCCGACGCGCGCAACGGACATGGCAATCGTCCGCCGCGGTCCATCGGCAGTTCCGCCAGCCGGCTATTGGACTACATCGACGGCGGCCACCACGACGTCAAACTCACGCCGCTGGAACGAATGACCTTGATCCTCTGGATCGAAACCGGAGCCACCTATCCCGGCACGTATGCGAGCTATCTATCCGGCATCGCGCCGGTGAAGTTCCCGGTCGAGACGATGATCCGACGCTGCGGCGACTGCCATGGCGTGAAGGCGAACAGCCATCCGCGACTAGCGTGGGAAGGGGCCGATATCCGACCATGGGCCCGATTGCCGTTGAAGTTCGCCGCTGCCGACCCGGCGTTGTCACTGTGCAGTTTGACATGTCCAGAGAGATCTTACCTGCTCCGCGCCCCGCTTTCCCGCGATGCTGGCGGCTACGGCTTGTGCTCCGAGGAGGTTTTCAACAATACCGAAGACGCCGACTATCAGGCAATGCTGTCGGCAATCCAAGCCGCGGCAGACCGCTTGGCCGAGATCAAACGATTCGACATGCCCGGCTTCCGTCCCAACGAGCACTACTTCCGCGAGATGAAACATTTCGGCATCATCCCGGCGAGTCAAACGCGGGGCGATCCGATCGACGTCTACTCCCTGGATCAGGCATTCTGGGCCTCGGCTTGGCACCAGCCAACGGCGCCGTGAGTGCGGAGGACGCAGCCATGCCGGTTGTTGTGACGTGCCGTTGTGGGCAGAGCTTTCGAGCTATCGACGAACTTGCCGGCAAACAAGTGAACTGCCCTTCTTGCGCACAACCGTTGGCAATTCCGCCGTTGCCGCCGGCGACTTCCTCCGCCGTGGACGATCCGTTGGATCTTGGCAACGTTTCAGGGTTCGAACAGTCGGCCGCGCCGGTCCACGATTCGCTGGCAGGCGCGGGAGGCACTCCTTTGCACGCGACAGGCCCTGGGTATTTGAGCGGACTACCGCGGCAAGCGGAGAGCATGGATCGATCGGTCGTTCTAGCGTTATGGATCGGCGGAGGCGTGGTCGCTGTGCTGATCCTGGCTATCGTGTTGACGTCCCTGCTCGGCGGTTCCGGCGACACCCCCGCGGAACAATCGGTCGCTGAAGCGGAACCCAAGGAGACTCCAGCGGCAGCTCCTGCCGAGTCCAAACCCGAAACCGAGAAGCCTGCGTCCAAGCCGATCGAAACGAAACCGGTCGTGGCTCGGTCGCATGATAACACATCAGAGAAGGCGGCGAAGAAGGACCGTGAAAAACGGACTCCCAAGACGCGGCCGGAGACCCAGCCGCCGAAGTTAAGCGGAGTTTCGATCGAACTGTCGGCTGGCACGGCGCTGGCCCAGACTCTCCCCACGGGAACCGCCATGGGCTTCAGCGTCGATTACAGATTCACCAACGGTCAACCAGATCCGACGGCCGCGTATTTGTGGGTCATCCAACCAGCCGACGGCCAGCCTCTAGCGAAGCCGGTGCGTCTGCAGTCAAGAGGCACGCTTCAAGATTTCGCGCCGCAACTGCGACCTGAAAACGGCCCATTCCACACGCACATCGAGGACCAGCGAGGGGCTAGGCTCTCCGAGTCACATAGGCTGCGGTGACGGACCTAACGCCAGACGCATCAGCATCCTTACAGATCCGGCCCAGATCGGAATTACCCTCGGGGAGCAAGTTGCTCGTCTAGCCAGTCATTCAACGCGTCGGCTAACGTGTGGTCTACGAAGAGATGATTGATCAGCGACCGCTTAAGCGAGTGCGTTACGATGTCTCGGCGACGAGTGCCGACGGCGAGCACAATATTCCCCGGCAGACCCTCCTCGACCGCCCGATCGGCAACGCTTCGAAGATGCTCTTCAGTCACGCCGAGCCAGTGCTGGCGAAGCCGTTCAAACTGGCGTTTGCGTTCTGCATCTGGAGATAGGCCGTTCAGCGGTTCGCGTTCGATGCCCTCTCTGGCGAATATCACTCCGCCAAGATCCCCGACAGTAACTCTTTGGAGCCATTTGATATCCACTCCTCCATATGTGTTTTCCGAGGGGGGGAAGGAGCGTGACGTTCCACTCGGACCGCAGGACATCAGGATCCCGTCCAGTTCTCGGGCCAATCCCCGGGACTCGCGGTCTTTGGGGACGATTCGCCAATTCTCATCCCTCTCGAATCTTCGTTTCTTGTCGTCCCATTTCCCCTGGCCAAAGGTTTTCCTATATCCCGGACAGTACTCTTCAAGATCGCGACGGTATGTATCGATGTGGCGGAGTTCCTGCCTCCAGTGTTCGTCGTCCTCGGACAGCTTCACATCCTCCTGGTCCTGCTCACCGTTCAGAGCCACATCTGTAAACGGCACCAGGTCGATACCGGCCAGTTCATACTCCTCGAAGATGCGCCGGTTTCCTCTGTTCAGAATCAGCGTGAGATCCTCGGCAAGGGCATTGGACGACAGTTTGATATGATTGCAGAAGACCGTATCGTCGACGCTTCGCGCGGTTGTCCAGCGTGGGCCCCAAAGCGGCGCGATATGGACTTCGTCTCGTGGTGGATCCTTCATGAAACGATGCCGCATGCGGTCCAGCGCATCCGTAATCCCTCGGCACTGGCGTCCCCAGGCAATCCCACAAGTGCGACAGCGAATCAACAATTGCCACACATGTGGTGCTGCATTCCCTGCCCAACCCAGAACGGCATTGTCCCAAGCCTCTGCCATTTTCGCATCATGGGGATCGAGCGTTTCCTGGGCTTCCTTCAATGCCTGGGTGGAATGGTGAACGTGCAGTTCCGGAACGATCGTCCAACGCGGAGTCGACAGACTCGCGACGTGGTACAGCTTCTCCTGAAGCTCTCCTTCTTGCAGGTACAATTCGCGGCGCAGCGACTCTCTTTCTTCAGCCTCGCATCTGAAATGCGGGACCGTGACTAGCAGGCCATCCTTCTTGGCGCGGCCGAGCAACTGCGACACCGTTCCTTGGCTAATGGCGAGTTTGCGCGCGATAGCCTGCTGCTGCCATCCCTCGGAAGCCAGGAACGCAGCTTTGCGCATAAGTTCGAACCGATCTTGCAGTAACCTGCTCGTTTTAGCCATTCGAATCCTATCCAAAAAGACACATCAGGCTGCAGTTGATCCGCTGGGAAGCCTCCGTTCGGTCAGTTGGGTCCGGGCTCCTATCACCGGCTCTTGGTCATTTCGTTTTGCGGCTTGACTGCTGCAGAAAAAAGGAAAGATGAATCAACGCCAAAACACCTCATCAGGGTTATTTTCCTGGGCGGAGGAGTATGTATCATGTACACAATACCAAAACGGATCTAGTACGGTGCTTGTATATGTATCTGCGTGTTTGTGAATCTCCTCTAGCTATTGATAGCTTTCCTCGGTTTCCGCGTATTGTCAAGTCCAGGTCGACGGCAAAGGGAGTGCCCTCCGAACGTCATCAGCCACGTCGGGTCAGCGGACGACGCCTCGTGGCGCGAGCAAGAAGGAATTGTCACATGGCAGGCAAAAGGCGAAAAGCCCACGGGGGCAAGCGATCGGGTGTCGAGCTTCGCGTCAAGCCGAAGTTCGTGGAACTGTTTCAGAACCTCCAGGAACGCCAGAAGCAGGCTTTGGTGGAGAGGCTTGCGGGCGGTAAGTTTCACGAGAGCAAGCTGCACGCTACGGCCGATGGCGGGCTGTGGCGAATTCATCTTCCGTGGCATCTCGGCATCGCCGTCAAGCACGACCAGGGGCGTCGTGTCTTGATGTACATCGGCGACAAAGGCGGCATGGAAAACTACGAGGCCGTCTACCAGGGCTCGGCGCAGGAACGCTCGGTGGACGACGCGGTACCGCTTTGTGATTCTCCGTTGGCCAGATACCTATCGACCACAAACGGACAGCATGCGGCCAAGAACCGCCTGGCCTCAGGCGGACTGCAGGAGGCGAAACCGGACGGTGACTTCGCGAGCGTCCTTGGGGGCTTGGGCGAAGCAATCCGGCTGTTGTGTCGCCAAGCGGAGGAACTGGGGGCGGTCAAGCAAGACTACCTTGATTGCCTCGACTATGTGCACGAGTTGCAGGATTTGGTCAGGGCGGATCTTAAGGAGGAATTGTCCAACGCTCTTGGGAGTCTGGGCAAGGACATCGAACGCCAGCGAAAATCCGTGAATTCACAAGTTGCCGAGGTGAGACGATCGAACGAAACGCTTTCGGATCAGGTGGCCAGGAACACTAAGCAACTGGGACAGACCCTAGGGCAGACCCAAAGCGATTTGGAGCAGACACGTCGGCGTGTGGACACGGAACTTGCCGGGATCGTCGAGAGCATGCAGGAGGTCCAGGCCATTCAACGGCAGGCTACGGATGCACTGGCCGAACGCTGCGATGCGCTGGAATCGGGCCTTAGTGGTATGCAGGACAGTCTGGACCAGTTGCGTCCAACGCTCGATCTGGCCATCCAACGCAGGCTGGATGACGCGGTGACTCGCGAGGAGTTGGCGAATTGTCGTCAGCAGATGCTCGGGGCGATCACAAACCGCCCCAGAGGACTTGGGAGGTTGTTCCGAATATTTCGTAGTACACCAGTTGCAGGAGGGTAGT
>CAZURK010000330.1:0-16495 GCA_964623055.1 uncultured Pirellulaceae bacterium
ACACCGAAACTGTCTCGCCTTTCAGTCTCTCGACGCGCCGCGTGGGACAGTCCCGCGGACTCCTTAGTCAACTGGACGCGGACAATTGCTCTTCCTGGACGAGCGTCGGCGGGGACCCGAACCGGGCCGTGATATAGCATCGCTCAGCATCGGTCCTCAAGCACCGATTTCACCCGGCGTTCTTTCCCATCTTTGTCATTGTAGATCAGCGTTGCTACGACCGGTTCGTCCTCCGGCAGCACATGGTGTTGAAAAGCGCAGAAGCTGCTTTGCCCAACTCCCAGCACACCCAGAAAGACCTTGAAGTCATCCGCCTCGCCAATCCTCAGTTCCCCGCTATACCAACGCTGGAAGCGAAACGGTCCGTCACCGTTCATCCACAAGATCGGCGCTATCTCCGGGGATGATCCAAAACGGAAGTAGCCGTTGTCGGGATTTTCGGGATATCCGCCGCCAAACTTATGCTCTCCTTTCCACAGCAAGCTGGCCATCTGAGTCGCGGGATCGCGGTCGGCGATGGATAAGTTGAAGCCCGTGTGCTTGATGCCCGTCTTGAGATCAATCACGTCGGGAAACTGAAATCTGACTCGCGAGCCGTCCGACTTCGCGGCCACTTTCTCAGTCGGTTCCGTGAGATCGCCGTTGCCGTTGAAGTCCACGTAAACAACATCGTACTTCTCGTTGTCGGCGGACGATTTGTCCAGGACCATCCAGTACCGTTTCTTCGCGTCGGGACCGATGACCACAAGTCCATACAACGGTTGCTTGGCCGTGTATTCCGGCTCCTTCGTGATTTTGCGATCGCTCCTGCTCAGGTCAAGAGGTTCGGCCGCTGGGCTATTCACAATCGCGAACAACACCATCGAGAGAAAGAAAACCATTCGCATAACATCATCCTCCTGAGAAATATCTGCCAGGCCAACGTTTCGGGGTCATTCACGTGGCAGCCCGCCCGATTCTTGTTCAACCTTGATTGGATCGAGAGTTGCTCGTCGCACTCCGCGCAGTTCCTGTGTGGGAACGTCGCGCGATTTTGCCAAGCCATCCACGTACCATCGATAGCCTCCTGTGTCACTAAAGAACAGAAACTGCTTGTGCTCGGTCCACCAGCTTTGCCAAGCTACTCGCCGCGCGTCCGCGTTGGCGTCCCCGCGCTCGGGGCCGCTGGGCGCGTAACGCTCCAGCAACCGCTGGGCCACTTCGGCTTCTTCGCTGCCCTGCGCAATTGCGCGGATTGCTTGATCAAAGAACTCAAGCGTCGCCGGCGAGATGCCGAAGGAATGTGCCTCGTCGTCCACGACGATCTTTCCCTTTTCGTCAGCGCGCAGAAACGGGCCGGCCTGCGCGTACCATTGCTCGCGTTGCGTCTGCGTCATTTCATTGAGCTTGGCATAGGTTTCCGAAGACAAGTAGTACTTGAGAGAACCGAGCCCCAATTCGCCTCGCTCGATTGCCCGTTTCACGCTCGTGCGCCGAGAGAATCGGGTCCTTGCGGGCGCGAAAGGTGACGGCGTGTTCGCGATTGGTCGATCGTCGGTGAAGCGTGCGATGTAAGCAATCGAGTTCAACAAAAGCCAACGACCGTTTTGGTTCATCTCGGTCGGCGATTGCTCGAAGCCGAAGTGCATGAGGTTTCCTTGTCGCCACAATCCGCCCGCCTTCGGCGTCTTGCTGTTCACTCCTCCGCAGAACACTTCCAGTTCCGGCGCGTTATGAGCGTAGGTATACGTACACCAGCCATCGTCGCAGGGTCGGTCAGTGTCATTCACGAGAGGCAGCACCTCGACGGTTTTGTCATCAAGATCGTCTCGCCACGCTTCGGGCGTTTCGATTTGCACCATCTTCGATCGGTCGATGGCAAACGGCTTCTGCAAGATTGTGTGGTCGCGCAACCCGTACGCGAGAGGTTCCAAGCACGTTCACCCACTGCCGCCAATTATCGACCAGGGAGATGCCAATAAATGCCCTGCGCTGCCAAGCAACACGGTCGGTTTGCTCCAAGCTGCGCGATCACCCAGGGGCGAAGCGGCGTCTTTCGACGAAGTGTCGCGCTGCGACCAGTCCAAGACCACCACATCAAACGCGCTCGCTCGGTTCGCATCGAAGCCATCACGATTGGCCGCTTCGACCTTCACAAGGTGTTTGCGGAAGAACTCGGTGAACTCTTCTGCGCGATCGCTCTCCGTGTTCAGATAAATCAAGCTCAGCCGCAACCGCTTTTCCGCGCGTACTCTCCCAGGCAATGTCGCCACGCCGACGAGCAGGCTGCTGGCGACAAGCGTCCTAAGAAGACACGACGAAACCCAAGAGTACCCATAAGTCATCGATATACCTCCTTTACGAGGTCATCATTCTAGCGGTTTGTCACAGCTTGTGGCTACGAGGTTTCGGCTGCTGGGTGATCTTCCTGAAATCCGTTGGCCTCCCCGGGCTCGGAATCAGCGGATTTCAGGAGGACCCGTCCCGAATTGCTCCGACGAGGCGTTTGCGGTACTGCGAGCGCGCCTCGCATAGGGTTGGGAATCCGGCGAGTCCCAAGAAGCTCCGGGTGACCGTTTTCCGCGACACGGGCGACCGGACGAAGCACCAAGGATATCCTACTTGTTCCTCCAATCGAGTGACTGATATATCTTCAGTTCTGGCATCAGCAGCGTTATCTTGGTATCGTCGGCGACCCGGTCTTCCATTTCGACGCGTACTTTGTCGCCCACAGGCCGTAGCGTTGCTTGCCGTCCCCGCCCGAATACGAGAACACGTCTGTTAACCGCATCGATGTCCAGGCGGCCCGTATTAACTCTCGCCGCCAAGAGGTCTCGATGTGCGGCCGATGACACCACAAGCGTGCCTTCCTTGAGAGTGATTGTGCCACGACCGCCCGGCAGTCGCAGTTGTAGATCGCCGCCTTTGGCGTCCACCACTAGGAAGCCAGCGAAATCACCAAGGATGGCGGGTTCAGGTGATTGCTGTGTTTGACTCTTTGCGGAAAACGGCCGCACGATTTGATAGCGCAGAGTGATCGAATTCGGACCGCGCAAATCGGTGAGTCCCTGAATATAAAGTGACCCAACGGCCCCTTCACGAGTGATGAATGGCAAAACTGAGCCATACGTGTCGTCGGAGAACGTGTGTCGGCAGGTTATCCACTTTCCTCCACCTGATTCTTCTACGAGCTGTACGACCTTTCGTGGAGTTAACTCGGATCCGCCATCGGAAGGTGCCAGCATCTCCCCGACTCGGAGTTCGATGCCGACGATTGTTACGGAGCTGCCATCAGTTTGTACGGCAGCATCGATCCCCTGCTGACGAATCCAAGCTTTCAACTTTGCCGTAAACGTTAGGTATGCGAGCGAAAAGTCTTGCCTGTTCCCAGCATCGAATAGTTCAGAGGGTGGAGTCATGAAGCGCCCTGAATCGAGGTCGACAAACAGCGGCCGATGCGTTCCATGGCTGAGAACGCGCTCGAAGACGATTCCGTCGAATGAGAGACTACCAACGTCAGACGCTTCCACGTCGACCGGTGTCGCATCGGCTGATGAGCCCACGACGTGACCATCACCACTTTCCGGTGCCACCGCAGGCGCGTCTGCCCGAACCCCTTGTGTGGCTCCAATCGGCAAAACGAGCAGCCCAACTGTCAGCATGAATGCAAGCGCTGGTCGCGACATCTGACGACCCACCATTCGATTCATCACCACATCAATTCTCCTCTCCAATTGGCAACTATGGAACGATGATCCGGCGGGTGCAGCCAGTACACTTTCACCCGTGACATATTCGATGGTCCACAGGAGAGTCTGGCCATATACTCGCCGCTTCTCTGGCAATACCCATACAACCCAGGCATCGCAGCACTCTTCTTCGGCCCATTGAAGCTGTCGCCTGGCCCACCATGCAATGGGATTCCACCAATTCAACGACAGGACGCATACCTCAAAAATGCGAATCCAGTGGTCGCGGCGGCGAATGTGTGCCAGCTCATGTGCGAGCATTGACTTGACTTGGTCGCGATTCAGGTCTGTAAGCAACCGCCTGGGAAGCACAACCGTTGGTTTTCTCATGCCGGGCGCCACAAATGGGCAGACATGGGCTGCAGTCACGCGCAGCGGTGGGCATTCAGGCAAGCCAATTTGCCGAGCCAGTTGTGCCGCATCTTGGGCAAGCGCGGGGTCTGGTGCCTGACTGCCTGCAATCAACGGAAGTAACCGCAAGTGTTGGCGCAGGCCCACACTAATGAAGACGACCGTCCCGATGCCCCACGCTGTCAGCAGCCATTGCGGCCACATGGCCAAAATGGTGTCCCACCTGCTCGTTTCACGGTGATGGCTGGGAGCATCACCCAGTTCTGATGACAGCGGAATCGCTGGTGCGGCAACCGGCGACGAGATTCCATCAGGAGGCGACGAAGGGACGTACGAGGGCTCCGAAACGACAGCAATTTGGCTCGGTGCACTCTCTCCAGCACTGGTCACCATGAACCGATCCAGTCGGAGCTGAACGATTGGCGGAGTGACGAGCTTGATGAGCACAAGTAACCAAAGCGCGTGCGCGAGGTGGGGACTTCGCCAAGCTCTGGTTAAAGCCAGGGCAAATACTGACAGACAACCCGCGAACACCACATTCGAGAGGACGCAGCACAGAAAAGTGACCATTATGGCAACCTCCTACTCTTCAAGTAGACGGCGTATCTGTTCTTTTTCCTTCTTGCTGAGTCGCTTGGCCTGCACGAGGTGCATCACAAACGGCGAGAGCGAACCCCCGGACAGTCTGCTCGCGAACTCCTCTAGTTGCATCCCAGCGACTTCTTCGCGAGTTACTGCTGCACTGAATTGATGAACCGAACTGCTCCGGTCGCGACTCACCATGTTCTTCGCCTCCAGCCGGGCAATCAGCTTCTGCACAGTTCCCATAGACGAGCGATTGAATTCGTCGTAGAGCTGCTCAGTTAGATCGCGCGACGTGAGGCGCTGATGAAGCCATAGGACCTTCAGCACTTCCAGTTCGGCCGCAGTAATGACAGATTTCGGAACGGCCATAACGCTGGTCTCCATGATAGACGCCATGTCTGCCGATATGATAGACATCACGTCAGTGAAAGTAAAGGCAAGGAGTGCCAGAGAAAGGCAGATTGTAGCTCAACCCATCGCGAAACACCTTGGGAATTCGGCGTGTCCGAGCAACCTCCGGCCGGCCCTTTCCTGCCACGGCCTCAATTGCCTGTCATATGCCAGCCGATTGGGGGCGGGGGGGACTCCGGCGTCAACTGCGGCGAGATCCACCCCCGCAGGAGTGTTTCATGCACGGTCGATTTACGACTCGTCCGAGAAACCTCAGCCATCTGACGGGTTAATGAGAAAACAGCGGCGATCGCGGCCAACTTGCCGTCAGCGAAGCAAATCCGCAGGCGGACCGTGCGGCAGTCGGCGGTTGGCGGTTGACTCCGATTTCGCGTGCTACTTGGAATCGCGCACGCTGTTCACAAAGTCCTCCAAAGGGAAGCGGAAGCGAACATCGGCAAAGTCAGGTTGCACGGTCGTTACTCTGGTGTTGTCTGGACCGATCTCCGTGAAGTCACCGAGTCTTCCTTCCCACAGTACAAAGTCCGATTCACAGAGGTATTCGGGCGATACAGTGAACGTATAGGAAACGCGGGATTCGTCCTGCGAGGGAAGCAAGTGGCACGTGACTACCGCGCGCCCGCCTTTCCGAATCACGATTTCTGCATTGCAGTACCGTGCGGCCTTTCTCGGATCGGTTTCAGAGCTGATCGAACATCGTCCCATCTGACCGAAATGACGCGCCAGCGAAAACGGTGGATACCTGAAATGTCTCGGAAAATGTATGGATCAGTGAGACATTGCCCCGAATACGGGCTGTGTGACTGCCGCATCAATTCTCTTCGAAGTCTCCTCGGTCAGAGTTCTTCGGGCATCACGTAATTCCCAGAACATGCATTGGCGAGTACGATATCGGTGGTCGCTCGCGTTTCGGCTTGAATAATCCGGGGTTAGCCGATTTTATCCCCATGATCAGCACCTCAACCAGCCTACTCACACGCCTCCGCACCGGGGAAGAGACAGGAGCGTGGACTCGCTTTGTCAGTCTATACACACCCGTCCTCTTCTCTTGGGTACGGCGGCAAGGCGTTCCCAGCGACGACACCGCTGACGTGGTGCAGGAAGTCTTCGCGGTTCTGGTGAAGAAGCTGCCCAAATTCCAATACGACCGACAACAGCGTTTTGGAAGTTGGCTACGCACCATTGCCGTCAACAAATGCCGCGACTACTTCCGGCGACGCAGAAGTCGACCGGATCACACACAGGATTCCGTCGACCAGGAAGTCCCGGTTGACATCGAGTCGTTCTCCGAGGCGGAATATCGTCAACGCCTCGCGCACCGTGCTCTGAAAATCATGCAGGAAGAGTTTCAGCCGACCACCTGGAAGGCGTGTTGGGAGACTGTCGTATCGGGCCGACCGCCATCGGATGTCGCTCAAGAGTTGGGCCTGAGCGTCAATGCTGTCTACGTCGCTAAGAGTCGAGTCCTGAGACGCTTACGCGTGGAACTGGACGGCCTCTTGGATTGATGCGACGGGAACGTTGAATCGCAGAAAAAAGACGATGGCGATCTGACAGATATCTGGGACCCGTGCGTATGGTTAAGTGTGGCTGCGTTTCCTTTTGAACCAGGGCTACCACACGCTGGAGGTCGCCATGATCAAACCGACTTGTCCCGATGCTTCAACGCTCGCTCAACTTTTGGCGGGCCGGCTACCCGCCGAGCAGGCCGAGGTCCACGAACCGCACTTGGCTCACTGCGAACACTGTCTGGAGAGGGCAGAAGCACTTGGCCTGAATGACGAACTGACAGACGCACTGCGCGCAGCAGCCGTCGCTGAAGACACTGTCTCGGCAGATGATGAGCCCATCGTCAAGGATTTGATCGACCGGCTCAGCGGATTGAAAGCCGGTTCGATCTTCAAATGCGTGGTCAGTGAAGACGAGTTGCACAGCCTGCTTGCGCCAGCACAACGGGATGACGAACTAGGGCGTCTGGGGCACCATCGAGTTCTGGAAGTATTGGGCGCGGGCGGAATGGGAGTGGTATTCAAGGCCGAAGACGAGCAGTTGGGCCGTACGGTCGCGATCAAAGTCATGAGGCCTCAGTTGGCCGCAAGCCGAGGTGCTTGTCGACGGTTCCAACGTGAAGCCTGTGCGGCAGCAGCGTTCGAGCACAATCACGTGGTAACGATCTATCACGTGGACGAGGATCGGGGTGTTCCCTACTTCTCGATGCAGCTACTCGAAGGCGAAACGCTGCGAAGCCGTATCGAACGTGAGGGAAAACTGCCTGCCCGGGAGATCTTGCGCATCGGTCGCGAAATCGCCACCGGGCTGAACGCGGCGCATCGCCGCGCACTACTACATCGAGATATCAAACCTGACAACATATGGCTCGAATCGGGCGGCGATCAGGTGAAGATTGTCGATTTTGGCCTCGCTCGCGCTGTGGATCAACCGTCCTCTGTCTCTAACTCGGGCGCCATTCTGGGAACGCCCAGGTACATGGCCCCCGAACAGGTCCGCGGCGTCGAGATCGACGAACGATGTGACTTGTTCAGTCTGGGCAGCTTGTTGTATCACGCTTCTACTGGCGAGCCGGCCTTCTCCGGTAACAACCTGGTGGCGACGCTGGTATCTGTCTCGCAGGACGAAGTCACACCGCCGCATCAGTTAAATTCAGATCTGCCCCCGGAATTCTCCAGGCTGATCCTGGATCTGTTGGCCAAAGATCCCGCGGATCGGCCACAGACTGCGGGCGATACTGCCGAACGGATCAAAGATATCGAAAGGTCCCTCGACCACCAGACCCTGCTTGCTCTGCCGGCACGGAGATGCAAACCGCGTCAATGGCTGACCGCGGCCGCCGGTGCGTTGTTGCTTGCGGCAGCCGCGATTATCTACGTTGTCACAAACCAGGGGACGTTGGTGATCGATGCCGATGATTCGGTAGCGGTCCTCGTCGCAGGGGAATCCGTTACCATTCGCGATCAAGCGACGGGCAACGAATATGACGTGACCATCGGAGAGAACTCGGTGAAGCCGGGTGTGTATGAGATCCGTACCAAGGAAAAGCGGTCGGGCCTGGAGTTTTCTTCGCGCGAGTTCAGCATCCTGCGCGGGCGAGAACGGCGAGTCACGGTTTCGCTGGCGAGAAAAGGAAACGCTGGTCCTATCGGAGATCTCGCCCATTCGGACATCGGTAAGACCATTGCGCCAAAACCACGTCCCGCACCAGCATGGTTAAGAGAGGCAGAGGATAGTCTTGGGATTCGGCCAGGAGATCCCCTGTCCGGCCACGCGTTGGTGGAACAGCCTGGCAAGCTGCGTGGCGTGACGTCCTGGACCGTGGAACCCAAGCAGCATCGCGCGTCGGTCAGCGATGCGGTCTTTTCCGCTGATGGAACCTTGATCGCCACCGCGGGCCGAGACGGAACGATACGAATGTGGGATGTCCAGACGCATGAGCTGGAATCGATTATCGTGTGCCCTGGACCGGTGCGTCAGATCGCCTGGACGTCGGACGGTCGGTATTTGGCGTCAGCGCAGGGAAAAGGCGGAGCCGAGTCGATCTGCGTTTGGGAAGTCGCCGCCGATGGGGCTCGCCTGGTGACAAAGATCAATCGATCCGCGAGCCACCTCGCCTGGTCACCCAACGGCGAGTTCTTGGCTTTCCACGACAACGGAGTGCAGTTCTGGGAGTTTCAGACCGGCGAAACTCTGACGAGTTTCGGCGTGAAGGGATCCATGAGCGATCGGCCTTGGGCCGCGAACGGGCTGATGCTGGCAACGGCCAGCGAGGCGGGAATTCACCTGTGGGATGTCGCTCGGCGGACACAGAGCAGTACACTTGAAAGTGAAAATGTGCGGGAAGCAACTTGGTCGCGTGAGGGGCAATACATTGTCTGCCTGCGACGAATGAGTGCCAGGACTCCTTCCGAGTCGAGGAGTCACCCTTCGCCTTGCTACATCGATATCTGGGACGTAGCGAAAAAGCAGCGCATCAAGAGCATTCCCATTGGAAGTGCCATCTATTCCGGAAAACTCGCCTGGTCACCCGATCAATCGATGATTGTCAACTACTTCGACGACGCTGTATCACTCTGGGATTTGAAGACGGGTACGAAGAAAGAACTGGTACGCCGGGAGAGACGTCTCACGGGATCGGTGTCAGGTGCGAAGGAGCTTGATTGGTCACCGGATGCAAAGAGAATCTCGCTGCTGATCGACGGCAGCGTCGAACTTTGGAACGTCGAGGAAACCAAGGCCGAGTGGCTGTCGGGCACCGCCGATTGGGTCCAATTCGATTCCAGCTCGTTCTTGCCGCAATTGGATCTGCTGACGACGACCTTCCGTTACGAATTCCAGCGTTCAGCGCTGTGGGACCTGAGGAAGCTCAAACCGCTGGTCCGATTCGAGGAAGACGGTTGGATGTTGATACCCAGCCCTGACGGCAAACGATTGGCAGCGTGGCGTTCCAAGGTACCGTGGACGCCGTCGGGCAAGGGCCTCACACGGGCGGCTGACCTGGAGGTTCGCTTCTACCGTCTGCCAGACGCTCGGCAGGATGGGAACGTCGAGGTCCGCTTGTCACGGCGTCCGTCGGCGGTGTGGTCACCCGACAGTAGCAGATTAGCGTTTTACTGCCCTCAGCTTCCTCATGCGGTGGTCACTGACGGCACACAAGTCGCCCAGGAACTCGGACACTTCTACGACGAGAATACTCGCCCATCTGGATTCAGCCACCCCTCCAAGCGGGTCGCCTGGTCACCGGACTCGAAGTACCTCGCCTGGACCAACCCAAAGCAAGAGATCGAAATCACCGACGTAAACACAGGCGAAAGCACACATACGCTGACGAGAGAGAAGGAGAATCAACGTAAAAGCTCAGGGGAAAGTCAGGGATTGGCCTGGTCTCCCGACGGGAGCAAGGTGGCTCGCGTGCTTTACTTAGGAAGAGAATCGGGCGCGAAGATTCAGATCTGGAAAATTGAGCCAGGCTCGAACACATTCCTGCCTTCGGCGTCGTTGGACGGCGTTAAGTCGAGCGATGTTGTCTTCTCACCAGACGGTAGGTTCATTGCAAGCTCGGAGAGAACGACCACGGTCAGCGTCTGGAATGTGGAAAGTCGCAACAGAGTCGCGGAGGCTCTCAGTCCATACGAGTGGATCGGTGGCACGTCCTGGTTTCCCGACAATCGCCACGTCTGTTTTCGCGGCGTCGATGGATTCGGCGTCTTGGACGTCGAGACCGGGAAAATGGACCATCGAACGCGAGACACAAAGTATTTCGTGTCGACTGCTCAGAAAGGCGCCGCGATCGCGCTGGGTTGGTGGAATCATGTTTCGTTCTACGATGCGAATTTGGCATTACGATCCACGTTCGTCTTGCCTGCGGATTCGTCGTCCGGCGTCTTGTTAGTGCAACCGAACGGAGCTTACCGGATCGGCCCCGGCGCGACGCATCCGCGCATCGTGGCATTCAGTGAAGGCGTGCAACGAACCCTCACTCCGGCAGATTTCAGTGATCAATTCGGATGGGTGAACGATCCATCACCCATCGAATCACCACGCGCCGAAACCACAAATACGCTTGACATCGAGCCGCGTCCGGAAGGTCCGACGTAGGTACAATCGAACCCAAAACCGCCGATCGCTCCGAGAAAACGGTCCTTTTCTGACGTGTCTCACACGCGACGGGTACTTGAGACAGTTGGCCGCACATCGGCGGTCTCGCACTGCCTCGCGAGCCGGCGAACACGCTGGCGAAGCGCCGTGGCGCCCGAACTTGTACGCTCTTGCTGCAGGGGCACTCCGTAGCGATCACCTAGGCCCGCTGGCGACTCGTGTCCGCGACTCATGACGGTTATCCTGAGCGTGCAAAGCTGTCAACGCATCTAGCACAGGTGGGTGCGACCGAACGCACGAACCGCAAGTCGCCAAATGCACTCAGTCGATTTCACCGACGCAGGTAACTGCAGCCGGCGTTGTCGACGTGCGGGGCTGATCCACTTCGCTCAACTGACAGAGGACACGCCCTCCTTATGCACTTCGGACCTGACAGGCCAAGGAGCGGACGTCATCATTTCGAAGACGCATTTCGACCCAGTACACCGCGGCCCACGGATCGGGTCGAATCTGCGTAGGGGTCAGACCCACGCGCGCAAGAACAGGCCATGTGACGACGGGTTCGACGGACAAGAGGAGTTCTTTCCCGCTCTGTCCCCGTCACGACCACCCCACCAAGACCCCAACTCCTGCCCGCCGGAGATAGTGTACGCATGTCCCATTGCAGCTACAATCCACCGGTCGTCTCGGCCTGCTTGTTGCCCCGAGCCGAAAGGTGGTGTTCCGGTGGTCCGTTTGTCGCAAAAGCCCGCACCCGTCTACCGCCCCCGTCGCCCCAGGCAATCACCCCTATACCGCATCATCGAACGGTTTTTTCCCAAGTTCGAACAGCTTTATCCCGAGCGGTACGAGAAACGCTAGGGGTTTTGGCGGCCCGTCATCAGCGATGTGGTCCGCAAGTTCCTCCGCTGCGGCGACCTGCACTTCCGCTTCGCCCGCGTGCGGTGCAGCGGCTCGGAGTGCGGCCACGAGATGTTCGTTCCCTTTTCCTGCCGCCAGCGGTGCCTTTGCCCGAGCTGCCACCAGAAATGCGCCCTGTTGTTGGCCGACCGGATCGCCCACCAGATCTGTCTGCCGGTGCCCCGCCGCCAGTACGTGTGGACCATCCCCAAACGCCTGCGGATCTATTTCCGCTACGAGCGCCCCCTGCTAGGCCAGCTTGCCTATTTGGCCTCGGAAACGATCCTCGAAACCTATCGCGAAATGGCCGGGGGCAACGACGCCCTACCCGGCATGATCGCCGGTATCCAGACGTTCGGCGAGCTGCTCCATTTCCATCCCCACATCCATGCCCTTATGACCGACGGCGTCTTCCTCCCCGACGGCACCTTCCGGCAGTTGCCCCACGAAAACGGGACAGGCTCGAATCAGGACGATTCGTGCCTGTCCCGTTTTCGCGATCCCGCTGAAACGCTACCTCTGCCCCTTGTGACTCCGATCGATCAGGCGGACTTCTGGATTCGCGATGTACCCGAGTCTGATTCTGAGCCTACTGTTAGTCTGTTAGTATTGTGCCGCAACAAACGCATGCAAAAGCTCGGAGGAGCAACTAGTCGCCAGTCCGGTCGGATACCCCCGGAATGATCTCTTACGGGTGACTTTTTTCGAGGCCACGTGACAAAATACGCATTGGGCTGTGTTTAGTTCAGTAGGAGCCCGTGACGTGACGCAATTCCCGGACACCCGTGACAGCCTGTTGCTGCAGGTCAAAGACCCGCAAAATGCGGAGGCGTGGGAGCAGTTCGCGCAAATCTATCGGCCGGTAATCTATCGCCTGGCACGGCGGCGGGGCATGCAGGATGCGGATGCTCAAGATCTGGCCCAGCAGGTGTTGATCGCTGTTGTCTCGGCGATCCCGCGTTGGGAAGCCAGCGGCCAGTCGGTTCGCTTTCGTCATTGGCTCAGGCGAATCGCCCGGAACGCGATCATCAACGCGCTCACACGCCAGCCGCGAGATCGGGCAGTTGGCGGTTCGTCGCTGTTGGGCTTGCTGAACGAACAGCCTCAGCCCGACGACGAAACGGAGCGGCAGATTGAACTGGAGTATCAACGTGAGGTCTTTTTGCAGGCGGCCGACGTCGTGCGAACGGACGTGCGGCCGGACACCTGGCAGGCGTTCGAGATGACCGTGATCGACGGGCACACGATCGAGGTTGCGGCAACGAAACTCGGCAAGCCCATCGGAGCCATTTACCTCGCGCGAAGCCGCATCATGCGGCGGCTGCGCGAAGCGGTACGTGAAATCGAGGATGCGGAATCATGAAACCCATGCCACAAACGTGCGACCTTCATCGGCTCGAAGCGTTTTTGCGAGGCGACCTGAACGCCGCCGAAGAGAATGAACTGGCCGTGCATCTGAACGACTGCGTCGCCTGCCGTCAGCGGTTGGAAGCAAGTGCAGCCGAACCCGCTTGTTGGAGCAAGGCAGGCGAGCTTCTACAGCCGAGCGAGTTCACCGATGAAGACGTCGCCGAGCGGCCGCCGCAACGATCGCTGCAAATCCAGCACGTGCTCGATGCGCTCGCGCCGACGGACGATCCGGAAATGCTCGGCCGGCTGGGCGGTTACGAAGTCTCCGGCGTCGTGGGAACCGGCGGAATGGGCGTCGTGCTGAAAGCGTTCGACAGATCGCTCGATCGGACCGTGGCGATCAAGGTGCTGGCATCTCACCTGGCGTCGAGCGGTGCGGCGCGGAAACGGTTCGCCCGTGAGGCGAAGGCCGCCGCGGCCGTACTACATCCGAATGTCATGGCGATCCACGGCGTGTCGAACGATGAGTCGCTTCCCTATTTGGTTATGCCTTATTTGCGCGGCGCGTCGCTGCAAAACCGGATCGACAACGAGGGACCGCTGCCGGTCAGCGAGATTCTGCGAATCGGTTCACAGATCGCCGCCGGTCTGGCCGCTGCCCATGCACAAGGGCTCGTTCACCGCGACATCAAGCCGGCCAACATCCTGCTGGAAAACGGCGTCGAACGCGTCGCCATCACCGACTTCGGACTGGCGCGAGCCGTCGACGACGCGACGATGACACGAACCGGCGTTATCGCCGGCACACCACAATTCATGTCGCCCGAACAGGCTCGCGGCGAACAGATCGACCAGCGCAGCGATTTGTTCAGTCTCGGCAGCGTGCTGTACGCGATGTGTACCGGCCGACCGCCTTTCCGCGCCGATACCAGCTATGGCATCCTGCGGCGGATTACGGACACCGAGCCTCGTCCGATCCGTGAAATCAATCCCGATATTCCCGAGTGGTTATGCCAAGTGATCGGGAAACTAATGACGAAACGTGCGGAGGATCGGTATCAATCGGCCGAAGAAGTTGCCAAGTTGCTGGAAACTCTTCTGGCGCACGTGCAGCAGCCAACCGACGTTCCGCTGCCATCGTCGCTCACCCCTACCTTGAAAAGGAAACCCCTCTTTGCATTTCCGCGTCGTTCACTAGGAGTCATCGCCATGATCGCAGCGTTTGGAGCTGTTGTTCTCGCAGCCGTACTGTCCGCAGGCTCAGCGCCCCCTGATATCGCAGGCCGCTGGGACAGCGAAGACTGGGGGCAAGTAAAACTCGTCCAGAGAGAGCCAGGGGAATATGAGGGCACGTGTACTGTCACGGTAACGAATGAAAACTCGCGTCGAGATGTTGATTGGATTTATTCTGGCAGAATGCACGTTAAGTGGTCGCGGTTTGAGCGCCGATTCAATGGAACCTGGATGATTGGCCCCGGCGTCAATGGGAAGATATCGCTTCGGCTCGTCGATGGAGAGATTCACGGCGCATTGACGACAAACGGTGCGCAGCAGTCGCTGCTCGGCACTCCCAAGCTAGGCGACTTTCGGTGGACGCGTTCCATTCCCTCCACAGATGCAAATGCTGGAGTTGTACTTCCCCCCGATGAGCCGCTACTAATTGTTCCAAATGATTCTCAGAGCGGGCGCATTGAATCAGAAGACGGTAAGTCAACAGCCGGCCCCGCTGATACCGGGACGCCACTGCTCGATGCGATCCGCGAGTTCAACCAGAAGTATCAAAATCACGAGATCGGAAAGAACCAGCCGCCGCTGACCGACGACGAAGTGATCGCTTCGATCCGGTGGGCCGTCATGCGCGACGGACAATCCGCAGTTCCCGATCCGTACCGGCAACAGTTACGTCACATTGCCGAGCTTCGACAGTTGCCGTCTCAGTGGGCATTCAAAGTTATGACGGAGGTTGAAGGAGTCGATGGCGAACGATTCCAAGCTTGGTCCATCAGGTTGGTTTACAGCGGCACACCCGGTGTGCCGCCCTACAATCACGCCATTCGTGATCAACTGCTGTGGCAACTGGACGCTGACGGCCAGCCCATCGTGTTAGGCAAACTTGAATCAGCGGACGACGCTGCGGATTCCAAACCGCTGGCTGCGGCGATTCACGGATTCAATGCTTCTCATTACCGGCTCGCCGGGCTGGACATGCCGCCGCTGACCGAACAGGAAGTGATCGCAGCGATTCGATTCCAAAAAACTCGCCGCAACAAATTCGACATCACCGACGGCGAGTTCGCTAGGATGCAACAGATCGCGGACACACGCCGGCTTCCAGCGGACGCCGAAATATCGGTCCTCACGGGTTATCAACCGGGAGACGGTTATCGCTACGACATCTGGAGTGTCCGATTCAGTATGCGGGAGCAAGTGAACACGGTTCCCTACCCGTTCACCGGCTTCACCATCCGAGAGCATTACGTGCAGTCGCAGCCGCTTGATCTCGACAAAATCGCGTGGGGCCCGGTCGCTGAGAACGGCCTGCAAGCCGGCGTTCGCTTCGAGCCGCGGCAGGCGCGGTACTTCGCCGGTCAAAAGGTGACGCCCTACTTCTATTATCGCAATACGGGCGATCGGAAGTTCGACATCAGCTTTCCGAACCTGGAGAGCGGCAAACTGGTGGCGGCGGACAACGCGGGGGTGGCCATTCCGGTCGATGAGGACAAAAGCCCGAAATGGATTGTCGGTTTCATGGGTTTTGGGGAGTTTGGCTTCGGTTCGCAGCATGAAATCCGTGGCCGAACGATCGTCCTCGGAGATGTCGAGCGAGATGATGCGGAATTCGCCATTCGAGCGAAGGCTGGCCAGGCGGTGCGAGTTCACTTCGTGCTCTCCAACTACGGGGACCAAGGTGGATCGCAGTTGCATACCGGCGAGATCGCTTTCTCCATGGCGGGGACTGAGAGCAGACAATCGCGAACGGAAAAAGTCCCAGGCACCGTTGATCGGTCCCGGCAACTCACAGGCAGATGGTTGCTAAAGACGTGCGAAGAACACGGCGAGCAGTTCACGATTGAACAATTGAAGAATGGCGATATTCCTGAGAATACGGCCGAGTCGGAGGAAATCATCGAGGGGTGGAAGATCTTCGCGGTGGCATCATTCGACGACAAGACTTTCTCGTTTGGCCCTGAGCCACAGAATATCGCAGGCCGCTTCGAGTACCAGATCGACTTCAGCGAAGAGCCGCCAACAATCACGTTCACCATGAATGCGGCTCCCGGGACGACCGGCGAAAACGCCGAGCCCAAGAGCAAGCCACAGCAAGTCACCCAGCGGGGACGGATCAAGATCACACCCGAGGAGTTGATCATCGCCATTGCCGGGCGTGGCAAGGACTTCCCGGAAGACTTCGATACGCAAGGTAGAGATGTCCTCGTGCTCCGATATGTACGGGACCAAGAGAAAGAGAAGGCTTCAGACAGCGTCGATTCCCGCTGCGGTTCTCGCTAAGCCAAACTTTCTTGTGTCGGGAAGCCGGATTTCGGCTTGAAACGTTGGGA
>CAZURK010000331.1:0-16494 GCA_964623055.1 uncultured Pirellulaceae bacterium
CACATTGAGACTTAAGTCCGTAGCATAACATCGCGGTCTACCGCTGCCCTACATTGGTGCTATTCTCGCAATTACGTCAGCGAATGCAACTTCGCCTCTCACGTTTTGATCGGCTTTTCCAGTGTCTACTTCGCTCGTTCGCAAATCTTGCTCGCGTGCAGCAGCCAGATAAAGGGAGCCTCGACCGCTTCAGGCGCAAATGGTTGGCCAGCAAGCTTCGAGGGAGGCCGGCCGAATACGGAACAGGAAAAATAGCGATACGACTCGAACTGCGATTCGATCTTCGAGATCACCCCCGCAAGTTCATGATCGATCAGCCACTTTCTGACGACCCAAGATGGCTTGACGCGACGCAGAGGTTGCCCTTTCTGCGCAGCTTGGCGATCTGCGACCTTCTGCCAACGGGCCAGTGCGCGTTGGCCAATCTCATCAGGAAGATCGAATGCGTCCCGCTTCGTCACCACGACGGCCAGCGGAAAGGGCACTTTTCGACCGACGACACGCACACCGTTCTGCTCCAAGAATTCCAACAAACGATCATAGACATCTTCCGGATTTGTATCCGAAGGATTCACATCCTCCCGGTGAAGTTTCAGTTCCCGGGCATACCGCCCGCGGACGGATTCGATACTCAACGGGTCGATCAGCATCATCAAACCGTGGCAATGGCCAAGGAATTTTAACTGCGCCATGTATTGCTCGTCCTGGTACGCCTCGCCGGCCGCGTCGAACAGGTGCAACCGGAGCTTCTTGGCGCGGACCTTTCCCAACAAAGCCTCGCCTTTCTCCCGGACGGAGAAGTTCAATTGCAGCGCTTTCGGAACCCGTTCCAGTGTCTGCGGCAACAGTTGCCCGCCTTGGAACATCGAAACCGCGGCATCGTACTTGTAACGATCGTCTGACGATACAAACGACAAATCGATCTCGCCGTGTTTGCGCCGCTCCTGCAATCGCATTAGAAGGGCCACCTGGTACGACGTCTTTCCAGCCGATCGTCCCGCGACCACCGGCAGCAGAACGGGCCGTAGCGTTGGATCTTCGCCCTCCAATCGAGCATCGCAATACGGGCAGAAACTCTCGATCCGGTGTCGCCCGAACAAATAGCTTGTGCTAAGCCGCCTGCCGCAGCGGCACTTGCGGAGAAAGATGCCGTACGTGCCGGGCAACAACCGCTTGTGCCTGGCCCCGCATGAACACTCGTACACGGGCAAGGGGAACTTCTCGTAGCATGCCGGGCAATGGTTGGTAAAGCGATAATACGTGACAAAGCCCAACTCGGCCCCGCGCACCGTGATCATGAGGAGAAGATTCAGGACAACCATCGTGGAAATCACCGCAGAAAACGCCAGGGCAAACCCAACGTTAACTATCAGGGTGGCCAGGATCGCGCCGATAACCGGGTATGACACAAACCCGCAGAAGCAGAAGAGCACAATGAAAATGATTACGTTTCGTCCCGCGTCTTCCCCGCCGAGGTTGCGGAGCGGTTTGGTAATCCGGCCCCAGTCGTCAATCAGTATGTCACGTAGATCCAGAAAAGCTCTACGACAGAAATACTGCCTATACGCCGGTTCGTCGCCAACGGGACCGTCGCTGAGGCCGGCCGGCAACTGGCCACTGAACCCTTTGACGCACGAGATGATCATATTGACCACGACCCATATGATGCCGGGAGCCATGAAGAGAGGGACGATAATGAGGGCGACTGCGTCTTCCGTCATATCACACTTTTCCCAGCAAATACCATCTCGTCGCTAACCAGGCTCGAACGATCTATGACGGTCGCTGACGAATCCTAGCTCGCCCCGTCCGTGCCGAGCCTACTTCAGTCTCTCGCAGATCTTGCTCGCGTGGAGCAGCCAGATGAAGGGAGCCTCCACAGCTTCAGGTTGGAAGGGCTGGCCGGCAAGCTTCGAGGGAGGCCGACCGAAAACCGAACAGGAGAAATAACGGTATGACTGAAATTGCGACTCGATCTTGGCCACGACCCCCGATAGCTCTTGATCGAGCAGCCACTTCCTGATGACCCACGATGAATTGATGGGCCGTCGCGCTTGCCCCTTCTCCGCCGCCTGGCGGTCTGCCACCTGTTGCCAGGTGGCCAGAGCATCATGGCCAATCTCGCCGGGAAGACCAAATGCGTCCCGTTTCGTCACGACGACGGCCAAAGGAAATGGCACCTTCTTACCGATGACGCGCACACCATTCTGCTCCAGAAACTCTAGCAATCGATCGTAGACCTCTTCCGGATTCGCGTCGGAAGGGTTCACATCTGCGAAGTCGCGGTTCAGTTCCTGAGCGTACCGCTGGCGGACGGATTCGATGCTCAACGGGTCGATCAGCATCATCAAGCCGTGGCAATGTCGAAGGAACTTCAACTGCGACATGTATTGCTCGTCCTGATACGCCTCGCCGGCCGCGTCGAACAGGTGCAACCGGAGCTTCTTGTTGCGGACCACCTTTCCCAACAAGGGCTCGCCTTTCTTCATCACCGAGAAGTTCAACTGCAACGCTTTGGGGACCCGTTCAAGTGTCTGCGGCAGCAGTTGGCCGCTGCGAAACATCGAGACCCCTGCATCGAACTTGTACTCCTCGTCTGTCGACACAAACTCAAGGTCAATTTCGCCGTCTTTGTGTCGATCCTGCAATCGCATTAGCAGGGCCACCTGGTAAGAGGTCTTACCGGCCGATCGCCCCGCGACAACGGGCAGCAGAACGGGTCGCAACGTAGGATCCTCGCCCTCCAGACGACAATCGCAATGCGGGCAGAAACTGGTGATGCTCTGTCGCCCGAAGAGATAGCTTGCAGGAAGTCTCTTGCGACACTGGCACTTGCGGTAGAAGATGCCGTAGGTGCCCGGCAATAGTCGCTTGTGCCTCGCTCCGCAAGTGCACTCGTACACTGGCAGCGCGAACCGTTCGTAGCACGCCGGGCAGTGATTGCTGAAGCGGTGGTACGTGATCAGCCCCAATTCCGCGCCCCGTACGATCAGCATCAGCAGGTAGTTGAGTATCACCATTGTGAGGATGATTGCCGCGAATGTCACCACGAAGGCGATGTTGACGGCGATGGCGCCCACGATGCCAGCCGCGCCGGTCGCGATCAAGGCAATCATGGCCGCGCAACCGAAACAGCCAGAGTTGTCCGGATCTGACGCATTGATTCCAGCGCCGATCATCCCCAGCGGTTCGCTGTTACGCTTCCAGTTGTCGGCCAGGATATCCCGCAGGTCCAGAAATGCCCGGCGAAAAAAGTACTGCTTGTATGCCGGTTCGTCGCCGACCGCGCCCTCGCTTCTGCCGGACTCCAAACGTCCCTGCAGTCCTTCCACACAGGCAAGAATAAAATTGACGATCGCCCAAACGACGGCGATCGCCATCATGATGCCGATTATGCCCAGGTAGATGTGAAAGATGGTCTCCATCTCTCCGTCCATCGGTTCGGGGTGCCAGGACACCGCGTCCGTCAAGGTCAGAGTCGGCGCGAGACATCAGAGCTTGCGGAGTGGGTCGCCTGCGAATCCTCTTGACGCAGTTCGGCAACCTGCATGACGCGCTTGATGTCGGGCAGCAGGCAGAGGTTCCGATCCGCTTCCCGTTCTTGTCCTGGCGAGGGCGTCGTACTCTTGACCCTCGCCGACCTGTTCCACCCGTCATGAATGGCCTTGTCAGTGGTGTGCCACTGGAGAGCGCCAAAGCTATTTTCGCAAAGATGCCATTGAATGCAACTTGCCACATTGCGTTTTGCGAGGCTTTTCCAGCGTCTATTTCAGACGCTCACAGATCTTGCTCGCCTGGAGCAGCCAGATGAAAGGAGCCTCCACCGGTTCGGGCTCAAAGGGCTGACCGGCAGACCTCGAGGAAGGCGGATCGAAAGCGGAACAGGAGAAGTAACGATGCGACCGGAACTGTGATTCGATCTTAGAGACGACCCCTGCAAGGCCCTGATCGAGCAACCATCTCCTGATGACCGAGGACGAATCGACACAGTGGGCGCGTTGGCCATTCTGTGCGCTCGAGACGTCTGCAGCTTGTTGCTGGTTGCCGAGGGTACCGTGGCCCATCTCGACGGGTAGACCGAACGCGTCCCGTTTCGTCACCACGACAGCCAGAGGAAGAGACACTTTTCGCCCAATGACCCGCACGCCGTTTTGCTCCAAGAATTCCAATAGTCGGTCGTAGACTTCCTCAGGATTCGCATCCGAGGGATTCACGCGTGCCAAGTCACGATCCAGTTCCTGAGCATATCGCTGGCGAACGACTTCGATGCTCAACGGGTCGATCAGCATTATCAGGCCGTGGCAATGGCGAAGAAACTTCAACTGAGCCATGTATTGCTCGTCCTGGTACGCCTCGCCGGCCGCGTCGAACAAATGCAACCGAAGCTTCTTACCACGGACCGTTCCCAACGTCGACTCGCCTTTCTTCTTGATCGAGAAGTTCAACTGCAGCGCCTTGGGTACCCGTTCGAGTGTCTGCGGCAGCAGTTGGCCAGTTTGAAACATGGAAACGGCCGCGTCGTACTTGTACTGGTCGTCCGACGAGACGAACTCGAGGTCGATTTCGCCCCGTTTACGTCGATCCTGCAAACGCATTAGAAGGGCCACTTGGTACGAGGTTTTGCCGGCCGATCGTCCCGCGACGACGGGCAACAGAACGGTCCGCAGCGTGGGATCCTCGCTCTCCAGACGACAACCGCAGTGCGGGCAGAAGCTGTCGATACGCTGCCGCCCGAACAGATAGCTTGTAGCGAGTTTCTTGCGACACCGGCACTTGCGATGGAAGATGCCGTACGTGCCCGGCAGCAACCGCTTGTGCTTGGCTCCGCACACGCACTGGTATACCGGCAACGCAAACCTCTCGTAGCACGCGGGGCAGTGATTGATGAAGCGGTGGTACGTGATAAGCATCAACTCCGCGCCCCGCACGAGCAGCATGAGCACGAAGTTAAGGATCACCGTTGTGAGGATGATTGCCGAGAATGTCGCGGCGAAGGCTACCTTGACAGCGATGGCAACGACGAACGCGGGCGCGCCAATTGCGATCCACATGGCTGCTTCCAGGTAACTGCCGAGGGAAATTGCCGAAGCTATTTCGTCGCCAAAATCCTTCTGGAACTCTCGGCTGTCAATCAGGATATCTCGCAGATCCAGGAAGGCCCGGCGAAAGAAATACTGCTTGTAGGCCGGTTCGTCGCCAATTGGGCCATCGTTGATGCCAGCCTGCAAGTGGCCCCCCAGCCCTTTCACACAGGCGAGAGTGAATTCCACAATCACCCATACGACGGCGGCAACCATTAGGAAGGCGAGTGGGACGAGGTAGACAAAAAGGACGACAGTGAAGATGACGCTACAGGGATCCATCTCTCAGCCGATCAGTTGGGCGTGGCGGGACGCCATGTCCGCTGGGGTGCGTGTGGGCGCGAGACATCGCAGCTCGCGGAGTCGACCGCTGTGCAACGCCATCGCTATTCTCGCAAGTATGTGCATGAATGCAACTTTGCCACTGTGCGTATTGAACGGCTTTTCCAGCGTCTACCCGACCCACCCGCAAATCCTGCTCGCTTGGAGCAGCCAAGCAAAGGGAGCCTCCACGCCTTCGGGCTCAAAGGGCTGGCCCGCGAACTTCGAGGGGGGACGGCCGAATACTGAACAGGAGAAATAGCGGTAAGATTGAAACTGGGATTCGATCTTCGAGACGACCCCTGTCAGTTCTTGGTCGAGCAGCCACTGTCTGACGATCGGTGATGGGTCGATACGATGTGCGGGTTGACGCTTCTGCGCGGTCTGGAGGTCTGCGACCTGCTGCAAGTTGGCCAGCGCGCCCTGGCCAATTTCATCGGGAAGACCGAATGCGTCCCGTTTCGTCACTACGACAGCCAGAGGAAGAGGCACTTTCCGACCGATGACACGCACCCCATTCCGTTCCAGGAATTCCAGCAATCGATCATACACGTCTTCGGGATTCACATCGGAAGGGTTCACATCCGCCAAGTCAGTCTTCATTTCCTGGGCGTACCGCTGGCGGGCTGATTCGATGCTCAACGGATCGATCAGCATCATCACGCTGTGGCAGTGGCTAAGGAACTTCAATTGCGCCATGTGTTGCTCGTCCTGGTACGCCTCGCCAGCCGCGTCGAACAAGTGCAACCGAACCTTCTTGCCACGGACCTTTCCAAGAGCCGGTTCGCCTTTCGCCTTGACCGAGAAGTTCAATTGAAGCGCCTTCGGAACCCGTTCGAGTGTCTGTGGCAGCAGTTGGCCGCTTCGGAACATGGAAACGGCTGCGTCGTATTTGTACTGGTCGTCCGAAGAGACAAACGCAAGGTCGATTTCGCCCTGTTTGCGTCGCTCCTGCAGTCGCATCAGAAGGGCCACCTGGTACGAGGTCTTTCCGGACGATCGTCCCGCGACCACGGGCAGCAGAACGGGCCGCAACGTGGGATCCTCGCCCTCCAGACGACAGCCGCAGTGCGGGCAGAAGCTGTCGATACGCTGTCGTCCGAACAGATAGCTTGTAGCGAGTTTCTTGCGACACCGGCACTTGCGGTGAAAGATGCCATACGTGCCCGGCAACAACCGCTTGTGCCTGGCTCCGCACGGGCACTCGTATACCGGCAGTGCGAACCTCTCGTAACATGCCGGGCAATGATTGATGAAGCGGTGGTACGTGATGAGTCCCAATTCCGCTAGCCGCACAACCAGCATGAGCACGCAATTGAGGATCACCATTGTGAGGATGATTGCCGCGAATGTCACGGCGAAGGCTACTTTGACAGCGATGGCAACGACGCACGCGGGCGCGCCGATTGCGATCCATATGGCTGCTTCTAGGCAACTGCCTTGCGAAATTGCCCAAGCTATTTCGCCGCCAATATCCTTCTGGGGCTGGCCGCTGTCAATCAGGATATCTCGCAGATCCAGGAAGGCCCGGCGAAAGAAATACTGCTTGTAGGCCGGTTCGTCGCCAATTGGGCCATCGTTGATGCCGGCCTGCAAGTGGCCCCCCAGCCCTTTGACACAGGTGAGAATGAAATCCACAATCACCCATACGGCGGCGGCAACCATCAGGAAGGCGAGTGGGCCGAGGTAGGCAAGAGCGATGATACCGATGATGACAGCGATGTCACCGCAGAAATCCATCTGTCAGTCCATCAGTTGGAGGTGCCGGGACGCCACTTCGATCAAGGTCAGCGTCGGCGCGGGACGCTACAGCTTCCGAAGCTGGCCACCACCCTCGGTGATTTGCTGTGCGATACCCCCGAAGGTTTTCACCAACTCGCCGGAGCGCGTGAAGAAGCTCGCCGCTTCAGATGTTGCCACCGCTGCCAGGAACTTCCGATCAGCTTGTCCGAAACCGATCGCGATCACTTCGATCTCGTCCGCATGGCACTTCTTTGCCTGGTTGATTGCCACGTCTTGCCTGGACCAGACACCGTCGGTCAGCACGATGATGTACCGTGCCCCGGTCACATCCTGCAGCAGGCGGCGTGTGTCCTCGAACGGGCTGGCCAGGTTCCCGTAACCGACAGCGCCGATGCTCATTTTCGAGATCGCCTTTTCCAGGGCCTTGACGTCCTGCGTTGCCTCGATGTTCGTCCTGACCTTGTCGGCAAACGTGATCAGCCCGACCGAACTGTGTGCCATGTCCGTTTGCCGTGCGAATTCACGCGCAGCATCCTGCGCCTCGCGAAGCGGTTTGCCCGACATGCTTCCGGAGAGATCGACGGCCAGATAAGCCGTGACGTGTCCTTGCCCGCCGGTGGCCGACGGAGGTAATTCCACCCACGACATGTCGTCCGGAACAGGGCCCTTGATCATAGCCAGCTTCTCTTTCGTCTTCCGGTCCTCTGCTGCCACCTGGACGATGCCGCTATGGTCGTACGCATAGGTAATGTCGACAACGGACTGGCCTTCCTTGCCGTGCGGCACATTGTCCGCCGTGTACCTCCCGATGAACGCACATTGCATGGGCACTGTACTTTCACCTTGCGTTATGTACACCTCCAGTGTGTTGGGGCCGCTGGCCGTTGTCTGCAGCTTGTACGGCCGCGTGTCCTCCGATGGGATCGGCTGGTTCTTGGCCAGGATGATACTGTTGACGTAAGCGCTGCCGTCCTCGCTTACCGCAACCATTCCCAAGCTGTGGCTGGTAACGTCCTGGAACCGTTTCGCTCCGGGCAACGAGTACACCGCCCGTCCGCTTTGTTGTCCCGCGAGTTGGTTGGCCTGAATCGCCGCGCCCAAAGCGACCGCCTCGTCCACGTTCACGCCGGCGACCGCCGGGCTGCCGAACCGGGATTGCACAAACTCGCCTACCATGGGCATCCGCGTCGATCCGCCCACTAACAGAACACCGGACAGATCGCTCCAACCGAGACTGAGATTCCGAAGAACGTTCTCGGCCAGGATCGACGTGCGCTCCAGCAGATCCCCAGTCAGCCCGCCAAACTGCTCGCGCGAAATCGTGTACGCGGCCCGGATTCCTGCATGCGTGATGCGCATCTTTGTCGACATTGCGCTGCTCAAGGCAATCTTGGCCTGTTCGGCCGCCACCACAACATCATCGGCGGATTCCCGATCGTCCAACGGCTGTTCGCCGTGCTCGTCATAGAACTCACCGGCAATGAACTCGGCCAGCCGGTCGTCCCAGTTCTTGCCACCCAATTCGTGGTCGCCGTCCGTGGCCAGAACTCGTATCTCCTCCTCGTCGAGCTCGATCACGGTCACGTCGAACGTACCGCCGCCCAAATCGTACACCATGACCTTGCCCTGAATCTTGCCGCCGCCGAGTCCGAATGCCAAAGCGGCCGCAGTGGGCTCGTTGATGATCAACAGCACGTTCAGCCCCGCAGCTTCGCCAGCCGCCTTGGTGGCCTCCCGTTGATCGTTGTTGAAGTAAGCCGGCACCGTAATTACAGCGTCGGTGACCGAGGCATTCAACACCGTCTCGGCATCGGCTTTCAGTTTTCCCAGGACCAGCGCCGATAGGTCGGTTGGCGTATACAGGCGACCGGCCGCATCAAACTGCCAATTGGGATCGCCCATGGCCCGCTTGAAAAACGATGCCACTCCCTCCTCGCCAACGGCCTGCAACTGTTTGGCTTCGTCCCCGACGACCGGCGGGTCGACGCATACGGCCACCACCGAGGGTGTTAGTGACTTGCCTTCGCGGTTTTTGAGCAACTCCGGCTTGTGAAACTCGTTGATCCGAGCCAGCGCCGAAAACGTCGTGCCCAAGTCGATTCCTACTACGATGCCCGGATCGCCTTGCTTGCTGTTTGCCTTTGACACGGCTACCTCCGCTTGATGGCCCCCGCTACCATTTCCACCGGCACGCCCGCGACCACACTCATCTGTTTCATCACCAACCGCTGCAACAACTCTTGTTCTGCTTCGGAGGCCTGCGCATGGTTGTGAAAGCAAGTGTAGAAAATGGTTCCTTCGCCATAGGGTACCATGACCATCAACGGAGCGCCGGTAGCCTTGGAACGAAGGAGGGTCTTCCCGTCATCCGGCGCACGAGCAAGCACTGACCAAGCACCCATATCGAAGTGGACCCGGATGGACGTTCCAATGGCCTCCTGCAATTCCGGATCCACGACCTCGGCCTCCACGTGCCCCACTTCGCCGATATCGCCCGCGAAGTGAAATAGCCCCGAAAACGCGCTCGTTAGATGACTGCTTGCCAAGTCGGAGGCGTACAGGCAACCACCCCGTTGCACGAAATCTCGCAGTTCGTTTGGGACCATGTTGTCGCCAGTGCCGCAGTTGAGAAACAAGATATCGCAGTCCAGACCCTGTTCTTGGTAACCTCCAAAAGTCACGTTCATGGAACTGAGAACGTTGCCAATATCGTCAAAACACGGCGAAGTCACCGTTAGGCGCAAGCTGGACGGATCAAAACGAAGAGCGTCGTTCAACCTGGCCAGCCAGTTGTCACCCTCGGCAATAGTCTCCGCCTTCAGCGAAAGCGGACTTCCGCTGGTGGAATCCTTGGCCTCGACGGTGATGATGCCGTTGGCGTCATAGCCGTACCCGATCGTGATGACGGAGGCTTCACCTTGGACGCCTCCCCAATCGGAAAGGACGTACTTCTTCGACGCAACACACTGTTCTGGGTCACGGCTCTCGCCTTGGAGTACGTAAATCTCCATTGGCTTCCCGGCAGCCGATCCCTTGGGTGCCTGAAACGGGCGGGACTTTGTGCATGGCACCGAACTGTTTTTGGGGATGATAATGCTATTTACATAGGATTGTTGTGCCTGGTCGAGCGCCACAACTCCCAGGCTGTGGCTGGTGACGTCGTGCAGACGCGGCGCCCCAGGCAGCGAGTACTCGGTTCGTCCGCCTTGCTGACCCAAGAGTTGGTTGGCCTGGATCGCCGCGCCCCGGGCGACCGCCTCGTCCACATTTACGCCGGTGATCGCCGGGCTGCCGAACCTCGATTGCACGAACTCACCAACCATCGGCATCCGTGTCGAACCGCCCACCAGGAGAACGCCGGACAGATCGCTCCACGCCAGGCTCAGATCACGAAGTACATTCTCGGCCAGGATCGACGTGCGCTCCAACAGATCTCCGGTCAACCCGTTGAACTGCTCACGCGAAATCGTGTACGCGGCCCGTATCCCCGCATGCGCGATGCGCATCTTCGTCGACATCACGCTGCTCAAGGCAATCTTCGCCTGCTCGGCCGCCACCAAGACGTCGTCGCTGGACTCGCGATCATCCAGCGGCTGTTCCCCGTGCTCGTCGTAGAACTCACCGGCGATGAACTCGGCCAGCCGATCGTCCCAGTTCTTGCCGCCCAGTTCGTGGTCGCCGGCCGTGGCCAAGACGCGGATATCCTCCTCGTCGATTTCGATCACGGTCACGTCGAAGGTGCCGCCCCCAAGGTCGTACACCATGACCTTGCCCCGTATCCTGCCTCCGAATCCGAAATCCAATGCAGCCGCTGTGGGCTCGTTGATCGTCAGCAGCACGTTCAACCCCGCGGCCTCGCCGGCCGCCTTGGTGGCCTCCCGTTGATCGTTGTTGAAGTAGGCCGGCACCGTGATCACAGCATCCGTGACCGGGTGATTCAACTCCAATTCGGCGTCGGCTTTCAACTTTCCCAGGACCAACGCCGACAAATCGGTCGGCGTGAACACGCCGCCGGCCACTTCGAACCGCCAATTAGGATCGCCCATGGCCCGTTTGAAGAACGACGCCACCCCCTCCTCGCCAACCGCCTGCAACTGTTTGGCTTCGTCACCAACCGCCGGCGGATCGACGCATACGGCCACCACCGACGGCGTGAGCGTCTTGCCGTCGCAGTTCTTGACCAACTCCGGCTTCTGGAACTCGTTGATCCGAGCCAACGCCGAAAACGTCGTGCCCAAGTCGATTCCTACGGCCATGCCAATTCGCACCTCGTCAACAGAATACAGGCGGTCTTTCCATGCCAGAAGCTCACTAGCCTACGTCGAGCATCTGAAGTTCCGTTCGCCTTTCCTCGACTTCCTCGTCGGACATCACAGACTCGCCTCGGTCGATGGAGACGTCAACTGTGCCGCCCTTTGTCAATTCCTTGGCAGTCCCCTCCAACATTCCCTGATCGTTCATCCGAAACGTGATCTCGATGCCAGATCCCTTGGGAAGACCTTCCGGAAGATCAAGATTGGCTTGGCCGATTTCATTGCATTGTTCCAAGGCCGTCGCCTGTTCGTTCTCGCCCTCCATGACTCGTATCGCGGCCGATCGTTGATCGGGCGTGGAGGTCCCAAACGGCATCTTCTCGTCGACGGGCAGGGACGCGTTCCGTCCAACCAGGAACACTACGACTTCCTTGTCGTCGTCATCCAGAGCGACAACGCCGAAAGCCTTGGACGTGACAGGTGTGAAGACCGTGTTGACGGATTTTTTCACCTTGTCCGTTGGTAGCGCGAACCTCTCGGCGACCTCCTTGACGGCCTCTTCCTCCAGTTTCTCCCGTTCCTCGTCGCTGACATCGCCACTGTCGTCTAGCTGTTCCGAAACCTCCTTGTCCACCTCGTCCTTCAGAGCCAATCGTTGGGCGAACAGAGCGGCACCTTTGGCAACGGCCTCGTCCGGATCGAAAAGGATGGTTTCCTTGCCGTAGTCCGTCTTCAACCGCTCCTCGATCTGTGGCATCCGTGTCGAGCCACCGACGAGCAAGATCTTGCTGAAATCCGTGACCCCCTTCTCCTTTGCGTCGGCCAGCATCTTGTTCGTCAGTTCGATCGTTCGCTCGAGCAAGTCGGCGGTCAGCTCGTCGAACTTAGCTCGGCTCAGTTCCACTTTGGCCCTTTCGCCTTCGATCTGAACGCTCACAGTCAGCTTTTCCCTTGCCGTCAACTGTTGCTTGGTGTCCTCGGCAAGCAAGCGAAGATCGTTCACCGTCTCGGCATCCATGTACTCGACGTCAAGATCCGGATGGTCCGTCTGCTCACACCATTGAGACACGAAGTAGTTGAGCAGATTTTCGTCCCAATTCTTACCGCCCAATTCGGAATCGCCACCGGTGCAAATAACGTCGATGTTGCGCTCCTTCACGTCGATCATGGTCACGTCGAACGTTCCGCCGCCGAGGTCGAAGACCAGGATCGTACCCTCCTCCATCTGATCGATGCCGTAGCAGTACGCGGCAGCCGTGGGCTCGTTGATGATCGAGCGAACGTTCAGTCCGGCGATCTTGCCGGCCTGTTCGGTGGCAGCCCGTTCGTTCTCCCCGAAATACGCGGGCACGGTAATCACGGCGTCGACGACCGGATTTTGAAGGAAATAGGCGGCATCTTTGGCAAGCTTCTTGAGCACGAAAGCCGAAGCATTTTCCGGCCGGTACTCTTTGCCGTTCACGTAGTACCGTGCCTGGGGATCGCCCATCGTCCGCTTCATGAAGGCAATCACACTGTCCGGGTCGGTCACCATTGCATTCTTCGCCGTCTTTCCGACGACGACATTCTCGTCGCTCTCGAAGAACACCACGGACGGAGTGGTGTTGAAGCCCTCCGAGTTCTTCAGGACAACGGGGCGCCCCGCGTCGTCGACGTATGCGATGCACGAGTACGTCGTTCCCAAATCGATGCCTACGATGGTGGTGAGTTCATTTTCGCTCATGAGTCGCTTCGCCTTTCCCAATCAAATCGGGTTCAAGATGATGGTAAAATCGGACGCCGTCTTGCGCGATCCCTGACCGGCTGGCCGGCCGACTACGTCTAACGTGCTCTGAACACAACAACCTCTTCGCTACGGATAATCTGCTCGTCCCAGCGAAAGCCAGGCCTGAGCCGTTCTGCGATTGTCTTGTCCAACGTCGCATCGTCCGTATCCGTGGTCGAAACGGCGCGCTGCGTGCGAGGATTGAACTTGTCGCCACTCTCTTCAAAGGTGGCGAGTCCGTAGCGGTCCAGGATGTCCACTATGTCTTCGCCAAAACTTAGCACGTTCTCCAACAGGTTGCCCCAATCACGCTGGTCCTCGGAGTACCCACGCCGCGCCTCGACGAACTTCCGCAGTTGATCGTTCAGGCGGATCAAGTCGCGCAACACGGGAAGGAGCACCTTTTTCATCATATCGCTGCGATGATCTTGAAGCTCGCCATGAAGCCGATCGATCATTTCGTCACGCGATGCGTCCAATCGCAGCTTCTCATCGAAATACTCCGTCAGCCTCTGTTGTTCTCGCGCGATTTCCTCCAACCGCTCGTCAACGCTCGCTGCATCGGTTTCCGCAGGACTGTCCACGGCAGCTTCGGCCGCTCCCGCAGGCTCGTCGTCCGGCTCAATGAACTCGACCTCGGGCGGCCCGGCAGTCGCGGCTTCCGCCGAGGGATAACCGCCTGCCTGATCCGCCGTCTCGGCCGATTCAGTCTGCGGCTCATCTGTGCCGACCGCGTCGTTAACAGGAACGGTTGCCTCTTTGGGCGTCTGGTCCCCGACGGGAGAGTCATCCTTCCCGGTGGCTTCAGGTGCGCGGTCAGCATTCAGGGCATCATTATCGGGCATCGTTTTCCTCCTAACAAGCGTATACTCCAGCGGAGCGGAGTCAACTGTCGGAACCGGCGAGGCATGCGGACAGGAGCGGCCCGTCCGCATATTGCTCGTCACACATCGTCACTTGGTGTCGCTTTCCTTTTCGTCAGTTTGCTGAGACCACTTGGTTGATCCATGGCGTTCAGGATCCAGAGGAACGGTTGGTCAATTCCTAGCGGAGTGAATGGCGCACCCTCAAGCTGTGACGGAGGCCGTCCAAAGGCGGAGCACGAGAAGTAGCGGCAATTCTCGAACTGGGATTCGATCTTGTTGATGACACCCGCTAGATTCTGCGCGAGCAACCATTTTCTGACAACCGACGAAGCGGTCACGTGTTCGGGCGGCCGGTTCTCCTGTTTGGCACGCTGGTTTTCGACCTGCTGCCAGTGGTGAAACGCGCTCTGGCCAATGTGCTTGCCCAGCCCGAATGCGTCCCGCTTGGTGACGACCACAGCTAAAGGGAATTTGATACTGCCAGCCCGAACACGCACCTTGTGCTGTTCAAGGAATTCCATCAGACGCGAGTAGACCTCGTCGGGGTCCGCGTCTGAGGCCCCCGCATCGGCAGGCTCTGATGCGAGTTCGCGATGGAACTGCTCCCGAACCGTCTCGATGCTGAATGGATCGATCAACAAGATAATTCCACTGCAATGCTGAAGAAAGGTCAGTTGCGACAGATTGTGTTCATCCTCGTACGCCTCGCCGGCAGCGTCGTACAGGTGAAGCCTCAGACGCGAGCTGTTCTTGGCACCCGTCGTCAGCGCTCCACCGGAAATCAGATTCAATTGCAGCGCTTTCGGGACACGCTCCAAGGTTTGCGGAAGCAGTCGACCCTGCTGGAACATCGCGATGGCGTCGTCGTATTGCTGCTTGTCGTCAGCATTCACAAAGGAGATGCGACATTCGTTCCTTTTCTCCCTTTCCTGCAGACACTGAAGCAAGCCGACCTGAAAACTCGTCTTACCGGCTGACCGTCCGCCAATCACCGGCACCAGGGCTGGTCGCAGAGTAGGGTCTTCCTCTTCCAGGCGGTGATCGCAGTTCGGGCAGAAGCTCTCCAACTTATGGCGATTCACCAGATAGAGAGTGGGCAGCAACTCTTTTTCACATTTACACTTGCGCCGAAAGATCCCGTAGCTTCCGGGAATGAGCTTCTGGTGACGCGCCCTGCATGCTGGGTTTGGGCACTCGTACACCGGCAAAGTGAATCGCTCGAAGCATCGCGGGCAGTGGTTGACGAACTTTCGTGTCGCCAGAATCACCTTCTCGACGAGGAGAACGGCTCCCGCAAGCCCTGCATTTCCGGCCACGCACACGCCCATAGCCAAGGCGAATCCCGTCGCAAACGCGGCGTTGATAGCGACCGCCCCGGCGATTCCGATCAGCCCAACCGTTGCGAAGACCACGGCGAGGGGCCAAGTGAAGATCAACATCCCTGGCTCGTTGTCGGGAGGGGGCAGCAGGACGACCTTGGCTCCTTCCGCGGATATCTTGATCGCTTCGACATTGCGTTTCACGTTGTCAATGATGATGTCTCTTAGATCGAGAAATGCCTTCCGAAAGAAATACTGTTTGAACGCCGGTTCCGGACCTACAGGCCCGTAGCTGGTCGTGGTCGGCAACTTGCCTTCCCAACACTCCTTTGCGGCCACAAAAAAATTGTACACAGCCCACCCTGAAGCCCCGACGGCTCCAATCAGAGAAAGCCATGGAAACACGTACTGAAAAAACAGGATGATCAGGTAGACGTAAAGGCATAGGAGTAGGATGCCCAGAATTATCTCCATAGCATTCCCTCCAAATACCGCCCCCGCCTAGTCAACCAAGACCATGTCGGCCGTTCCGAATGGCGAGGACACGAGTGATTCCGCTGTGCAGCAGTCAGAAGACACCAGTGAAGACATAGATCCCGGGCCGCTTCTCCTCGCTACGGTTTGCAGGTGCCTTCTCCCTCGATATTGATTGTGCCACCTAACAGGGGCGACAGCAAGTCAGCCAGATGCCGGAACGGCGCAAACTAGTTGATCTCGGCGCAACTGCGTCCGCAGTCGATGGACACTCTCGGTGTGGACGGCCGCGCGGGCCGTAGATCTGCGGTCAGCGATACGTGTCTGCCGGTTCGCCGCCGCGTGAGACCTCGCACTCGTCGCTAACCGGCGGACCGCGCGCAGCGGCAAGCCAATGCGTTCGTAATAACGAGGTTCCCGAAGGGAGGATTATACGTTTAACGGTCTGCCTGTGTATGTCCATTTCATGGGTTTGGCCATCGTGCGGTTGAAATACTCAATGAAATCCAGAATCCGCTGCCGCAGATTCGCTACCGAGGTGAAGGAAGCTCGCTTAAGTAACCGACGCACCAGGATACTGAACCAGATTTCCACCTGGTTCAACCACGAAGTGTGCTTCGGCAAAAAGACAAGGCGAATCCGGTGATTCGGGTCCTCCAGAAAGGCCCGCCG
>CAZURK010000332.1:0-16420 GCA_964623055.1 uncultured Pirellulaceae bacterium
GATCGCCTACGACTGGTACGTTGGGCGCTGTTTCTTGAGCCAGCTTCCGGCCGGCTTCCGTGGTGTCACACACTAGTGACAGCGCGCCCAGTTGATGCATGTTTCGGACAAGGTTCTTTCCCCAGTATCCGCAACCAATTGCGCCGATGCGTGGATCCGGTACGTTCATCATAACACCTCTTAAGTCTCTCTGTGACTCGTTCTGCGTTATCGCCGCCAGAGACGAGATCTACACAAGGTTGGAAGCGTTTCCTTTAGGTTTGGTCTTCGGATCCGACCTGGGTAACAAGGAAGAAACGTGGCGGGAGACCCGTCCTACCGAAAGACGCACCTCGAAGAGCTTGCAGCCGACCACACTGGGACGTTCAGGCCCCCGGAACCACGCCATCCTGTCGAGCGAACTCATCGGGAAAACTGCCCACGAATAACGCAGATGGACCGCGAATTGCCAGACGAGCGACGTGGGCGAGCTACTGGCCTCGGCGGAGAAATTTCACCTCCAGATTCTTGGAATGAACCGTTTGGTAGAAATTGATATCGCTCTTCCCGTTTTTGACCGGGCCGATCACGACAATCCGACAATAGGGGCGAACCTGCGAAAACGCTTCCTCGACCAATCGGACATCTGGTTCAACGAGAATCAGGACGTCTCCATCGCCGCTCTCTGAAGCGTCGTCCACGGCCAGCGCGGTTTCGTGCAAGTCACTTATCACCTTGATGCTGGCAAAGTGTGGTTCACTGACACGTGCCATCTCGTGACAAACGTCCGTTTCACCAACGATCGCAAGGTTCTTGCAGGTGCGCTCGTCGCAGAAGGCTAACAGTTGGTCGATGGTTGACATCGGCACAGGAGTTGTCTCTCAGTCTGCGACCTGAAGCTAAGGCCGCTGCACAGTATTGTAGGCCGGACCGAGCGCAGCGATGTTCCGGCAATACTGATATTCCCTGTGGATTTGATGCCGGAACGGCGTCGCTGTCGTTCCTTGTTGCCGGCCTACGACTATCACGAAGTTGGCAGAAATCGAGCTAAGACGTTCTAACAAAACCGGCAATCTCTTCTGCTGTCTCGTGCGTCGTCTGCCTCTTCTCAGCCACGCTGCGACTCGTGTCGCGTATCTCGCATCGCGCATCGCGCGACTCGCCGTTGCTTATGTCCACCGGTCGTCCGACTTTCGCTGATTCGTACGCGGCCATTACTACGGCCAGTGCTCGATAGCCCGGTTCGCTGAAATCAGTCGCTTCGCCCCGTGAAACTTCGTGCACAAATTCATCGACACACGTCGCACGCGGATCGTGCGCAGCGCCATCCCGGCACTGAATCGTATGACTGCGTTGGGCCGTGTACTGCCCGATTGGTCGCAGCGAACGAAACCAGACCGTATCCTTCTCGATCACAAGTTGGCCGTTCTCGCCCCACACTCGAAGGCAACTCCCGCCGCCTCCCTTGACTGCGTTTCCCGCGGACACCGTACCGATCGCACCGCACGAACCGGTGAAGGTAAGCCCCACGGTATCCTCGACCTCGACGGGATGGTACAGCGTCCCGCAATTGCCGAATACGCTACCGATCGAAATGCCGGTGACATAATGGAGTGCATCGAAATCATGTACCAGATTCATGATCAGCACGCCGCCGCCGCTTTGTATCGGGCACGCTCGCCAATCCGATTGCGAACGTCCACGCCGGCCGCCTGTCCAGTACGATTGGCTCTGATCCACATACGAGGAGATCGAAACGCCAATCAATCGCCCCACCGCATCGCGCTCGATCAATCGCCGGGCGACCAGATAGGGAAGTCGGTACTTTCGTGAAAGAAATGCGCGCAGCAGAACGCGATTATCACGTGCAGCGTCGACCATCGCTGAGGCATCTGCGATGGAAGTAGCCAACGGTTTCTCGACCAGCACATGTTTGCCTGCCGCGGCGGCCTGTATTGCCAACGGTGCGTGCAGGTGATGTGGTGTGGCAACAAACACCGCGTCGATCGTCGGATCTCGTAGCAACACCTCCATCGTATCCGTGCCGGGAACCGAATACCTGCTGCCCAGGTCGTCGGCAAGCGTCCGATTCGTATCCATACAAACGGCCAACTCGGCGGACGCACTGTGGGCGATAGCGGCCGCGTTTACGACGCCAATTCCCCCGCAACCGACAAGGCCGATTCTCAAGCGACTGGTCGCAGGAGCCGACGTCTCGCGGCCGGTTAGATTCAATTCGGCAGGCTGCTTTGCCATGAGCCGCTTCGAGGCCGTCCAGTCCACGATCGCACCACACAGATCGGGCGAGTCAAGGAGATCCCGGCTGTAAGACTCGGCAAGATCCTCACAAGGCATTCGGTGAGTTATCAGCTCGGAAAGCGACAGCTTCTCCTCTCGAAGCAACTGGACGATTTGGTTCACTTCCTTCCTGTAATCCCCGCCCAATTCCGGAGGCATTGACGACAGGTTCTTCCTGTGGGCGCCGATGACGGTGATACCCTTCTGCATCACCGGTCCGTTCATGTCAAACGCCTTGGTGATCCCACGGCTACTGCCCAACAGTACGACCCTGCCGCCTTCCTTCGCCGCCTGAACGGCCGCGTTAATGGCCAGCGGATCGCCCGTGGCTTCAATCACCACATCAGCACGCATCTCCTCCAATTCCTGCCGAGCGTTGGCATCGGCCAACGCGATCCCCTGCGACTCGCCCAGGGCACGAAGCTTGTCCGGACTTCGCGTCAAGCAGAAGACTTCTTCGACCCCTTCTGCCCGGGCCAGCAAGGTCGCCAAGCGTCCGATGATGCCTTGGCCCATGACAAGCACGCGTTGACCGGATCGCACGCGTCCCATTCGCAGCCCTTGTATCGCGACGATCCCCAGTCGTATCATCGCCGCATCCTCGAGCGGTATGCCGTCGATCTTGATCAAGCCGTTGGCGGTCAGACGTTGCAGCGAGGCATTCTTGAACAGCCCGATGACCATATCGCCCGGACGTAGATTCGTGACCTTGCGCCCTGTGCGAATGACACGACCGACTCCGGGCGAGCTGGGCGTGTACGGGAATTCCGTAAACGTATTCGGCAATCGAAAATAGCGAGCACGTTCGGTCCCGACGTTCATGGCCGTATACAGGGTCTCGACGTCCACTTCGCCCACGCCGGCGCCGAGTTCGCTGAACCATTCGAAGGTAGATTTCTGCTTGGCGTAGCAAAGGAGTCGCACACCACGGACAATACGTCGGCGATGGTACAACGAGCGGGCACGAAGCTCCCCACCGGGAATACGGCTCGCCACGGACCTGGCGGCTTTAACAAGTTGTTTGGATAATGGCATTACTCTTCGGGTTTATTGCCGCGATGGTTGGGAGGGCGAGGCTCCGGCCGAGCCGAGCGCGCCTGAGACAAGTTGTAGGTCATGCTGTGCATGACGATATCGGATTGCGTCAGGCGGAGCCTGACGTGCTAAATGTACTCACCGAGTCTTATTCCATTCTTGTAGCGCCCAGGACGCAAGACTGGAAGTGACGTCTTACCGCGAAGCGGTTGCATTCCAAAGCCCAGGGTCGACGCGATGCGACGGAACCGTCGTTCGCGGCGCACCCTGGGTGATTGTAGGCCCCACGCATCCCATACGCCGAAGGCGTTACACAACGGGCACGTGGCTGTGCTGGCACGTGGTCGTGTCGGCGTTGGGTTGTCGTTGTCGTCATTTGTGTAACGCCTTCGGCGTATCCGCGTGTTGTGGGATACGTAACCCAGGGTGCGCTCTACGGCTTCGCCGCGACGCGACCCTGGGCTCTGGGATGTAACGCCTTCGGCGTAAAGACCTTGCCAAGAAGCGAAACAGAAACGCCATATGTCACAATCACCAATTTCTTGACAAGCATGGTCAGATTTAGCACGTTAGGCAAAGCCTGACCTACGATGTCTCAGGAAGTGACATCGCCGTGGATGCTACGTTCAAAAATCACTGCCGGTCCTTCAGCCTTTCACGAGCGACAGCAGCGTCCGCGCGGCCCGGTCGTCAGCAGGCGGTGGGGCAAACACCTTCGATGCGGCTTGCTTCACTTTGGCGGGATCGATGCTCAACGCCTTTCGAACGGCCTGTGAAAACGCGTCAGGCTCGTGAGCCTCCACCATCACACCATCGTTGAGCCAAGGCTTGTAGGTTTCTGCCCCTCCAGGCGTGGTAAGCAACGTCGGCATTCCCATCGCCAGTGCCTCAAGAGCGCACGTGGATCCGTGGGCCACATGAACATCCACCATCGAAAGGAATTCAATCATCGAAACATTCTGTCCACGCTCCAGGTCGATCTGATAGTCCGACAGATCAAACTTGAGACGACGGAGCAGTTCGGGGGCAGATGGATCGGTTGGATGCGCGCGTAATAACCAAGTCCACTCTCTAGGGCACGATGTGATCGTGTGTTTCAGACTTGGAATTAGGCGATCCAGGAACTTTGTGACGGCGTACCCGATGGTCAGGCATGAATCGTCCGAAGGTCTCGCTTTTCGGGGAAACTCCAATATAGGCTGATTCAGAAAGCCGTGGCCGCCCAGTAAGACGTGGTTGGCCAACGAATGTCCTTCGTAAAGAGCCGCGGTTGTTTCTCCCCATACCCATAGAATCGACGGAAACGGATTCAAGAAGCCCTCCGGAGCAACGGCCGACCAGCGGTGGAAGCACGGATGCACATGTTCTTGGATTCCATGCTGGACTTCGCACACGGAAATACCCAGCGACTGACCAGCAAGGCTTGCGGCAACCATCGCTTTGCCATACCAGCAGTCGGTTATCAGCAGAGACGGTTGTGCGCGACGCAGTAGTCTCTCATAGACACGCCGCATGTCCTGGATGCCCCTGAATCGACTGGCGATCGGCGCCCACTTAAACTCGTAACCGAACGTGTCACTGGCAAAGTCGCGGACACGCGAAAACCAACCTGGTTCCGCCGAAGGCCCTTGGAATCGGTTTCGAAAACGCGTTCCGAGACGCCGCGCATTCAACAGACCGCTGATAATTCGTACGGGCCGGCCCGTGGGTGTGTTGTAGGGCTCCTGCTCCCAACCCCAATACTCAACCAACGCGCCCTGCCTTTCCAGCGCGTCGCCCACGGGATCCATCGTAGTGTCCATCCACACTCCGCCGTGCAGCTTACGCCGCCGCGAGCGCGTCAAAGCAACGACATCTACCGGTGGGAAACCGTTCTTTTGCCGAGCGTTGCCGACCAATTGGGCCACGGAATTCGTCAGCGCCTCACGATAGCCCCTCTCGCGTCTGGCAACACCAACCCGTCCTGCCGCGGGCGGCGGCATCTTGTTGGTGCCACGACGGGGTCTCCAGTGGTTCTTTCGAGCGCTGACCAGTTTCGAGCGAACGAGCGGCCACAGCCAGACATCTTCGAGCACGAATTCGTCCATTCGATTTGCCGCTTCGAAAGCCTCCGTTGCCGCCGCTACGAATGCCAGACTCTGATTATTTGTCACGTATCCAGCGCGGGAGTGTGTTGAAAGATCGAATTGGCCTGGTGAGGCATCGGCAGTTGACATCGCTGATGGAGAAGATGTATCGCTGTTCGACTGCAACCGCTGACCGCTATCGTTTCCTGGTCACGATGCACGCGCCTCGCGTGTCGGTGCAAGGTAATCCGCCGATAAGCCACCCTTCGGCGCGGACAACTTCCAAGCCGCGACTGTGCGCAATGGTCCTGATTTCCGGAATCGTGAAGTAACGCATCGTATGCATCTCATCGATTTCGCGGATGCGACCGTCTCGTTTGTCTCGAACGAATAGCGTGTAAACGATTTGAATGCCATTCCATTCCGAACACACGTGGGGCTCCGTGATACAAGTCACCTCGACGTGCTCATCGGCCACACGTTGGACTCGAGTCTCCAGACCTCGCGCCAGCACTGCGGGTCCGTACCATACGTCGAACAGGAGAAGTCCGCCAGTGTCCAGATGTAGCGCGGCGTTGTCGAAAACGGCCAACAGATCGCTGTCCCGCGTGTGGTAGCTCATGGCGCGGTCCAGCAGGACCACTGCATCAAACGTCTGGCCGAGATCGACCGCGCCGATTTCGGCGTTTCCACTCTCCCCACTCCGCACTCTGCTCCCTGCTTCCGCCGCCATCTCCTGGCTCGTCGTGACCCGGGTGACGTCGTAGCCCATCGCAACCAGCGCCCGCTCGCATTTCCCAGTTCGGCTGCCAAATTCCAGGATCGACTTTGGGCAGTCGCCGTACCTGTTCAGAAGTGACGCGACATAGTCGGCTTCCGCCTGAAAGTCCTTGTCGGCGTAAAGGATGTCGTAGTATGGCGCGACGAGGCCGGACATTGCTTTTGCTTTCTGTTGTCTAGTCGTCATCATGGGTGGTGTCAGGTTTCAGGTGTCGGATTTCGGGGCGCGGGATTCGGGTTGCATGTCACGGGTAGCGTGTCCGTCGCTCGCCTCCACTTCTGGCGGCCGTGCGCGGCTTCAACGGATTGGATGAAGCGGTTCGGCTTCCGGCCGAGCGTGTCGAGTCGTGGCAGGTACTGCTCCACTGCTTCGGCACGATGATTCGCGTGGCATTCCTTAATGCATTCGATCCGTTCGATTGTCTCGTCGTACGAGGAATGAGTGTACACCAGGAAGCGGATGTAGTCGGCCTTGCACCGTCGCCTACCGTACCCTTCCGCAATGTACGCCGAGATCGACTTCGAGACATGACGGAATTGCTACCGGGTTCGTACAATTCGTATTTGCCCAAAGTCAGCGAGAAATGATGGAGCCTCACGCCCAAGTCATGCGCGAACTGGTGGACATCCAGGTCTTCTTCACCATGCTGTTGCCTATCGCGTTGCGGCGGCCGGACTGCGGGGCTCGGGTCGCCGGTCACGCGCTGCGAGTTGTACTATCCGCCATTCGCATCTCGTCCTATCGGCTAACGCATCACTCGCCAGCCGCTGCTCGCATCCCTTGTTTCACTTGCATGAGGCGTCAAGCGTCAGGCAATCGCAAAATCCCTCTGACTATTCGCTCTTGGGTCTTCCTTCTCCACTCCTCTCTCCGCCCGGATCGTTATCCCCGCTTTGAGCGATCCAACTTTCCCGTCCCGACTTGTGTCGTCGACTTCACGGGCAGATAAACTGAGGCGGCAAAAACATTGGTTGCCTACGCGGCGCTTGGTTACTAGGCCGATCAGGGCTGATTGCGTTTTGTCGATGTGCACGTGCAGGCTGCGGTGGGCGTCTCCAATCTGCACGGCTCCTTCGGTTATGCCGATGGCGCGCGAGGCGGATAAGAACAGCGAGACAGGCTTGCCGTGATCGACGGTCATGTCGTCCAACGGAAATCGCTCGGCAGTCCATCCGCCGTTGTGCGTACCGTAGTACAAGCTCCGTTCGTCGAACGCCTCGGGGATCAGCGTTATGTGGCCCAGACGTAGCGAGCCTGTGGCTGGCGAGTCCGCCCAGGCCAGATGGTACACGAGTTCCAACGTGCCCTTTTCGGGATCCAGACGCCATATCTTCTCCACGTCGCCCAAGGGCGTCCTGACCAAGCTACTGACAGTCAAGCCGCCCCCCTCCTCGCCCAACTGAGGCTCCACTGGGGCAAGGTCCGTGATCTTAGGACGCGCTGGCGTTTCGAAAACCAAATGACCGGTATAGTAGTCCGCGCCCCAGTTGATATCGTCGTAGTACCCGTGGTGCAGTGTGCCACACAACGGCAGATCGGAGATTTCGCGGTCGATGAACGCGTCCAGCGCGAGTCCACGGGCGCAGTTCAGCCGGACCTCCAAGCGGGCGCTTTCGATGGTCAGCATGCGCCCATTGCGATCGACTCGAAACGGCCCAGCTCCCAGTGTAGCCGAATTCGCAAGAACTCGGTTGGCTTCCGTCGTGCCCGGGCCCGAAATGTCACAATCTCGACTACGTCTTGTCGTGCCCGCAAGCCTAAGGCCCGATGGTGCGGCGGCAAGCCGCTTGCGGTAATCGCCCCAGCGATTGTCGGTGATGTGTGTCCGAAGATCGCTGCTCCACAGGTAACACAAATCGCGCCAGTCCTCGTCGCTTGCCTGATCGTTCGCTTTCAAGCCTTCGTAGATTTCCCAACAGGCAGTGTTGATTCCCAGGTCATCGCGTCCCGTAACGGCCCAACGCGTAATGTTGTACTTGCCCTGCTTCTTGACCGGGACTGGAATCGTGGGCGATTCCAAGTGCAACCGATTCCCAGCCCTGGGCTGGTCTAACAACTCCAGCACTTGACTGGGCGAAACAAATCGGAACCGCTGGTCAGCCAGCAGGTTCTCGAACAAGCATCCGATACGATCCCATTCACTGTCTTCACGAAGCGTCGCTTCAGTATGGTACCGGCCAGGGCGAAAGTCGAAAATCTCGACGTCGTTGCCATACAGCGGGAATGCTCGCGGCGTTTCAGCCAGATGGCCGCAGAGATACTCGTGGTACTCATCTAATTCCATCTCGCCGTGGGCGTATCGCTGGAACTTCTGAAACGCAATCGACTTGTTCCAGATGACAGGAATTTCCTCGGCAGAGTGCGGGGCATGGAGGACGGAGCTTGGGGCTTGGAGGGGTGAACTCTGCTCTGTGCTCCCGCCTCTCCGCTCCTTGCTCTCCGCTCCTTGCTTCCCGCTCCCCTCTCCTCGCTCCCCATCCGCGCCACAGGCGTACTGAGGCAGGTAACGCCACTCGGCTCGCCAATCCGGGTGTGAGCTAGCCGGATTGTCCCACTCCATGATGATCGCGCGATAGCCTGCATCCGAATAGTGCTGCACCATGCCGGCCGAGTAGGCTTGCTCGTTGACCAGGGCGATTCGCGGGCGAAAACCCAGTAGCTGCTCGTAAGAATCTTGGCCCAGCCGTTGGTTCACGGCATTGACTTCGGCAGGTACCAAGGGGCCGATCAATTGGACATGCCCGCTACCGACGAACTCGCACGGACCTTCGGTGACCAAGTGGCGAAATTCTTCGAACCACGCAGGGTCGATTTCGCGTGCCATCTCCAATGTGAAGCCCGTCGCCTCGATGCCGAAGGGCAGGCCATACCGGCGTGCCAGCCGCAGTAGCGGCCAGTAACAGAGCCGCAAGACATCCGGCCGCTGTTCCTCTTCGATAGATGAGTAGGCCAAGTTTAAATGGAAGAGGGCGTACAGATTCAAAGATTCATTTGACACGGCATGAGTACCGGACGGGATTACTCGGTGATAATCTCAATGGTTTGGACGACTTCCTGGGCCCGGGCGACGGCTTCATCCCGGGTGTCGCCCACCGTGATGACAAAACCGGCACGCTGTGTGTGGTTCGTGACGGGCTCAAGGAGGCCGCCGGGCTGCACGAAGAAGCCGAGACGATGCACCCAGGGACGTCTCTCCACCTGCTCGCGATTCCGGATTTCGCGGACCCGTCCCGGCGCCGGGAAGAAGTATCGGATGCAAACACCTTTCTGGTATTTCGGGGTGACCTCCTCACCCGGCACGTCGTCGCCCAGAGCAAGCTTGATGGCGACGCCGATCAGATCCACCCCCGTGGCCAGAGGGACCTGGTCCGAACTGAACCAACCGCCGGAAAGTCGGGCCGCGATTTCAATCACCCGCGGCCCTTCCGGTGTATAAACCATGTCCCCCTTGGCGATCCCGGTTGAGATGCCCATCGCGATGCCAGCCCGTTCAGCCATCGAGGAGATTTCCTTCTGTTGCCGTTCGTTCAGTTCCGAAGGCTGCTGGCCTCCGTTCTCGATGATGTAGGGTGCAAACCGGTCGAGGTATTCGTAATTCCGGTCAGTGAGGCCGGGCGTATATCCCTGCCCGCGGATGAGCACCGACTCAGTGCTCAGTTGCGGACCCGACAGGAATTCCTCGATCATCACCCGGCCGGCCGGCGACTGGGAGAAGGCACGCTCGAAGGCCTCCCAGATGTCTGCTCCTGGTCCAATACGTAACACACCACGCGCCCCCCGGCTGTCAACCGGCTTGATCACCATGTCCGTATCGCGCTCTGCCAGGATCGAGGCCAAGTGGTCGGGAGATTCAACGTCGCTGAACCAGGGAACCGGTATGCCGGCCTCGACAAAGCACTCTTTCATGCGCAGCTTGTCGGAGGCAAGCTCAGCGGCTCCTACAGGAATGCCTGGGAGTTCCAATGCTTCTGCGAAACGGGCTACGGTGAGCGGTACATCGGCCGCGATGGAAGTGACCCCGTGAATGGGCCGGACTTCCCGTCGGTACTTGTAGGCCGCGGCAATCGTCTCTTCGATGCCGTACGTACTAGCGATGATCGCGTCGTCCGCGTGCGACAAACCGGGTGCCTCGGCATTGCCGTCGCTGACCACTACGTGGAGCCCCATCTCCTTAGCGCGTTGAACACCGGGTACGGCTTCGACTCCACCGCTTATAATCCACAGTGTTCGCCTATCCAAAGTACAGCCCTCCGTTGACGTTCACGGTCTGGCCATTGACATACCCGGCTTCATCACTCGCCAGAAAGGCCACGACACTGGCCACTTCGTCAGCCTTCCCTACCCGCCCCACGGGAATCGCCGCCACCTTCCTGCGGCCTGCCTCGGAGGCCAGTTCCGATTCCGACATATCAGTTTCAACGAGGCCGACAGCCACCGCGTTGGAATTGATGCCACTCGGACCGTAGATCTTCGCAAGCGAACGGGTAAGATTTATGAGCCCGGCTTTCGATGCCGCGTAGTGGACTTGATTGAACCCGCCCCATTGGCCGCCGACGGAGGAGATGTTGATGATACGCCCCCATCCTCTCTCTATCATTCCTGGTATGACTTCTTGTGTGCAGACGAAAGGCCCCTGGAGGTTGACGGCCATCATATTGCACCAATCTTCATCAGTGATCTGTTCAAAGGGCTTCTCCTGTGCCTTGGCCGCGTTGTTCACGAGGATTTCGATCTCCCCGAGTTCCTCGTGGACTCGGCGAACCGCCGCCCGAACGGACGCACGAGATTCCTGAGCAAGTTGAACCGACAGGGCCTGGCCGCCACCAGTGCAGATAGCCTCGGCAACCTTTTCGGCCAGGCGCTGGTTCTCGAAATAGGTGATTGCCACCCGCGCCCCCTCTCGGGCCAACTTCAACGCGATGCTGCGGCCGATCCCCCGACTGCTGCCAGAAACCAGCGTCACCTTGTCTCTCAGTCTCATCCCGTCGATTCTCTGGGTATGCTATCGCCCCCGCCTTCTACCTATTCGAAATACGGCCACATCTTGTCCATGGGCTGTCCCGCCATGAGCATCGGGACACAGTTCTCTTCGGGCCCGATCAGGCAATGCACCAGCGCCGGGCCGTTATGCTGCAGGGCATCCGAGAGGACTGGCTCCACGTCCCCGGGCGTTGCCAAGCGGAAGGCCTTGATCCCATATGCCTCCGCCACCGCCACGAAATCGGGGTTCTTCTTGTTGCCGGTTGTCGGATCCGACTTCCAGTTGTGCAATTGGAACTGGGAAACCATCCCCAGGCGGCTGTTATCGAGGACGATAATCTTGATTGGCAGTTCGTTCGCGACCACGGACTGCAGTTCCTGGATGTTGATCTGCAGGGACCCGTCACCATCGATGCATAGTACCAAGTCATCGGGACGTGCCATCTGCGCGCCGATGGCGCTCGGCAGGTCGTATCCCATCGCGCCATGGCCGCCGGAGGTCAGCCAAGCCCGATCGGGGAAATCGAAATCGAAATGGCGGGCGGCCCACTGTTGGTGCAGGCCCACCCCAGAGAGGATAACCGCCCTGCGGCCTGCCGTAATCGCGTTGGCGGCCTCGAGAATGTGCTGAGGCCTGAGCGTTTGCCTATCCGGCCCTTGGTACAGCGAGTATTCTCTCCTCCAACGGTCTATCTGCGATCGCCACGCAGACGTTTCGCACAGCGCCTTCCCATCGAGTTTCTTATTCAGGGCTTGCAGCGCCGTGTGGGCATCGGAATGGATGGTAAGGTCTGTGCGGACACGTGGGAAAGCCAACTCGTCCTGGTCCAGGTCAATGCGAATGACTTGCCCGTTCGGAACCCATTGATCGACGCAATTCCCGGTCTGACGTACATCCAGCCGTGCCCCGACCACCAGGACCACATCCGCGTGCTGCAGCGCCATGCCTGCGGTCTGGTTTCCGGTATGGCCGCAGAACCCCAGTGCAAGCGTGGACTGCGTCGGAACAGCCCCCAGGCCGAGAAGGCTCATCACCACCGGAATCTTGCGACGTTCGACCAGTAGCCTCAGCTCTTGGTTGGAGCGTGACAGCAGAACGCCCTGCCCGGCAAAAATGACGGGCCTTTCAGCAGCGGCTAGTATCTTCGCGGCCTGATCGAGGACCTCCTCCTTTGGCGTCGGAGAGAGCGCGAGTTCGCGGCGTAGCGGTCGCGGATCTGCGGTAAGCTTCCCGAGCTGCACATCCATGGGCAGATCAATAACCACTGGTCCGGGCCGGCCCTCCTGGGCGGTCGCAAATCCTTCCCGCAGGCAATCGGCCAGTTCGTCCGGCGACGCGGGGAAGAAAACGGCTTTGCTGATGGGTGTCATCAACGCTGTCGTGTCCACCTGCTGGAAACCGCACTGGCGAACCGGGCGCCCGCTCTTGACATCCCCAGTGCCCACTTGGCCGGTGAGGGCTACCAGCGGCGTGGAATCAAAGAAGGCGTCCGCAACGGGCGTGGTCAGGTTCGTAACGCCGGGCCCCGAAGTCACTGCCACCACTTGGACCTGCCGGCTCAGACGGGATTCTGCTAGGGCTGCATATCCCGCCCCTTGCTCGTGGTAGGCACAAAACAGTTCGACACCCTTCCGAACGCATTCATCGTAAATCGGCGCGAGTGTTCCGCCGGGGAAGGTATACAAGCGATTGACGCCGTGCGCAACCAGCGCGTCGGCTATCACTTCGGCTCCTATCATGGGCCTATCCGAGCCTTTCTTCCGTACGCGTCGACGAGGTCGCTGTTAGGGTCGGGCCGGACACCGTGCCACAGTACCGTCCCAGCCTTCGCCTCACATATGAGATTCCGAAGGCCCTCCAACAACCCGCTGCGCAACGCGAAGTTCTTGCCGCAAACCACTGCGACCCTGCGAGCCCTCAGACGTCGGAGGACTTCCGGAAGTCGACTCAGGACCCCCGAGCCGAAAAAGGCCTGTGTCGGCCAACGTAACCAAGAGATGGGAGCGTCTTGGTTCACTTCACGTACTCTTGCGTATTATCGATTTGAAGCAATTCAAACGTTAACATCGCGATCTCCATAGACGTGGCGTGAGCCCAGTCGCTCCATCGTCACAACTGACACTCGCGCCTGGGAGTCGCCGCGTAGTAATGGCTTCACAGTTTGTCGGTAAATGTCTTCCCCAATGTACAACGGCGTGATCAGAATCCAGTCGAATTCAGCCAGAGGCGTTTCGGAGATAGAAAGGACGGTCCGTCCTGCGAACTGCTGGCCCACTTCTTCAACCAGGCCCGTGGCGAACGAGACATGCCCAACATTTGGTAGCAGTTCACGCACCAGGAACTCTGAGACGGTGCCGATTCCGTAAACCAATATCCTGGAGTTTGTGTCCTCTAGTCGTGTCCGAAATGTCTCCTCAAGGACGCTGCACACTCGGGTCTTGATGTTGGATGCTTGCACATGGCGTGCAACAATCTGCTCCCATAATCCTCGCTCCATATGGTAACTGACTGAGCTGAGTTTGGCGTCCGGATTCGATTTAGTGCTATTCCCTGTATGGTAAAGGAAATGGTCGATTACTCCCATAGTCGCGCCGTGGCGGCGTGCCTGGCAAGCGAAAATGAACTCGCCCCACCGATTCTGCCCTTCCTCGCTAAATCCGCCCACGAGGCAGATAACGTCCGGCTTAACAAGCATGAAACATCCACACAGCGCATCACAATGCCGGAAGCCAAAGGGAACTACATCGGACCGCAAGAGTCCACGATCCTTCGCCTCGAGCGTGATCCGCTCGTCGACCTGCATCAGATCATAGCCCCGGTCTTGCACCTTTTCGCTTCCCGGGTACAGCATGCTACATCCCAGTATATCCGCACGATCGTAGCTGTTCGTCAGAGCCTCATACCATCCCTTCGTGAACTCGATGTCATCCCCGACGAACAGAACGTCATCGTCCACGCCGACCACCGACAGGGCGTGGTTCAGCGTGCGCTCGCGGAAACCTCGCTCACGGATGACGTGCACATCGAAGTTGTCAACTGGAGTTGTCGCTAGGAGTGAGCGTATACAGTTGCACGCGACGGCGTTGCCTAACGCATTCAGCACCACTACTTTCACGCGTCTCGATCCGTCGGGAGAATCTGGTAGCCGACTTGGGGCGAACCTTTGATGATCAGCGATCGGCAGATATCATGCCATTTAGGGATCGCAGTTGCGTCACGACACAGGTAGTAGCGTGTATACGCAGTGGCAAAATCGAACCCAAGATGTTCAGAGAGGAGTCGCAATCGCAGCGGAGGATCCAGCCCGATGTCGATCACATACCACGAGTCTTCATTCACAATCAAATCAAACTTGGTAAGGAAAGCCGAGAGTCCCAGAGCGAGTACCACATCACGTAGCCTTCCGATGACGCCTGCGTGGCCCGGACCAAGCACACGCAGGGGCACGGCCGAGGTGTCGCTGAACTTCAGGAACACGGCAACTTCGTTTGCGTATAGATTGACTCTATAATGTGTGCCGACCACCGCTTCCTGGAGAAGAAACTGATGGCGGAAAAATGGGTCGTGTTCCTGCGGGAGTCTTGGAACGAGCCCTCTCTTGACGAGGTAGCAGTACTTTGGCGACTTGCCGTAGTCGGACTTTAGGTAATATGTCTTGTCAGAGTCAATTGCCGGTGGTATGGCCGGATCGTACACAATGGTGCGTGGGACTCGCACGTCATGTGAGTCCAAGAACGCATAGAACTTCGTCTTGTCGATGCAAGTGTCGATCGCTCCCGGGTCGGCGAAAGGGATGCCGAGTTCTTGAGCAACATGCGCGGCGCCTTCGTACGCGAAGTGAGCAGCAGAAGTGAAGACGCGATCGTGTTCTGTAAAGCCCTCAGATTCGGCAACTTTCAACAATTCCGCAACGTCAGTGTAGCCTACGCAGTAGAAGCGGTTGGCGAGTTGGGCACCCGGAGCTTCAGCATTCCTGTCGGTCGCTATTACCTTGAACCCCAGGCTCCTCGCGGCGTGCAGGTAGGGGATCTGATCCGTATTTGATCCCAGGCACAGCACTTTACGCTTCGACGCCATAGAGTACTCCTTCTTGAGCCAACAGCCGCTCAAGTGTTTGGCGATCAGGCGCAGTAAAGATACGGTGTGGCCGGTCCGATACGAGTGCATCTCCTTCGCTGTAGATCACTGCGGACGCGCGAAATGCAGGTGATACAGGCTCCAGACATTTGCCAATCTGGAGGTTGATGGCGAACTCCAACACGTCAAGAGATGAACTGGCCGGGAGCAGCGCATCCAGGATGAGGTCACCTCCCAAGTCCAGATGTAGCTCAATTGGGGTTGGAAGGCCACCAAATGCGCAGCGGCACGATAGCATGAAGGGAGTCGTGTCAAGTCCGAAGTCCTTCACGATCTGACAGGCCAGATCGATGATGTGGGATTCCTCCGGGTACCCAGTAAACAATGATGGAACCGCAAACCCGACGCCTTTGACGAAACCTGGGTCGCAGGACACATTCAGCTCATCCAACAGCGTCAGAGCATACAAGCGTCCACGCGCGACGAACGCAACGAGCGAGACATCTCGACCTGACACGAATTCCTCAACGTTGACAACACCGTTCACGCTTGCTGCTTGCGCTGCCGCGAATGCGTCAGCCAGTGATGCGGCATTGGTCACAATGCGCACACCGCTTTTTCCCACCATTGACATCGCAGGCTTTAGTACGCATGGAAATGTGACATGTGACGGACGCAACTTGGCAAGGGTTGATACCGATTGACGCAAGGCCATGTGGAGACCTTTCGCGGCACACGCCTTCTGGAACTTCGCCTTGTCCACGATAGTGCGAGCAGAATCGCACGGCACACCCGGAAGGCCAAATGCCTGGGCGGTTTTCGCAGCCGTGACCACAGGAATACCCGACGAACGGTTAACAACACCGACCAGTTGATACCGCGCCCTGAGCTCACTGACTCGGTTAATGATCGGCCCGGCGTCTTGCGTACTGAGTACGAGGCGTTCGTCGCTGAGAGCAAAACCCGGAGCATCTGGATCACGGTCCACCGCTATCACGGCCAGCCCTAGTTCCTTCGCTTTGCGGATCACGATGACCTGCCACTTCCCCGCCCCGATGCACACTACCGCGGAAGGAAGATGCCCAACATCTATGACCGGCCGAATTACCATGATCTAAGAATCAGTGGGCACACTCTGCCCACATTTCTGCAGTTCTTTCAACTGTGCAGAGCGCGCCGACAATCGTTTTCGCAGTCCGCCTG
>CAZURK010000333.1:0-6092 GCA_964623055.1 uncultured Pirellulaceae bacterium
GCTTGAAGTAAAGGTGGATTGGCCTGACTCGTCTCTCCAACTGCCCGATCTGCCGACACGATCCTGCACGCCGCCGAGACCTGCGAGCGTGTCGTCGTTGCCACGATATGCGTTGGGCGCGTCGATAGCAAGTCTTTCCCGCGTCGATTGGCACGTTGTGTCGAACGAGATCATGCGAGCCGCGCGATGCGAAAGGTCGACAATCGAATGAGTGACTTGTAGACTGAACCCGATGGTGTGGCCCACGTCGACCACTGAAACTGGAAGCTCATGGCCGCTATGGAAGGGAACCAAGTGAGTCCGCTTAAGATGGCCGGGAGGTTGATATGACGAGATTGCTCTGCACCACTGTTTTCTGTTCTGTATTTTCCATGGCCGCGACTTGTATCGTTGTACGTGCGGCAGGATCGGAGACGAGAGACTCTGCAACGTACGCTCCACCCATAGGCATCCCGGCTCCGACCTTCGGCATCAACGAGTCGCACCACATGTACGCGGGCAAGACCTTTGAGGCGGGCGGATTCAAGTACCGGGACGCCGGGCACGGTCCGTACACGCATTACATCGACAACACCCATCCCGCAGCCTCCAATGAAGACAACCCGTTCGGCACGCCGGAGATGCCTCGCAAAGACCTCTTCGACCGGCTGTCCGTTTCGCTCCCCGCCGGGTCTGTGGTCGAAATCCACGGCGGACCGTATCAGTACGAAGGTTGGAAACGGATCGAGGCCCAGGGCACGCGTGAGAAGCCGGTGTTCGTTCGCGGACCATCGGTGGATAAGATTGTGCGTCTTCAGGGTGCGACCAAAGCGTTTCAGATGCGACTGGACGCTTCGTACTTCATTTTGGAAAACCTCGAATTTTACGACCGGGCCTTTCCGAGGGTCTGGGAACAACAACATCACATTGCGTTGCGTTACCTCGAAGTGCATAACCCACCGGGCAAAGGCGGAGCCGGTGGTTCTGCCATTGGCACCGGTTCCGGCACCCAAGACATGGTGGTGTACAGAAACCACATTCACCACAACGAGCGGGTCCGTATCCGTGACGGGAAACGGACGCCCGACGACTGCCACGGCGTAAACGTGGGCTCGGGCATTGAGCGCATCTGGATTCTGAACAACCACATCCACCACAACAGTGGCGACGCCGTGCAAGGTTCGCATCGAGCCAAGATAGCGCCGCGCTACGTGTACATCGGCGGTAATGTCTTCCACGAAGATCGCGAAAACGGCGTGGATCTGAAAACAATCCGCGACGTCGTGGTTTCACAAAACACGCTGTACGGCTACGAGAAATCGGGCACGTCGTCGGGCGACGCGATTGTCGTCGGCAGCAACGGCTACGACCCGCGGCAAGGGTTTGGCCCGGACAACGCGTGGATTCTTTTCAACGAAATCCGCGACAGCCGAACGGGCATTCGCGTGGAAGGCGTGCGCCGCGGTTGGATCATGGGCAACCACATCCACGATATCCGCGGCAGCGGCATCACGCTGGACATCGACCCGGACTCTGAAAGCCTATCAATCGTAGGCAACACGATCGCGTCCGTCCGGGAGGGCATTCACCATCACTGGCAGGTAGGCGTTGATGAGGTCGTCATTGAAAACAACCTCATCACGGACTTCAGTCTCTCGGCGCTGTCGCTGGGCACTGGTGTCGGGAACGTGACGATTCTGCAGAACAATCTGTTCTGGATGGGCGGCAAGAAGATACCGTTCATTGACAACCTGAATACAAATGATCCCAGAGACACGTTCGAACATCGAATGTCCTACGCGTCGAAGGGCGAAGAGATCGTGGACGCCTGGAACAGACGAGGCATCAAGCTGAAGGGTGCGGAGAATATTGTGGGTGACCCAGTGCTGCTTATCGACCCCAAGGGCTACCCGACCCTCAAGGCAGGCTCAGCCGCGATCGGCAGGGCAACTCCCAGTACACACTATGACACCTTCCGCAAGATGTACGGTCTTGACATCCGAGTCGACATCACAGGCCACCCGCGACCCAAAGACGGCATGTGTGACATCGGTGCATTTGAGTTCCGGCGTTAAGCAAAGGCTGAAACAGAGGACAGAAGATGCGGAGACACGGGGAATCGTGCTGGGACGCTAGCGCCGGAAGATCGTCATGTGATCCGAGGGACCGCGATGGCGAGATAACCGGAGTCCTCTGGGGCTATGGGGACGGCACGCTGGGATGCGGCCAGAAACTTCAACACAAGTACAGCAAACCGGGCGTGTATCTGGTCAGTTGCTCCATCGACGACAATGACGGTTCGCGAAACACACGGTGGAGCCTCTACAGGGCCGGTGGGCCCTAAGGACTCGCAGACTGCAAGGAGTATGGACGATGAAATTGGCATGGCTCGTTTTACTGATGTTGCTTTGCAGGTTCACTGCGTCGGCCTGCGTGTCGGTTCTGGCCACGGGGCAATTGGACGCGGCCGAACAAGGCACGCCGAAAACCATTTCGATTGGCAGCGTGTCGATCTTTCCAACGAAATGGGACAAAGACGCCAACAGCGAGAGAATCGAGCGTATGGTCCGCGAGGCGGCAAAACGGGGTGCTCAGTTCGTCATCACACCCGAAGGCGCGCTGGAAGGCTATGTGGTGAACGAGGTGATCCGAGAAAGGGACGCCGTTAAGAAAGCTCGGCTGACCGAACGATTTCGGAAACTGGCTGAGCCCATGGATGGTGCGTACATCGTCCGTTTCTGCAGGTTGGCTGACGAGCTCGACATCCATTTGGTGCTGGGCTTCCTCGAGGCTGAGGGTGAGAAAACGTTCAACACGGCGGCTTTGATCGGCCCTGATGGCCGTATCATGGGCAAATACCGCAAGACGCACTTCCACCAGGGGTACGAGGTCAATCCTCCGGGTTACACGCCCGGCGACGCGTATCCGGTCTTTGATGTCGGTTTCATGAAAGTGGGCATCATGATCTGCTTCGACCGACAGTTGCCTGAGCCGGCCCGTGCGTTGGCGCTGGGTGGCGCCGACCTGATCGCCTGCCCTTCCTACGGAGGATGGGGCGACTGGAACACGCGGGTGATGCAAGTCCGCGCCTACGAAAACCAGGCCTTCGTCGTTTTCACACATCCCGAGCAAAGCTTGGTCATCGACCGCAACGGAAAATTGCTCGGCGAGTGCCGAAAGGACGACCTCGCCATCCATGATCTCGACCTGTCTGACCGACGCAAGACGCGTCAGTCGGTGACCCAGCGGCGGCCTGAAACATATCGAAGTCTCACCGAGCGGACGGACGAGTGAGGACAAGCCATGCAGATCGAGAGGAAGCCATGAGATCCCGATACCCGAGGCAGTATCTTGAGCGTTTGCTGGTGGTCGGATTCGGTTGGATCGCCGTTTTCTGGTTATCGGCTCCGCTTGGTGCCGCCACCTGCGTTCCGCTGCGTCTCGTGGAGCGTGCGGGACTGGAACGAGCCGCGGAGCATGTCACCACCGGCGTCCCGCTGCCCGAAGGTGCATTGGAGGATGTGGGGCAAGTTCGCCTACTGCGCGACGGCCAGGAGATCCCGGCTCAGTTCCGTGCCGTCGGTTTGTGGCGGCCGGGGAATAGCATTCGCTGGCTATTGATTGATTTCCACACGGATCTCAAGGCCAATGAAGTGCAGGACTACGTGCTCGAATATGGCGAGTCGGTTTCTCGCCGCGTCGCGCCTGCCGGGGTGGTCGACGTTCGCGAGGACAGCGAAGGAATTGACGTAACCACACCAGCGGCTGCATTTCGGATCAGCAAGAACACTTTCAGCATCTTTGAGGAAGTGCGACTCAGCGACGGGGCTGTCGTTCTGCCAAATTCACGAACATCGGCTGTAAGTCGCGGGGCACTCCTGCGCGGTGTCCAGCCGATGGTTACTCGGCCAATTCCCGACCCGGCGAATCAGGGCCTCTCGCATTTGATTTACGTCCAAACATCCATCCCCGCCCGGCTCGAAGACTACACGCTTCGGTTCGTCACAGATCGCGACTACGAAGTGAGCGGAGTGAATTCGGGTCCGCTAGGCAAGGGTGCCTATTTGCAGGCCTTCACCAGCAGCGATGGAGCCATCTCGATCCCGAAGGACGCATGGCTGCAGTACGCATACCCCAAGCAAGGCGATGTCTATACGTTCCGAACGGTTCCCAGTGGAAGTGACTTTGCCTCCGAGGGAGTCTTCGAAACGCACGTTGTCGAGCGAGGTCCGCTTCGCAGCGTGATTCGAGTTCGAGGTTCGTTTGGTCCGAAGACGGCGCCTGTGCTGGAATACACAGCTTGGTACCACTTCTACGCGGGCAGTGGGAAGGTCAAACTCGTCTTCACGCTGGAGAACAACAACCACGGCGGTCGCACGTCGACTGGCAACGCGCGAAACGCGGACATCGGTGGGATCAATTGCGTCTTTTTCGACGAAATGGCGCTGGAACTCTCTCCGCTGGTCGGGCAACAGCCCCGCGTCTGTCTGGGCGGATCGGCCGATCGTTCGCCGCTGGTCAGCGGGCCGGGAGAAGACTTGGAGCTCTATCAGGACTCCGCAGGAGGTGAGCATTGGGACCGCTATCGAGACCCGAAGTTTCACCCGCGGCCCAACAGTTACGTCAGCTTCCGCGGTTACCGAATTGATCGCGGCGGCGCGACCGTCGACCAGGGTGACCGGGCACTCGGATGGCTCGACGTTTCAGGCACGGACGCTGGCGTCACCGTCGGAGTAAGGGACTTCTGGCGAAACTTCCCCAAATCGCTGGCCGTTGAGAGGGGCGGCCGGATTCGGATTGGCCTGTTTCCCGGACGCTATGCCGGCGATTTCCCCTTCCGCAGCGGCGAGCACAAAACACATGAGATCCTGTTTTCCTTCCACCCCGGACGCCCAAGTGAAGACGGGAACCGGGCCGTGGCCGTCGCGTTTTCGCATCCCCTCAGGCTGGAACCGTCGCCGGAGTGGTTCGCCGAGACGAAAGCGCTGGGACGTCTTCATCCAGTCGACGTTGAGAATTTCGGTGACTATGAAACTCGGAACTACTCGGCGATCGGTGTGGCTATTGGAGACGCGCGGTTGGAAGCCAGCTTGCTCAGTCGCCGGGAACAACATCAGTTCTTTGGCTGGATGGACTACGGTGACGTGCCGATTGACTTTGAGTCCCCTTCGGGCCAATGGGGAATGAAGTATGACCTGGACTACAACATGGTCCAGCAATACGCTCGAACGCTTCACCCACGGTGGTGGAATTTGTTCGAGGCCGCTGTCAAGCACACCCGCGATATCGACATCCATCACCAGCCGCACTATCCAGGGCTTCACTACGTCAAAGGTGGCGTCTGGGCACACTCGCTACATGCCGAACCGGGCCACAAGAACCCCCACCGAAATCGAAATCACTTCACCAAAGATCTCTGTTTTGGCGCGCGAGGTACCGCGACATTGCACTACATGACGGGCGATTGGAAGGCCCACGACGCCTGCTTGGAGATCGCCGAGAACGCCTTTGCCAGGTACATGTCGCCCCAGGAAGATCCCGGCGGGCAGGAGAAGAACAACCGCATGGGCTGGCGTGGTGACGCGTGCACGCTCAATCGCCTACTGGAAGGCTATTTGCTGAGCGGTCAACAGCGATTCCTCGATCGTGCACGGTGGCAGATACGCAGTTGCGCGTTCGACGGCAAGCCGCCCCGCCACAAGCCAATTTCACTCTGGTCATCCATCTTCTATATGATGGCACTAGCCCGCTACGTCGAATTATACCCAGATGAAGACGCTGCCAAGTCGTACTTGCTCGCCCATCTGGAGACCCTCCACAAAGCTGCCGATCCCGAGGACGGCATCCTCTATACGATCACACCGTGCCCCGACGGCAGCGTTGTCGGCAAGGGCACGTGCAGCCATTACAACATCATGGCGGCCGATGCACTCGCGCTGGCATACCTCCTCACAAAAGATCGCAGGTACTTCGAGGTAGCCCAACGGTGCTTTGCCTACGGCGTGAAGCACGCATGCTGGAAAGACGGCCCGCCCACTTACTACCACGTGCACAGCGCCAACGGAGCCATGCACGGGAACGTATTCATGACGGTTGCCCAGTCCTCTCAGTAA
>CAZURK010000333.1:6192-16397 GCA_964623055.1 uncultured Pirellulaceae bacterium
TGGAGGAACAAGCCATGGCGTTAGAGTTCAGATTCCCATCCGTGTTTCTGCTGGTGCTGGCCGCCACGTCGGCCGGTGCTGGGGCCGTTGAGATCGAGACAATCTACGTCGTACCCTTCACGCACAACGACGTCGGTTTCGACGCGACGCCGAAACAGATGGCCGCCAATTCCGTCAAGTCGATCGACGATGCCATCGAGCAGGCCGCCGCCGATCCTCAATACGTTTGGAACATCGAGACGTTCTGGCAGTTGCGGCACTGGCTGGATGCGGGCAAGAAACCGGAGCCGCTGCTGAAGCTTCTGCGCGACGGTCGCTTCGGTCTCAACTCGGCGTACATCTGCCCTCACACATCGGTGATGAAATCCTGGATGTTGGACCAGTTGTTTCGCATACCTGTCGACTGGGGCAGGGAACACAACCTTGTGCTCGATTGGGCGATGATAAATGACGTACCGGGGCACCCGCCGGGGCTGCCGAGATTTCTTGCCAACAACGGCGTCAAATATCTGGCGCTCGGAACCAACCAGTCGCTATCGAAGAAGCTGCCTGACGAGGTGAGCAACACACCGTTCTGGTGGGAGACGCTGGACGGCAAACACCGCGTGTTGACGTTCATCTGCGCGGAGAGCTATACCGGCGCCTACATGAAATACGGCATTGATCCCCAGACATCACATTTCTTCACGCGAAAGAAGAAGGAATACCCGAGCAATGAGCCGCTCGATATTATGAAACAGAATATGGGCGAGATGCTCGAAGTGTACCGCAAGAAGGAATACCCCTTCGATGCGGTCATGGCGATGCACGCGTTCGACAATTGGGGCGCCGGCAACTCGAAGAAGTTGCCTGGCGCGGCAGAACTGTGGAACGAGAACGTCGGCAAACCACGGATTGTCCTTTCCACACCGCGTGAGTTCTTCAAGCACATCGAGACGAAATACGCGGACCACCTCCCGGTTCACCGAGGCGGCTTCGGCGGTCAGTGGGACAACATGCGATGCTGGATCCCCACGGCAATGCGTTCAGCCTATGCGCAAGAGAAACTCCTGATGGCGAAACCGCAGCCCGACGACCGCGTGGTCGGGCAATTGTTGACATTCTATGGTCATACGATCGGCGCCGGTCCATGCTGGCCCGGCCACTTGACGCGAAAGACGGCTGTCGAGCACAACCGGCAGCTCGCCGAGCTACAGGCTGGTTGGCCGCGAGACAAAATCGAGTGGCCGGCGGGCACGCCGGTGGAGCTTTCCACGGACACAGAGGACGAAATGTATAAGAGGAATCATCTTTACATGGCAAGATTCCTTGACAAGAAGATCAGCCGCGAGCCCATGCCAGATGGGTCCTGGGTTATGCATCGCGCCGAGCGACTGAACGATGGGACGCTCCGCCTTCGCCACAGCATCGACCGCAGAGAACTTCCGCCAGAGCGAGTCTACGTAATGTGGTCATGGCGGCTGACGGAAGAAGAAGCGAAGGCGCCGGTGACGGTCAAGGGAGCGGCCGGACCGTGGGTCTGGCGAAAAGACGCTCTTGCCGGATATTTCATCAATGAGTGGATTGCACCGGAGGAGTTCAGGTTAGGCGCGACCGTCTTCCGGCCAAACGGCCCGCTGTGGTTCGGCAAGCTGCCGGGCCGGCCGGAGATCCTCATCTCGTCGGTCCTTAGACAAATGCGCAGCGGCCGATTCAAGGATGTCGGCGAAGACACGCTGACGTTTGAAGAGTCGTGCCCGGGCGAGGATCCGATTTACGAATTTGCCATAGACATCATACCGGCCATTGCGGCAGACACCCAATGACGGAGAGGATTCGTTTGATGGAAAAGTATGCGGAGTTGTTGCAGGAGAACAATGAATGACCACTCAGCCGGCGGAGGGTTTCGACGTTGCCCGCGATGACGTCCCTAGAGGGCTCGTCGAGGCGATAACCTACGATTCGAGGAGCATCGGAATCACGCGGAGAATGGTCGTTTACACTCCGCCGGGTTACGCCAAGGACCGGGAGTATCCGGTCCTGTACCTGCTGCACGGGATCGGCGACGATGAAGATGGCTGGCATCGGAAGGGCTCTGCCAACGTAGTCCTGGACAATCTGCACGCCGATGGAAGAGTCGAACCAATGATCGTCGTCATGCCCAACGGGCGCGCCGCATCGGGCGTCACGGTTCGTACTCAGCAGAACGAACAGTATCCAGCGTTTGAAGCGTTCGAGAAGGACCTGCTGAATGACATCATTCCGTTGGTAGAGAAACGCTACTCGGTGAAAAAGGAACGCACGCACCGTGCGCTGGCGGGCCTCTCGATGGGCGGAGGACAGTCTTTGAACTTCGGTCTAAGTCACATTGACATGTTCTCGTGGATCGGCGCCTTCTCTTCGGCACGAAACACCAAAACTGCGGACGAGCTTGTCTTAGATCCGAATCGTGTCGCCAGGGAGCTGAGCTTCCTGTGGATATCCTGCGGCGACGAGGACGAGTTGATGCCAATCAGCGAGGGCTTTCACTCAGCCCTCAATGACATGAAGGTCCCACACACGTGGCGCGTCAATTCGGGTGACCACACGTGGGCGGTCTGGAAGAGCGATCTCTTTTCCTTCAGTCAGCGACTTTTCCAATAGCTCTGGTCGTAGTTGCATCTCGAACGCGCACGTCCAGACAAACCAGATCACCGTCATTGTTGCGGCAATAGATCCTGCCGTTCGAAAGCACGGGCGGCGTCCAGCAGATTGGGTCGAGGACCTTTGCGCGGGCGAGTTCCTCATAACCGTTGGGGGAAGGCTTTACCGCAAGCAACTCGCCTCTGCCGGTCAACAGGATCAGCCGGTCTCCTGCCAACAGTAATGCAGCGCCGCCGCGGATTCGGTGGGACCACATGACTTCGCCGGTCTGGAAGTCAAGGCACCTGAGCGGAGGGCTCCCGCCCGTGTGCCCGTGCGTTCCGTAGAGGTAGCCCTCCAAGAGCATGCAGTTGTTGAAATGATTGGACATTTGGCGACCTCGCCAGACTTGGGCCACTTGGTCCCCAGCCACCTTCAACAGCGCACATCCCCCGCCGTAAGCCGACGAGATGAAGATCTTATCGCCTGAAACAATTGGCGTAGCGGACTCGTTGGGAAGGCTACTGCTCCAGGGGTATCGCCAAAGCTGCTTTCCGCTCTGGGCGTCAACGCCTAACAGCGCGGATGCCGTGAGCATGGCAATGCGCGTCGCTCCGTCGAGTTGGAACGCGATCGGCGTCGAATGAGCAGGGACTTCATTGCCGCAGTGCCAGATCACTTTGCCGTCAGTCTTGTCGACGGCGACGACGGAACTGCCTTCGCCACCTACGTGAACGATGACCATCTTACCCAGCACCAGAGGCGAACAAGCATAATCCCACCTGGGTCCCTCGACCTCGAACCTCGCCTTCAGGTTTTCGGACCAGACGACTTTCCCGGATTTCGCGTCGAAGCAAAACAAGTCTCCGTCGCGGCTATACGTGTAAACGACCGAGTCGTCTATCGTCGGCGTGGAATGCGGTCCCGGATAGGGCCCCGCGTCGCACGGGTACGAGTGTCGCCAGACTTCCGTGGCCGTATCGGGATTCAGGCAATAGACGGTATCTGTGTCGTCTCTATTGCCCATGGTGTAAAGCAGGCCGCCTTTGATGGCGACCGAAGAGTGCCCCACGCCGACGTTGATCTTCCAGAGTACCTTGGGACCTTCCGATGGCCAGTCGCTCGACCATTCGGTCTCTTGGGAGACACCGTCCCGGTTGGGCCCCAGAAACTGAGGCCAGTCATCCGAATACGCACGTCCCGCTATGACGGCAAGGATGTGCACGAATACCATTACACGAATCGACATCCTACTCTCCGCTGTTGCCGCCGATCATGGAGCAAGCGGGCCGATGTACTCCTTGGCGACGATGATATTATCGAACCAGACTTTGCTGACATGATCCTGCGGGGCTTTGGTGATGTACAGCAGCACCCAGAGGAAATTGACCTTCAGCCGTTCGTCACTCCGCCAACGAAAGCCCTCGAAGGGAAGGCCACCCTGTGGAAACTGCAAACGTTCCGGGCCGCTTTTCTGATCGCTCCAGCGAACGCCTTCGCCGTCTTGGCCGGGCAGGAACTTGTCGTAAGCCCATTTCCCCTTTGGAAACCCTTTGCCAAGATGGCTGGCCGGTTTGCCGTCGAACCAGAGGGCCATCTCGCCATTCGTGTCGCCAATGTCGTTCATCTTCATCATCAGTTCCACACAAGTCCACTTGCCGTGCTTTACCTTGAACTGCGGGTCGTGAATGAAGCTGTTGCCCCAGGTCTGTCCTCGCGGCGGGCTGCCGCGCATTTCCATCCAGTAGCTGTAGTAGTCCCAACGCCATCTGTCCCCGAATGGCTCGACGCCTGTGCTGAATCGCTCGTCACCGCGCGGGCGTTGCCCCGCACCGCCTTGTGGCCAGGGTGTCGCCGGATTGTAGCCACCGACGTGAAAGAAGTGGTGAATCGGAGCACAGTCGGGATCGAATTTGACATAGAACCGCACGTGCAGTTTCTCATAGCCGGGCTGCAGACGCCGGTAGAGGTGAGCGCCGGTGCTCTGGCCACCGATGTGCGTCATCAGCAGGGACTTGCCGTCACCGCTCGCTTCGGGCACATCGGGCGAAAGCGATAGGATCTCCTTGTTCTTAATGCTCTCCCATCGTTCGGCAATCAGGACGAGCGATCCCCTGTCGAAGTTCTCCGTGAAGACGACGGCGGGATCGTTATCGATCCCTCTGTCGCGACGATACTTGCTGGCAATTCCATCGTCCGCCTGCACCAGTTCGGCAACGAGCGTCAGCAAAACCAACGTGCTCTTTTCCAGGGCTCTCATGGGTCTTTTCCTCCTCATGGTGTTTCTTCATCCTTCGAATGACGTAGCGTCCGCAGCCGCTCGGACGCAACTCGCTCGATCCAACTCCCTCGGTACTCGGCTCGTAACCGTTCGAAGGCAGCCACGGCATCGCTTGTCTTGCCCGCGCGGGCCAGCGACTCGGCTTGTTGGAATTCCTCTTCGCCGATAGTCAACACTCTGGCCGCAATCCGTCCAGCTTCTCTTGAGGTGATGTTGATGGGGATCTTCTCAAGCACAGGCGGGTTCGGGTCCGTCAGAATTCCGAAGGCAGCGGGATTGCGCTCGCGAAACAGCCGCGCTCGCATGTCGCGCTGGTGGTTCATGGCGTCACCGCCTTGCCGGCCGCCCAGCGGGTCGATGTCGGCAATGGCCAGGCCATCCGGCCCCTCGGCCCGAGCGATGATCTTGCCGCGCGGCGAAATGACCATCGAGCCGTTGCCCCGGAATGCGACGACAAGGTATACGTGATTCTCCGCCGCTCGGACACGCAAAGCCTGAAGCCCGATGTCATCGTCGCCCACGGCCGCGCCGCCCATGGTTGGGAAGAAGACGATGTCGGCTCCAGCCAGCGCCAGGCAGCGCGCCGTCTCCGGAAACACCAAGTCGTAGCAGATCAACATACCCACGGTGCCCAAGTCGGGCGTCGCAAACACAGGAAACGACCCGCCGCGCTTCCTGGCACCGCACTCGGACCACGTCGGGCACGTTTTGTGATATCGGCCGATCTCCTTGCCGTTGCGCCCCAGGAAGAAGGCCGTGTTGTAGGTCGCTCCATCCGACTCGATGAAGTCGCTGCACACGACAAGATACATTCGATGCGAGGCGGCAGCACGACCCAGTCGGTCGAGCATCCGCGAGACGGCTTCGGGCACGACTTCCTTAGCGACCGGCTCGTTCATGCCGTACCAATTGAGCAGCCCCAGTGTATCTTCCGGGAACGCCAACACGTCGCATTTCTGCTCGCCCGCCTTGTGGACGATCTCCTCGAGCGCGTCAAGATTCTTGTCTACGGCGGCGAGTACCTTTGCCGGATCCCTGATGCGCCAGTCGACCAAGCGGCGTTTCGCCTGCACGGCCGCGACACGGACCATTGCCGGGGCGCTCGGAGCTGTCGCGGTTGACCCGGTCGGTTTGTCCGCCGCACGGACGCTCACCGCTTCGTGCAGCGCGATGAGGCTGAAAACCGCTGCAACGCAGAAGGTAGTCTGACGTGTTGTTGTGTTAACCATGTCCGATGATCCTCTCGTCAAGTTCCCCAACTCCCACGGTACTCGCGGCTGATGAACCGGTCGGCCTCCGGGCAGTCGATCGCGCGCATCGCCTTTGCGTCCCACTGGACCTTGTGGCCGATTCGCAAGGCAAGATTGCCCAAGAGCATTACCTCGGTTAGTGGGGCAGCAAAGTCGACAAAGTTGCAGAACGCCTGCGGACCACCCTTGCAGGCCGCGATCCACTCCTGGTGGTGGCCGGGAGAGCGGGCGACGGTAGGCTCGGGCGGCTCGTAGTCGTGATACTTGTCCTCGGGCAAAAGATGCCAGTCGGCTCCCGTCCATTCGATCGAATACATGGTCCCCTCATCACCCACCATGATTGCGCCGTTGCGGGCCACTTCGCGCCCGCCGATCAAGTCGCTCGATGGCTTCTTGCCGCCGTCGTACCAGTGAAGCGTTACCGGCGGCAAGTCGCCGCGGGCGGGAAACTGGAAACGCAGAATCGACCATGCCGGAAGCGTCTCGCTGTTCGTACCGGACGACGCCAACACATCGACAGACGTCGGCAGCCCGAGCTTCAATCCCACCCACGCCATCGCCGCGTTGTGGATACCCATATCGCCGATTGCCCCGGTGCCGAAATCGAGCCACCCGCGCCATTTGAACGGGACATAGGCTGGGTGATAAGGCCGTTGGGGCGCCACGCCCAGCCAAAGATCCCAACGTAGTCCTTTGGGAACTGGCGGTGTCTCTTGAGGCCGATTGACGCCCTGAGGCCACCAGCCTTCGGCGCGATCGGTCCAAACGTGCATCTCGCGGACCGCGCCGATTGCCCCGGAACGAATCACTTCGATTCCCGCCCGCGAACCGGATTCGGCCATGCCTTGCGTTCCCATCTGGGTAGCGACCTTATGTTTTCTCGCCGCCTCGGCCATCAGTCGGGCTTCCCCGATGCACCAGCACAACGGCTTCTCGCAGTAGACGTGCTTGCCCATCCGCATCGCCCGGATCGCCGTCGGTGCGTGCATGTGATCGGGCGTGCTGATCACGACAGCATCGACCTGGTTGCCGATCTGGTCGAGCATCCCGCGGTAGTCGTGGTATCTCCTGGCCTTGGGAAAACGTTTGAACATCGCCGTCGCCCGGCGATCGTCCACATCGCACAAAGCTACAACGTTTTCGGTGGCAGCAATCGGCTCGATATTTGCCACGCCCCGGCCGCCGCACCCGACGAAAGCAACGTTCAGCTTCTCGTTGGGCGACATGCCATCGGCCTGAACGCGACTTCCGGCGAACCAGAGCCCGGCTCCCGTCAGGGTGGTGTTGCGCAGCATCTGGCGACGGGTAAGCTTATTCGACATGGCTGATCCCTCCTCATTCAGGCGAATCAATCAGGATTGCGGAACGTGGCTGTGAACGGTTGTTTCCGTCACGGACTTGCTGAAGAAAAGCGTCCGGCCGCGCGCCGAGTCTTCGCCTTTCAGTAGAGGTTCGTATTCAGCCAACTTTGCCGCCTGGTCTCTGATGTCAGTGCTCTGTCGGGCGTCTTTGAACGCTTCCTCCGCCTTGGCCCGTTCGCCGACTGGAAGGGCCTCAAGTACTGATCGCAGTTGCTGGCTTGGAATCACCCAGCCTGTCTTCAGCCGGTCGGCCACGTACAGTCGGCCGCAGTCGTCGAAGCAGGCGAACATCGGAAACTGGATTTCGGGAGGACCGGCGACCGGCTCGATCGCGAAGCCATCCGGCGGGTGGAATTCGGACTGACCTGCCGCCAGCCCAATCGCGAATAGGCAAGCAGTCCATCCAACGAACACGGAAGCAACACGGTTCACGATCATGAGCGACTCAACCCAATTCTGTAGCTCCAAATCCTGTAGCGGAAGTCGACAAGACTTCGGACGGAATCGCCGAAAAGCCCGAGTTCTGGTGAACTCGACTACGGTCTCTCGGCGAGATCTGGAACTACTGGAACATCGCACTCAGGATCATCCAGGCTATCGTGCTACCTTCCGCGTGTCCACAAGCGAGTCCGAGAAACGCCAAGCCATTCAGCACGGCGACTTTTCGTCGCTTTGAATTACTAGATGAGTTCTCAGGAAACGTGGACGGAAATCACTGCTAGACTTAGGAAAACGGCACACCTGCACCGGGAAGGGAAGGTCTTCTGACTTGCCTCGATCCTGCCGTTTCAATACGTCGGACGATGTGACCGACAGCACGTTACAATCCGATCTGCGTTTTTTCCCCTGGCGGATAGCTCATGGGCGGACTCTTGGGAACCATTCAGTTTCGGCCGATTTCCAAACAAGAATCCCGTCGCCATGCGGCATGGTTGGTGAGTTCTTGCCGCTGAGAGTAGACATAATCAAGGCATAATGCCTTTGTGCTTTCCACCAACCGATGAGTGATGGCGGCAAATTGACTTCTTTTTTCGGTAAGTCATCCGCGCCGGCGTACATACCTTGATAGTGAGCCCCTTGATATGAGCCACGAACTTCCGCCTGAATCCGACCAGCCGGCCCTCTCTGCCGAGAGTCAGGAAGCCTTTGTGCGGCTCATAAAAGGCGCGCAACCTGTTTTGCTGCGATATGTTATGTCGCTCGTCGGCAATCGCGGCGACGCCGAAGATGTGCTGCAACGGGCAAGTGTGACCATGTGGCGGCGCTTCGAAACGTTCGACCCGGACTCGGATTTCATCGCCTGGGCCACGACCGTGGCGTTCTACGAGGTGCGGAATTTTCAGCGCGTCAGCGGACGGGCGCGGTTGAAGTTCGATGACGACCTGATGAAGACGCTCGCGGCTGAACGCGCGCAGGGGCTGGCTCAGCATTACTCTCGATTCGATGCACTGCAGGAGTGCGTCGGAGAGCTTCCCGTCGCCAGTCGCGAATTGGTCGAGGCGGTTTACACGCGTGGAGAAGACGTCGCGACGGTGGCACAGCAGATTGGGCGGGCCACGCAGACACTTTACAACAGACTCAATGCCGTCCGCCGCGCGCTCGCCGAATGTGTGCAGCGGAAACTGGAGTTGGCCCAATGAGCAGCACGAGAAACAACCCCTCTCGCGAGCAATGGCACAGCCTGTTCAATGCTGCATTGAACGGCACAATGACCAATGCAGAGCACGATCAGTTGTGTGAGTTGCTTCGAGAGAGTCGTGAAGCCCGGCAGCTCTGGTTTGTCTACAACGACAACGAAATCGGTCTGTGTGAGTTGGATCCGCTCGCTGGTCCGCCCGCGCGGAGTTCGTCGACGCCGACGAGAACTCGCAGATCGCCGTTGCCAATCTGCCTGGGCGTCATCGCAGTCGCTGTGTTGGTCATCGCCGTCATTTGGATTTGGAACCTGGTCTCGCCAGGGACGAATCACGAAGTGGCTCATCGAGCAAAGACCGATTCGGACCCCTCGGCGCGCCCGGCCAGGAGTACCGAAATCGCGGAGTCCGAAGTCGCCATGGTCCCCTTACTCCTCGAGGAGCCCGATCCCATGGAGGAGCCCGACCCCCTTGAGGCGTCCAAACGCATGGGCCTCGAATGGCCCGATCCCCTGGAGGAGCCCGGACCCCTCGAGACATCCGAACACATGGTGGAGTCCGAACCCACCGAGGAGGTCGCACCCACCCAAGAGTCCGAACTCATCGAGGAGTCCGTCCCCAATCGCCACAAGGAATGGCGGAACATCTCGGCCGCGGTGGCGCATGCCGACATGTTGTACGTCGTCGATAGCGGCCACCTTTACGAAGTCAGCCCAATCGACGGATCGCGCCGCATCGTGGGAGATGACGACTGGCAGAACTCCGCGGCAATGGGCGCGGCCCGCGGACACCTCTACATCGTGAGTGACAATCAGCTCTACGAAGTCAGTCCAACGACCGGCGCACGCCGCAGTTTGGGCAAACCGGATTGGGCCGAAACGAAAGCCATCGTGACGGTCGGCGAAAAGCTCTACATCGTTGCAGGTGGCCTGCTTCACCGTGTCAATCCAAGCGACGGAAGCCGCGAAGTGCTTCACAACAAGAACGACAGTACGAGTGGTCCTCGTAAACCCAAACACTAGGCGAAGGGAGTTACTGCGATGATTGAACTTTCTAAGCGTCTGGTCCGAGCCTGTGC
>CAZURK010000334.1:0-16377 GCA_964623055.1 uncultured Pirellulaceae bacterium
GGCGGGTCTTGAGGAAAGACAGCTTCTTCGTAGTTGTACGTGAAGTGGACATCCAGGTAATGGTGCTCGCAAGCACCAAAACGGTAGCCAAGGTCCAGAAAGACTCGGTCGGCTTCCAGAGTAGCGGAGGGCCAGACGGGGCTGGGCCCCAAGTGCTCCTGGGATGCGTCGGCGATGAACACGTTGGCGGTCAATCCGCCGTTACGGTACATCCCGAAGAAGCCAACACTATCTTCTCCGTACAGGGTGGAACCCAACTCCGGCCCACGCGGTCCTGGTGGGTCTTCGGAGGTCGCAGAGAACGGCCAACCTTTTTGCCGCGTGTAGGTGGCTCCGCCGTAGATTGCGTTTGCCTCAGTGCCAGTTCCACCAGACAAGGAATACTGTTGGAGCCCGTGGGAACCACCAAGCACCGCCGCGTGAAGCATGGGGCGGTCCGGGTTCTTGGTCACCACGTTGACCACACCTGCATAGCCGTTCGTTCCATATAGAACCGAACCAGGGCCGCGGATTACTTCGACTCGCTCGATCATGTGGATTGGAAAGGCGGTGTAGATTGGGGTGTTGATGCCGCCCTGCGCGATGTCGCGGAACGGACGGCCGTTGATCAGCACAAGAACGTGGTTGTCGCTGTGCGTCTCCAAGTCGCCACGCATCGACGTAACGTTACGGGGATAGAGATACGAACCGGTCATGTATACGCTGGTGGCCCATCGTAGCACTTCATACAGGTTCTTGGCGCCGAACTGTTCGATGTCCTTAGCTGTGATTACGTCGACGATTCCGGGCGACTCGGAGACGCGTTCCTCGCGCATCGAGACAGCAGCAATGACAGGGTCAATCTCTTGACTGACAACCGGGCGCGCGGCCAACGCCTCCAGCGGTTCGTCCGCCAAACTGAGAATATCGTCAACGTTGCCGAGAGTTGGATCGTCGCCTGCGGCATCCGCCGTGATGCCGCCAATGCCCGGTTCGTCTTGAACTCCTCGGGCCGCAGGCATCGGTTGGCCCCGTACGGGACAACTTGGCCAAATCAGCCACACCTGCAATACGAACAAAGAGAAAAGAATTGGGGTCAGTGAATTACGACGCGACATGACATCCCAGCATCCGTTCATGGGACTCCCTCAATCTTGGCTTTCACGCCCGTTTGTTGGATTTCGGCCGGCATATGGTGGGACGCAGCATTTCACTGGGGGAATCTGGTCCCACTTCCTCCTACTCTTCATCGTTTGCCACAACGCCGCCGTGCATGCGAAAAAACCGCATGCCGCAGACGCTCGCCGCAACGCAGATTTGGAGTGCGAGGACTCGTCGTCGCATTGGATTTCCCTCAACGCTGTCGGCGGATTTCACGCTCGTTCGTTGGGGAAACGCAAGCCGTAAGAGAAAGCTGCGACGAGTCGCAGCACTCCGAAATGCCGGCAGGAGGACAAGAAATCAACAGAGCAGACGCATAAATTGGTCGTGAGGCTGTTCGTAGTCCCGCCTTTAGGCGGTTTTCAAGGCGTTTCGTGTTTCGGGACCGCCTAAAGGCGGGACTACAAACGAATTCATGCGTCTGCTCAACGGCTAATAGTGCGACGCAATGTCCTGGGCCTCCTGCGGGACGACGGTGCGATGTTTTCACATCGCGTCGGCGGGGTTGTTTGCGCGCCGGACGGCGAATTTTACTGCCCCCCCGAGAGATCGGCGGAGGGAGAGTCCAATGCTCTCGCTGCCGATTGGCTGTGAGCGTTTGACTACCTCGGTCACCTCCGTCGACGGCCTAACTTCTCCAGTGCCCGAACGCGATGCCTGAGGACAGACTTCACGGAGATCCCAAGTGCGCTGGCAATAGCCTTCGCCGTCTTGCTTTCATTCAGCAACTCCATCACCTGCCGCTCGCGGGGTGTGAGTTCCTGGAGACGCATTTCGATTTGGTCATCGTTGCCCTCTCGACGACGGCACTCGGAGTCTCTTTCCAGAGCCTGTCGCACGACTCTCAACAGCAATTGGCCGTCGACGGGCTTTTCGAGAAAATCAACTGCGCCGGCTTTCATCGCTCGGACGGCCGATGGTACGTCGCCGCGGGTTGACACGAAGATAATGGGGATACAGTCCCCGGCGGCGACGAGCTTCTCCTGAAGTTCCAGGCCGCTCATCTCGGACATGCCAATCTCCACGACAAGGCAACCTGGTTTCAGAGGATCGTGGGCATCCAGGTACTCGGCGGCCGAACCATACGCCTCGACGTCAAACCCTGTGGACTCCAGAAGCCATCGCATTGAGTCCAGCGCTTCCGAGTCGTCGTCGACGAGAAAAACGGTGGCTTCAGTCTGCACGGTTCGATCCTTGTTCGACAGTCGTCGGTATCACGAATCGGAAAACAGTCCCGCACGGCGTGTTGGGCGTGGCCCAGATTCGACCTTCGTGAGCCTCGACGATCGTACGACTGATGGCCAGCCCCATGCCGAGACCTTGGGATTTGGTGGCGAAAAAGGGATAGTAGATTCCATCGCCAGCCTCGGTGTCCAAGCCTTTGCCGGTATCACCCACGCCCACCTGGACAAGCGTCTCGTCGTCCGCAGTCGTCGTCATGAGCATCAGTTGCCTCTGGTCTGCCGGGACGTCGTGCATTGCCTCCCGAGCATTGCGGATCAGGTACAACACGACCTGTTGGATCTGAATCACGTCCGCCAAAACCGCAGGCAACGACTCCTGCAGATCCAGTTGTACGGAAACGCTGTCCTGGCGAAGCTCGTGCCCGACGAATTCAAGCGCCTCCCGAAGAACGTCATTCAGGTAGGTTGTCGATCTGCGCGGCGCGCGATTGCGCACGGCATTGCCGAGACGCCGGATGATGTCGGACGCGCGTCGCGCTTGTCCGGTAATCTTCTCCAACACCTCGGTAAATTGCCCTGGGTCAGCCACCGAGTCCCGCAAACGCAAGGTGACACCCGCGGCATAGTTTGTGATTGCGTAAAGAGGCTGATTCAGTTCGTGAGCCATCTCGCCGGCCATTTCTCCCATCATGGAGATTTGCGCAAGACGGGCCAACTCCGTCTCCCGCTGCTTCAGCCGTTCTTCAGCTCGCTTGCGATCTGTAATGTCGGTTGCCACGTGGACGGCGCTGGTGACATTGCCTGCCTCGTCCAACACGGGATCCATGGTGATTGAATACCAGCGACCCTCGTTGGCCACGTCAGTTTCCACCACAGCGCGTTGTTTCGTCTGCATCATCTTCGTAAAGGGACAGAAGTCCGGCGGCGCACCAAGATGATGGACTAACTCATGGCATTTCTTGCCTACAATCGCATCCGCCGGCATACCGGTTAACCGGCGGCCGCTCGGTTGGCCCGCAGGACGCGATGCTCGGTGTCCAGCAGCATGATGGCATCTTGGGTCGAATCGAACGTTGTGCGCCATTCGGCTGCGGCTGTCGCCAGGGCCTCCTTTGCTTGCTTCCGCTCAGTGACGTCGCGCAGGATGCAGTGGGTCTGCTGGAAATTCCCGTCGTCGTCGTATCCGATCCTGCCATCGGCCTCGATAGTGACCCTTCTTCCGTCCTTCCGGATCATCTCGAACTGCACACCGGAAACGTCACCCATCGCTTTGAAACGGGGAAAGTTCTCGTTGAAGCGTTCCACGTATTCAGGTGTGAGAAGACCGCCAAACCAACGTCCGATGACTTCCTTGCGGTTGTAGCCCAGCATTTCGAGCCATGCGTCGTTGACTTCAAGGAACCGTCCTTCTTCGTCAAGCGACTGGTAAGCGAGCGGCGATCTTTCGTACAGAAGGCGGAATCGTTGCTCGCTTTCTCGCAACTGCTTCTCCGTCCGACTCTGTTCCGTGACATCCTGAGTAAACCCCAGTATCCACGCGGGTGTTCCGTCTTCAGCACACTCTATCTCGGCCCGCGTGTGGAGATGCCGTTCCTCTCCGTCGCTCCTGATGATTCGGTAACAGATTTCGAGATTCTCTTCTCCCGCAAATGTTCGCTGGCTCAACGCGTCCAGGCGCTCCTTGTCGTCGGGGTGCACGAACTCCACGAACGAATCGTAGGTGGGTGGGACGTCACCGGGTCGGAGGCCGAGCAGGTGGAATGCCTGATCCGACCACTCCTGCTTCCCGGTCCGCATATCGACCTGAAAGCTCCCAAGCCGGCCAATTCCTTCCGCCTTTCGATAGACGTAATCCCGCGTCGGCATGACTCCGCCCCCCTTGCGTGAGAGTCCTAGCCTTGACTTTGCGGCACCGTCAGAACATGGTTCGAAATGCTAAATCCGAAACACGAAATCCGAGACAAATCCAAAGCTCAAATCGGAAATGTTCAAAACGCAGACGCCTACCCAACCGCCGTTTCGTTCATTTGGATTTTGGGTTTTGAATCTGTTTCGAATTTCGGATTTCGAGTTTCGGATTTGGCGCCGCCCGGTCTTCCGGCAGCGGAGTGCAACCGGCAACGCTATGTCTTCGAGCCCATCCCTTTGGTCAAGGTCATGAACGCCGATTCCAGGCTGACTTGCTCTTCCTGAAACAACGTCAGGTGATGGCCGTTTTGAACCAGTAGGACAGAGAGGTCGCTGTAGTCGTCGATCCCTTTCTTCAGGGTGACGACGGTCTGGCCGTCGCGGATGTCGACTTCGTCGACGCTAGCGTGTTTATCGAGCAACCGCGCCGCTTTCTCAACGTCCTGCTTGACGGCGATGTTCAACACCGTGCGCTCTCGGACCTGCTTCATCACGTCCGACACAGCAGCGTTTACCGTCATCACGCCACGGTCGATTATACCAATTTTGTTGCAGATGTCTGCCAGTTCCGGCAGGATGTGGCTGGAAACGATGATGGTCTTGCCCATTTGCCCCAGCCGGCGGAGCAGGTTCCGCATCTCGATGCGGGCCCGCGGGTCCAGACCGCTGAGCGGTTCGTCCAGCAGCAACACTTGCGGATCGTGCAACAGGGTCCGAGCCAAGCCGAGCCGCTGAGTCTGGCCTCGTGACAGTGTATTGGCATACGCGTCGCGCTTGAAATCCAGGTCGACGATGTCTAGCATCTCGTTGCAGACTTTGCGGCGCTGCTCGCCGCGAATTCGATAGGCCGCAGCGAAGAACTCCAGATACTCGATCACGCGCATGTCGTCGTAAACGCCAAAGAAATCCGGCATGTAGCCAACCAGACGTCGGATCTCCTTCGGCTTGGTGTAGATCGAGTTGCCGCAAACGTAGGCTTCACCCCATGTGGGATTCAGCAGTGTGGCGATGACCCGCATGGTTGTCGTCTTGCCCGCGCCGTTGGGCCCGATAAAGCCGAACAAGTCGCCTTCGTCCAGCTTCAATTCGATCGCACGGATTGCGAACAGTTCGCCATATTTTTTCGTCAGGTCGCGCGTTTCGATCACGGAATGATTGCCTTTCTCGCATCTTCAGTAGGTCCCGTCTGCCGGACGGGACCTGCGCTGCAAGCCGGGCGTGAATCCGATCCAGGCCCCGTCCGGCAGACGGGACCTACTGCTTCTCCACGGGGAACACAACGCGAAAGTACGTCCAATGGCGGTCGTACGAGTCGGCCATCGGCTGTCCGTCACGCACCAGTCGGCTGGCCGGCGCCTTAGTGCGGCCAACCAAAACGGCGCGTCCCGTACGCAAATGGTCGCTCAAGTCGACGAAAGGTTGATACCGCTGGCTCAAGCCGGTGTAGGATTCGCCGCCGGCCGCCTCGTGAAACATCATCATTTCCACAATTCGCGGCACGTCCTGCGACGTTTGATCCCAGGGCGTGCCGACGTCTCTCGTCTCGATGACTCTGCGGCGCGTCAGCCGCCACTCCAGGTCGCGATACCTCAAATGGTCAAACGATATCGACTCGCCCGGCCTGACGGTGCCGCTGAGCAGATAGGCCCTGTTCTCGTAGAAAACCATGCATTCGGACAATTCGACATCCAGTGGATAGGTCACTCGGCCACTCAACAGGCCGCTGCTGTTAGCCGTCAAATGCCCTTCCATGTCCACATCCACATCGGCCCACCAGCGCGCTGTCAGGCTCTTGGTGGCGGAGGTAAGGATCGGCAGTCCAGAAATCGCAGGCATCCGGACCGCGGTCGGACCCATTGGGTACGATATGTGGTAAGGCTCCGTGAACACGTCGGCCGCTCTCGTAGCATTCATCCCGCCAAGACCGTTGCCGGGAAGCCCCTGCCACGTGAGCAGCAGGTCGGTCTTGCCTGGGTCCGTCTGGCCGATGGGTGACCTTGGCTCCAGTGAAAGATCGAACGACCGCGTGTCTGGACTGTAGACGTGGGCCCACACGGTGCCTCGCAACACTGAATTCTCGACATCGACATCGACCAATTCCACTTGATTGACTCGCAGTCCATTTCCCGAGAGCCGATTCGCCAAGACAAACGCCAGCACACAAAACGCAAGGACGATTAGCGGGAAGGTGAGCCACGTCCAGTGCAACCGGCCGAACTTCTTCAACAGAAAGTAGTCGCCAGGGCCGATCAGCAGAATGTAGAGCAGAATCAAGCCAGCCACCCAAGAGAACCTCGCACGGGTGACGCCGCGGAATACGTCCAATGCTTCGCGCAACTGGCCGACAAGCTCCTCGAACCCCAGGTGAGCAACCTGGCCAGAACGCATGCCCGCGTTAGTCGCGTCTCGTTGCCCCCACCGGTCCTCCTCCAGTATCTTTGCCACCAAGCTCGGCCGGCCTTGCCAATCGGCGAACGGCGGTCTGTCCGGATCGAATGCGACGAAAATGACTTTCCCAAATCCGTAAGGGAGTCGCACAATCGTCGGCAGTCGACCCGATTGTCCGTCGGTCGTGCAGACGACCTTTCCGCGAACATCCGTCAAGGCGGCCATTCTGATGCCCTCTCGCCCCACATCCAATCGCTCGGCAGCGCCGGCGAAACTTTCCAGGCTGGCGGTGTTTCGCTGGGGGACGACCTGTATCTGTTCGCCTGGTGAAAACCTCGCCAGAGGGTTGCCCCGGTCAAACACCTCTTCGCCACGCCCGCCGACACACAGAATCAACCGGCCTCCGAACAGAATCCATCTCTCCAAGGCGGCAATCTGCTGTTCGTCCAAGCGTTCCAGCGCGCACACCTCGCTAGTCGTTGCGACAAGGGTGTCCACGCCTTCGTAGCCGAACCAATGATGCGGAAACTGCTGAAGATCCTCGAGTTGGCAGGTGGTGATCGTTCGAGATTGACCGCGAAGCCGTTTTCGCAAAGCCTCCTCGATCCCAATGGATGGTCCGACAGATACGATCATCTCTTGCGTTGACGACAAAGGCGGGCGCATTTCGCTGGGCGGGGAGAACGTGCGCGCAGCCAATTCCTTGCCTTCGTCGACAAGTCGGACTGTCAGGTCGGTTCGAGTTCTTCCGAACTTGATGTACCGCGGAACTGTTACCTCTTCGCCGGTTCGCACTTCTACTGGCAGGTGATCGGCGTCGCCATACGTGACTCGAACGCCGTCCGAGTCCGGCGCCGTCACTTCCAGGCGGCCGCGAACGTCTTTGCTGCCGCCGGCGATCGTTATCTGCAATGGCGTCCAATGCCCGACCCTGTAATTGCCGTCAAAGCCGATCTGGACACTCTTGATCTGCGGACCGAGGGTCGATTCATCGGCGTGGGCTTGGTCAACCCGTCCGGCATGTCCAAGGACGGCCCCACCAATCAGAACGGTGATAAGACACAGATGACGCATGGTGAAGGGTAGCGGATTGGAATTAGGCATATGGGCAGGCATGCCCATCCTACGACAATTTCAAACGACCTTAGGTAATCGAAATGGTTCCCAAACCGGGAGGGCGAGGCTCCCGCCGAGCCGACCCTGCGGGAAACGCGGCTCAGCAGGAGCTTCGCCCTCCCGGGATCGAGCCACCATAAGCCTACTACGGTTTCTCCTCCTTGGAGCACGTACAGGCGAAATTCCCACAGCCTGGGCACCCGGATCCATACTTTCGGGCCACAGCCTCGCCCAAATCAACGCCGACGACGTTCGCAATCGTGGTCAGCCAAGCCAGCACGTCGGCGAATTCCTCGACTCGGTCTTCATGCGTGCCGTGCCGCAACGCCGCTGCCAATTCGCCCACCTCCTCCATCAGCCACATGAACGTGCCGTCGACGCCACGTGCGACATCGCGGTCGATGTACATGTTGCGAATAAGCTGCTGGAAGTCCGACAAAGTGATCCGGCTCGCCGGGTCATCATCGGGCGGGTTCTTCAATTCTCCGATCACCGGCGTCTACTTCTCACGGGCGTAACACTGATCCTGGCCGACATGGCCCATCGTAAGCTCTGCTCGCCGCCACAGAAAGGGGGCACCAAGTAGGTCCCGTCTGCCGGACGGGACCTTTGGGGCGTACGAGGTCCCGCTCGGCAAGCGGGACCTACTCTGGGGACAATTCCCCAAGCAACTTCTTCGCTTCTGCGTGGTCTGGTTCCCTGGATAGAAGCTCCTCCAGCACCGTTACGGCCTTCTCGTTCATCCCTGCCCGCATGCACGCTTCGGCAAGCGGGTATCGCCACTCGTCACGTTCCGGAGTCAGACGTATTGCCGTTTCGTACTCGCGGACAGCATCCCCGTGGTTCTCCTGGCGAGACAACACCTGTGCGAACATTGCATGCACGTCTGCATCCATTACGTTGACATGCAGCGCCTGGTTCGCCCAACGTCCAGCCGCGTCGAAATCCTCCGCCTCGATCGACAACTCCAGTAGTTTTTTGCGGTAGACAACGTTGTCGTAGTCGGTCTCGGCCAGCTTGCACAGCGTTTGCTTCAACTTGTCTTTGTCGCCGGTCTTCAGATACACGCGTGCGAGCGATTTGATCCAGTTTGTTGAATTCGGGAACTTCTTCGCGCCCACGCCGTACAGCCGCTCCGCCTGTACCATGTCTCCGGCCTTGAACTTGAGTCCCGCAAGCAAGCCGAGCGCATTTTCCTGCGGCGAATCGTCATCCAGCGACTCTTCGAGTATCTCGATCGCTTGTTTCGTATCACCAATCGACAAATAGAGCCGCGCCAGCACGTAGGCCGCGAGTTGATGCTTTCCGTCCAGCTTGCGCGCGGCCATAGCGTGCTTTCTGGCCGTCGGGTTCTCGCCACGTTGCACGTACTGGTACGCGAGTTCGGCCTGCAGGTCGGCATCGTCGGGGTCTTTGCCAGCCGCCTTGTGCAGTTCGGCAAGACTGCGTACCAAACGGCCGGCGGCCTCCGGCAGTCCGTCGACGATCTCATTCACGTATTCTCGATATACCTTCTCAAACTCGGCCTGCTCCATCCCGAAACATCGTTTCATCGCATCTTGCGTCGTCAGGTTCTCGGTGTACGCCTGGAGCATCTGGGTGATCGCATCGTCGCCGAGACGTTCCAGCATGAATTCGACGTAGAGTTCCGCTTGGCAATATGCCAACGTCCAGTCTTCCCGTTCTTTAGGCCGGATGAAGCCCAGGTTGATCGTGTCCAGGTTGAACAGCGTGTCGGCCTTCGTGCGACGCATCAGCACCTCGTTCCAATTGGGCGGGCGCGCCAAGCCCTCATACCACACAGCCAATCCTTCCGTGTACCAATGCGGAATGTTGAAATGCGTCTGCTGTAGATTCACCACATGGACAAACTCGTGACGCAGCACCCTGGCCCAATTGAAGGTCTGCCGCATGTCGTTAGGCGACACCATGGCCACCATCCTGCCGGCACACGCTCCGACCGTGCCAATGAACGGCAGGCCGACCATGCGAGCGCTGAACCAACCGTGACCGCTGGTGTTGTTTGCGCGGCTGAATATCTCGAACAGGGATCTGCCCGGCGGCTCGTATCCCAGTGCTTGTACGAGTTCGGGATAGACCTCCTCTTCCAGATAGCGTGCCGCGTATTCCGCCAGGATCTTGTCGCGATCTCCGGAAAATCGGATCTTGAAATGATCCGTTTCAATCACCGCATAGGTGTCCAATATGTCCAGCACCTCCAGCATGTTCTTCACACGCACATTGAAGGGATCAATCTCGAACGATTTTTCCAGCAGTTCTTTGGCCTCTGCCTCCTCGCCCAATCGCATGAGCACAAGGCCCAATTGGCCGCGCGCGTACATCAATTGCGGCATCCGACGGTGCGCTTCGCGGTAGTACCTAGCCGCCGCAGGATATCGCCGCATACGATCCATACTTTCGGCAAATGCCATGAAGAAATGACCGCAGTGGCCGTTTCGTTTGGCGACTTCCCCGATCAGTTTTGTCACGCGCGAATCCGCGTCTGCCTCCTGCGGGCCATCGATGACACGGTAGGCAGCGGCCAGACGGCCCAGCGTCTCTTCGTCTACGGGGTTCAGTTCACGCGCCTTGTCCAACAGGCGGATTGCATCGGCTACTCGAAGTTCGGCCAGCAGGCAGTCTGCACGCAGTTGATGAGCGGCGAGCAGGCGAGGATTGATCTCGATGGCTCGGTCCAAAGCCTCGTTCGCGGTGCGCAAATCAAAGTTTTGCACCGCCAATCTGGCACGCGCCACATGGACTTCGGCAGCATTCGGGTTGATCGCCAAGGCCGCGTCCAGGTCGACCTTGGCATCGCGCTCGTTGTACTTCTCCAGAAACAGCAGGCCCGACTCGAATCGCGCCGGCCAGTACTTCTCGTCCAACTCCAGCGCGTCCGGATATAACGTATTGACCAGGAAGCCGAATTGGGAACTATTGCGATTCCAACGAGCATACCGCGCGGCGGCCAGCCCGATCCAATGTAGCTCTTCCGGCGTAAACGTGTCGTTGTCGTTGTAGTAGTCGATGAACCATTCGTAGGCGTCACTGGCTTCCTTCATCCGCCCCGCAACGCGGTGAAGCTCGGCACGCACCCACCGTGCAGCCGGATGCTTCGGTTCTGACTTGATCGCGGCATCGGCCAGTTGCCCAGCAGGATCGTGCTTCCCTCGGCGAAACGCCAGCAAAGCCCGCTCGGCCGCCAAGTCGGCATCGCCCGGCTGCTCTTTGACCGCAACGCTCAGCACCTCTTCCGCCTCGTCTAACTTGCCCATTGCCCAATGACAACGGGCCAAGCCAAGTGCGGCAGAAACGGAATCGTCGCTGGCAAGTTCGCCATACGATTCAACAGCTTCTTCGTATCGCCCCGTGAGAAACAGACGACGAGCTTCGTCAAAACGATTCTCCTCGGAGGCGCGAACACCGGTGGAAACCGAAAAAGCAATCGACAGCAGCCATATGACGCACGTTCTTCCATCCATCAGGTAACACCTCTGATTATGCAGATGTCTATGTGCCAACTGAGATGGGACGATTGAAGACGAAGTGTGCAGTACCGAGTAACCAGTACTTTGTGGTCCGAACTAGGTACCCGCCTCCGCTCAGGATACCTCGCGATCACCAGTCCCACCGATCCAGTTGACCATGAATCGACGGCGGCGTCAAAGGATGCTACCGGAGTTCGGTCGGCAACTCTGCTGGAGCGTCAGGTGGGTCTGCATTCCACTCGGCAACGGCACAACCCACGGCGCGTTCCAGTTGGGCGATGGCTTGTTCGCGACGTGTGATGCGGAGGTAGCGGTCGACTCGAAAACGCAGCAGGTTTTCGTAGTTGTCGATAAGCTGCTGGAACCCGATGCGGTCCACGCGATAAGCCTCGATCGAAATGTCGAATGCCTGTTGCGCCTTGCGGATGATCTCGTCGTTCAGAATTCGCAGCACGCGGTCATGCTCGACAGCCTGGGCGTACAGTTGTTCCACCTGGGCGCGAAGCGTGTCCCGCGTTGCGTCATACTGTTGGGAACTCTGCCAAGCGCGATACTGGGCCTCCTGAACCGCGGCATCTCGCTTGGCCTTGTAGATGGGCACGTTGATGCCGGCCATCAGTGAAAAAGCATCATCGCCGGTGGCAACCGGGCTAAGCCCGCTCGAGCCCACCGCGTTCCAATTGAAGCCGAAGTTCACGTCCGGCCAGTAATTCCTGTTAGCCAATTCGATCGACCAGTCGTCGCGGACGTATGCCTCACGGTGGGCCTCCAACTGTGGATGGCAATACTCGATCATCGCGACCAGCGATTCGACCTGTTGCGGCAATGTCGTCTGATCCAGTTGTGGGCTAATCGCCAGACGCATTCCGTCATGTGCGTGAAGGGCTTTCGCCAATCGAGCGACCGCTTTCAGGCGGGCTTGCTCCAATTCGGCCAGGGTGATTTCGAGTTTGTGGAGCGTCACCTGCGCCAGCAAGACAGTCTCCATGCCCACTTTCGGATCAGTCGCGTCGTATCGAGACTGAGTGCTGTCGCTCACATCTTGGATTCTTGGTTTCAGTTGCCTGTAAATGGCGATGGCCTGATCGAGGAAGTACAACTCGTAGTAAGCCAGTTTCACCTGTTCCACAACACCCAATTCGACATTGGCCAATTCCGCAAACGCAACCTGAGCGTTATGGTGAGCGATCTCGCCACGAGCTGTCCGCTTGCCGAACCAAGGAAACTTCTGTGACACACTAAGCATGAAGTCTTGAGGCCCCGCGGCAGTTTGGATCGACTCCAGGAAGACGGTCGCGCCGAGCATCGGATCGTCCAGCGATCGCGCCTGCGGTACTCGCCACAGCAAACCTTGCGCCTTCGAACGGGCTGCGGCGATCTCCGGGTTGTTCGCCACCGCGTATTCGACCAGTTCTTCAAGCCGCGTTGGTCCTTCGAACAGGGCATCAGACGCAAGCGGCGTGGGTTCTTCCTGAAAGGCGACCAGTCGTGTCTCGGCATTGCCGGTCGGATGCGTGGCCATTTCTCCAGATGTCGGAGGCAAACGTCTGGGTTCGGGGCAATCTATTGAGCCTGTGGCTCGGCCATCCCGCGGAGGCATCGTTGCGCAGCCGATGCATGGCACCACTGCTAGCGTCAGGAGCATGATCAAGCGACCGTCCATCACAGGAACCTCCGTGCCCCCAATGCACCTAAGACTTGGCCCAACCAAGACGGATTGCCGATCCGTCTCGCGAAACACACTCGGGGCGCAAACCGGCCGCACCGTGTCTGATGTTATCGACAATTCCGGTTATCAGGCTTGTGCCGCGTTCCCCTCCCCGTCAAACCCAGCGCATGTTCGCTGGCCATTCACTGGCTCCCGACTCGTTGCGACTTCAGATGTGCCGCGTAGTACTCGTCGACTACCTTGAGGTACTTCTCCGGTGCGGCCGCGATTTTCTTCGTGCATGGTGGGCAACAGACGTAGACGATCCGTCCGTTTGCCACCGTCCATTTCGGATTCTTCGGCAACGCCTTGTTCATCACGGGGCATTTACCTTGGGCCTTGGCAAAGTTGGCATGGATCGTCGCCCAATGCTCTGCACTCACCTTGCCTTTCAGGCATCCCTTGCAGCAGAGAAACACGACCTCCTCGCCGATCTTCGCCTTGACTGGCTGTCCGTGTGCCCCAAGCTCTTGACCGGAAACGGGACAGATCTTCTGGACCGCAACGCGATTCTGGTCGCTCTTGACGGACTCCTGCTCGGCCCCCAGTGACGGCAGGCTTGCCAGGACGACCAGCAAAGAAAATGCAACGTACTTCATCTTTCGTCTCTCCTCAAAATGAGAAAAAGGGTTAGCGGCTCATGTTTGGAAACCGTTTCCATTTCGAGCCGCACAGAAACAATTGACCGTTCTCTGTTCTCACAATTCGCCGTAGCCGCGTTCGCCAGAACGCGGGATTTCCGCACTCTGGCGAGTGCAGCCACAAGACAATTGACCGCTTTCAGGCTGCTTGCACCGCATCCTCCGATGATCCTTCCACCGCCTGCGTCCAAAGTTGGTCTCGCAATCCGAGCCGCATCTTGAACTCCAGATAGCCGCAATACAGGGTCGGTACAATGAAGGACGTGAGCGGTTCGATCAGCATGCCCCCGAACACGGGCAAGGCCATCGCGCGGGCCACATCCGCACCACGGCCCGTCGATAGCAGAACCGGCAGCAAGGCCACCAACGTCGTGACGGTCGTCATCGTGCACGGTCGTATTCGTTTCAGGCCGGCTTCGTAGATCGCACTGCGAAGGTCGTCGACGCTGCGTATCGTGCTGCGTTTCAGTATCTGCTGGATGTAGGTGGCCATGACGACGCCGTCGTCCACCGCGATGCCGAACAGTGCGATGAAGCCCACCCAAATCGCCGTATTCAATTCGACGCCCATGACTGCCACGGCGATCATGCCGCCTGAGAAAGACACGGGAATGGCCGAGAAAACCACAAGCGAAATGGGGAAATTGCGAAACGTGAGATAGATCAGCAGCAGATTGACCAACATCACCGTCGGTACGATCCACATTAGCCTGTCGTTTGCTTCGATTTGATTTTGAAATGATCCGACTAACTTGGGCTCGAAATTTCCTTTCGGGAAATAAAGGCCATCGCTTCTTTTCTTGTCCGGGTTTTCGCGGGCAATCTTGCGCGCTTTTCGTATCGACGCCTCCACCGCTTCGACGGTCTCCAAGTCGCCCGCGGCGCCGGATGGCGAAAAGGAGACGTGCGCCACCAGGCGGGCATCCTCGCTGTTAATCGCGCCGGGGCCCCACGTGGTGGCCACTTGGGCAAGTCGCTCCAACGGGACGACATCGCCGGTTTGGGTGACCACCGGCACTTGACCTAGCTCGTCGATCCGCTCGCGGATGTCGCGTTGGTAGCGGATCTGGATCGGATAACGTTCGCGACCTTCCACCGTAGTCGTCACGTCCAGGCCGCCTAGCCCGGCCGACACGATCTGGTTGACATTCATGGTCGTCATGCCGTAGCGGGCCGCTTCCTCGCGGTCCACCTCGAACTCGAAGTACGGTTTACCCATCACGATATCGGGATTGACGGTCCCGGCTTTGACGTGGTGAAGCTTCTTGATGTGTTCGGCCACGGCCAGCGACGCCTCGCCCAGTCCTTCCAGGCTATCGCCGTAGATGCGCACGGCCATCGGCGCCTTGATGCCGCTTTGCAGCATGACAACTCGGCCTTCGATGGGCTGCAGCTCCGATGCGGGTGTGATACCCAGCACCGTGGCCACCGAGTTGATTTCGTCCCAGATCTTGCGCTCGGTCATCCCGGGACGCCATTGGTCGCGAGGTTTGAGCATGACATAGGTTTCGACCATCGCGGCCGGTGCGGGATCCAGCGCCGATTCGATGCGGCCGATTTTGCCCAGTACGTCTTTGACCTCGGGGATCTCCTTGATCATCACGTCTTGAGTTTGCAGCACCTGCATGGCCTGGGAAAAACTGGCCGCCGGATACAAGCTGGGCATGTAAAACCAGCTCCCTTCGTCCAACGCTATCCAGTCGTCGCTTTTCAATTTGGTGAAGGTGTGCTTCGCTGTCACATAGCCGGGCACCTGGTTGAGGTCGGCCCCCAGCGCGGCAAACAGCTTCTCGACCGGGCGCAGCACCGCGGGCAAACCATAGTAGGCTCCCAACCCTAAGACGATGACCACTGCCGGAAACGACAGCATCAACATCTTCCGCCGTAGCGCGAGACGCAGCCTGCCTGCATAGATCCACCGAACGAACCGGCTGGCAGGGTTTTCCTCCATGGGCCGAATCTTCTCGCGAGTCATCCACCAGCCAGCCAGAAAACCGATCCCCGCGGCACAGGCGGTCGCCCAAGGGAGGCTCAGTGAAGTCAAGCCTTCAATGCGGTCACCCCAAACGAAACACAGACCCGCGCCCACGCCGGCGAACCCCAACGCCGCCAGGAGACTCGCCCACCGCGGCATGCGCGAAGTCTTCAGAAAGACGCGACAGAGCATTGGCACGACCGTCACCGCCACGATCAAACTAGCGGCCAGAGCAAAGGTCTTCGTCCAGGCCAGTGGCGTGAACAGTCGGTGGTCGCGGCCGGTCAGAAGAAAGACGGGCAAGAAGCTGACGATCGTCGTGCTGACCGCCGTGATTACGGCCGGCACGACTTCGGCGGCCGATTTGCGAATGACTGCCATCCGCCGCTCGGGCCCGCCCGGCGAACCTTCCGCCTCCCAATCGGCCAGACCGCCGTATATGTTCTCCAGAATAATGATCCCCATGTCCACCATCGTGCCGATGGCGATGACGATGCCTGCCAGCGACATGATGTTGGCGTCCACGCCGAACACCTTCATGGCGATAAACGACATCAACACAGCCATTGGCAACGTGATGGCGATCACGATGCTGGCCCGCACGTGCAGCAGGAACAAGACGATCACCATGATGGTGATCACGAGTTCATGGCTCAGGGCATCGGACAGCGTAGCGATCGTTTCGTCGATCAACAGCGTACGGTCGTAGACGGCGCGAATTTTGATTCCATCCAACTCAGACTCCAGGGCCGCGACCTTGGCCTGAACGCGTTGGATGACCTCGCGCGGGTTCTCGCGGTACCGCATCACAACGACGCCGCCGACCGCT
>CAZURK010000335.1:0-12628 GCA_964623055.1 uncultured Pirellulaceae bacterium
TGGACGCCGGAGTCATCGACTTGGCGCAGGTCGACCAATTTCGGCAGAACATCGAAACCGATCGCGCGAACCTGCTGCAAGAGAAAGACGGGCTGCTCCTCGCTCAGCACAACTACGTCATGGGAACGTTGGGGTTGCCGCCAAAGCTACCCGTGGCGTTGGACGACCAAATCATCCAGCAGTTCCAGTTAGTAGCCCCTCAGACGTCCGCTCTGCAAGCCAGAATCGCAGAATTCCAGGACGAACTCGGCGAACTGCCCGATGCGCCGGAATTGAGTTCGCTGCAAGACGTGCTCGAGCGACTGGTTCGCATGCGGCAGCAATTCGAGGAGCGACTTGCGGACATCCGGCAGGATCGGGACCGAATGGAACAGGTGGCTGTACAACGCGAGACGACGATGACCGACCCCGAGCAGTCACTGTTCCAGAGGGAACGAAAGCTCCTCGACGATTCGCTCGCGGAACTGCAAACCCTATTTCAAAATCTCTCACCCAGACTGGACGCTTTGCGGGACGGTTTGCTGCCGGCTACGCGGCAGCAGACGGCGGCCGATCTTGTGGTTTGGCTCGGCGAGATGTACCGCCTGGCCGGCGAAGCCATGCTGGTGCAGGGTCGCATCCGGCTGGAATCGGTCGTAGTGGAACCTATCGAGCTGAGCTCTGAAGCGGCGTTCCAAATGGCGCTGGCCAATCGGCTTGACATCATGAACAGCCGTGCAGAGTTGGTGGACACGTGGCGGTTGATTGCCTTCAATGCCGACGCCTTGCAGTCTCAATTGAACGTCGTGCTGGATGGGGACATCTCGACGGCACGGAACAACCCCGTCAGTTTTCGAGCGCCGACGGGAACACTACGGGCAGGTGTGCAGTTCGACGCACCGTTCACTCGGCTGTTGGAGCGCAACAACTTCCGCCAAGCACTGATTGACTACCAACGGGATCGGCGCACGTTCATCCAATCCATGGACTCCGTAGATCGCAACCTGTGCAACTCGCTGCGCAACCTGAAACGGCTCCGCGTCAATCTGGAAATCCAACGCCGGGCGGCGGCGATTTCGATTCGGCGCGTGGACTTGACCCAAGAGGAGTTGAACGAGCCGGTCCCTCCGCCCGAACCGGGGCAGCGTGCCGTCCAGTTCGGTCCCACGGCGGCGCGGAATTTCATGGACGCTCTTTCGGATTTGCGCAACACGCAAAACAACCTCATGAGCGTCTGGCTCAATCACTACGCCTACCGGATGGTGCTCATGCGCGAACTGGGCGTCATGCAACTGGACGAGCAAGGCCACTGGATCGACGTGCCGATTTCGGATCTGGAGTTCGAGCCAGTGGAGGAAACCTCGCCGCCCCCCGCTGTGCCGCGCGAATGGCTCGATCAGGCGTTTGGAGACGAGGGGCACGGGCTCGAGCGACAGGAGGATCAGCAGCCACAACCCGTGGCCGTGCAGGTATCCCACGTGACAGACGAAACCGTTTCACCTGAAAGCGAGCCGACCCCTTCCGACGATCAGACGCAAGAATCGGAAGTAGAGCTGGAGGCAAAGGCCGAAGAGGAAGGCGTGGGAGAGCAGTTCCTACGATTCCTGAGACGCCGATGAGCGATGGTGTCGACGTTTTCGTTTGTGAAACTCCGGATGCTTGGCTCGCAGTTCGTCGCGTAGCTTCTTTGCCTTCTGCGACACCTTTTCGGCTTCTTCATCTTCACCAAGCAGCTTCAACGTTTCGGCCAGATTCTCGTAACGCCAAGCGAGCATGCGCTGGGCGTAGAACGAATCGGGCCTGTTCTGGAAGTATGCCTCTTGGCGAGCGATGACCTTCCTCTGCGCATCGCGTAGTTCGGGCAATCGGCCGAGGTCGCGCAAGGTCTTGAGTTGGGACTCGTAAGCGCTGCTTAGGTAGTACTGATACGCCCCGATCGAAGGAAACTCGCCGACCAAAGTCTCGTGCAACTCCACCGCCTCTCGGTGTAACGGTTCGGCATCCGTGGGGCGATCCGTTTCGCGCAGGTGCGTGCCGAGTTGTTGGGAAGCGCGGCCCAGCGCCGCGCGGTAGCGCGGGATCGTTGGGTGCTGGTCCTTGAGTTGCCTTGCCAGATCAACCGCCCGTCGCAACTGGGCTTCTGCTTCCTCGGGTGTTCCCTCGTTGCCGAAGCGACTGCTACTCATCGCCAGCATCTCACTCAACTCGCATTGGTAGTCCGGGACGTTGGGAAAATCCCGGACGAGATTCTCCAGCAGCGAGATGGCCTGAGCACGAAACTGCCTCGTTTCCTCGCGAGGCGCTCGAAACGCTCCAAAGGGAAAGTAGCTGCGATAAGCAACTGCCTGGGCGTGTCGATAGGCGGGATTGTTGGGGTGCTCCTCGACCAGCCCTTTCAGGATCTCCAGAGCACGACGATGATTCTTCGATGCCTCGTCGCGACCTCGCATTCGCCACTGCATGGTGGCCAAGTTGTTGTGCGTGCGGGCCAATTCGTGCCGGCAGTCAGGTGAATCGGGCGAGCGGGAAAGTTGGTTTGACAGGATCTCTCGCGCCTGGTCAAAACAGCGTTTTGCCTCGTCGCCCCGGCGCACCGTTTGGGAGGCGATACCCAGATCGTTAAGCGTTGCAGCAATGTCTCTTGCCAGAGTCGCGTCGTCCGGGAACTCGTCGGCCTGTTCTTCGAGAATCCCCACGGCCCGGCGATATGCCTGTTCGGCCTTCTCGTACTGACCGAGACGTCGGTGAATCTCGCCTACTCGACGATAAGCTGTTGCCGTATCACGAAGGAGCCTGGGGTTGCCGACGTTCTGTTCGGCGAATTGGTCGTAGAACACCAACGCGTCTTGAAGAATCGCGGCAGTGCTCTCGGAGACTGCTGCGTGGAACTCGATTTCCGCGGTTCCTTCCTCGTCTGGAGGCTCCGTCGGGTGGGCCATCCACGTGGATGTGAACCTGGTGAGAAATTGATCCATTGAGTCCAGCGCCAACGACAAGTTTGTCTCGGCGCGAGAGTTCTCGGCCTGGGCGCGGGAATTCTCGGTCAGGGCTCGGTGCTTCTCGATTTCCGCTTCGTTCCATTTCCAGCTTATCGCGCCGAACGCAGCGATGACGACGATCAGCAATACGGCGCTCAAGGAGGCCACCGCCGGATTGCGCCGGCTCCAACGCGCGAGTCGTTCAACGACGTTAACCTGGCGCGCTCGGATGGGCCGGTCCTCTAGAAATCGTCGCAAGTCATCGGCCAGTTCGCCTGCAGTTTGATAGCGGTGGTTGGGATCGGGCGCGACGGCTTTCACGACGATCGTGTCCAAGTCGCGTGGGATCTCAGGCCGCAGCTTCCGTGGGGGCGTTGGCGCGCCTTGCGTGATGCGCCGAATCAATCGCCTGGGGTCGGCGTCGTCGAACGCCGGCCGTAGGGTGAGGAGTTCGTACAAGGTGAGCCCCAGGCTACAGATGTCACTGCGCTGGTCGCATGTGCCGCGGAGTTGTTCCGGGGGCATGTAGCGAAGCGTGCCTACAATATCGCCAGACTGGCTCAGGTTATCCTGCGCAACGGCCTTGGCCAGTCCAAAATCGGTCACCCAGATAGTGCCCCTGGCGTCCAGCAGCAGATTGCTGGGTTTTATGTCGCGATGAAACGTGCCTTGGGCGTGAGCGTAGCTCAAGGCGTCGGCGGCTTGTATCGCGATCCGTGCGACGCTTTGCCAGTAGTTGCGCGAGCCCTGCAGATTGCGTCTTGGATCGATTTGATGACTAGCCAAATCATCGGCTGACGGGTCATGAACTTGGTCCACGGTCTCCGCCACATCGAAGCTGCTGTCAGAACGAGCGGAAAACTTCTCGGCGGGCTGATCATCCAGAGGAGCAGGGGCCGCCTTATGCCGCGGCCGGTTGGAAACGCCCGTTGGAGTCCCGTCTTCAGGCGGAGAAAGACCGGCTGAAGCCGGGACTCCAACAGACGGCTGCGGCACAGTCGGGCTTCCGTCGCCAACGTGTCCGCTGTCAACAGGGGTGAGGGAATTCCATGATCCTGCATTGGCTCCCACGCGAACCGTCGGGGCGGCAGAGTTGATATGGGACTCGCGGAGATGGGCGATTACTCTGTCCAGGCTGATCCCGTCAATCACCTGCATCACGTAATAATGCAAGTCGTCCTGCTGGCCGACACCGAACACAGGGACGATGTTGGTGTGGTGCAAGGACGCGGCCGTACGAGCCTCGCGCTGGAAGCGTCGCAAGTGTTTCGAATCGGGCAGGGCTCGTTGAGCAAAGACCTTGACAGCTACGCTTCGCCCAAGCGACTGCTGCTCGGCCTCGTAGACGATCCCCATGCCACCCCGGCCGATTTCACGCACGATTCGATAATCCCCCAACTGCTGGAGCTTATCCACGTGCAACGCGATCGGTCGATCGCCCGAGTGAGACTTTCGTTTCTTCAGCCGCTCCATCGCCACGATCGTGGGAAACAGCCCGCGAATTTCGTCGGCCAATTCCGGGTGGGTATCGACATATTCGGCGACCGTGGGCTGTTCACCTCGCCGGTGACGCTGGACGAACTCTTCGGCCAGAATCTCGATCGGATTGCGCTGTTCTGTAGAGTCCACCGTATCGCTCTTTCCTAGTCGAATGGTCTTTCCGCCGCCAAGCATGCGGCCACCGTTCGAAGATGTCCGTAGCCGGACTCGCAAGAGTTCGGGGCCAGAAGTCTTGCGACATCTGCTACCGGACATGGCAAACCGGCGGCGGCATAGGTCCCGTCCGGCAGACGGGACCTACTGAGGATCTCCCTCGTCAAAAAAACCTGGAATTGCCTCCAGGACGGATTTCAAACGGCCAAGTGCGCGTACGTAACGGTTGCTCGCCGCGGACTTTGTGATATCCAGCACTTGGGCGACTTCGTTGTTGGTCAATTCCTCAAAATGGCGCAGGGCCAGCACCTCGCGGTCAATCGGATCCATGCTCTCCAGGGCATCCTCTAGTTGATCAAGTAACTCGGCGTGGATTGCCAACTGGCTAGGCGACGCGAACTGCCCCGCCAACTCGGCGACGATCGAGGCAGATGTGGTTCCGGCCAAGTCGCCGCGGTGAATGGACACTTCCTGCCGGGCATCCCGCATCTGAGCATCCAGATGACGGCGATGAACATCAATCAGCCTCTGTGTGGCTATTTGTCGCAGCCAGACAAACGACGACATCTCCGGTTTCCGGGCGTAGTGGCGTACCCGTTGCGACGCGTCGATGTACGCCTCCTGGACAATGTCCGAAGCATCGACACGCCCTTGCAGTCGGCGGTCCATCCGAAACTCGACCATCCGTCTGAGCCGCTCGCGGTGCATCGTAAAAAGCTCAGCCAACGCCTGCTCGTCCCCATCTCTCAACCGGGAATCAAGCTGGTCCACGTTGTCTGCGTCGTCGAGCATCAACAAACCACCACTTCTAAACGGGAGGACAGGCTACGAGTACACAGTGTAACTCAGAGTGAAACTGGCGTGCGGATCGGGTGTTCAGGCAATTCTAACGCGCCGACACGGTTTAGGGGAATTCTGGTGAACGAGTTCTGGCACGTGCTCGCCAAACGAAGAATCTCCCAAAAAACATGCGTTTGATCGGTGTCTCGGGTCCGGCTCTTCCCGTTTATATATTTGGTTGGTGTATTGCGATCGGTATGCTCTGACGTCTCTCCCGCGGAGAGGACAACGTGGTCGACCACTGCTGATTCGGCGTTTTCTTGTATCCACTTGGCGTCGGGCGGTAATGGTCGGCCGTTTTTTCTTGAGCGTGTCTTGAGATCCGTAGCGGAAGTCGCAAGACTTCCGACATCGATGGGAGCGTCTCGGAATTCTTGCGAATCCCGCTACCGGAATTACGCTTACGAGGCCGACGTTGTCTGCCAGTTGCGATAACGACTCGCCCGCAATCCAAGCTAAATCTGCACCACACCAAGAAAGGACGATCTGTGCGGGAGAATTGTTGATAGAATGAAATTTGGTTGCTGGTGCCACAGCCGATCGCCGGCAACCTCGAAACCCGTTGAACTCCGGGCGGTGGTCCGCTTTGAACGCACGTGGCTTGGGACTATTGGACAGACACTTGGGAAACATGCTATGTCGGCCGCAAATGAAGAACGACAGGCAGCCGCTGATCGCGCAAGGCGCATGGTCGCGGCGGTACAATCTCCAGCGACGGAAGACACAGTCCAAGGACGACCGCCGTACACGGATTCCGAGGCCATGACGGACGAAGGCGTACGGCCCCATGACTTGACTTATTCGCCGCAAGATCCGTCGACGGACGGATCCGGTCGCTTGGTTCGCGTGCTCGTTGTGTTGATCTTGCTTGCGGCCATCGTGGGAGGTGCCGGTTATTACGGCTGGCGGTCACTCAATCGCATGGGCGAAGACAACAGCACTTCGATGCTGACTCACACGGTCCAGCGAAGTGACCTGCTGATCTCCATCACCGAAGACGGCAATGTGGAAAGCGCCAGCAATGTGGACCTCAAGTGCCAGGTCGCCGGCGGCAGCTCGATCTTGTGGATCATCGAAGACGGCGCGCAGGTGAAGAAAGACGACGAACTGGTTCGGCTGGACTCGTCGCAACTGGAGGATCAAATCAACCAGCAGAAGATCACCTACGAAAAGGCGCGCTCCGCGATGGTACAGGCCGAGAAAGACTACGAGGTGGCGCACATTTCGGTGGAAGAGTATTCCGAGGGCATTTTTGTCAAGGACCTCCAGGACGCGGAGGCCCAGATCACCATTGCCATGGAAAACCTGCGCAGCGCGCAGAACACGCTGGAGTACTCGCAGCGCATGTTTCGCAAGGGCTATATCAGTTCGCTGGATTTGGAAAGCCAGCAGTTCGCAGTGCAGCGTGCTCAGTTGGAGCTGGATTCGGCAGAGACGGCCAAAGAGGTGCTGACCAAGTACACCAAGGCGAAGATGCTGGAAGACCTGGAAAGCAACGTGGAAACGGCGAAAGCCAGAATGGAGTCCGAGAAGGCCGCGTTTGCGCTGGAGGAAACGCGGTTGAAACGCCTGGAAGATCAGCTCGATCACTGCGTGATCAACGCGCCGCAGGACGGCATGGTCGTTTACGCCAACGAGATGGGCAGTCGATTTCGCGGCAGCCAGGCTGTCACCATCGAAGAGGGAGCCGCGGTCCGTGAACGCCAGGCGATCATTCGCCTGCCCGACCTGAAGAAGATGCAGGTCAAAGTCAATGTTCACGAGTCCAAAGTAGAGCAGCTCGTTTTCAACATGCGTGCCAGCATTCGCATTCTTGAGCGCGATCTGAAAGGCTCGGTGGACTCCGTAGCGAGCCAACCCGAACCGACCAGTTTTTTCCAGGCCAGTGTGAAGGAATATGCCACCATCGTGCGCATCGACGGGGAACCCGAAGGTGTGAAGCCAGGCATGACGGCCGAAGTCGAAATCCTTGTGGCCGATTTGAAGGACGTGGTCACTTTGCCGGTGGCGACCGTCGTCGAACAGCGAGGCGGGTTTTTCTGTTGGGTCAAGACGCCGGAGAAAGTCGAGCGTCGTCCGCTGGTGTTGGGGCACAGCAACGACCAATTCGTCGAAGTGAAGGATGGCGTGCGCGAGGACGAAGAAGTCGTTCTCAATCCCCGCGCGGTCGTCGCCGATGCACGAGTCGGCGAGAACGAAGCAGCCGATGCGGAGCCAACAGATGCGAAGGAAAAATTCGGCGAATCGCAGCCCAGTTCGGACGCATCGGCTGGCGGCGGTCCTCCTTCGCCAGGGCCCGGCGCCAGCGGCGACCGGCCGAGTGGTCGGCGCGGTGGACCAGATGGCGGATCGGATGGGGGCTTCCGCGGTCGAGGAGGGCCTGGCGGCTCTGGCCGCGGAGGATTCAACCCCGTAGACATATTCAACAGCCGGGATGCGAACGGGGACGGCAAGTTGTCAGGCGACGAGATTTCCGGTCGCATGGCGGAAGGGTTGAGCGAGACTGATACCAACGGCGATGGTGAGATTTCCCTCGATGAGTTTCAAGCACGGATGCGGAGCTATAGCGGTGGCAGGGGTGGACCCGGCCGAGGTGATTCTGGCGGCAGGGGTAGGCCTGATCGAGGCGATTCCAGCGGCGGGGAGCGGTCGGGCCGCGGTGGCTTCGGAGGAGGAGGAACCCGAGGCGGCCCGGGTGGCCCTTGAGTCGGATTCGCCGGTGCCACACCACGGCGCGGACCCGATTTCCGCCGCCAAGCTCCCGCTCGGAAACAAGTGTTGTACGAGAACTGCACGAGAACAAGCTCGTCAGAATAGACCGTGTTTGAACAGATCCTGATCACAATTCGACTGGGTGTCTACAGCCTGCTGCTGCACAAGCTGCGTTCCGGCCTGGCGGTGCTGGGCATCCTGATCGGCATTACGGCCGTTATCTGGCTGGTGGCCATGGGCCAGGGTGTCAGTTACCAAGCCCAACAACAGATCAAGGACTTGGGGGCGAAGAATATCATCGTGCTCAGCGTCAAGCCGCCACAGGAAGGCAGCCGGAGCCAGAGTAGTTTCGTCATCTCTTACGGGCTGTTGCGGGAAGACTACAAACGTATCGTCTCCAATATTCCGGTCATCGAGAATGCGGTGCCGATGCGCGAGATGCGCAAAGAGTTCCGCCGCGGCCCATGGATCAGCGAAGGGCGGCTAGTCGGTTGCACCCCCGATTACTTCGATCTGAATCATCTTTCGATCGACCGCGGCCGGTTTCTGCAGGACACCGACGGCCACCCGCCACAGAACGTGTGCGTGATCGCAGACGGTACGGCAAAGGCTCTGTTTCCCTTCGAAAACCCAATCGGGCGTACGGTGCAAGTCGACACGGATTTCTACGTGATTGTGGGCCAGACGGCGGCGCGTGACCCGACGGCTGCGATCGGCGGCAGTTTAGATTCCCAGGACTTCAACTTCGACGTCTACATCCCGCTGAGAACGTTGAAGGCCCGCATCGGCGACATGCTCTTTTCGCGCTCCGCCGGAAGCCGTGAAGCGGAAATAGTCGAGTTGAATCAAATCACACTGAGCGTCGACGATCTGGCCCACGTCGAGGAGACGGCCGACATCGTCCACACGCTGCTGGAGAAGTACCACGAAAACAAAGATTTCGCTGTGGTCGTCCCCAAAGAACTGTTGCGCCAGGCCAAGCTGCTGCAGATGATGTTCAACGTATTGCTGGTGCTGATCGCCGGTATTTCGTTGGTCGTTGGCGGCATCGGCATCATGAACATCATGCTGGCAACCGTAACCGAACGCACTCGCGAAATCGGCATCCGGCGGGCATTGGGGGCAAAACGGCGGGACATTATTCGGCAATTCCTGGTCGAATCGGTGGTATTGACCAGCGTGGGCGGGGCGCTGGGTGTCGGGATCGGTTTTCTCTGCAAGCCAACGGTCCCCGCTGTGCGCGACTTGGCGCAGCGGCTGCTGCCCGAGACAATGGCCGCTCTGCCGGAGACCATCCTGAAGCTCGAGCCGCTGATCGAGCCCTGGTCGATCGTCGCTTCGCTGATCATTTCGGTGGCCGTCGGCATCATCTTTGGGCTGTATCCGGCGTATCGCGCCGCTAACATGGACCCGATCGAAGCGTTACGGCATGAGTGATCCCATGTATCTTTAACACGAAGGAGAGAAGGATGTTGTCCTACAATGCGATGGGCACGTACGTGCTGGTCGTCACGCTGGCGACCGTCTTTGTGATCGTCTTGGTCGCCCGACAACGGCGGAGCCAGAAGGATATCGCCATTTGGCTGATATCCGGTTTGGTCGGCATCATTCTGGGTGCCGCCGGAGCCGCGGGGATTGTGCAGGCATGGGGCTATACACTAACCCCGAAGTTCGACCCACTGCTAGCGTCTGCATTGGGTACCGATGAGGACGGTACTGGTGAGGAAGGCGAAGATATGGGCGGCGGCATGGGTATGGAAGGCCCAGGCGGTATGGGTATGGGTGGACCAGGTGGCATGGGCGGCCGCGGCCCTTCGCCGAAACGTCAACTCACGACGCTCGTGCGGAAAGTCAACCTGCTAACCGGTGACATTGCCCTGAACCTGTCCGACGAACAAGGGGCCGCGTTGGCCGCGATTCTCGGCACAATGAAATCGCAAGAGACGATGACGGACGTCGACGCCACAGCCCTGAACGAAGAGATTCTCGATGTGTTCAACGTGGACCAGAAAGCCAAACAGGAGGCTATCAGCCTGCCGCGCGGCGCACGGGGCGGACGAGGCGGCGGACCGGGTGGCGGCAGCCCTGGCGGGCCTGGGGGTGGCGAACAGGACGAGAATGCGAATCCGTTTGCTGAGGAACAGAACGCGGGAGCCCTTGACGCGCTGCTCGAACGATTTGGCAAGCCCGCGGAGGATGCACCTGCCTCGGACCCGGAACCCGTGGAAACCGACGCCAAGGACACCGAGCCAACGGACCCGGAGCCCAAGGAGACGACCACGGACCAACCCACAACGCCGAAGGAGTAGCCCAAGGCGTTGACGCTGCGTACCGGAACCGCTCCATGACCTATGCACTTCGCGTCGACAATCTGCGCAAGGACTACGTACTGAAGGGCGAAACAGTGCGCGCCTTGCGCGGTGTGACGTTCGGAATAGAAGACGGCGAATACATGGCCATCATGGGGCCTTCCGGATCGGGCAAGAGCACGTTGCTGAACCTTCTTGGCTGTCTGGACCGCCCCACGGGAGGCAGCTACTATCTCGGCAACCAAAACGTCGCTCGGTTGAGCGACAACCAACTGTCGGACGTTCGCGCAGGAAATATCGGGTTCGTTTTCCAGTCCTACAACTTGATTCCCCAGTTGACCGTCGCCGAGAACATCGAGGTGCCGCTCTACTACCAAGGCCGCCTGAACGCCGCCAACCGCCGCCGCTGTCGCCAACTGGCCGACATGGTTGGCCTTGGCGACCGCCTGAAGCATCGGCCCACGGAATTGTCCGGAGGGCAACAGCAGCGCGTGGCCATCGCCCGCAGCCTGGCCAACGACCCTTTTTTCATTCTGGCGGACGAACCCACCGGAAACCTGGACTCGGCCACCACCGAAGAGATCCTCGAGGTGTTCGGGAGACTGAACGAGCGAGGCAAGACGATTATCCTGGTCACACACGAGGACCACGTCGCCGCACGTGTCAGACGAGTGTTGCGACTCGCCGACGGTCTAGTCGAATCCGACGTGCTAAGCGACCAGGTCCCAACCGCCGTCGTGGCTGAATCCTAGTGCCGCAACTCACGTCGGAGAGCAAAAGTCGCTCCCAGGCCGCCTGGCCCCGCGGCCCCGGAAAAACACCGTGGAATCTTCCGTTCTCTGTGTGGACAGACTGAGGGCGCTCCCGTTTACTAACCTAGTCGTTTTCTGCGCTCGACGAGCGCGCCACCACGGCGGGCGACCCCCCGTTTTGTAGTGTGCGCAGGTAGTTGAGGTCACGTTGAAGAAACGACAGAGTGTTTGGTGTATTTTCGGCGTTACCTGTTTTGTGAAAGGACAATCTATGAGACGGCCACTTACACTTCTTGCTGCGACTGGCATGTTGGCACTCTGTGTCGGCACAGTCGCTCTTGCGCAGCCCGGTCGAGGCGGATTCGGCATGCGCGGCGGATTTGGAAACAACCTCCTGTACTTGGCGATGAACGAAGCGGTCCAGAAGGAAATCGAGGTTGTTGACGATCAGAAAGCGGAAATCAACAAGATCAGCGAAGAGATTCGCAGTCAGAGACCACAGGGCGAGCGTCCCAATTTCCGCGAAATGTCAGAGGAGGAGCGAGAGAAGTACATTGCCCAGATGCGTGAACGGGGGGCAAAGGAAGCCAAGATCGCCAATGCCAAGCTCGAAGAGGCCCTGCTGCCGCACCAAATGAAGCGACTCAAGGAAATCGCCCTGCAACAACGCGGCACGTCGGCGTTGACCGATCCGGAAGTTGCCAAAGAACTGAAGATCACCGATGCGCAGAAGAAGAAGCTGGATGACGTGAATCAGAAGAACAGGGAGACAATGGGCGCTCGCATGCGAGAGCTGTTCCAAGGCGGCAACCGTGAGGGCATCCGCGAAAAGATGCAGGAAATGCGGAAAGAGGCGGAGGAGAAAGTCCTTGCCGTGTTGACCGGCGATCAGAAGAAGAAGTTCGAAGAAATGAAAGGCGAAGCGTTCGAGATGCCGCAACGCACCCGCACTCGTGGCGGCGGACGCCGCGGCGGCGGACAAGGCGAAGGCGGCGGTCGAGGACGGCCGCAACGTCCTGCCTCGGACAACTAAGGCAGACGGAACGGCAATCGATACAGCCTCCAACCGCCCTTCGTAAACGCCTAGCGCAACGCAACGGCGCTGGCGAAGGGCGGTCATTTATTCTGTGGCGGCGTCACACCGTTGTGACTCATCACCGCACAACGGCCGATTCGCATTGGAAGTCTTTGTAGGATGGACTTCCAAGTCCGTCCGCATTTTTCCGGAACGGATTTGGAAATCCATGCTACGGATCATCGTGCCGTGTCGACAGTTTCACACACTCGTCTCGGTAGAGGCTTATCTAGTGAAACAAACATCAACCGTGTATCTGACAACCGCTCTCGCGATTTCGCTTGTCGGTTTTTCCCATGCAGACGATTGGTCTCGGTTCCGCGGGCCAAA
>CAZURK010000335.1:12728-16234 GCA_964623055.1 uncultured Pirellulaceae bacterium
CGTGTGTACGTGTTCTTTGGAATAACGGGAGTGCTGGCCTTTGATCTGGAGGGCAACAAACTCTGGCAGACGAGCGTCGGCACGGAAAGGGATCCGCGAGGATGGGGCTCCGCATCGAGTCCCCTTCTGCACAAGAATCTGGTCATCGTGACGGCGTCTATCGAGGACGAGGCGATTGTCGCGTTGAACAAAAACACGGGCGAAGAGGTGTGGAAGCAGCAGGCCGCCGGCTTCGCGTCAACGTGGGGTACGCCGATCTTGGTGGACGTCGGTGACGGCCGACAAGACCTCGTACTTGGGGTTCCCTACGAGATTTGGGGACTCAACCCGGACAACGGCAAACTGCGGTGGTACTGCGAGGGCGTCCAATCCGATTCGATGTGCTCCAGCGTCATCGCCCACGAGGGCATTGTGTACGCCATCGAACGAGGGCCACGAGGCGGCGGTGCGATCGCCGTTCGCGCCGGAGGCAAGGGAGACGTCACGAAGACGCACGTGGTTTGGACTGCAAACGAACGGTCGCGTATCGGAACGCCGATCTTGCACGAAGGTCGTATCCACTGGATCAGCGGCACTATCGCCAATTGTATTGACGCGAGCACAGGCGAACGGGTCTATCAATCGCGACTCGCCGGTGGGACTGCCTCGGCGGAACCCGGAAGAGGTGCGGGGCGGGGTCGATCTGGCGGCGGACGCCGTGGCTTCGGCGGTTTCGGAGGTGGATTCGGAGGTCAAGATTATTCATCGCCCGTCGCTGCCGATGGCAAGCTGTATTTCGTCAGGCGATCCGGCGCTGCAATTGTGGTCAAACTGGGGGCGTCCTTCGAGCTACTGGCGCAGAATCGTTTTGAATCTGACGACGGCGATTTCAGTGCAACTCCAGCGATCAGCAATGGCGAACTGTTCATACGGTCGTCAAAGCATCTGTACTGCGTCAGCAAGGGCGGCTAGCCGCAGACAACTTGGCATCGTGTTGTTACGTGTCACGCCGCTCCAACCGAGACAGAAACTATGAGCAAGTTGGGGCTCGCCATCGGAACGCTGTTTGCCGTGGCGGTGTCGGTCGTTGCCGCCACAAATGCCGTCGCGCAAGGGCAAAGGTCGACCCCGTCGGACCACAAGACGATTCTGTTCGAAGGCAAACGCTGGGTCACAGACCTGGCCGACAAAGTTACAGTCCGGGGATTCAAGGATAGATCCGCTCTGAGTATGCGCGGTTCGCCCGACAGCTACGTCTACCTTCCGGACTCCGGCTTCTTGGATGGGACAATCGAGGTCGATATTGCGGTCGAAAGTCGGGGCGTCGCGGGGATTGGCTTTCGCGGCAGCGCGGATGGCACGCGTGTCGACAAGGTCTGTTTTCTTTTTGCTGGTCACGCGGGAGATGTGAGCGAAAGCCTCGTCCAGCAGGCCGTCGTCACCCGGCAGGACGAGACCATGTGCGTTCTGCGTCTGCAGTCGTCCGGTGGAAACAAAGCCGGCCTTTCCGTGAAGCGCGAAGAATGGTTCCGCGCCAGAATCGTCATTGTCGGCGCCAGGATCCAAGTGTTCTTGAACGACGGCGCCGAGCCCGTGTTTGTGGTCGACAAGATGCTCGATTTCGCTGGAAAGGGCACGGTTGGCGTGTGGGGGCGTGGAGCGAATTTTGCCGACTTCCGCTTCACTCCGTCCGCGCCGAAATGATCGTCACCCTCTGCGTGACAATAAAGACTTGCGTCTATACTACCCAAAGCGCTGCGCATTGAAGCCTGAGGCGCAAGCGAAGGAATCGCCGCGGCCAGTCGCCCTATCAGTACCGCCATCTCATTTCGACAGCCGGGATACTGGCGGAACGCCTCCCAAACAGGTTAACTTGCTACATACAACCGACCTGTGCAAGCCCCGAACCATTCTCCACCGCTACGAGTATGGCGCGTTCGGCGGACTCGATCGTCAAGGGATTCACGTATGAGGAGCTTCGTATCGTTGATCTTGGCTGGTTGCCTTGTGGATGCTGCAGTGTGCCGCCAGACTGCCGGCCAAGTGGTCCTGGAAACGGACGCTCTGCGTCTGGAGATTCGAGAGGACGGGAAACTGCAGAGCCTGACGACCAAGCCGGAAGGGATTCAGTATGCGTGGACCGACGAACGACATCCGGTCGCGATTGCCTACCGCGGAGGGCGGTCTGTTCCTGCGTCCACCGGTAAGTACGCCTACACCGGCCGCTGGGTCTATCGAGGTGGCGAGTCGTTTCCCGCTTCTCACGCGACATTATCCGGAGACATGCTCACCATCGAATTCGCGCGGGTAAAAACGAAGGCAATCTACAATGTGAAAGCCAAACGGGACTATTTGGCCTTCAGTTTACTCGCGTTGGAGGGCGAGTCGATCGACAGAATCGATCTGCTGCGTCTTCCCATCAAACGGCTACCACACCTGGGCGAATGGGTCAATGTGGCGTTTGACGAACGCTACGGTGTCTGTCTGTGCGCCGGCAACCTGCAGACCTACGCGGAGATGGAGCAGGATCAAGACCGCGTGCTGATGCGTGCGACAGCCGAGAAGGAAGTTGGCTTTCAGGGCGCCACGGCGGTTCTGTTCGGTTGTCACGATCCTCGGGCCCGGTTTCTCGACGCCATGGCGATTGTCGAGCGTGATTTCAATCTGCCCAGCGGCGCTGTGCACCGTCAGCAGCGTGAGCCGCGGTGTTCCTATCTCTGGGCCAGCCGTCCGACGCCCGACAATATCGCCGAGTATGTCAAATGGGCCAAGCGAGGTGGGTTCCGGATGATCCTATTTTCCTACACGGCCTTTGCCAAAGGAGCCGGGCACCTGAAATGGAACGACCGTTATCCAAACGGCATGGCCGACCTGAAGATGGTGACGGATACAATTCGCTCGTCAGGTTTGAATGTCGGCCTGCACATCCACTACTGCAAGGCCCACAAGAACGATGCTTACGTGACGCCCATACCAGACGATCGCTTGCACAGTATTCGGACCTTCACGCTTACCGCAGGCGTGAGTACCGATGCGGATGAATTGCCGGTGAATGAGAATCCGACCGGATGCACGTTGGACGAGGGACGGCGATTGCTGAAGGCCGGCAACGAACTGATCCTGTACGACGACTACGAAACCAAACCTGGATTCCGATTCACTGGTTGCCGGCGCGGTTACCTGAATACGGAGCCGTCTGCGCACCACAGAGGCGATTCGCTGAAGTTGCTCGACGTCGACTCGTGGCCCTCTTTCATTCGCTTCGACCAAGACACCGACATTCAGGACGATGCCGCGCGGCGTATCGCTGATATCTGCCGCCAGACCGGCCCGTACCATATGATCTACTTCGACGGTGCAGAGGACGTCCACGAACCGTACTGGTACCACGTGGCCTCGGCTCAACACCGCGTGTTTCGACTGCTCGAACCGCGACCGCCCGTTTGCGAAGCGGCCCACTACACGCACTTCGGTTGGCATATGATTACTCGGAGCAACGCCTACGACATCATCGCCGCGGCCGACGG
>CAZURK010000336.1:0-16155 GCA_964623055.1 uncultured Pirellulaceae bacterium
TCCGTCTTCCTTCCTCAAGTGCGAGAGCGAGAACATGACAACACTATTTGCTTTCATTGGCTTCGGGCATTGGGAACTGCTGGTTGTGGCGCTAGTGATCCTGTTGCTCTTCGGTAACCGGCTTCCTGGAATGATGCGATCCATGGGACGCAGCGTTGTCGAATTCAAGAAAGGCATTCGGGACCCCGGCGACGAGGAAGAGGACGAGCCGGCTGTCGGCAGTTCGAAAGAATCGGGCAAGATAGAAGAAGGCAAGAAAGTGGAGGAAGCCAAGGTGGAAGAGGCGTAACGACCGGGCGACCGTACGACCTTTTCTCGTGAGTGTGCTCTGAAGCTGCAGTAGTTGCGCGTGCAAAAAAAGGGTAGACCATGTTTGGACTCGGAATGCAGGAACTGATCATCATCGGCGTTGTCGCCGTGTTGCTGTTCGGCAGAAAGCTGCCGGACGTCGCCAAATCGTTAGGTAAGAGTTACGCTGAGTTTCGCCGGGGCCTTTCCGATATTCAATCCGAAATGGATGTCCGCTCGGACATCTATTCGGCCACCTCAGATTCTTCGTCAGATTCTTCGTCGTATTCAAGTGAAACGTCTTATGACGAATATGACGATTACGACGAGGCCACTGCCCCGATGTTTGAGCCACCCCCCGCCGAACCCCAGCAGGAGCCGTCCGAATCGGATCAGGTGTCTGCCGAGTCGGGGCAGGCGTCCACCGAAACCGAGCAAGAAACCACTGACGCCGAGCCAGAGCCCGCTGCGGAAAACAGCTAACCACCGTTCGAGAAATGGCTGTCCGATTTGGGTGTAGCCGGGGTCGCAAGACATCGGAATTCGCCGCTTCCACCCGAAGTGTTGCCACTCCGGCTGCGACATCAGTTTCTCGAACGGTGCTAACCCGCACGGCTTCGTTGAAGATCTCAATCGACACCCCTGCAACGAAATCCATCATTGCAGGGGTGTTTTGGTTTCCCTTGGGGCATCGTCAGCGTTATACTTGGCGATTTACCGGACCCTGTCCTGCCGTGCGTACAGGCTTGTGCCCTGTTGCCTGCCAAAGGCTCACCGTTGCGCCAAGAGGAGTTCCACGCCAATGAACCGGACCAGCGTTGCACATCATTCGATACGGGTAACGATCAACGGCAGTCACGCGACCGGCGTTGTGCGAACTCTTGCCGTGCTGCTGGCACTGGCGATTGCTGTCCCATCGCTGACCACCGCAGCGGACGACATCTTTCCGGAAGACACCGTCATCATCGCCAAGGACAATGTGGAATTGGGGCTGAAGGACAAGCCGGCGACCACCTTGTCCAAGGGCGACAAGCTTCACGTAACCGAAGTCCGCGGCGTGTGGATTGGGGGGTATGCCACGGTAGACAACAAACGGTACACGGGCTGGGTACATCGAAGCGAAGTCAAGCTGATGAACCCTTCCCCCGAGGACGTCGCAGTCATCGAAGTGCCCGACAAGGCGGACGACGCTGAAGCGGTGGCTGCGCTGCGGAAATTGGGTGTCGAGCTGGAGTTGAACGAAAGGGGCAACGTCCACTCGGCCATTTGCACCGAGGCCGAGGTCGACGACAAGGCCCTTCAGAACCTGAAGGGCCTGCACCAGCTCGCGGTTCTCGAACTGAGCGGTCGCCCCGTCACGGACGAAGGCTTGAAGTCAATTGCCGGTCTGAGCGTCCTGCAGGAACTGTACCTGGAAGACACCAAAGTCAGTGACGAGAGCCTGGCGACGATCAAGGCCCTCGCGAACCTCGAAGTCTTGGCCATGCCGAAAACCAAAGTCACAGGTCCTGGTCTTGTCCACTTGGTGGCACTGAAGAACCTGCGAGTACTGAACTTCACGGATTGCGAGATTGGCGACGATGCCTTGAAACCGTTGGAGAAGATGCCGCACGTGGAAGTGCTGGCCATTCCGGGCACGAAGGTCACATCGGCCGGGCTGGCTCACATGAGACCGATTGTCAAGCTGCGAGTGCTGAATCTGAACGGCTGCGACGTGGACGACGCGGGTTTGGAGCACTTGAAGGGCCTCGCCAATCTGCGCATGCTGTACGTGCGAGACACCAAGGTGACGCAGGACGCCATCGACGAATTCAAGGACGACGCACCAAGCCTTGCCATCTATGACTGACTAGTTCACTTCCTCCGCGTCGACCGAACACCACGTCATGACAGATTCAGCGAACAAACCCGCACCCTCCGATTCCACCGATGCGCATCTTGGCCTATGGGATGCCGTGAGCATTATCGTGGGCATCGTTGTCGGCACGGCGATTTTCAAGACGCCTCAGTTGGTCTTCGGAAATGTCGAGGGACCTTGGCAGGGGATGGGTTGCTGGGCTGTAGGCGGAGTACTGGCTCTGATCGGTTCGCTGTGCTACGCGGAATTAGCGACAACGTACCCGCGCATGGGTGGCGACTATGTCTATTTGACGCGAGCCTACGGTCGATGGGTCGGTTTCTTGTTTGGCTGGGCCCAGTTGGCGGTGATTCTGACCGGCAGTATCGGAGTAATGGCCTACGCGTTCGCCGACTATGCGATTGCGTTCTGGCAGTTCGATGTGAAGTGGACCGTCTGGCTCGCGGTGGCCTCGGTTGTTGCACTGACTGTGTTGAACCTGTTCGGCGTCTTGTTCGGAAAGACGATTCAGAACTTCTTGACCGGCGTCAAAGTGCTGGGCCTCGTCGCCATCGTACTGGCTGGCATGATTTGGGGGGGCGACGCGTCGCTCGCAGCCGTCAAGCCCATGAGTGGCCCCGGTCTTGGTTTGGCGATGGTCTTCGTGTTATACGCTTACGGCGGCTGGAACGATGCGGCGTTTGTGGCATCCGAGGTGCGAAACCGACGCAGAAACATGCCGTTGGCGTTGATCTTGGGGACCGCCGGGATCACGGTGATCTACTTGCTGGTGAATGCCGCGTACCTGTGGGGGTTGGGCTTTGAAGGCGTGCGAGGCTCGTCTGCGCCGGCTGCAGACGTGGCCCGGCTGGCGATAGGCGAGTGGGGATCGAAGGCGATTAGCCTGTTGGTCATGCTGTCGGCGCTGGGAGCAATAAACGGCCTGATTTTCACCGGATCGCGGATCTACGTCAGCTTGGGTGCGGACCACCGTATTTTTGCATTCTTGGGGCGCTGGAACTCGCGGCGAAGCACGCCAGTCTGGTCGCTGTTGGCACAGACGGCTATCGCATTGCTGCTGATCGTTATCGTGGGGACCGAGACAGGCCAGAATGCCGTGGATCGCGCACTGGAAATGGTGCGGCTGAAGCCGTTGCCTTGGGCTGACTATTACGGCGGGTTCAACACGCTCGTTGCGGCCACGGCGCCCGTATTTTGGGTCTTCTTCCTAATGACCGGGATTTCTTTGTTCGTGCTGCGGTTCAAGGACAGTGGTCGTGAACGCCCGTTTTCTGCACCGCTGTATCCTTTGGAGCCGATCTTGTTCTGCGGGATGTGCATCTTCATGCTCTACTCGGCTCTGACGTACGCCAAAGGACTTTCCTTGTTGGGCATCGTTCCATTGTTGATCGGAATTCCACTTTACTTCATCAGCCAAGCAGCCAGCCGGAAGAACGATCCCGGCACTGCCTGACGGATCACCGCTTTCACAGGAGTTCATTCATGTATCGCGTCTCATTCGTCCCCGTTGTACTGCTGGTTCTCTGGATCTCCGTATGTCCCGCGGGCTGTACTGCGGCGGAGGGGACAACCGAAAAACGAACGCCTGACGTTGTCTACGTTGGCAGCCCGCGAGACGTGGTTGCCAAGATGCTGGACATGGTCAAGGTGACCAAGGACGATGTGCTGTACGACATGGGATGCGGCGACGGACGGATTGTGGTCGCTGCCGCCAAGAAATACGGTTGCCGCGCCATTGGGTACGACATCAACCCCGTCCGGGTGCGTGAAGCGTTGGAAAACGTAAAGCGGAACGGCGTCGAAGATCTGGTGAAAATCGAGCGAAAGGACATCTTCACCGTAGACCTTAGCGAGGCCAGCGTGATTACGCTTTACCTTCTGCCTTCGATGAACGTCAAGCTGATTCCACAACTCGAGAAGCTGAAGCCCGGTTCACGGATCGTCGCCCACGACTACGCCATCGAAGGTTACCCGGCCGAGAAGACGATCACAATGACGTCGAAAGAGGACGCCGTCGAGCACTACATATATCAGTGGACGGCGCCGCTGAAGCCCGGAGAGGAAGAAGACGAAGATCTGGCCGACGACGAGGACGAATAGGCTGGCCGAGCGATTCAGCTAGTCCTGTTCTGGCTCTCAAGCCGCGGCCTGTTTCGGTCTTACTGGTTCCCAAGCTCCGGCTTGGGAACCTATCCGCGCAGAACTTCGTCGTCACCACAACGGAAGCAGAGCTTCCAAGAAGTGTGTCCCCAAACAGAGCTTGGGAACGAGTTTCGCCGGCGCGTCTTGGCTCTCCCGATTGCTACGCTTCCGCCGATTGTTCCTCGCCGACTGTCTGTTCGACCATCGCGTTGACATCGAGCGGGATCCCCTTTGTCTCGTCTGGCATCAGCGAGATGGCGCCGGTGGCGCACTGCCCTTCGCAGACGCCGCAACCCATACATGCCGCGCGGTCAATGCTGGCCCGCTCGCCAACGCGGATTGCCTCGAACGGGCAGGCATCCTCGCAACTGCCGCAGCCTTCACACCCCTCGTGGTCGATCTCGGCAACATATCCCGATGACGTCATCACTGGGATGCCGTAGTTGACCATGGCGTCGATGCCTCCGCAGCAACATTTGCAGCAGTTACAGATGGCGAAGAAACGCTCGAAGCAAGCGTCTTTGAACCAGGCCGCATGGACGTGACCGCGTTGATGCTCCGCGTCCAGAAGCTCCAACGCCTCCTTCTGCGAGATCCGGCGGCCGGTCTTCGGGTGGTGCTCGAGCACGAGGTCCACAAAAAGCTGCCCAATGACCATACACACCTGCGTAGGCTGACAGGGGTTTTGTCGAACATGTCGGCACGGGCACTCGAACACAGCGATGTCGGGCGAGCTATCCAAGACGAAATTCCGAGCGATCCGATACGGTATGACCTGTTCCAGGTCGCGTAACGGAATGTCCCGGTTGACGGTGATGATGGACCTTGCGTTATCGGGCGTCAACACCTTGCCATGATAATGGTCGGCCAACCAGCGAGTGGCGCGTGGACCTCGCCGCTTCAGGAACCGGAACAAGTGCTTGATCAGAAAGCCGATGTAGAGGCGAGGCCAGCGGCCGTAGAAATAGAAATGCAGCCCGCGGAGGGTCAGCAAAAAGTAAGCCCCATGCTGCCGATGGGCCTCGCGCGTCGATGGCAGAAGTAACCGGCCCCGTTCCCCAATCAGCCACAAGGCCAACAGGACGACCGGCACAGCAGCCCCGACAGCGGCCGCCATCCACCAGATCATCTCTTCGCCCCTTGCAGTGTGTCTGCCTGGTATCAGCATTATACCGCAGATCTCTTGGCATGGGAAACGATCTTCTACCCCCGTAGTTGCGTCGCTGTGCTCGAAGCTCGATAATCCGGGTGCTACGATGGTCTCTTCGTCTGGGAAGGAGCCTGCCGCTGATGTTCTACGCCGATTTGCACATCCATTCGAAGTACTCGCGGGCTACCAGCCGAGAATCCGACTTGGAACATCTGGCCATCTGGGCATGCAAAAAGGGGGTGTCGGTTCTGGGGACCGGCGATTTCACACACCCGCAGTGGTTTGCCGAAATCAAAGAGAAATTGGTTCCCGCCGAACCGGGCCTGTATCGATTGCGGGACGATCTGGCGCGGGAGGTCGAACGACAGGCCGAATTGGCTGGTGTCACGCGTTTCATGCTGCAGGTCGAAATCTCGACGATCTACAAGAAAGGCGACCGAACGCGCAAGGTGCACCACCTAATCTACGCCCCGGACTTCGAGAAGGCCGAACGGTTGACACAGAAACTGGCCGCCATCGGCAACGTCCGCTCGGACGGTCGGCCCATCCTGGGGCTCGACTCGCGGGACTTGCTGGAGATCACTCTGGAAAGCGGCGAGGGCTGCTACCTTGTGCCGGCACACATCTGGACGCCTTGGTTTGCAGTCTTGGGCTCGAAATCCGGCTTCGATTCGGTCGACGAGTGCTATGGCGACCTCTCATCTGAGATATTCGCCCTGGAAACAGGCCTGTCGTCCGACCCCGCGATGAATTGGCGCCTATCGCAACTGGATCGATACACGCTGGTATCGAACTCGGACGCGCATTCGCCGCCCAAGATCGGCCGACAAGCCTGTGTGTTTGAAACGGAATTGGACTATTTCGCCATGCTTCAAGCCCTGCGGACCGGCGACCGCTACGGGGGCACGGTCGAGCTCTTCCCGGAGGAAGGCAAATACCATCTGGATGGCCACCGCAAATGTGGTGTCCGGCTGTCGCCTGATGAAACGCGCGAAACTGACGGTGTGTGTCCCGAATGTGGGAAGAAGCTTACCATCGGTGTGATGAACCGAGTGGACGAACTGGCTGACCGTCCCGACGGATTTCGTCCGGACGGAGCAAACCGCTTTCGTAGCCTTGTGCCGCTGGCCGAGGTGATTGCGGAAATCCGCGGCGTGGGCGAGAAGAGCAAGAAGGTACAACAAGCCTACGAAGAACTGCTCGCGCGCGTCGGTTCGGAACTGTACATTCTGGAGCAAGCGCCCACCGAAGACATCCGCGCCGCCGGCTCGCCGTTGGTCGCCGAAGCCGTCCAGCGCATGCGCGAGGGACGCGTGATTCGCGAAGCAGGCTATGACGGCGAATACGGCACAATCCGGCTGTTCGAGAAAGACGAGTTGACGCGCGGATCGCACGTATCCTTGTTGTTTGAAATGCCGGAGACGCCGCAAGACGGCAAGCCTGCTGCGACTCGCCGTTCGAAGCCAACGAAGTCCTCCGGCGACGATCGCCCGGTCCACCGGGTCCGGGAAGAGCCGCCACAGTGGGTCTCACGTCCTGACTCTCCAAGCCACTCAACCGCCGGCTGTGCGTCGACACCTCCTCCCGCCAGCCACTTCCTCAGAGACTTGGATCCCGACCAGCGAGCTGCGGCCGAAATCGTTTCAGGTCCGCTGTTGATTGTGGCCGGTCCGGGTACCGGAAAAACCCGCACGCTGACTCATCGGATCGCGCACATGATTGCGGATCATGACGTCCCGGCCGAAGCATGCCTCGCAATCACTTTCAGCCGGCGCGCGGCGGGCGAGATGTCCGAACGGCTGATCCATCTGTTGCCTGATCGAGGTGATCGCGTGCCGGTGATGACGTTTCACGCCTTGGGCCTGGCGATTGCCAGCGAGAATGCGCGGCGTCTCGGACTCCCCGACTCGTTCCGCGTGGCAGACGATGAAGAACGCCAAGGGCTGCTGGTCGAACGACTTGGGCTGAAACAGCGCACCGCCAAGCGTGCCCTTGCCGAGATATCGCGGGCAAAGCGAAGTGGACGTTCCGCTGATCCGGCGACGGAGGCGGACCAAACGCTTCTGCGATATCAACAGTTGATGCGCGAAGAAGCGATTGTCGATTTTGACGACTTGATCCTGCTGCCCGTGAAATTGCTGGAGGGTGATGCGCAGTTGGCTGCCGACTATCGAAGCCGCTGGCGGTGGATCTCTGTCGACGAGTACCAGGACATCGACGACAGCCAATATCGGCTGGTGCGACAACTTGTATCGCCCGGTGGGAATATCTGTGCAATCGGCGATCCGGACCAGTCGATCTACGGATTCCGCGGCGCCAATCCCGAAGTGTTCTTGCGATTCAATCAAGATTTTCCCGAGGCCCGGACGGTCCAATTGACCAAGAACTATCGCTCGTCGCAGACCATCGTCGACGCCGCGCTGCAGGCGGTCGCGCCGACCAGCCTGGTGGATGACCGTTCGCTTCGGTCGCTGGCCACCGACACGGAGCTCGTGCGTATCGAAACCTGTGCGACGGAACGCGCGGAAGCCGAGTTCGTTGTCCATACGATCGAACGGCTGATCGGTGGTTCGACGTTCTTCTCCATGGACAGCGGCCGCGTCGAAACGCACGAAGGCGAATCGCTTTCATTCGCCGACTTCGCGGTCCTATACCGAACCGACGCCCAGGCCGACGTGCTTGTCGAGGCGCTGGCGCGGTCGGGCATTCCGTATCAGAAAAAGTCTCACCGCAGTCTGACCGACGAGCCGGCGGTCCAGGCCATGCTTCGACACCTGCAGGGCGAACTGCGCGAGGCGGGCTCCGGCCGAAGCGCCGTCGACCTGCTGAAGCAGGCGGCCGACGCGGTCTGGGAAAACCACCCAGACGCCGCGGACCACTTGGCCCAGTTGCATCCTCTTGCCGAACGCTGCGATGACGATCCCGCTCGTTTGCTGACCGAGTTGGCCATGGGTGTGGATGCCGACTTGTGGGACTCGCGGGCCGATCGCGTCTCGCTGCTTACGCTCCACGCCTCGAAGGGCCTGGAGTTTCCGGTGGTGTTTCTGGTCGGCTGCGAGGACGGGTTGCTGCCTCTGCGGTGGAGCAAAACCGATGAGGCGGACACGGCCGAAGAGCGGCGTCTGTTTTTCGTGGGGATGACACGCGCCAGGAATCGGCTATTTCTGTCGCACGCAAGAAAACGGATGTGGCGCGGCAAGGTGCGCGAATTGCCGGCTTCACCATTTCTTCAAGAAATACGGGGAGAATTGCTCGAACGTGTCAAGCGGTCAACAAAACGCAAGGCCAGACAATCCACGGACAAACAGATGCAGTTATTCTGACACGCAGCGCCGCCTTGTCCGCCTTGTGGTTCCGTGATACCCTGTCCGCCGCACCTGCCGGCATAGGAAAAGCGAACAACCGGGGGCAGTTCAGCCCCGCTACCTCCTGCCGCATTCGGTAGGCAGACTTTTTCCCGGCCGGCACTTCATCTCGGAGGGAGCCAGAGACAAATGGATGGCGAACACGCGTACATCGAGAAAGCCCAATCCGGCTTTCAATCTCTTGACCTTGCGCAGAAGTACAAAGACACTGCTCTCGATTGGCTGACCGTCTGGTTGACGGAGCCAGCGTACCGGGACTATGTGCCGCAGATCGAACACTTGGTCAGAAGCGAGAACTGGGAGTTTCTGCTCGATTCGTTCTACCAAGTCATACCATTCGGAACCGGTGGAAGAAGGGGATTGGTCGGAGTCGGACCAAATAGAATCAACCCGTGGACGATCCGGGCATCCGCCCAAGGGCACGCTCAGTACCTGCTGAAGCAATATGGCGAGGACGCGAAAACCCGCGGCGTGGTCCTCGCGTACGACGTCCGCTGCTACACCGAAAAAGGCGCATATGACGACACGCTGCCGAATCCCGTCATGAATCTGGATTGCGAACAATTGGCGCGCGCCGCTGCCGAGGTCTACGCGGCCAATGGTATCAAAGTCCACATCTTCGCCGGATTCCGAAGCACCCCCGAGCTTTCGTTTGCCATTCGCCATTTGAACGCGGTCTCGGGCGACATGTTCAGCGCGAGTCACAATCCGCCGACGGACAACGGCAAGAAGGTGTACGACAAATTCGGAGGCCAGCTTATCCCACCATACGATCAGGAACTGGTCGACGAAGTCACCAAAAACGTGACCGATATCCACACGGTGCCTTTCGATGAAGCCGAGACGATCGGGCTCGTGTCACACATCGGCAAGGAGGTGGACGAGAAATACTGGGATGCTGTCTGCAAGGTCAGCCTGTCCGAAGACAGAGGCGTGAGCATCGTCTATTCACCGCTGCACGGCACTGGGATCAGTTCCGTGTATCCCATCCTTCAACGCCTGGGGTATCAAGTCACACTGGATCCCCAAACGTTGAACCCCAGCGGCGCGTTCGAGAACGTGACTTTCAATATTCCGAATCCAGAGGTTCAGGAATCGTTTGATACGTCTCTCGATGTTGCCGACCAAGTGAATTCCGACCTGATTCTCAACAGCGACCCGGACGCGGACCGAATCGGCGTCATGGTGAAGCACGAGGGGAGTTGGGCCTTTCTGAGTGGGAACGAGATCGGCGTGCTGATGAGTCATTATGGGATCTCGAAATTCAAGGCCAAAGGACGGCTGAACCAAGATTCGGTGATCATCAAGAGTTGCGTGACCACTTCGTTGATTGAGAAGATGGCCACGCGGAACGGGGCCGAATGCATTGGCGATTTGCTCGTCGGGTTCAAGTACGTCGGGCACGAGATGAACGGGCTCGATGACGAAAACGGGCTCAGTGGATTCATCCTGGGTACGGAGGAGAGCCACGGGTTCTTGGTGAAGAACTACGCTCGTGACAAAGACGCCGCGTGCGCGGCCGTCTGGATCGCAGAGTTGGCGGCGGAACTGAAACAGAAAAACAAGACGCTTGTAGATTGCATCAACGAGATCTATGCCGCCTACGGCTACTGCCACAACCACCTTACGGAGATCCGGCTGACCGGTGCAAAGGGCAAGGAACAGATCGACCAGATCATGAAGCATTTTCGGAGCAACGAGATCGAAGCATTCGGACCGTTCTCGGTCACCGGAAGGGTCGATCGCTGGCTGGAAGGCCCACAACCGCATCTCTCGGATACCGACACGTCCGCACGAAATGTGCTCGTCTTCCAGCTTGCAGACCGCCCTGGAACGCAAAGCATTAAGGTGACGGTCCGGCCATCCGGAACCGAGCCGAAGGTGAAGATGTACTTCGAGGTATTTGGGACACCGTATCGTTTGGAGGATTCGGAGACACAGAAGAAACTGATCGCCCAAATCCGCGAGGAATTGGAAAAGGCGTTTATGGCCTACTGTTACGGTGTGCTCGGCGTGGAATTCCCCGAACGGGGCTTCCTCCTGTTCTGGCAGTTGGAGTTGGATGACAAGCTGCACTACTTCGAGATCGAGGATCAAATCGCAGCATTGCGGGACCTGGAGGATGCTCAGTCGAAGCAGCGGAAGTTGGACGAACTCTTGAAGTTCCTCGGCGCCGATCCGGTCGACAAGGTGGATCAGGCCTTCGCTGCCCAGTACGGCGAGGGGATACGAGCGTACTTGGGGCTATAGGAGGCTGCGGAAGAGGTCCGTGGGATAGACTTCCAGCCTGTCAGGATTCTGCAGCTTGAACCCCAGGTGCTCCCGAAGTACGTATTCGACGGGCTGGAAGCCTATCCCACGTCGGTCCTCGTCAGTACTTCAATAACCTCTGTAGGGTGCCAGTTCATCATGCTCGTCGCATCGTTTCTGACGGGCAAACTGGCGATGCAGTCGCATAGCGGAGTCGTTATAATCCGCCGACATTCGTTGATCCGCTCAGAAATCAAGTGAATTGTGAGTATCCGCGGGGGAGCCGGTGAGTAATCTCATCATTAGCGTATCGGGACTTCGGGGAGTTGTTGGCGAGAGCCTAAACCCTTTGGTGGCAATGCGATACGCGTGTGCGTTCGCGGCGGATTTGCCGGCGGGTCCCATCCTGATAACTCGCGATGGCCGGGCAACCGGGCAAATCCTGGCCGACGCGCTCCGAAGCGCACTGTGCGCCATGGGACGAACCGTGTTGGATGCTGGCGTGGCCGCCACGCCGACCACCGGCGTGCTGGTGCGCGAGCATCAGGCGGCAGGCGGCATCCAGATCTCGGCCAGCCACAATCCGTCCGAGTACAACGGGCTGAAGTTGCTGTCCGCTGCCGGACGGGTCATCAGCGCAGACGAGGGCGAGCACGTTCTGCGGCGATATCACGCCCACGAAACGACGTGGTCGTCTTACGATGCCATCGGAGAGTGCCGTCCGGTCCAGGAAACGACTAACCAACACTGTTCGCTGGTGCTTGCCACCGTGGATGTCGAGCGAATCCGCCAGCGACGTTTTCGCGTACTGTTGGATTCGAATCACGGCGCCGGCAGCGTGTTGGGACGCCGTCTGTTGTCCGAACTCGGTTGCCAAGCCACGCTTGTGGGCGGCGAGCCGGACGGGCAGTTCGCCCATCCCGCGGAACCGATCGAAGAGAACCTCGAAGGCGTCTGCCGGCACGTGACAGAGACCGAGGCCGACATCGGCTTCTGTCAAGATCCCGATGCAGACCGCTTGGCAATTATCGACGAGACGGGACGGTTCATGGGCGAGGAATACACGCTGGCTCTTTGTCTGGATCATGTACTGCGCCGGCGGCCAGGTCCGATCGTCACCAATTGCTCCAGCAGCCTGATGTCGCAGGACCTGGCCAAGAAATACGGCGTCCCGTATTGTTGGACGCCGGTGGGCGAAGCGAACGTGACCGGGATGATGCTAGAGAAGAACGCGGTATTCGGCGGCGAAGGGAACGGCGGGCCGATCGATCCGCGCGTGGGCTACATACGAGACACGTTTGTGGGCATGGCGTTGATATTGGACGCGATGGCCGAGCGCGACATGAAGGTCAGCCAGTTGGCTGAGGAATTGCCGCGATATGAGATCCACAAGACCAAGTTCAAGCTGGTTCCCGACAGCACGCCCGCCGTTTTCGCATCGCTCGAACAACGCTTCGACGATGCCAAACCGGATCGCTTGGACGGCCTTCGGCTGGACTGGCCAGGCCGATGGCTGCTGGTGCGAGCCAGCAATACCGAGCCGATCGTACGCGTGATCGCAGAAGCCAAGACGAGAGAAGAGGCCGAGCGGCTCTGCGAGGAAGCGGGCAAAGTGATCACGTCGTAGCGAAGCGGCTCAGTTGTTACGCCTGCCGCCAAACCGCTTCTGGTACGCCTCGACGGCCAGTTGGTCGCATCGCTCGTTCTCCGGATGCCCGCTGTGCCCAGGGACACGCGTGTACTTGACGCGATGAAGGCTGATCAGTTCGTCCAACCGCCGCCAGAGTTCTTCGTTCTTGACGGGCTTCCAGTTCTTGCCCTCTCGACGACGCCAACCGTTTGCCTTCCATTTGGGCATCCATTCGCTCATGCCTTTGCCCACGTAGACGCTGTCGGTAAAAATCTCGACGTCGCAAGGACGTTTCAGCGCCTCCAAGCCACGGATGACCGCAAGCAACTCCATGCGGTTGTTCGTCGTGTTCCCGTCTGCGCCGGATTCCTCTTTCTCTGTCCCCGATGCTTTGTGGCGCATGACGTACGCCCAGCCGCCAGGGCCGGGATTTCCGCTGCAGGCGCCGTCGGTGAAAAGATGGACGATGGGAAGCGGTCGGTCGTTCATAACTAGATTGTCGTTGTTGCGGGCATCTTGGGTTGAGGACTCTCGGTTTCCTCCTTGTTCGCATCCAGCGTCTGCGATCTGGCCAACTCCTCCAACTGTGCGTCCAACTCGGTTTCCCGCCCGCCGGCGAAAGGCAGTTTCCAGGGCAAGATCGCCTTGAATGTGGACCCCTTGCCCAACACGCTCTCGAACGTTACTTCGCCACCGAGGAGTATGCACAGCTCCTTGACGATCGACAGGCCTAGCCCCGTTCCGGAATACTCGCGTGTCAGGGTCCCCTCGCCAACCACGTTCGAACTCTGCCGAAACTTCTCGAAAATGATCTCGCGGTCTTCCTCGGGAATCCCCACTCCCGTATCCGCGACCGCGATCACCAGTTGGTTTTGTTTGCCGCGTTCGGCCGACACGGTTATGCGGCCGCCCTCGGGCGTGAACTTGATCGCATTGGACAGGAGGTTCAGCACGATTTGCTGGATCTTGCTCTGGTCCTGGAACACCACCGGCAGGTCCGGCGGGATATCGACGCCCAGGTCGATGTTCTTCTCTTCGCTCAGCGAGCGCACCAGGTCGCACTGGGCGCTGATCGAAGCGCCAATGTGGAATTCGGATGGGCGCACGTCCATCTTCCCTGCTTCGATCTTCGCCAGGTCCAGGATGTCGTTGATCATGTCGAGCAACTGTCGGCCCGACTCACGGATGTTCTGCGCGTAACGCTTCTGTTTGTTGTCCAGCGTTGCGATTTCCTGCAACACTTCGGAGAACCCGATGATGCTGTTCAACGGCGTTCGCAACTCGTGGCTCATGTTGGTCAGGAAGTCGCTCTTCAACCTGTTCATCTCGTACAGGCGCATATTCAACTGGGCAAGCTGATCCAGTTTGGCGTCCAGGTCCTTGTTCACCTGACGCAATTCCGATTCCGTGTCCGTCAAATGAATCAGCATGCGATTGAACGCATCCGCCAGTTCCTCGAACTCGTCGTTTGTGTCAATCTCAGCCCGCAACTTGGTGTTGCCGCGACTGATCTCCTCGCTCACGTCCCGCAGATGCTTCAATGGTTTGACCACGACGTAACGAATGATCACGTACAACACGACCATCGCCAAGAAGACCGTCAGGATGCCGATCGCCCCCAGTATGCAGCGGTTCCACAACAGCGCGTTTTGAGTCTCACCTCGGGGAATGCTCACCTTCACGACGCGAAACGGGTGTGTGGCAGGATCCGAGAACAACGTGGCGTCTGGCCGGCCTAGTTCATCCACCGCTTCGAATTGCGAATGGCAAACAACGCAACTATCCTTCCAATAGACAGGCTGGTAGTAGTGGATTTCATCGGGTACCGCCAAACCGCCGCTGTTGATCTTCAAACTGACCACATCCGCCCCGGCATCGGTGCCCTGGAACTCGACCGTCCACGGGCCGCCGTTTGCGCCCACAACGACAACATCGTCCAGGCCTATGGTGGCCGGATTCTCAAGTGCTTCTTCGATTTCGGCGTTCGACGCATCGAACAGAATGGGGGCACTTTCCTGACCACCGTATTCGAGCATGAACGTGCCCTCAGTCACGCCATCGGGCAGAATCACGATTTGTTGTTCGTTCTGCGCCCGAGGACCAGGGGCCCCATCCCGTATTACCTCGACCGCCTCGGCGAGCGTCTCGAAGCGGAAAACAGGCTTGATCTCGATAGTATCTTCTGAGTCGTCAGGCGGCGGCACGACAGCGGGGCTAGATGGATGGGCAGCAGGATCGGATGGAGTTTCGGTAGGGGGCAATCCGTCCTGGGCGTCGACAGGTTTTTCGATTTCCACCTCGAACGAATTCGTGCGAAGCTGTTCCCGAAATTCTGCCCTTAGGTCCCGCAGGATCGCTCTCTCACGTGGATCAGCGGGTACGTCGGCCCACTCAACCTCCTCCAAAGCCAGCACGCTCCAGTCATACCGTTGCGTTCCCAGGTCCCGCGCGACGTCTCGAAGGAACGCCTGCCAGTCCCGCCAATCCTTGTCTTCGGGATTGCCAGGCATTACATCGGTCCAGTGATGACGGACCAAAGCCAATTCGACGAGGTCACGTCCCTTGCGAATGGCCGTCTTTCTGACGAGATCCTCCGCGACCCGTTCCACGCCCCAAAATGCGAGAAACACCAATAGGGACAGGCAGAACACAAACAGGATCCGGCACTTGCGTTCCAGACTGGTGTCGCTGAACGCGCGTTTTAGCGAGCGATAGGCCATGGGTTCTAGCAAACGACTGGCGTAAGAACTCTCCCAACCCGCGCATTCTACGGCGCTTGCGCACTCTTAGCTAGAGCAATATCCTGGCGTAGCAGGGCCCATGCTACGGAAATGCTCGCACCGTGCGCGAGTTTCGATCGTTTGCAGTGCAGGGATATTGGCGTGCATTCATCTCCTGTCGATACGGATCTTATCCATACGAACCACCTGCATCTTGCGGCTGGGTAATGTGATATCCACACCTCTTGATCGTTCCACCGTCATTTCGCTCGATTCACTGATCCGGTCCATTTCGTCATCGCCGTCCGCGTCGGGCCCTCGTGTCATCCGGTAGTCGCCCGGCTGAAGTTCGTACAGTCGCAGTTTCACCCGGCGGTCTTCCGGTTCCAGATTGCATGCCAGCAGCTTCACATGTTCCTCGTCCGACTCCAGTACCAAAGCGGCGAACCGTGGGGTCGTGTCTTCCCAGCTTACGGGCATGTATGGGTATTTGGCCTCGATTGGTCCCGAGCCGCCGGTGTACATCAGCATTAGCATCGTCGCCGCGGTCTGGATCGAGTGGGCCAAATGGTCGTTGCTGGTCACGCGGCTTTCCGTCTTGTCGTAGAACCACCATGTCAACGGCCCCCAGGAATCCGACAGGTCGCGGCTCAGGTTGTAGCAGCCGGCTTCCAGAAGGTCTTTGTCGCCGCTGGCAAGCCAGCCGATGTAGAATTGCGAGCCGATCGCCCGCCGTCCAACCAGGAACGCGC
>CAZURK010000337.1:0-16076 GCA_964623055.1 uncultured Pirellulaceae bacterium
TCTCTTCGTAAGCGCGCGAGCTGGCAGCAACGAACTGTGGCGGCGGCAGTTTCCCACCGGGCTTGGGCATACTGTGGGCCATCATCCAGCGCCGCCAGGTATTTTGCGCGTCGATCCTATCCCCTTTCCAGAAAAGCAGAACCACCAATGGCGTACGAACCTCTTCGCCGGGCAACAGCTTGAAATGGGTCAGTTCCTGCCCAGCCCGAATGCGGATCCCCGTCTCATCGTCCCGCACGAACTCGGCCGCCCACTGCCCCGGCCAACCAACGGCGAGTATCACGCCTTCCGTGCCAGCCTGCAGGTTGAAATACGACAGGTCAGAATTGGTCGGGCGACCGCCAGCCGCGCTGATCCGCTTGACTGCGCCGGGAGGGAGCGGCGTCTCGAGCGGCCCGTAATCCGAGCCATTCGCCGGCGATCCGACTGCATGGTGCAGCAGAGACTCGCAGTCAGGGCCGTGCTGCCACGTGGCGTCCAGCGTCTGGATGTTCTCCAGGATCGGCGTGTCCTCTGTGCCGGCATTCTTGAAGTAGAGTGTCCATTCAGTGACCGGAAAGCCACTATACTCGACGGCCACACACCGGACGACGAGGCTCGTGTCGAGATCAGTCCACGTGGACGTGTGTTCCGTCCGCCCTGTGAGCTTGCGCACATCGTGCTTAAGCCTCCAATCGTCCAGCAATTCTGCAGACGGTTTCCCACCATAGGTAAAGGAGAACGCCTTCGTGGGCGCGACTGTCGGTGCGAGATCGTCGGCCCGTTCCACCACTCTGTGGCCAATTTGTGCCAACTCGCCGTCTGATTCTGTCGCGGCCTGAACCAATCGGGACAGCGCAGCAAACCACACGACCGCCAAGACCAAGATTGCCGCGTTTCTACTTCGCGTCTCGCATTTCAGGGTCATTTCTCGTTCCCCTTCGCTTCAGCTCTCGAGTCACGTGACTTGCCGGTTGTAGGATCCAGGATGCCATCCGCATGCTGAAACAGATGCTTACCGGAGGGCGCAGCCTGTTAACGACTGGTTGCGGATTGATTTGGCCTGACGGTCAGTCTACCGCTGGCTTCGATGTCCTTCAATTCAACGTGTGCGTGGCCTGGAAACGAAACCCGCACGTCGATTCGTCGGCGTGTGCCGAGGCCGACGTGGATTGGCGTGCCGTCCGCGTGTCCGTTCTCGGTCAGCAGAGGCTGAACGTCTTTGCGTCCCAAGCGTCCGGCTGGGAAGACCTCGACGCGTGCGCCCACAGCGTATGTGTTGGGTGCATCCATGCGCGGGTATAGCTTGCAGAAGTTGCCTACGTTGGGCGTTTCGTTCAGATACACGCAAATGCTTTCCTTTTCCGAACAGCCGCCGACGATGACGTCCATCCGCCCATCGTCGTTGATGTCGTTGATCACCAGCGGATCCGCATCCCAGCCTCTGCAACGCAGCGCCAACAGGAACTCGCCGTGGCTGGAGTTTTCGAAGATTTGCTGACGGCCGTAACGTCGGTTGGAGATGGCCAAATCCAGATCGCCGTCGTTGTCCAGGTCGGCACGAAAGGCCACGTGGAGATAGGGGCATCGCTGCTTGATGAAATCGGTCAGCGGTCCGGGCTTGTGCTCGAAGCGACCGCGGCCGTCGTTCAGGAACAGCCCGGCCTCGGGGCCGGAGGCCAGTAGAAGATCCGCATCGCTGTCGTAGTCCACGTCGGCTATCAGGAGCGGCGCGCCTTTGCGGGGAAGGCCAAGTGCCTCCGTCTGATCCCTTAGCTCGCCGTCCTGCCCGGCCAATAAGTACCAACCCATCCTGTCGCCGCTATACGAGCCAAACGCACGAACGACCACGTCTCGGCGCCCATCGCCATTCAGATCATGGTCGGCAAACAGCTTGACTCTCAAGTACCGGTTGTTCTTGTTCTCCGCTAGACTCGTCAACTCGGTCCGGACGCTCGCCGGCAATGCGACGGACGACTCGTACCGCGTCTCTTCTTTCTTGAACGACTGGTCTTTGGGATCGTAGATCATCGCAATACGAGTCCCCGTCATGCGCCGAGGGTTTTGGTAGATGTCGACGTAGCCGTCGTCGTCAAGATCCTTCAGGCCGCTGGGGTAGTTAATCGGATGGAGACTGAACGACGCCTTACGGAAGGACCGTCCGTCCTGATTCAACAGGCACGGCGTACGCGTGTCGTCCAACAGCCCGGCGATATCCAAATCGCCGTCGCCGTCGAAGTCCCAGACCAGCGGATAGTTGTCCGTGGACGGCACGAATCCGTCGACGCCCAGTTGTTCAGTGGCATCGACGAACGTGATCCGGCCGGTTTCTTTCCAGAGGTTCTTGATAATCAACCCGTTGGTGGCGCCGTGTATGCACACGATCAGGTCCAGGTCGCCGTCCGAATCGTAGTCGAAAGCGCCAAGTCCCCAGAGCCACCATTGATGACCCTTCAACGGCGCGCCCGTCCGCCGCTCGAGCAACTCGCGGCGGCGTTTGAGCATCTCCGGCAACCCAGTGTCTGGCACAGGACGGAGAACCAACCGCGACATGCTCCGATCGGACGGCCGATGACGATTGTCCGCGGGCGCATCGCCAGCGCCGCTGACTTGGGCAAACAGAACGCAAACGGCAAGCAAAACCATGATAGACGTGCTTCTCATCACGCACTCCAATTGGGTCCTCAAGCTGGCCGATTTCTCCCACTTGCATGGCCGGCTAAGGCAATGGTAACCGTGGCGCGATTAACTTGCGAGCACAGCACGAAACATCGACGAATCACAACAATGGCCTCATGAATGTCGTTTTGCCCGGAGAAGGCAAAGCAGAATCATTCAGGGCAGAATCATGTGCGACTATCGGGTAGACTGTTACAAACCTGTTGCGCAGAAGGCAGGCCATTTCTGCGAGAATATAGGCGGGAAGTGCAAGGGTTCCCACGGGCAGAACGCAAGATGTCGAGAAAGGGATCGGTTATGAACGTTCGATGTAGACTCGTGTCGCTGGCGGCAATCGTCGCCGTGGTTTCGTTTTGGGCAACAAGGGCCGACGGCCAGCGGGCTGCGCATCGCGTGGACATTCGTGTCATTAGCTCGAACGTGATCTTGCCTCAGTCGCGATCGTTCACGGCCGAGGGCAAGTCTGCGATCGAGGTCACGGATGTTAAGGTCGGTGTGGTGATTCTGGAGCAAGCGGCCACAACGACGATGGACATCAGCCTGAAGAACACCAGCGGATCGCGGCAAGAGGCGGAACTATTGGTGCCGGTGCCCGAGGGGGCTGCCATCCGTGGCTTCGACTTCCAGGGCTCGGGCAAGGAGCCGTCGGCCGAGTTGCTGCCGAAGGACAAGGCCGTGGCCACGTACGAGTCGATCGTCGCTAAGATCAAAGACCCGGCTCTGCTGGAATTCGCGGGGCTGAATCTAATTCGATCCAGCGTGTTTCCCATCGACGCGAACGGCACGCAGAAGATCCGCTTGACCTACGAACACTTGCTGACGGCCGACGGTCCTCGGGTGGACTACTCGCTGCCGCGCACCGAGTCGATTGACTACAAGGTGCCGTGGGAGGTGTCGGTCAAGATCAAGTCGCGCAGACCGATCTCGACCGTCTATTCACCCAGCCACGAGGTTCGCGTCGAGAAGACCCGCGGCGGCCGTGAGGCCTCGGTCAAGATCGGCCAGGAGGCGATGAGCGAACCGGGGCCGTTGCAGTTATCTTATCTGATGGACCTGGACGGGGGCGTGACTGCGTCGCTGATTGCCTACCCGGACGTGCGCATCGACGGCGGTTACTTCCTGTTGTTGGCCGGTCTGCCCGCCGACGCCTCGGTGACTGATGCGAACGGTGCACCGACGGTCAAACGCGAAGTGACCCTGGTGATCGACCGAAGCGGATCCATGGCCGGCGAGAAGCTGGAGCAGGCCAAGGAAGCCGCGCTCCAGGTGATCGACGGGCTGTACGTCGGGGAGGCTTTCAATGTGATCGACTACTCCGATTCGATCGCCAGCTTCGCTCCGGCGCCGGTCGTGAAGAACAACAAGAACGCCAAAGAAGCTCGTCATTACGTGCGCCGCCTGACAGCCGCAGGCGGGACGAACATCCACGATACGCTGATGGAGGCCCTGCGGCCAAAGCCGACCAAGGAAACGCTGCCCATCGTCTTGTTCTTGACCGACGGACTTCCGACGATCGGCGTGCGTAGCGAAGTCGCCATCCGCGAAGCGGTCGAGAAGGCTAACAAACACAAACGGCGAGTTTTCACGTTTGGCGTTGGATACGACGTGAACGCGCCGTTGCTGAACTTCCTGGCTCGCAACAGCCGGGCGGTCAGTACGTACGTGCTGCCGGGCGAGGAGATCGAATCGAAAGTGTCGCAGGTTTACCGCCGGTTGTTTGGGCCCGTGTTGTCCACTCCGGAATTGGAGGTGCTTGACGCGAAAGGCGAAGTTACGACGCGTCGCGTGGCCGAGTTGATGCCGTCACAACTGCCCGATCTGTTCGAGGGTGACCAGCTTGTTCTGCTTGGACAGTACAAAGACGACCTGCCGCTGCGTTTTCAGCTCGCGGGCGATTTCCACGGCAAGCACAGAACGTTCCAATTCAATTTCAAACTGAACAAGGCGACCACCAAGAACAGCTTTGTGCCGCGGCTGTGGGCCAGCCGCAAGATCGGCATGTTGATCGACGAGATCCGGCAGGCGGGCGCCGATTCCGGCGATGATCCATCGGTGATCGCGGCCAATGCGAAGAACGATCCAAAGCTGAAAGAACTGGTGGACGAGATCGTGCGGTTGTCGGTCGAGTTCGGCATACTGACCGAGTACACGGCCTTCCTGGCCCGAGAGGGAACGGATCTAGATGGGCGAGATTCGATTCTGCTGGAGGCGAATAACAACCTGATCCAGCGGGCTCAAGTCGTTCGCCAAGGCATCGCTGGGGTCAACCAGGCGTTCAACGACAATTTCCAGCAAGGTCAGATGCGGGAGAACCGCCGCAACTTCTACTTCGACCAGAACATGAACCGCGTCCAGGTCACCCGTGTGCAGCAGATCAACGACCGAGCATTCTTCCAGCGAGGTAATCGTTGGGTTGACGGCCAGGCGATCAACAGCACCGCAGGCACTCAGCCGGATCGGACCGTGGTGATCGGGACGCCCGAGTTTTCGCAGTTGCTTCACCAGTTAGTCGCCGAGAACCGCCAGGGAGCGTTGGCGATGTCCGGGGAGGTTCTGCTACGCGTCGGCAATCGAAACGTTCTAGTGAAGGGAGAGGGAGTTCATTAGTAATGGAGGGTGGAGATATCGTCGTTTAACCGCGACCCAACGGGGAGCGCGTGGTGCGGACATGGTGCTGGAAGAAAACACGACGCACCGAGAAAGCGCGGCACAACGTTGTTGCCAACGCGCTCCCCGTTGGGTCGCGGTTAAACGAGTAGGACGCGACAACAGCCCTTCGCCATTTCAAATCGACAAATAGGAGTGTCTGCAATGAAAGGCAAGACCAAAGCGTATGTCTGTGGAGTGTTGGCATCCATGTTTGTTCTCGTGCTCGTCTCAGCGGTCGGGCACGCGGGGCCAATCTTGCTGCCCGGCAAATTGACGGGCGACAAGTTTGTCCCCGACGAGACGGCCAAACCCGGCCAATACACGATTCGCTACAGCACGATCGTGGCGACGGTCGACGACGGGGTGGCCGAGACTAAGATCCAAGAGACCATCGTTGGGCCGGGGCAGGCGGTGGGCACTGTGTGTTTGATCCCGCTGCCCGAAGGCGCGCGATCGGGAGGCGCCACGGTGGCAAGCGGCGCACCGGGAGACACTCCGGCACCACTGCCCGGAGCACGCTTCCTTCCGGCGGACGAGGCGCAGAAGGTCTACGAGGCAATTGCCCAGGGATTGGAACGAGTGGAAATCCTCGCGCTGACCGGTAGACCAGCGTTGCTTGTTCCCGACTTTCGACTCGACGGCAAGGTGGAAATCACCGTTCAATTCAAGCAACCCATCGACGACATCGACGGCGTCCAGTCACTTCGATGTCCCACGCCGGCCACCGTTTGGGCCGACGGTCCGGCGGCTCGGCTAACGGCCACCGTCACGGTCCACGACAGCCGACCTCTGCGGGCCATGTTCAGCCCTTCGCACGACGCCACGGTCCAGCGTGATGGGCTATACAAGGCAACCGCACGCGTGAAGGCCGATAGGTGGTCGGGCGAGGAGGACTTGCGGTTGTGTTGGGTAGCCGACAAGAACGACCTGGGGCTGCGCGTGCTGGCCTACCGTGACGCGGAGGACGACGAAGGCTATTTCATGCTGTTCGGCAACCCAACGGGCACTGCAGGCGATGAGAAGACGATCGCGAAAGACGTCGTCTTTGTGCTGGACACCAGCGGTTCGATGCGCGGCGAGAAGATCGAACAGGCCCGCGCGGCGATCGAATACTGCTTGGAGCAACTTAACACGGGCGACCGATTTAACATCGTGACATTCGGTACGGAAGTAAGCAGCTTCCGCGACGCGCTGGTAGAGCGATCCGAAACGGACTTGACGGCTGCCCAGGACTTCATCGAGGAACTCGTGGCTCAGGGACGGACCAATATCAGCGGCGCACTGGAAAAGGCTGTAACAGGCGAGCCCTCCGCGGGACGACCGCACATCACGATTTTCCTCACCGACGGCACACCGACGGCTGGCGAGTTGGTGCCCGAGAAGATTGTCGAGTCGGTGACAGCAACACGACGTTGTCCGACACGCATCTTTGTGATGGGTGTCGGCCACGACGTCAATACGCACCTGTTGGACAAGCTGGCCGAGGCGACTGCCGGCAGCAGCGAATACGTTACGGCCGACGACGAGATCGACGCCAAGATCGCCACGTTGTACGACCGGCTTTCGCATCCCGTACTGACCAACGTGGTGGTCGACTGCGGCGAACTGCAAACCCACTCGGTCTACCCCAAGAAGATTCCGGCCTTGTTCAAGGGCAGCGAATTCATGCTGTTCGGCCGCTACCGCGATGGCGGGAAACACACGTTCGCGGTCTCCGGATCACTTTCCGGGGAGCCGACTCGATACGAGTGCCAAGCCGATCTGCCGTCGGATCCGTCTGCCGACACCACCGCGTTTGTCGCCCCGTTGTGGGCCGCGCGGAAGATCGGCTATCTGCTGCAGGAAATCCGTCTGCACGGGGAGAACGACGAGTTGATCACCGAGGTAGTTCGCCTGAGCAAGAAGTTTGGCATTGTCACGGAGTACACCGAGTTCATTGCCTCAGTCACCGGCGACGTCAGCACGGAAGTTGCCGTCAACGAGGCACGGAACCGGATGAACATGGCCAACTCGGTGCAGGCCGGCCAATGGGCCTTTAACCAGGCTCGCAACGACCGCCAACTCCAGCAGAAAGTCGTTGCCACGAAGGGGGCCAATTTCTACTTGGACCGCCAGGGCCGCCGAGTTGCCACCGAGAACATCCAACAGTTCGACGACAATGTGTTCTATCTCCGCGAAGGGCAATGGGTAGACGCCCAGGATCAAGGCGACCGAAAGGCCCGCACAGTGAAGTTGTTTAGCAAGGAATACAACGATCTTGTGCGCAACAATCGTCGTTTTGCCCAGGCGCAGCGATTGGGCTGGGCTATGTCCATCAATGTGGGCGACGAGCGAGTGGTCGTGGAAAACGACGGAGCGACGCAGAGCAAAGAGTTGCTGGAACGGGTCCGGCAGCAGCAGGCGCCCGCCATCGAGCAGCAACAAATGCGCAATCTCCAATTCAACAACCGATTCAACCAGATGCCGTTGAGACAACAGCAGATCCAGCAAATTCCGGTCAATCAACTACCGAATATCCAGATCAATCAGCAACTGCAGTTGAACAACCGAAATGTCCAGGAAGTGCAGCAACAAGAGCCGGCCCCGAACAACGATCGGTGAGTCAGTGGGTGAGTAGGTCCCGTCCGGCAGCCGGGACCTACTGGGCCGATGCCAAATCAGGAGACTAGCCAATGCCACGTAAGATAGCCTTGCTTTCGATTCTCTTTCTCTTTCCGAGTTCGGTTTTCGCTCAATTGGGCGGCCCTGGTGCCCGAGCGGTTCACGAGCCGTTTACGGGGCCGATCACGGCGGCGAAAATCCGGACGGCGATCGACGACGCTGTGATGTTCTTGCGCAGCCAGCAGCGGGCTGACGGGTCGATCACGATGGGTGGTCATCCCGAAGGCGGCACGGCACTGGCCGCGCTGACGATGTTGGCGTCCGGTGCGCATCCGGCCACTGACGATCAGCTCAAACGAGCCCTGGATTGGCTCGCCAAGACTGAACCGGACAACGTCTACGTCCGCGGCATCCGTGCCAACGTGTGGGAATATGCGCTTCGCAAGGTCCCTTACGACAAACGGATTCGCGAGTTGCTGAAGGTCGACTACGACTGGCTGCTGCAGGCACTGGGCGATAAGGAAGCCTGGCGATACAACATGGCGTCGCGCAATAACAAATCAGACTGGGACAACTCCTGCACGCAGTACGGTGTGCTAGGGCTCTGGGCGGCAGCCCGGGCCGGTTTTGATCCCGGCGAGAAGTTCTGGGTGACAATGTCAAAGCACTTTCGTTCCTGCCAGAACGAAGACGGCGGATGGGGATACGTGCGAGGCGGGTCGTCGCCAAACATGGCCACGGCGGGCTTGGCCAGCATGTTCCTGGTCTTCGACATGTATCACGGCCGTAACGCGTACACACGCGAGAGCCCGCGTACGTTCACCGAGGGCGATGCCGCCGAAGTGCTCGCTTCGATTGGACGTGGCATGACGTGGCTGGGAGAATCAAGCGGCAATAAGAACTCGGCCTACTATCTGTACGGCATCGAACGGACCGGCGTGGCCAGCGGGCGCAAGTACATCGGCGGCGAGGACTGGTTCGCCAAGGGTGCGCAGACGGTCTTGACTAGCCAGCAGTCCAACGGCTTCATTCCGCTGGGACAGTGGGGCGACGCAGTGGTGGGCACGTCGTTCTGTACGTTGTTCCTCGTCTACGGCGGCGCGCCGGTGGCGTTGGAGAAGCTGGAATACGGCGAAGGACAGGACTGGAACTTGAATCCGCGCGACTTGGCGAATTTGAGCAAGCACCTGTGGGCTGCGTATGAGCGGCCCGTGAACTGGCAGACGGTATCGCTGGAGGCCGAAGCCAGCGAGTTCGAGGCGCCTATTCTGTTCATCAGCGGTTCGAAGGCAGTGAAGTTCACTGAGGAAGAAATGCTCAAGCTTCGCGAGTACCTGCTTCGCGGCGGTACGATCCTGGCCGAACCGAGCGACCACTCGGAAGCGTTCACCCAATCCATGGAACAGCTTGTGCGTTTGATGTTCTCCGAGCGTGACTACCCCGACTACGAACTGAAGCCCCTGACGGCCGATCACGGGATCTACACCGTAATCAAGCAATCGTGGAAGCGGCGTCCAAGGCTGCGCGGTGTTTCAGACGGTTCGCGGACGTTCTTCCTGCTTTCGGACAACTATTTGTCGCGCGACTGGCAGACGAACCAGGTCGACAGCGATGCCTTTCGTCTGGCAATGAACCTGCTGTTCTACGCAACCGACTTGGGGGCACTGGAAGGCAAGTTCGCCGCGATGTTGCCGGACACGGCGCCGGCCAAAGAGCGAGAAGCGGTGCTGCGCGTTGCCCGAGTCAAGCATGCCGGCACGAAACGGTCGCCGAGCGACTGGAACGCGGCAGCCATGTGTTGGCCCAAATTCGCACCGTACGTGAAACACATCACTGGTTGCGAACTTGCCGAGTCCTCGCCGGTCACGTTGACCAAAGACTCGTTGGAGGGTATCCGGCTGCTGCACCTGACGGGCCGAGAGAAGTTGGCTTTGTCCACGGAAGAGCGTGCCGAACTGAAACGGTTTGTCGCCTCCGGCGGGACCGTGTTGGTTGATGCCTACGCCGGCTCGCCTGCGTTTGCGGCTTCCGCCAAAGCGATCTTGACAGAGGTCTTTGGCCCACTCCAGGTGCTACCCACCGACCACGTGTTGGCCGAAGGTCGGTTTGAAGGAGGCGAGGATCTTTCGGATGGCGTCCAATTCAAGCTGCCCGCCCGCCGCCTGTTGCGCAGCCGCGACGAGCCCACACGCGGCCAGAAACTGCTGGTTGCGTGGGATAACAAGCGGCCTGACGTGTTGTTCTCCGAGTTCGATCTTGCCAGCGCCATGGTCGATATCGAGAACTACCGCTCGTTGGGCTACAAGCCCAAATCGGCCAGAAAGATCGTCGGCAACATCGCAGCCTATGTGATGGTTGACTGAAGAAGAGTTGGGCAGGAATATTTGTGGCAGGAAGATAGGAGAGGAATATTCCTGCCTCCCATCCATAACCAGCAAAGACCGCTTCTCAAACGGCCGTTGCTGAGTTCGCCGTGATTAGATCCCAACACGCCAGTGGCAGATGCTAGGAGAGACCCTCCCCCTGAGCCTTGGGTTTGCCTATCGCGTAGACCTGGAAGCCCAAGCCCCGCAACGCGTTGTGGTCCAGTGTATTGCGGCCATCGAAGATGAACGCAGGTTTCTCCATAGCGGCGTAGATGCGAGCGTAGTCGAGTTCGCGGTAGGTGTCCCATTCGGTCACGACCAGGACGGCATGCGCCCCTTCGGCGGCACGATACGGATCCGGCTCGTACTCGATGCTGTCCCCAAGGTCTTCTAGGTCGCGAGCCGCGTTCTCCAGTGCCTGGGGATCCGTCACGACGACCGACGCTTTCTCGGCCTGCAACTGCCGGCAAATGCGAATGGCCGGGCTCTCGCGAGTATCACCCGTATTGGCTTTGAAGGCGAAACCGAAAACGGCGATGCGCTTACCGGCAACGGTGTTGAACATGGTCTTGACAATCTCGTCCACAAATCGGTCGCCCTGATATTCGTTCATGGCGACCACCTGCTCCCAGTATCGCGCCACTTCGTCCAGTCCGTACGTGTGGCAGAGGTAGACCAGGTTCAGGATGTCCTTCTTGAAGCACGAGCCGCCGAAACCGACGCTCGCCTGCAGGAACTTCGGCCCAATGCGCGAGTCGAAGCCGATCGCCCGAGCGACTTCCTGGACGTCGGCGCCGGTTGCCTCGCACAAAGCCGATATGCTGTTAATCGAACTGATCCGCTGCGCCAGGAAAGCGTTGGCCACCAGTTTCGACAGTTCGCTGGACCAGACGTTGGCGGTGAGAATCCGCTCGCGCGGCACCCAGTGCGCGTAGATGTCCACCAGAGCCTGGACCGCCTCCTGTCCCATCGGCGTCTGCCGTCCTCCGACGAGAACGCGGTCGGGAGCTTCCAGGTCCCGGATGGCGGTTCCCTCGGCCAGGAACTCGGGATTCGACAGCACCTCGAAGCGATGGCCGCTATCGCGCGAATGCAGGATCCGGCCCATGGCCGCTGCGGTGCGCACGGGGAGCGTGCTTTTTTCCACAACGATCTTGTCGGAATCTGAATCCCGCAGAATCTGCCGAGCCGTCTTTTCCCAGTACTGCAGATCGGCGGCCTTTCCTGCACCGCGGCCGAAGGTCTTCGTTGGCGTATTCACGCTCACGAAGATGATGTCGCCAGCTTGTATGGCCTCAGTGATATCGGACGTGAAAAACAGATTCTTTCCGCGGACCGACGACACGACTTCGGCGAGCCCCGGCTCGTAGATAGGCAGGTGATCGCTTTGCCACGCCCGAATCCGCTCCTCGTCAATATCCGCCACGACGACTCGATACTCGGGGCAATGTTTGGCGATAACCGCCATGGTCGGTCCGCCAACGTAACCAGCGCCGATGCAGGTGATGGTCTTCACGTCATTTCCTCCGTGTTTGTCTTCTGCGCTTCGGCAGAGGCCTTTTCCCAACTGTAGACATTATCGCAATCGTCGCAACCGGCTCCAATAGCAGCCTTCTATTGAAACGGGCACAGATTCCGGTAGATTGCCATTGTGTGGGCATGTTTGTAGTGCCGCCTTCAGGCGGTCTGAACCGGCTTAAGCCGGCACTACGAACATTTGGCTGCGGCTTCGCCGCGTTAGGAGGGATCGAAATGCAGCGAGTGATTTTGGTGGTGTGCGGGTTGTTGATGTGTACGACGAGCGCGTGGTCGCAGAACCTACTTCGCAGCCCAGGCTTTGAGGAAGTCGAAGGCAAAGCAGCCGAAGGCTGGACCCTGTTTGGGCGCTCCGAAGTAGTGGACAACCCAAGCATCGCACACTCCGGCAGGCGATGCGCGAAGGCGCGTTTTGAAGATGGCATGGCCCAACGGTTCGCGACCGGGGGCGGTGCGGCTTACCGAATCACCGGTTGGATCCGCCGTGTACAGGCGGGCGGTACGGAAACGCCGAAGATCAAGGTCTACTTTCTGGACGCCGACGGAAACCGCGCGGACGTGCAGGCGGCCGAATTCCAGGAGGTTACCGCCGACGAGTGGCAGCGTTGGGAGACAGTGGTGCAGGCGCCGTCCAACGCGAAGACCTTGAATCTCACGCTACGAGGCTTCTTTGGCGGTGCCGAGTGGTTCTACTATGATGATCTCTCGATCGAACGAGTCGAGGCGATTTCATGGCCCGCACCGGACGCGACGCCGAACCTGCACGGGCTGACAGTGACTGTGCCGGACATCGCGGACGTGTGGACCGAGGCGCTGCTGCGCATTCCGCCGGCGTCGCTCGTGCCCGTCGACGGGCAACTCGACAGTTCGGTGCCTTTACGCGGCCAAGATATTCGCGTGCGGTTCCAGCGTCCGGCGCGAGTGTGCTGGACGTTGGTGCACTCGATGCGGCCCGAGATGAACCTGGGCGAGGCTCGTTTGGTCTCGCTCCAGACGCCGACGGCAAGCGCCGCCACCCGACGACTGTTGGCCGATAGCGAGCCGAAGGACGAACTCGTAACCTCGCTGCAGTTCGAGCCCACGGAGGTGAGTGAGTTCGTGCTGGAGATGCCGGACGATGCACCGACCCTGATCAACGAGATTCAACTGCTCGGATTGAGCAAGGACGGCGCATTGCCGGGCCAGCGTGTGGACATGAGGATCGCACCGGTCGATCCTACGGAGGTGGTTGCGAAAGATCCCGCAGTGGCTCTTGCCGGCATTGGGCACCGAGCGTCCGCCCTCGCCCCACCGAGCGCTGACGCAAGCGGCAAGTTGGCACTACCGGCAGAACAGTACCTGCACGTGTTTGCCACTCCGCGACATGAAGAGTACGGCTTGGCGGGCCTTAGCGTCAACCTTGCACTGCCCGGCGCCGACGAGGGCGATATGATCGAGGTGACGCTGCAGCGCCCGGAAGAACTCGACGTCGATGTCCGCTGGACAACTACGACCGATCGGGGTTTGGACCCTCGCAGGCAGCGACGCAACCATGCGATGGTCTTCCGCGCGGTCAGCCGCGTCGAAGAAGGTCGCTTGTCGGTCACATTTGACGTACCGGATATGGTGTACGCCTCACGCGAGTCGACCTGGCTGACGTTGCGGCCGCGCAGAGACATGACTCTGGATCTGGCGCAGTCACGTTTGGTGCTGAACGTACTCCCCCCCGACCAAGCCTATCCGGAGTATCTGCCGCAGATCGAACGGCTGATGCGGCGCATGTATTCGGATGCGAGCGAAGCGCACGCTTACGACGGTCGCGACTGGTCGAAGATGGGCTTGGGCCGGTACGTGCGGCGTGTGCTTGAGGTCGACCCGCAGAACAAACCGGCAACATACATTTACCGCCGCATCGCGAAGGTGCGGGAGACCGTCCGGCTGGAGCGTCCTGGACCGGCCAATGCGCCGGACTGGGCCGTTTGGGCGCGCGAGGCGCTGCGCAATCGGCACGAAATCATCATGTGGTGGCTGGACAACCGACAGCACTCCAACGGCGAGTTGGCTGGGCACATCAACGACGACGGCGAATTCTCCTGCAACTGGCCCAGCCACTATCTGATGACCGGCGACGAGCGAATCGCCGACGGCCTGCGCAAGCTGGCGGACGTGGCGTGGGAGATGAGCGCCGGCACCGGCTACACGGTAGGCTCCCGCGACGTCGAGCACGCCGCCGAGGATCAATCGTGCACGCAGCCGCAGGTGCTGTTGGTCGACTACGGCAATCCGAAGGCCGTGGAGCGATTCATGGTGATGAGCCGCTACCTCGACTTTTGGACCGCCATCAACAGCGCAGGGCGGCGGCAGTTCAAGTCGTACATGTTCACCACCAAACAGATCTGGGACGACCCGCCTTATGACGTAGACCATCCCTACTGCCCCCTTGCGATGGTCGGCACGGGACACTTGGTGTGGTACACAAAGAGTCCCAAGGTAGCCGAGATCTTCCTGGAGGAAGCCGAATCGTGGGCGCAGGGATGCCTGAGCACCGCTGGCGGCAAGTCCGCAGGCACGATCCCGAAAGAAATCCGCTTCCGTGACTCGCAGGTCGACCCCTACGCACCCTACCCGACGAATCCGATCCTCCAGAAGCGCAACACACTGTATCGCGGCGGTGCTGGAGCGTACATCGTGCAGTACTTCATGCGCGGGGCGCACGCACTCACTGGGGATGATCCCTTTGGCCGCGTCGTGGAGCTTTGGACGCCATCGAACGAACGAAAGGTCGCCGACGCACAAGCGACGCTTAAACGGTTTACCGAACCCGTCGAACCGTCGCGGGAGGGCACGTGGAGCGCGAACCAAAACGAGACGACGTTGTACGAGGCATGGCGAGCGACCGGCGATCGGAAGTGGTTGGTCGAAGAGTTGAAGGAGGTGGTGCGCCAGCAGAGCCGAAACCGCTGGCTGCTGACCGAGGCCGAGCCCTACACCGATCGCATCCCCTTACCCGGTCGACGATTGCTGTCCCACATGTTCCTCGGCGACTGGACCTCCGGCAAGAGTCACGTACCGGGACATTGGGTCAGTTGGGAAGGCGGCGGCTTGGACTATGCAGCGTTGATCCTCGACGCGAAACCCCATCACCTGAAAGCGATTGTCCATAGCTTCCACGATTGTGAGCAACCGATGACGATGCGAGTCTGGCGACTGCCCCACGGGCGTTACGATGTATCCACCGGTATCGACCGCGACGGCGACGATCAGTTGGACGAGCAAATCGGCCGTGAGGAAAAGGAACTATGGCGATACGACGGCGCTGTCGAGTTCACCGCCCAGCCCGGACAGACGGTCGTAATCGAACTCACGTTATTGGAGGAATTGGACGACGTGCGGGCTCGGCCAGACTTAGCGATTGGCCCCGACGACGTGAAGGTCGAAGACGGAGCGGTGACAGTGACTGTTCACAACATAGGCGGCTCGGCCTCGCCACCTAGCCGGATCGAGGTGCGTTCTGCGGACGCCGGCGTGCTGGGCGTTGCGCAGATTCCGGCGCTGGAACCACCGCACGATCTGCAGCCCAAGACCGCGAAACTGTGCATCGCGCTCGATGGTGATACGAAACCAGCCACGATCGTCCTCGACCCGGCCAACGAGATCGCCGAGATCACCGAAGCCAACAACGTGATAACGGTGCAGTCACCGTAGGCTCGTCGTCCGTTCCACTTCAGGGCTTGCCCCGCCACTGGTCGAATTGGTCTGGCTTGCAGAAGCCGATGCGCCAACTGTCGCGGTTGACTACGCCAACGGTGAACTCCATGCCCACATCTCGAAACGTCACTTTCTGAGGCGGCGTGAATTGGAATGCCAAGTGGTAATCGCCGTCAGGGAATTCTAGAAGGGCGGCGGAGACAGTGATGTCGCTGCCGGGGCGGGACTCATGTTCTTTTCCGTTGCCGTCGACTGTGATAACGCGCCGCCACTGTGGTTTTCCCCTTGAGCATCGCCAGTTCCCCGGCAGGGTAAACCGTGCCGTCTCGAATCGTGACCAGTCAGGATCCATTCGGAACATGATACTGTTCACCATAAAGACCGCCTGCCAACGGCATCGCTGGGAACGGTTTTCGGTGCGCCCGTATGCCTCGGCGACCAAGTTGGGCGGCTGGTGTCCGGGCCATACGCCAAGTTTCTGAGGCTCTCGGCCGAGCATCTCGACTCGCTCGTCCCCGTCGCCTTCGGACAGCAGGAACAAGGGCTCGCCATCCAGTCTCACTCGGTCGGAATCGTCGG
>CAZURK010000338.1:0-15894 GCA_964623055.1 uncultured Pirellulaceae bacterium
CCAGTGGCATCCGTGTTGCCGTTCCGCTAGAATCGCCAGCAGCGTCGAACGATCGCAGAAGCCTTTCTTCCCCGCCCGCGCAGCGGCTTACTTGAACAACGTATTGTCTCTGACCGTGATCACGCCGGTGGTCGAGTTGATCTCGAACCGTCCGCCGGCATCATCATCCAAACCGTATGTGACCGTGTCGGTGGCGTCGCCGTCGGTGGCCAACGCTGTGATGCCCACCGCCGTGCCGCTGGCAGCGTTTTCAGCCACTTCGTTTGCCGCTGCATCCGTGTCGCTGATCGGACCGATGTCGAATTCGTCGTCGTCGGTGACACTGATCGTGAAGCTCCGGGTACTGGTCGAACCGTCGTCGCTGGTCGCTCGCACGGTGATGTTATGGCTGGTCGCCGTCTCGGCATCCAAGCCCCCAGCCACACGCACGACACCCATGGCTGCGTCGATCGAGAACAGACCGCCTGCGTCGTCGTCCAGCGAATAGGTCACGTCGTCGGTCACATCCGGGTCGGTCGCATTGGCCGTGACACCAACGGCCGTCCCCACCGCCGCGCCTTCGGCCACCTGGTCCGCCGCCGGGTCAGCATCGCTGATCGGGCCGATGTCGAATTCGTCGTCGTCAGTGACACTGATCGTGAAGCTCTGCGTACTGGTCGAACCGTCGTCGCTCGCAGCCCGCAGGGTGATGCTGTGGCTGGTCGCCGTTTCGTAGTCGAGTGCCCCGGCCACACCCACGACACCCGTGGCCCCATCGATGGAGAACAGACCGCCCGCATCGTCGTCCAGCGAGTAGGTCACGTCGTCGTCCGCGTCCGCGTCCGTCGCGTTGGCCGTGATGCCTACGGCGGTGCCCACCGCGGCCGATTCGGCCACCGTGTCGGCCGAAGCGTCCACGTCCGTGATCGGGCCGATGTCGAACTCATCCAGATCGTTCACCGCGATCGCAAAGCTGCGCGTGCTGCTCGATCCGTCCGTCGAGGTCGCCCGCACCGTGATCGAGTGACTCGCGGCCACCTCGGCGTCCAGCGGACCGGTGGTCGTGACGACTCCGGTCGCGGGGTCGATGGTAAACCGGCCACCAGCGTCGTCGTCCAGCGAATAGCTGACCGTGTCTGTGTCGTCCAGATCCGATGCAAACGCTGTGACGCTGACCGTCGTGCCTACCGCAGCGTTCTCGTCGACCGCATCCGCTGTCGCGTTGGTATCACTCACTGCGCCGACGTCGAACTCATCGACATCGGTTACCGTCACCGAGATAGATTGCGTATCCGAGCCACTCGCGCCGTCACTGACCTGGACTGCGACTTCGTATACGTTGTCGGCGTTCGCATCAGTCGGTGCTTCGCGGTCCGGAGCTGCAACGAACGTCAGTTCGCCGGTCGAGCCGTTGATCGAGAACCTTGCCGCGTCCGCGCCGCCGGTGATAGAGTACGTCAGCGTCTGAGGCGGCACTTCGGGATCGGTCGCCGTGACCGTGGTGACCGCCACATTGTTCTCCGCGACGCTAATCGCAGCCGTTGCTCCGCCGCCGTTCGATGTAATCGTCGGCGAAGTGTTTGGCAGCGACGCCGTCACGTTCTGAGCGAACTCGGACGTGCTGCCATCGGGGGCGGTGCCGGTCGCGGTGATCGCGTGGCCGGCCGTAACGCTCACGCCGACCAGCGTCGTATTGATCGTGGCGTTGCCGCTGCCGTCGGTGGTGACGGTGTCCGAGCCCAGGTAGACTGCCCCTTCGCCGTTGCCTGTGGGATCGCCGGCCGGGCTGGAATAGAAGTCGATGTTGAATGTGGTCAAGGCCGTGCTGTTGAACAATCCGGTGATGGTCGTGTTGCCACCGGTCGACACGGCGGTCGCCAGCACGGGGTAGTTCTGCAGGCCGTTCGGGCCCGTGTCGCCGTCGCCCGCGTCGTTGGCCGTGACACCGTCCCCGCCCAATTCGATACCCAAACCATCGTTGCCGTGAATGCTGTTGCCGCGGATCGCGTTCCCGGACGTGGCGTTGTCGATGACGCGCACGCCGTCGCCCGAATTGCCGAAGATGACATTGCCTTCGCCCGCCCCGACGCCTCCGATCGTGTTCGAAAACGCGCCGCCGGACAGTTCTACGCCGTCCCCAGTGTTACCGAGGTCGGCGGTTCCCGTGGCGTCGGCGCCGATGTAGTTGCCCTGGATGACGTTGCCCGAGTAGGCCGCGCGGATCTCGATGCCGGGGCCGTCGTTGCCCGAGATGACGTTTCTGTGGGCCGCGGTCACGCCTCCAATCGTGTTGTTATCGCCATCGACGCGGACTCCGCCGCGGTCGTTGGGCCGGGCGGCATCGCCCACGGCGTTCGTTCCCAGGTAGTTGCCCACGATTGTGGTGTTGTCCGCGCTGTCAATGTTGATCGCGTACCTGCGGTTGCCGGCGATCACGTTCCGCTCGCCCGCAGCAGTGCCGCCAATCGTGTTGTTGTTTGAATTGACGTCGACGCCATCGTCGTCGTTCGCGGCGATCGTGGTGCCGTCGGGCCGGATGCCGATGTAGTTGCCCAGGATTCTAGTGTTGGCCCCCGAGTCAATCTGAATCCCATCGTCGCCGAAATTCACGATCGAGAGGCTGTGAATGGTTACGTCAGCCGAGTCGATGATCAGGCCGTTGTCGCTGTTGCCAGCGCCGCTGCCGTCGATTTCAATGAGCGGCGTACCGGAAAACCCCGGCTGCGTGCGGCCGTCAATCAGTATCGCCTCGTCAATGCTGGGGAGTTCGGACAAGATTGCGATCGTCCGTTGTCCGCCACCACCGATGTCGAAGTGGATTTCATCCGGATTGCCGCCCACGTTGGCGTTGTTGTTGGCGGCGGTGATCGCTTCGCGGAGTGAGATCTCGCCGTCAGCGCCTTTGTCGTCGTACAGCGCCTTGATCGACGAGAGGTCGGGAGCGTCGGACACATCGGTTGTGGTCGTCACCACTAGCGCCGGGTTGGCGACGCGGTAGTATTGGCCGAATACGCCGGAAGCGTCCCCCGTGCCATTGCCGCTCCAAACGACCAGGAAATTGCCCGCGTCGTCCACGGCGATCGATGGATGGCGTTGGTCCCCGCTGGTCGTGCTGCTGACGTGGACTTCCGTACCATCGGTCGTGCCGTCTGCGTTGTACTGCTGGGCGTAAATACCATAGCCGCCGCCGTCCTGGCCGGCGCTCTCCCAACCGATCACGAAGTTCCCCGCGGCGTCGGTGGCCACGCCCGATCCCCACTGGTCGCCCGTGGTGTACGTGTTCACGCGGAATTCGCTGCCTTGGGGCGTACCGGCCGAATCGTAACGTTGGGCGTAGACATCGTAGCTGCCCGACTGATTGCTCTCCCACGTGATCACGAAATCGCCGCCTGGAGCCATCGCCGCACGCGAGTACCACTGTCTGTTGCTTGTGGTCGAATTGCCCCGGAATTCGCTTCCCTGAGCCACGCCCGACGCGTTATACCTCTGGGCATAGACGCCCCAGGACGAGCCGTCCTGGTTGTTGCTCGACCAGGTAATCACGAAGTTCCCCGCATCGTCCATGGCGACGGCGGAGTTTTCCTGGTAGTTGGCGGTCGTGGTGTTGGCCCGGAACTCGCTTCCCTGAGCTACGCCCGCCGCGTTGTACCGCTGGGCGTAGACGCCGGTCCTGTTGCCGTCCTGCCCGTCGCTGGTCCAGGTGACCACGAAATCGCCGTCGGCGTCCATGGCCACGGATGCCCATTTCTGAACACCCGCGGTCGTCGTATTGATGCGGAATTCACTCCCCTGGGCGACGCCCGCGGCGTTGTACCGCTGGGCGAAGATTCCCGTGTTGCTGCCGTCCGAACTGGTCCAAGTGACCACGAAGTTGCCGGCCTCATCCATGGCGATGGCCGGATCGACCTGGTCGCCTGACGTGGTTGTGTTAACGCGGAATTCACTGCCTTGCGGATTGCCGGCCGCGTCGTGCCGTTGGGCATAGATGCCCCAGCCGCTCCCGTCCTGATTCTGGCTGGCCCACACCACGACCGTGTTGCCGTCCGCATCGCTGGCCGCCGCCGGCACACTGTCAAACGTCAGTTCCTGCGTTCCCGAGGTGTACGTGTTCACACGGAACTCGCCGCCCCACGTCGTCGCCTGCAGGAGTCCCACCCACTGCTCCTGCAAATCGACGCTGAACGGAACGGCACTCTCGACCGAGCCGGCCTCGAATTCCAGTTCCCAATCGCCGCCCAGAATTGCATGGCCGGTTTCATCCGTGCTCGCTGCGACATCCGCACCAGTGAGCGAACCGAGCGATTCGAGCAGCAGCCGGCCATCGGTGCTTTCGGCCAGCTTGCAGCCGTACAGTAACAGATCGGCGTCGCTGGCCAGGGCGTCGTGCCAGCCTGCGATCTGGCCCGCGTAGCCATCCAGGCCGTCTGCTCGCAGCCACGTGCTTCCCAACTTGACGGCGCCGGTGGTCCCGTGCGAAACGACGTGCACTGCGTCCAACTGGTCGTACCGGGCTAGTGTTTCGCTGATCTGATCGATCCCGTCTCGGTTGCCTGCGAGCAGCACGACATCGATTTGTCGGCTGTCTTCGTCGTGCGACCAGAGGTCTTCAAGCAACTGCTCGTAGTCGCGAACCGAGGTATCGACGAAGACCAATTCGTGCCGGATATCCACTACGTCGTTGTGCGAGCCCAATTCGTCAGGCGGAGCCTGACCTACGTTGGATTCGGCCTCTACCGCGTTCGCGACAGTCGTGTGCTGTTGGCTGATATCGCCTGCAGCATGATCGAAGGTCTGGTCAGCCGTGTCGGCTGGCGCTGCGTCGAGGGTCTCGGTGACGATCGGTACGGGAACGGCGCTGAGCAGCACTCGGTTTTCGAGATCGTCCAGCTTCAGTTCCGTGTGCGGATTCCGCCTTGCGGACGCCGAGCGGAACGGTTCAATGGCCGCGTCGATGGCGAGCCTTGTCCTAATCAGTATTTTCTGCAAAACCATGCGGACCGTACCCCGACGCGATGGCTCTATGTGTTGACACCGCTACCCCGACTTAAGCATAGGTCAGAATCGCACTGGGAGACCTATGACGGGCTGGTAGGTCTGACTCCGTTCCGCCGAGTCCGCCTTCCTCAAGGGCCCCCTTTCCCAAAACGGCCATGATCGTGCCAGGCGGAATGGTCGGCATAATCCTCGCACGTGAAGCAACCAAAAGACGATGTCCACCAGGGCTTGCTTTTCGGGATGAAGTACCGAGTGACATCTTGTGCGGAATCCAACGCATCCGATGAAAGCCGAAGAGGGGATCTCACAGCACGTGGGGACGCTCTGCGCATCGGATGGAGACGGATCTCTTGGCGGCCATATCATCAGGACGATTTCGCGTGGACTTGTTTAGACCGGTCGGACACGCGTTTTCGGTGGTCCTTGCCGCGCTCCTGCTGGCCGACTTCGACAGTCCAGAGGCGAGCGCGCAACAGCCGCCTCCTCGGCCTATATTCAACTTCTCTTATGATACTCCTCACCCGCGTTCTTCCACGGCCGCGCAGCCGCACGCCATGGTCCGCCCGAGCGTTCTGGAGCGCGGACCGAATGCAATACCCAATCTCCGCACTTCCGGGTACAGTCCGGGCACGGTCGACCGAATCCGTCGTCTTCCGCCCGTCCACGAGACTGTCTCGCTGTCCAGCGTTCGTGCTTCACCGTCCGCTACAAGTTGGCAATCGAATGCAAGCGACGATGCCCTCCACGCCGCGCCATCTGTCGACGCGGATCAGTTCATGTATCTGGCTCCGTTTCGGCAGCGAGCCGACACCTATCCCGAGCGGGAATGGTATCAATTGCCGAAAGGCACCGCCGAGGCACTACCACCGGGATACCAGCCCTGGTGGAATCGCCAACTCGCCGATCCGATGCGTGCGGGTTCCAATCCGCTTTCCGTGGGCGTCCACTCGCTGGTCGTCGGTGCGTTAGCCCATTCGCCCGATGTGTTAGCCGTATACGCCGACGTTAGCGGCCGACAAACCGCCATTGCGAAAGCCTACGGCGATTTCGATTGGCGGGCTTTCGCGGAATCGACCTACGATCATACCAGCGACCCCGTGGGCAGCGCGCTCACCACCGGCGGACCACCTCGATTCCGCGACCGAGACTGGCATTTCAGTTCTGGGGTGCGGAAACAGACAGGGCTTGGCGGCGAGTTCGAGATAGCGCAGGAAATGGGACGACAGCACAATAATTCGCGGTTCTTTATACCAGAGGATCAAGGGCAAACGCGTCTGGAGATCAGCTTCACGCAGCCGCTGCTGAACAAGGCAGGCCGATTCTACAACGAAAGCCAAATCGTCATCGCCCAGATTGACACCGAGGTCGCCGGATGCGAGCTTCGCGAGAAGCTCGAGGACCACTCGCTGAAGGTTGCGCAGGCTTACTGGGACGTCTATCGCGCTCGGGCCATACGCTGGCAGAAACAGAAACTGTTTGACAGCGCATCACTGATCTTGGGGATGCTCAGGGCCCGCGAGGCAGTCGACGCGGTGCGGCAGCAGGTTCTGCGCGCCGAAGCTGCCGTGGCCAATCGACGCTCGGAGATCATGCGAGCCGAGGCGGAAGTCCGCAACGCGGAGTCTCGCCTCCGCTTGCTGGTGAACGACGCACGCCTTACGAATGGCGGCCAAATCGAGTTGATTCCCCTTGAGATGCCCGCCGCGCATTACGTCGAGGTCTCCATGCGGGGTTCCCTGGAGACCGCGTTGAGCTATCGCCCGGACGTGGCGAAGGCGATTCGCGAAGTCAATGCGGCCGGCGTGCGATTGGGTGTTGCGCAGAAGGAGCTGCTGCCGAAGCTTGACTTGGTCTTGAGCACCTACATGGCCGGTCTGGAAGGCGACGCAAAAGTAGGAACCGCCTTCGGCAACCAGTTCTCCGAAGGCGAACCCGGCTACTCGCTGGGCCTGTTGTTCGAGGTGCCGTTGGGAAACCGCAGTGCTCGCGCCGCGGTCGACTCTCGTCACGCAGAGTTACGCAAAGCCATGTACGCCCTGCAATTGACCGTCGACACGGGCATGACCGAAGTCGAACTGGCAGTGCGCGAGGTGGAGACTTCCTATCACGAGTCGGTTGCCAAATACCAAGCCATGATCGCGGCCGAAGCCGAAGCCAAGTATCTGGATCGCAGGTGGCGGCTCGTTCCGGGCCACGATGCAGCGACGCCTCGTTTGCTGGAGGATCTCTTGGACGCCCAGGAGCGTCTAGCGGAGGCAGAACTCGGCTTCGTCGCGGCCCAGGTCAACTACACGTTGTCACTGATCGAATTGAAGCGAGCCACGGGTACATTGATGCAGGTCATCGACGGAGGTCCTGGCGAAAACGTCTGGTCCGACGCCGGATCGGCGATGGCCAATGCACCGATCCGGCCGAATACGGGGCTACCCGCGCCCCGGTCACGATGATGGTTAGGTTCGATGGTATCGTCTTTTTCCAGGTTCGACCGTCTGTTCCGCCGCCGACCCAAGGGCAGAATTTCACGCGCCCAGCACGACTTTGCCCGAAGAGTTCGGCAGGTCGCCACCGACTTGGTTTCGCTGGAGGATCGTCAATTGCGCGACGCGGCGGCCCGGCTCCGCGAGTCGGTCGGGGGAGGGCAATCTGCCACGTCGACTAATCTACTGGTGCCCGCGTTTGCTCTGGTGAACGAGGCCCTTCGACGTACGCTACGCGTTAGCTACTACGATGTGCAATTGCTGGGTGGTCTGGCCTTGTCGCATGGGTCGGTCGCGGAAATGCAGACGGGCGAAGGCAAGACGTACGTGGCGGCTCTTCCAGCCTTTGTTCACGCGTTGTCCGGTCGCGGCGTACACGTCCTGACGTCAAACGACTACCTGGCCGACCGCGACTTCCATCTGCTACAGCCGGCATATGAGTGTTTGGGCGTTTCCGTAGGGCTACTTCAGCCAAACGGCAGCCGTCAAGAGAAGCGAGCGGCGTACGCATGCGACGTGACCTACGGACCCGGATACGAATTCGGGTTCGACTACCTGCGGGATCAGGTCGCGCTCCGTCGATACCAGGAAGCAAAGCTCGGAGAAGCCCTGCTTGGGCGATTCCGCCACGGCGTTGTGGTCGACGCATCGCCGATTCAGCGCCGGCTCGCTTGCGCGATCGTCGACGAAGTGGACAACGTGCTTATCGACGACGCGAGTTCGCCCCTGATCATCAGCGAATCGAAAACAACGACAGCCGAAGATGCCGAGGCCCATCATGTCGCCCGCTCGATGATCGCTCGATTGTGCGAAGGTCAGGACTATCGCTTCGACGCGGCGTCCGGCCTGGTCCAGCTTACCAAACGAGGATCGAAGACGATCCACGATGATACGGCTGCGGTCCCCTGGGGAGTCTTATTGAGGCCGTGGTCGGAGTATGTGACCCAGGCGTTGCGTGTCGATCGGCTCTTTCGTCGAGACGTTCAATACGTCGTCCAAGACGGCCGCGTTCGCGTCGTGGACGAGTCGACCGGCCGCGTGTTTGCCGAGCGCAGTTGGCGTGACGGGTTGCACCAGGCAATCGAAGCCAAAGAACAGCTAGAGGTCACGGCGGAGAAGCGGCCAATCGCGAGAATCACGCGACAGCGTCTATTTCGACTCTACGAGCGGCTCTGCGGCATGACCGGCACGGCAATAGAGAGCGCAGGTGAGTTTCGAGAAATCTACGGCCTGCGCGCGGCGCCGATTCCGCTCTGGAAGCCGTCGCTGCGCACGATGGCTTCCACGCGTTTGTTTGCCGATTCCGACGCAAAATGGACTGCGGTCGTCGAGACGGTGCGCCGGGTCCACGCCACGGGGCGTCCGGTTCTGGTAGGCACCCGTACGATCGCCGCCAGCGAGGCGCTCGCGGAACGACTCAGCCGTCACGGCGTGCCGCATCAGGTGCTGAACGGCAAGCAGGACGCCGACGAGGCAGCCATTGTCGCGCGGGCGGGACAACCCAACGAGGTAACGATCGCCACGAATATGGCCGGACGCGGTACAGACATCAAGCTCGGGACGAGCGTGGCTGAGCTGGGGGGCCTTTATGTCATCGCCACCGAACGCCACGCATCTCGACGTGTAGACCGCCAGTTGGTGGGACGATGCGCACGCCAGGGGGATCCGGGGACGGCCCAGCTTTTCTTGTCGGCCGATGACCAGCTAATCAGCGTCCACCGCCCGTGGCTTGGACGCGCGATGCGGCGGGCGGCCAGCGTCGACGGCGAAGTGCTCGCCAATTTCGACTACGCCATCGGAAAAACGCAGGTTTTGGCCGAAAAAACGGGGCGCACCCGCAGGCGACAACTCTTTCACAGCGATCAACATCGCGACAGCGTAATGGCAAAATTCGCGGGCGAAGATCGTTAACGGGAAGCTACACTTCTTTCGGGGTTGTATTTGGATCGAACCCGATTGGAGGTAGGCGACAATGCTTCCCATGTTTTGCCTCCGGCGGACTTTCCGGCCGGCGAACGCCTGGATATTCGTGCTGAGCTGTTTCATGGCAGTCATTCTTGGGGCGCGATTGGCCGATGCTGCCGATATTGAGGGTTTTGCCGAACCCTACCGCGAGATCAACATCGCGTCAGCCGAATCCGGCATCTTGGTCAAGGTGGAAGTCAGCGACGGAGACCAAGTTCACCAAGGGCAATTGCTGGCCCAATTGGACCAAGAGGTCTTTCGTGCCGCTTTGCGCGTGGCCGAGAAGCACAAGGAACTGAGAGGACAGCTCGAGTCCGCCAAAGCGGAACTCCGTTTGGCGACCGAACGCTTTGACAACCTTGGAAGACTCCTCGCAGACCACCATGCGAGCCAGGAAGAAGTCGATCGTGCAGCCACCGAAAAGGCCATCGCCGAGGCTCGGCTTCTCGCCGCGACGGAAACTCTCCAAGTCCGCGAACTGGAATACGAACGGGCCAAGGCCCAACTCGAACGGCGCTCCGTTCGGTCGCCAGTGGACTGCGTGGTCAAGCGGGTCCATAAGCACGTCGGCGAATTCGTCGCGCCGACCGATCCCGTTGTGATGACCGTGGTTCAACTCGATCCTTTGCTCGCGACCTTTGCGGTTCCAGCCAACGAGATTGAACAGTTCAGCCTCCGCCAACAGGTTCAGATACGGCTCGGAACGGACGAGACCGCCATCTCCGGCATCGTGAAATCCATCTCTCCGGTCGTCGACGCGCAAAGTGGAACCGTCGAACTCAGAGTCGAGTTTCCCAACCCGGACGGTCGCTACCGTAGCGGCAGCCGCTGTGCGCTTGTGTCACCCGACGGCTCGGCCAAAGTCACGCGCCGCCCATGATGACAAGCACGCCCGCCACCGCGAACTCCACGATCGCGTCGCCCGACCTCGGACGCGAAGTTCCGACCGTACGTCGAAGGCGTCCGGTGCCGGATTTCTGCGACCGCTTCCGCGAGGCTGTTCTTACCAACGAGGACAAGGGGACGTTTCTTTGCGAGATGGGCCGGCACGTATCGGCAGCGGTGCCCAGCACGTGGATCGTCTATCTTGAGAGCGCATCTTCAAATCCGTACGATGGCCCTCCGAGGCCGTCGAAACAAGAGGATTCGGGAGAACCGGCGGGCTCGGAGGCCCATCGTACAGCCGAATCGCAGGTTTCTGGCAATTTGAAGACACGCTCTGAGAGGAAGGCCGGAAACGAGGCTCTCCAGCACTTGCATGTGCTGGCCGGTTCCGATGGCACACTGCCTTCGCAATTGCGAAAAACGCTCGTTGGATGTAGCCAACAGGCTTTGTCGAAAGATACGACACAACTGCAGGCGGTCAGCACGGAGCCGGCGTGGTTCGTGGCGGCCGTTCCTGTTGCCGCGCCGGGCGCAGCATCTGTTCTATTGGCCGTTTTCGATCCCCGAGTTAACGGCAAGGCGATCACGTCAATCCTTGAATTGGCCGCCGTCCACGTGGCTCTTTGGCACACAAAGCGTGAGCTGGCAGACCGTGACGTGGAAACGCGGTCCATAGCCACTCTTGCCGAATTGACAAGTCGACTCGCCTCCAGTGGCGATCTGGGGCTTGCGTGTTACACGCTGGTCGACGAACTGCAGCGTTTTCTCGAATGCCGGCAAGTGGTCCTCGGGCTCAGTCACAACGGCAAGAGTTGCCGAGCGGCCGCGATTTCCGGGACCAACGGGATAGATCGGCGATCCGATCGTGTCTGTGCTCTTGAGGCCACGCTGGACGAATCAGTGGTCCGGGGCGAGCTAACGGTATGGCCGCCGAACGATGCCGGCAACCGGCACGCCATGATGGCGCACAAAAAGCTGGCCGAATCCGTGGCGGCGGGAAGCGTCGTCAGTTCGCCGATCCGTGACGATCGTGGCGAGTTGCAGGGGGCATGGCTCTTTCTCGGCGATGAATCGCTTTCGCAGAACGCAGAGACGCTTCGGTTCATCCTGGCAGCGGCACCTTCGTTCGCGTCGAGTTTGTCGCTGCTGAAGCGGGCCGAGCGGGGTGTATTCGGCAAATGGATCCACGCCGTCGTCAAAGCGTCGCGGAGGCGGACGGGCCGCGCGATCCTTGCTTCGGTCCTTCTACTTATTGGACTGATGTTCTTGCCGCTGCCGTACAAAGTGACCTGCGACTGCGAACTGCAGCCCGTCGTGCGGCGTTACGTGGCCGCTCCATTCGATGCCACGCTGGAAAGAAGCTACGTCGAACCGGGAGACCTGGTGCGCGAGGACCAGACGCTGGCACAAATCGACGGTCGCGAAATTCGATGGGAACTCGCAGGACTGGCCGCCGACAGAAACCGAGCCGCGAAAGAGCGTGACGGCCATCTAGCGACGCGCGATTTCGGCGCTGCCGAGGTGGCCAGGCACGAAGTGGAAAGATTGGATATCAAAGCCAAGCTTCTGGAACACCGCGGCGATCACCTCGAACTTCGCAGCCCGATCAATGGCATCGTCATCAGCGGCGATCTGAAGAAGGCCGAAGGCGTTCCGTTGACGGTTGGGCAAACGCTGTTCGAGATTGCGCCGCTGGACTCGATGGTTGTCGAAATCGCCATTCCCGAAGAAGACGTCCGACACGTCTGCAAGCAACAATCCGTCGAAGTCGTTCTCGACGCCTTCCCGGGGCGGCGGTTCAAGAGCACCCTGGCTCGCGTTCATCCCCGGTCGGAGGTCCGAGAAACCGATCACGTATTCATCGGCGAATTCGATCTTGACAATCCCGATGAACTCTTGCGGCCGGGAATACAGGGCACGGCAAAGATCGTGACGTCGCGTCACTCGCTTGGCTGGATCGTGTTCCACAAGCCGTGGGAGAAGATGCTCTACTGGATGGGGTGGTGAAGTGGATGGCCGATGTGATGCTTCCACGCAAGAGCTTACTCGGTTTCGGCTGAAGCTCGCGGACGATGTCATCTTCACGCCACATCGGTACGGTCACGAAACGTACTACCACGTCGAGCTGCCCTCGCGGTCCAAATTCCTGCGCATCGGGATGGCCGAATACACTTTCATTTCATTGCTCGACGGCAACACATCCGTCGCCGAGGCTCTCAGTCTTACAGCCCGCTCGCTAGGTCCCGATGCTCTGAGCGAACGAGATGCGGCAACCATCTGTGCGTGGCTCGTCGAAACCGGTCTCGCCCAGCCACAACACACCTCGCAGGCCGCTCGACTCCACGCGACCGACAACCGACAGCAACACCGGAACCTGGCCGGACGTTTCAATCCCTTCTGGCTGAAACTGCCGCTCGCCCGCCCCGACCGGTTGATTCAGCGACTGGTTCCAGTCCTCGGGTGGTGTCACTCCATACCGGCAATGTTGGCGGGGCTGGTTCTGTGCGCCATCGGCGCGGCAACCGTCGCTGCAGACTGGGACGGGCTGGTCGCTTCGTCCGCCGCGGTATTCAGCCCCGGGAACTGGATATGGCTGTTCGTCGCCTGGGTGCTGCTCAAGACTTTACACGAACTGGGACACGCGGTCGTCTGCAAGCGATACGGCGGTGAAGTGCGCGAAGTAGGCATCATCTTCATACTCTTCGTGCCGGTCCCGTACGTAGACGTCACCTCCTCGTGGCGATTCCGCTCGAAGTGGCAGCGAATCCACACGGCCGCAGCCGGTATTTACATAGAACTGTTGCTTGCTGCTGCCGCCGCAGTGATCTGGAGCCACACGGAATCGGTCCTAACGCGTCATTTGCTGTACAGCATGATGTTGATGGCCAGCGCGACGACCGTTCTTTTCAATGCAAACCCGCTCATGCGATTCGACGGTTACTACATCCTGTCGGATCTGCTGGAAATCCCCAATCTGTATTCGTCGGGCAGCCGCTTTCTGTCGAGCATAACTGGACGAATCTTCCTCGGTATTCCAGGCTCGTCGAAGCTTGGCTGGCGATGGAAGGACGTGCTGGTTCGCGTCTACGGCATAGCCGCCCTTTGCTGGCGTATCTTGGTCTGCACTTCGCTCGCGATCGCCGCGTCGGTGTTGTTCCACGGTGCAGGGCTGGCGCTTGCCGCCGCCGGACTGGCCATGTGGCTTGCGCCTCCCGCGCTGCGAGCGTTCCGAGTTGTGGTACGTCAACATCGGGTAAACCCGTGGACCAGCGTGCGAGCCGGAGTTGTCACGGTCTTCCTGGCGACATCAACCACGGCCCTCCTTTGTGTGCCCTGGCCTGGCGCATGTACGGCACCGGGGATCATCGAGTATCAGGATTCAATTGTCGTTCGGGCGGCAAGCCCCGGATTCGTGACGGCTATTCACGTTCAGGACGGCCAGTCGGTCCAGCGCGGGGACTTGCTTGTTGAGATGGCCAACGACGAACTTGAAGCCGAATACCGAGACCTCGCGGCAGCGATAGAGCAGTCCGAGGCGAAGCGGAGAATCGACTTGGAAAAGCACGAGCAGGCCGCGGCTCAAGTTGAACTGGAAAACCAACGAGCACTGAAGAAACGCCTGGCCGAAAGGAAACGTCAACTCGACGGCTTGGCTTACCATTCGCCGATTTCAGGGAGGGTCATGGCAAGGAATCTTGACACGCTGCTGATGACCTACCTGGAAGAAGGCGCGGAAATCCTTGCCGTTGGCGACGACACACACAAACAGCTTAGAGTATCTATTGCTCAAGAGGACGCTGCGCCTTTCCGATCCCGTGCAGGGGGGCCGGTAGAGCTCCGGATGCGATCAGCCGCAACGTCGGAAGGTCGACTTACCCGCATCATCCCACGGGCCTCGAAGACGCCGCCGCACATGGCCTTGTGTGCTCCGCTAGGCGGCCCGCTTGCCGTTACCATTGATGGTCAGGAGAATGACGAGGAATCCAACGAACTTGTCTCGCCCAGGTTCACGGGGATCGTCGAACTGCCCGACAAGCTCTGTGCGAACCATCACGCTGGCGAGTTCGGATATGTGACGATTCGAGCCGTCGACTCAGATTCGGTTGCACGAGTACTCTACCGTCGCGCCGCCCGTTGGCTCGAAAGCCAATTGTCCGACGCCCGAGGCCGCCAGTCGATTCCTCATGGCAAGTAGCTGGATTCGCGAGAATTCAGCCCGTGTTGGAGTCGATAACTCCTCTCATCCGAATTCCTGCGAATCCGGCTACCACGGCGGCCACTATTGAATCCGGCCACCCACAGCCGTTGCCACAATTCGACAAGTGTGGAAGAAACGAGTACTCTGGTATAACGACTGTGGTGCAAATGACAGCAAGAGAACAAGGAGAATATCACGATGTCCTGCGAAATCAATCGACGTAAGATGTTGGCCTGCGGTCTGGGTGCTGCTGGTGCGTTGGCCGCCAGCGGACTACACGCTGTTCGTGGAGCAGAAGAAGCTCCCGGCCCACGACCGCTGGTCGACAAATCGGACGAGGCACCCAGTTCGCCGGTGGCGATTGAGAAGTGCGATTCCTTCGATCCCCAGGTCTTTCGGAAAGCTCTTGATAAGACGTTCGATCTGATCGGCGGGATCGACGACATGGTGCGCGGCAAGACGGTCACTATTAAGATCAACCTCACGGGCATGCAGTGGAAACCGTTTGGGGGAATGCCGGCTTACGAAACGTATCAAACTCACCCGAACACTGTGGCCGCCCTTTGTGCGATCTTGGCCGACGCGGGCGCCAAGCGGATGATTGTGGTCGAAAACCTGTATTGGGATCGGCCGATGGAGCAGTCGTTGATCGAATCAGGCTGGGATCTGAATGCGATCAAGTCGGCCGGCGATCACAAGGTGACTTTCGAGGACACAAGGCATCGCGGCCCGTTTCCCGCCTACAGCCGATTCAAAATTGCGTGGGGCGGGTTCGTCTATCCGGCCTTCGATCTGAATGCTCGGTTTGAAAAGACGGACGTGTTGATCTCACTGGCAAAGCTCAAGCAACATGCTCGTGCAGGCATTACCGGTGCGGTAAAGAACTTCTTCGGGATCACGCCCTGTTCGCTGTATGGCAACGACGCACCTACCGAGAATCCGCTGTCGCACCGGACCCGTATGTTTCACTCCGGCAACAAGAGCGTGCCGAACGGCGTGCCGGCCGAATTGGACGACGGGCTGCCCGGCGGGTCCGAGGTTCGGGTACCGCGGATCGTCGCCGACATCTGGGGGGCTCGGCCCGCCGAACTGAACATCGTCGAAGGCGTGCGCACCATCAGTGGCGGCGAAGGATATTGGAACAAAGGAGTGGCGGTCGTCGAGCCCAAGGTACTGATCACCGGCCGAAACGGCGTTTGCGTCGACGCGGTCAGCACGGCCGTGATGGGCTTCGACCCGCAGGCCCCACACGCGAAATTCCCGTTCCAAGGAGACAACCACCTGCGACTGTTGGCCAAGGTCGGCATGGGCACAAACGACATGAGCCGTATCGAACTAACCGGCGTGCCATTGAAAGAAGCCGTCCATCCCTTCCAGCCAGGACGTACTGGCTAG
>CAZURK010000339.1:0-15833 GCA_964623055.1 uncultured Pirellulaceae bacterium
GTTCCGGCGCGAATGCAACAAAATGCCGGAACTGCGCGGACTTGTTCCGGCCTACAGGCTCACTCTGGTTTTGCCTTTTCCATGCACACGATGCAGCCGCTGCTAGTACTGATGAACAGACGGCCCCTTGCGGCCGCCATACCGCCCCAGACCGGCGGGGATGGCAACGTGTACTCGGCGAGCTTCTTGCCATCGTCTGCGGTGTAGGCGGCCAGTATGCCTCCATTGCGGCCTTCCCACGCGCCGTGGGGGTCTTCTGGATCGACTACGTCCGGCGATCCGGCCACGAAGATCGTGTCTCCGGCCCGGATCATTGCTGTGACTCGAATGCCGAGATGCTGCTCCCATACGGGCTTCGTCCCCTGCTGTCGTCGTTTGGCCTTTGGCTGCTTGCCAGCCGCACTCCGGGCTGGAGGTTTCAGGGAAATGCACTGCAACCGGTAGACGTTCGCTCCGGGTTTGAACACGGTTTCGCGGCTGCGCGATTCGTAAACCTCCGTCCCGTATGCCACATCTCTGCCGAGAACCATCAGACCCGATGTCCTTGCCCGGCCGACTTGCCAGAACGTCCGGTTGAACCAACTCGGATCCAGATAGCCGGCCGTTGTGAATAGATGCGGTCCGCCGCGAGCGTCTGAGGACGACACCTGCATTTGCCGAATAAAGACATTCACGCCGTCTGTGCCCGGGATGTCGTTCAAAAGCCCTTTCATGGCTTGTGCGCTGGTCTCCGGCGCTGCGGTTTTCCCCGTTCTTGGGTCGGGGCTGTAGATCGTCTCGTCATAGAGCGTCTTCCCCGTTGCCGGGTCGAGGGCATAGACGTGGATGCCGCCGTCAAGAAACGATGATCGCCCAGCCGCGAACCAGCACTTTCCATCGTGCACCAGCACGCTGCCCGGTACGGGCCAAGGCGATTCTAACTGCCCGAATGCGGTCACCAAGCGACGACTCGGCGCCGCATCGAATTGCCACGCAAGTGCACCGTCCGCAGCACGGAGACAGCGGACTTGCCCATCGGCCGAACCGAAAATCGCAAGCTCGTTGTGGATAGTTGGAGGCGAATCTACGCGAGCACCGGCTGTGTATTTCCAGGCATCTTTGCCATCGTTGACGTTCAGCGCGTGGACCGCGTGGGAATCCACGCCAGCGACGAACACTTTGCCCCCAGCAACGACCAAACCGCTGGGTTTCGTGCCGATATCCGACTGCCAGGCAATCTGCAGATCCGCGTCAACCGCGGCCTCTGTGGCTCCGCTGCGCAAGGAATCGTGCCGATAAGTGGGCCAGTCGGGGGAAGGCTGTAGGCTGGAGACTGTAGGCTGGAGGCCGTAAGCTGGGCCGCGCGTCAGCCGCCTAGCGTCAGAGTCTTGCCCCTTGCCACCTGCCACTTGTCCCTTCGGTGCCAAGGCGTTGAAGCCCGTGAGCTTCGCGTTGATGTAGCAGCCACATGGGTGCGGGGTGACGTACAGCAATCCGTTCGAGGGCAGATACCCCAGCAAGCAACCACTGCGCACCCAGTGGTTTTGGTAGTTGACGCCGGTTGCCAGGTCGACGAACTCTACACCGCGCCTGCAGGACAGAAGAAACCGCTCGGTAATCCTGTTCCGATAACAGCGGTGGTGGTGCCCAACATCGAAGATTTCTTTCGTCGGCAATTCCTTCTGGAGCTCGCCGGTCTGCAGGTCAAGGGCCTGGATACGGTAGTCCACCTTGCTCGAATCCTTGGCGCGATACCCGTTACCCCATACAGAGCCAAAATCAGTTTTGGCGTCGACGTGTGTCCAAACCTGCTGGCCAACTACAAATACATCGGGTGGCGTGCAATGGCCCCAGCCGCCGTAGGCGTGCTTCCACATCTGTCGTCCGTCCTTGCCGTTGAAAGCGTACAGCGAGCCCGGCATGGTATGATACGTGTGGTGGGTGTTCGGTTCGGGCTGGGCCAGCAGCACGACGCCGTCGTGATACACCATCACTTCCAGCCGATACTCGAACATGCCGGCAAACCCGATCCGACGTACGGCGTTCGCCGGCAGCGCTGGACGTTCGGTTCGCCACACGCTCTCGCCCGAACCTGCGTCAAGGCACTCGATCGCTTCTGTCGTAAGGGCGAAGACCTTGCCATCGCCCGCAGCCAGTTCGAGCCGGCCAAACGGATCCTGCCCTTTGCAGGCACGGATCGCCGAAAACGGGCCTTTGTTCCAGAGCACGCGCCCTGTCTCGACATCGACGGCACAGATACGTTTTCCAGGCGCAGGAGGCGGAGTCTCGCCGTTGGGAACCAGGGGGACTCTTTTCCGCAGTGGTGGGCTGATCGAAATGATCAACCGTCCCTCGGTGCAGAGGATTTCGTCGGCGCGAGCGGTGTCGGCATAGACCTGCTTCACCTCGCCAGTGGCAGCATTCAGAGCCGTCACCGGTGCGTTGGGACCAAGTGTTACATAGACGGTGTCCCCGACAGCCACAAACCGCTTGCCAGCGTTTGGCGGCATAGTAAACCGCCCTACGGTGACGCCATCGCCCGTGTTGGGCGTACCGCTGAATTCTCTCGAGCCCCATTTCGATATCGGGCGCTTCCAAAGCAAGACTCCGCTGAAGGCATCGCGCGCGATAACGAACCACTTGCTCGGTACGGTTCGATCCACGCACGTCAGCGTCTCGTCGCAGATGTAGAACAGCCGCCCACGGGCGGAGACCATCGCCGTGACACTAGGCGTCCAACCGTGGCTCCGAGCCCACAACGGCCCGGCAGTCCACCGCAGACGAGACGGCGGACCAACGACTCGGTCGCCGGACACGGGGTTTCCACCAGGGCCGTGTAGCTGGTGCGTCCATTCGTCTATCTCTTCCGGCCACGGCTTGACGAACTTCGACCAGCCCTCCAAGTCCGTGGTGTGCGGCGCGAGGCGCGTCAAGCCGTTGATGTCAAGCGCGCCCTCTTTGGCAACCAGTACGCCGTCCGGGGCCAGAACGCGTGTGATCTCCTCACTTGCCACGTGGCACTTGCCACTTGCCACTATCAGATTGACGAGGTTGTCGGCGTAGGGCAACTGCCTGCCGTCGAAGGTGTCGACGGATACGGGGCCGTACAATTCCAGCGACTGGATGTGTGCCCGGGCGGCGTCAACGTTCTGGGCGTCAGAATCCAAACCGTGGACAAGATAGCTGTCATCCGCGCGAAGGCCTGCGGTAAATGCCCCGTCGCCGCAACCCACGTGTACGATCAGGCCCCCGTGAACGCCTGTCGCTTCTAGAATCTGACGGGCGAGTGTGTCATCGTCAGGCCTCCCCACTGAACTGCATAGCAGTAGGATTAGCGCCATCAGTGATGCCTCAAGGCTCCAAGTCCTCGCGTAACGCTCACGCATAATCGTACTCCTCTAAGGTGCCGCAGTTCGTTGACCGGACAAAACGATCTATCGCGTTGCCTGAGCATCTCGTTTGACAAGGAGAGATGCCGCTTTTTTGTCACGAGCGCAAACGCATGCCCCGACTACTTCTTTTTCTTCTTCTTCCGCTTCTTGCCCTTTTTCTTCTTGTCGTCCTTGCAGTACTTCGTGCACTTGCCATCGACACAATACTTACACTTCATCTGCCAGTCTCCATGCTATTGACGAATACTAACTATAACAGGTTGACGGCCATCGCAAGCTTGAAAAGCGCCCAGGATCTAGCATTGGCAACCCGCTGGTTCTTGAGAGACCGCGTGCACACCGCGGCTCGCAACTGACCTGTGTGGCGAGACCCGATAGGAAATCGCTCTTCCAACATACAACCAAACTTGTCTCGTTGGTCTCAGCCGCTAGTCCAGGTGCATTTGAGCGGCCCCAGTCGTTCCCTGGGCTCGCATAGCATTTTTCGCATCCTTTTCTGGCTTCACCAGTTATGTTTCCGGGCATTTATGCGTTTATATGTCTAGCGGGAACGGGGGTTCAGGGTAAACCCTAGTCCTCGGCAAGTGTTTGTCTCTCTAATGCTCCGCTCGCATTTTGCCGTGAGGGATTCGAACTCAAACGAGTTCGTCTCCTTTGCCTTCGGCTATCGGGCCGGTATTGAGATACCTGCGGGGTCAGACTTCAGCCTGCCATACGGTTTTCGACGGTCAGGGTCTACGCACATGGAAAGATTTGCGTTTCCCCAGTGGACGAATAAGTTGCCCGCGCTGCTTGCGGCTGTGGCGGCGCTCGGCGTCGGATACGTTGCTGTGGTCGGAGTATACGGTACTTCGCCGGGAACGATCAACGTCGGCTATTCACCGGATCAGCCGGTGCCGTTCAGTCACAAGCTGCACGCCGGCACATTGAAGATCGATTGCCGCTACTGTCACAACACGGTTGACAAGGCGGCTCACGCCGCGGTTCCGCCCACCAGTACTTGCGTGAATTGCCACAGTGCCACGAATCCCGATGGCACCACCGCGACGGTCACGGTTCATCCAAAGAGCGAGAAGCTGCTTCCCGTTCGCGAAAGCCAAGCCAGTGGTAAGCCCATCGAATGGACCCGAGTGCACGACCTTCCCGACTTTGTCTACTTCGATCACAGCGCCCACGTGAACCGTGGTGTGAGTTGTGTCGCATGCCATGGCCGAGTGGACAAGATGGAAGAGGTTCACCAGGACAAAGAGCTGAGTATGGGATGGTGCCTGGATTGCCACCGCAACCCGGAACCTCACTTGCGGCCACTGGAGCATATCACGGACCTGGAATGGCAGCCCGAGGAAGCCCCGGAATTGCTTGGGGCGAGGCTGCGAGAGCAGTTGGACATCAATCCTTCAACGAATTGTTCGACGTGTCACCGATGACGGAAACGACGAAAGGAAAATCGTACTGGCGCAGCTTGAGCGAGTTAGAAAACTCGCCCGAGTTCGAGGAGTTCCTCCATCGCGAATTCCCCGAAGCCGCATCAGAGTTTCCGCAAGGCGTGTCGCGGCGCCGTTGGCTGCAACTGATGGGAGCTTCACTGGCACTGGCCGGTTTGTCGGGTTGCCGCTACCAAACGGAGAAGATCGTGCCGCTTGCGGTGCGACCGGAGAACCAGATTCCAGGCAAGCCGCGGCGATATGCCACGTCGGTCGAGTTGGCTGGGGCCGTCCGTCACTTGCTGGTCACGTGCCGCGACGGGCGGCCGACCAAGGTGGAAGGGAATCCCGATCATCCGTACAGTCGGGGTGCATCGGACGCATTCTCTCAGGCGAGCATCCTTGACCTGTACGATCCGGATCGCAGTTCTGAACCGCGTCAACAATCGGGTGGCCAGACCTTCACCAAAACATGGGAGGATTTTCAGCGTTTCGCGTCGACGCATTTCGGGGAGTTGAAGCGAACTGATGGCGAGGGCTTGTGCGTGCTTGTAGAGCCGACGAAGTCCGTATCGCTTCGTCACATGTTAGCCGCACTCCGGGCAGCATACCCGAAAGCTGGCGTTTTTCAGTACGCGTCCGTGTCGCGCGAGAATGAGCGAGCCGGCAGCATTCTTGCGTTCGGCGAGGCTATTCGGACGCATTATGTGCTGAACAATGCCAGGGCGATCGTATGCCTGGATGCTGACGTGTTTGGGGAGCATCCGGCGTCAGTCAGACTCGCTCGAGACTACGCTGCCGGGCGTGATCCTGAATCAGGTTCGATGAATCGGTTGTATGCCGTCGAGAGCCAATTCTCGATCACGGGCGCAGCGGCCGACCATCGTTTACCGATGCGATCCAGCGATATTGGCGGTTTTCTGGCGGATCTGGAGGCTCGTGTCCAAGAAATGCTGGATTCCGACGATGTTAAGCCTCCGCCGAAGGCCGCACCAAAGCGGGAACGACTTCTGTATGCGGCTGCCTCGGATCTTCTGGCCAACCGCGGCAAAGGTGTTGTCGCCGTTGGGCCGCGGCAACCGGCCCAGGTGCATGCACGGGTTCACCGTCTGAATGCCTTGTTGGGGAACGTGGGCAAGACGGTTCTATACACGAGTGAAAAGCACAACGAAGACGGCGCTACGATTGGGGACATCTATTCACTGGTCCAACGGATGAGCGATGGGAGCGTAGACACTCTGGTGATCTTGGGTGGAAACCCCGTTTACGACGCGCCAGCCGACCTGCAGTTTTCGGAGGCGTTGGCCAAAGTCAAGCACGCAGTCCATCTGAGCTTGTACGAGGACGAGACCTCCGCGAAGTGCGAGTGGCATCTGCCGTCAACACATCCATTTGAAGCGTGGGGCGACGCTTGCGCGTACGATGGGGCAGTTTGCGTCTCGCAACCTCTGGTCGAGCCGCTGTTGGCGGGCAAGTCAGCGATCGAGGTGATCGCTGTGCTGCTTGGCGAGTCCGATGACGCACAGGCGATTGTTCGGCGTTCCATCGACAAGGTGCTGGGCACGCCGCTGGACGACAAGGCTTGGCGGCGACTGCTTCACGACGGTGTTCTCGCAGATAGCTCTCTACCATTCGTCACGCCTGAATTGAAGGTTGGAGATGTTCCAGCCAGCACGTCCAAAGATGGCAGCAGCGATCTGGAAATCGTATTCTGCTCAAGTCCGAACGTGTATGACGGCCGACTTGCGAACAACGGATGGTTACAGGAGACACCTGGGTTTCTCACTAAACTCACCTGGGACAACGCAGCGATAATTGCTCCGCAAACTGCGAAAGAGCGAGGCGTCGAACACGGCACTTTGGTCAAGCTCGATTTGGGTGGCAAGGCGGTAGAGATCCCCGCGTTTGTCTTGCCTGGGCAGGCGGCAGGCTCCATCGGCGTTGCGCTCGGCTACGGGCGCACGGCAGTGGGGCATGTCGGCGGGAGCGAAGCGGATAACGTCGATCCCGTCGGTGTGGATGTGGGTGTACTTCGCACCGCCGTTGCTATGCAGTTCGCTACGGGCGTGACAGTGTCACCTACCGGCAGAGAGTACACCCTGGCGACAACGCAAGATCACCACGCCATCGACAAGGTGGGGTTGGAGGAGACCGGCCGGCGCGTTGGTGAACTGGTACGTGAACGCACGCTCGAAGAGTGCATAAAGCCGCCGGAATCGCATCACGATGCGGGGCACCATCCACCGCTTGAGTCGCTCTGGCAAGAGCCGTCTTACGAGGGCCATGCCTGGGGCATGTCGATCGACCTGAATAGCTGCATCGGCTGCAATGCGTGCATGGTGGCTTGTCAAGCGGAAAACAATGTGCCGATCGTTGGCAAGGACCAAGTGGCCCGCGGCCGCGAAATGCATTGGATCCGCGTGGATCGCTACTTCCGCGGTGACGTGGATGATCCGGAGGTCGTGCACCAGCCCCTCACATGCCACCACTGCGAAACCGCGCCGTGCGAACAGGTCTGTCCCGTGGCTGCCACCGTGCACAGCCAGGAAGGCTTGAACGACATGGTCTACAACCGATGCGTCGGTACGAGGTATTGCGCCAATAACTGTCCGTATAAGGTTCGGCGTTTCAATTTCTTCAATAACACGAAGGACCTGTCGGAACCGAATCGCGAACTGGTGCAATTGGCGGTGAACCCCGAAGTTACCGTTCGCATCCGCGGCGTGATGGAGAAGTGCACTTACTGCGTACAACGCATTCAAAACACGAAGATCGACGCCCGAAATGAAGGCCGGCCGATTCGCGATGGCGAGATTCAGACCGCTTGCCAGCAGGTGTGTCCGACACAGGCCATCCAGTTTGGCGACCTGAACCAGAAGACCAGCCGCGTGGCCCGCGAACACGCGGGCGAGCGAGCATACGGGCTGCTCGCGGAGCTTAACGTAAAGCCCCGTACCAAATACCTGGAACGGATACGCAATCCGCATCCGGCTCTGGTTGACGACGACGATCATCAAGGACCGACGGAATCCGACGCAGATCATGGCCAGCACAGTTAGCGCAACGATTGACAACACGATCGAGGAACCCGGGCGGCGACCGACCCTGGTGACCGGCGGACACGACTACGCATCGCTGACGGATGCAGTCTGCCAGGTCACTGAGCGTCCCAAGACTCCGCTGGGCTGGTACATTGGATTCGGGATCTCTTCGTCTCTCACGCTGATGTTTCTTGGGCTGATCGGCTACTTGATCGTCACCGGCGTTGGCGTTTGGGGAAACAACTCGCCGGTCTTCTGGGGCTGGCCCATCGTCAACTTCGTGTTCTGGATCGGTATTGGCCATGCGGGCACGTTGATCTCTGCAATCCTCTTCCTGTTCCGGCAGAAATGGCGTACCAGCATTAACCGGTTCGCCGAGGCAATGACGATTTTCGCTGTCGTCTGTGCCGGTATCTTCCCCGGAATCCACATTGGCCGTGTCTGGTTCGCGTATTGGCTGGCACCGTATCCGAGCACTCACCTTTCGATGTGGCCGAATTTCCGCAGTCCACTGTTGTGGGACGTGTTCGCGGTCAGCACCTACGCTACCGTATCGTTCCTGTTCTGGTACATGGGCATGGTTCCGGATCTGGCGACGCTGCGAGATCGAGCGAAGTCGAAGTTGCGACAGATTGCATATGGCATAGCGGCGCTCGGATGGACGGGGTCGGCCCGGCATTGGTCGCGTTATGAAAAGGCATATTTGCTGCTGGCCGCCTTGGCCACGCCGTTGGTATTGAGCGTCCACTCGGTGGTTAGTTTTGACTTTGCGGTTTCGCAATTGCCTGGATGGCATACGACCGTGTTCCCGCCATATTTTGTCGCCGGGGCTGTCTTCAGCGGTTTCGCGATGGTGCTCATGCTGATCGTGCCCGCGCGGGCCTGGTTTGGCTTGAAGGACCTGGTCACGATTCGACACCTGGAAAACATGAACAAGATCATGCTGGTCACCGGTTCGATGGTGGGATACGCCTACATGATCGAGTTCTTTATCGCGTGGTACGGCGGCAACACGTACGAGCAATTCGCTTTCATCAACCGAGCGTTCGGACCTTACGCATGGGCCTATTGGACGATGGTCACGTGCAACGTGGTTGCACCGCAGATGTTCTGGTTCAAGAAGATCCGAACCACGACGTGGATGATGGTGATAGTCGCCGTGTTCATCAACATCGGTATGTGGTTCGAGCGTTTCGTGATCGTAGTCACCTCATTGGGTCGCGATTTTCTGCCATCCAGTTGGGGGCTATTCAAGCCGACGGTGGTCGACGTGGGCATGCTGATCGGCAGTTTCGGTTTGTTCTTCACGCTGTTCCTGTTGTTCTGCCGGTACTTGCCCTTAGTCGCTATGGCGGAAGTCAAAAGCGTGATGCCGCACGGTTCGCACGAGTAGGGTGGAATTGGAATTCAACACCGGGAATTGGCAAGCACAAACATGGCCGATAACGACACAACGCAAAACGATTCCGATCCGGAATTGGTCGGCATGCTGGCAGAATTCGAGAATCCAGACGATCTCGTTTCTGCGGCCCAGCGTGTGCGCGAGGCGGGCTTCACCCGGACGGACGCCTACTCGCCGTTTCCGGTACACGGATTGGACGAGGCGATGGCCATCCGACCAACTCTGTTGCCATGGCTGGTGCTAGGAGCTGGCCTCGGAGGTGGCGCCGTAGCGATCGCCGGCCAGTGGTGGACGAACGCCGTTGACTATCCGTTTCTGATCAGCGGCAAGCCGATGTTCAGCCTGCCCGCGAACATACCGGTGGCCTACGAAGTAATCATCCTGCTCAGCGCATTCGCGGCGTTCTTCGGGATGTTGGCATTGAACGGTTTGCCGCGTCTCGCGAATCCGCTGTTTCGCGCGCCGCGATTCGTCAGGGCCACGACGGACCGCTTCTTCCTGTCGATCGACGCCAAGGATCCCAAGTTCAACGCCGAGGAAACGCGATCACTGCTGTCGTCGGTTGGTGCTGTGAATGTCGAAGGATGTTTGGAAACGTCAGAAGGGAGACATCTGCCTCGCTTTCTGTTCGTCGGGCTGTTGGTTGTGGGCGTCGTGGCACTCATTCCACCGCTATTGATCGCGAAGATGCGCGTTACCAAGTCGGACCAGCCGCGGTGGCACACGTTCATCGACATGGACTACCAGCCGAAGTACAAACCGCAAAACGCTACTAACTTGTTCAAAGGTGTTCCCATAGCAGGAACTGTCGCGCGGGGCGAATTGCAGGAGGATGATCGTCTGTACCGAGGGCTGGAAAGGCCACTGACGGCGGCAGAAGAGGCGGCAAACGACGACAAAAAGCCATGGGTCAACGTGATCCCGCTACCGGTCACTGACGAACTTATGCTTCGCGGGAGGCAACGATTCAACATCTACTGCTCGACATGCCACGGGCTCGCTGGCGAGGGCGATGGCTTAGTATCAAAGCGAGCCATGGAATTGCAGCAAGGTACGTGGATCCCGGTTGTGTCGCTTCAATCCGAGCCCGTGCGCATGCAAGCTGTCGGGCAACTGTTCAACACCATCACGCACGGCGTGCGCACGATGCCTGGCTACGGAAGCCAGATACCGGTCGAAGACCGTTGGGCTATCGTCTTGTACCTTCGAGCTCTGCAAAGAACACAGAACGCTACACCCGAAGATGTTCCGGCCGACGTCTTGGAGACGTTGAGAGATTTGAAATGACCCGCGAGACACTACGACTGACATGAACGCACAAGATTCAAATACGGCTGATGTTCGCCACGTTGCCGCCGAGAAGACGCAACGACTGATCTTGGTATGCGCGGCCGTTGGGGTCGTCGGGATGGGCTTGGCGTTTGCATCCAGCTTTCTAGCCAGTCCCGGTTTCCAGCACTTCCTGTACGCCTATCTGCTGAACTTCTGTTACTTCCTCACGCTTTCTCTTGGCGCCCTGTTCTTCGTCCTGCTGCACCACGTGACCCGCGCCGGGTGGAGTGTGGTTGTGCGTCGCATCGCCGAAGTGATGGCCTCGACGATCCCGTTTTGGGCGTTACTGTTCCTGCCCATTCTGTTGCTGACACTATCCGGGGACGGCAACCTGTATGCCTGGAACGGCGACGAAATGCGAGACGACGAGTTGGTACAGAAGAAAGCCGCCTATCTGGACGCACCGTTTTTCGCAGTTCGGGCGGTCGTCTATTTCGGCCTATGGACCGCAATCGCATGGTACTATCGACGAAATTCGCTGCTGCAAGATGATAATGCCGACAAGTCCCTGACGTTGCGGATGCAGAAATGGAGCGGTCCCGGGCTGCTGGTGTACGCAGGGACGGTCACGTTTGCATCGTTCGATTGGCTGATGTCCCTGGACCCGCATTGGTTCAGCACGATCTACGGCGTGTACTTCTTCTCTGGTTGCGCCGTGGGCGTGTTCGCTGCTTTGGTCCTGGCTGCAGTCATACTCCGGCAACGTGGTTTCCTGCAGGATTCGATTACCACGGAGCATTATCACGACCTGGGCAAGTTTCTGTTTGGCTTTGTCTTCTTCTGGGGCTATATCGCTTTCTCGCAGTACTTGTTGATCTGGTACGCCAATATCCCGGAGGAGACCACGTGGTTTCGTGTTCGCCAGTCAGGTGGATGGTTCTGGGTTTCCATGATTTTGCTGTTTGGCCATCTTCTGGTGCCGTTCTGCGGTTTGATGTCGCGATCGGTGAAACGCAATAAGCTCGCTCTGGCCGGTTGGTCCGCTTTCCTGTTGGTCATGCACTGGATCGACCTTTACTGGCTGGTCATGCCGCAGATGAGCGAATCGGGTCCGGTGTTTGGATTCGTCGACCTGTTCTGTTTTGTCGGTTTTGGGGGCATCTACCTGGCAGTCGCGCTGCAAATTGCTACTGGCAAAGCGCTGGTTCCAGTCAGAGATCCCTGGTTGGCTGAATCACTGGCTTTCAAGAACGTGTGAGGGGCAGCATGCAGAGGTACAACGATCTGAACATAGCCGCAATTGCCATTGCGACATTCGTCGGCGCCGTCTTGACCTTTGCGGCCATCCTCGGACTTCAGGTGCTGTACTACGCGGTTGCGAACCGTCAACACGAGCAGAAAGTGATAGCCGCGCCGACATTCGAGAGCGACAGCGTGATTGCCGAGCAAGAGGTGAAATTGACGCGATACGGCTGGATCGACCGGGAGAAGAACCAAGTGGCCATTCCTATCGAACGCGCGATGGAAGTAGTCGTGCAGGAGCTGTCTTCCGTCGAAAGCAAGGAGCAGAGTGATGGCTCGTAAACTGACGTTTCTGTCGCTCGTGTTCCTGATCTCCGGCTCTTGGCCGGCGATCGTCCCGGCGCAGCGCATGGAGCCGACGCCGGTCGCTCTGGAAGACGTGGGCGTCGACGAGAAGCTCGACGCCCAGATTCCGCTGGATCTGGCGTTTCGTGACGAGAACGGCAACGACATCACGCTGGGCAAGATCTACAACGGCGAGCGTCCCGTCATCCTGACGATGAATTACTCTGACTGCCCGATGCTCTGTTCGCTTCAGTTGAACGGGCTGGTTGATGCCTTGAAGGAAATGTCGTGGTCGCCGGGCGAAGAGTTCGACTTTGTGTGTGTCAGTATCGACCCACTGGAGACGCACCAACGAGCAAGATTGACCAAAGCGAAGTACGTGAAGTCCTACGGGCGAGTCGAGACCGCTGGCGGCTGGCATTTCCTGGTGGGCAACAAGGAGAACATCCAGCGGCTTGCCGATACGGTTGGTTTCCGATTCACGTACGTACCCGAACGAAGGGAATACGCGCACGCAGCCGCAGCGATGATCTGTACACCGAACGGGCGCGTATCCCGATACATGTACGGCATTCAGTATCCGGTGCAGACCCTGAAGTTCTCGCTGCTAGAGGCCGGCGAGGGCAAGATCGGTTCGCCGCTGGATCAAATTCTCTTGTATTGCTTCCATTACGACGCCGAATCCGGTCGTTATGCGCCGGCTGCGCGCAACTTCATGAAGCTTGGCGGTGGGCTTACCCTGATAGTCTTGTTGATCGGTTTGACACCATATTGGCTTAGGCGGAAGCGTCGGGCAGGGCTCGAACGCTCCAGTCCCTCAGCAGAAGAAGGTCCCCCCAGTGTCGCCGAAGAAGCTTCAGGCGCTCCGCATGCGGGAGTGATGGGAATAGCCGGCTTGCCGCTGGCAGCTTCGGCTGGCTCGGGCTTCTTTCCGAAGCGTGCGTCGACTGGTGCCGAAGCCGTGGATCACTTGTTCTTCTTCATCTTGATCATTGCCGTGATCTTCTTTCTGATTATCGTCGGCGTGATGACGCTGTTTGTCCTCAAATACCGCAAACCAAGAGGTGAGGAAGCGACCAAGACAGCCACCCACAGCAACCTCCTGGAAGCCACATGGTCCATCATTCCCGCCATCCTCGTAGCCGTGATTTTCTTCTGGGGATTCATTGGCTTCATGGACATGGGCCAAGCGCCCGGCAACAGCTACGAGATTCAAGTGGTGGCAAGAAAATGGTCGTGGGAGTTTACGTACCCCAACGGTCACCTTGACAACAACTTGCACGTGCCCGTCGACAGGCCCGTACGTCTCGTGATGCGCTCCGAAGACGTGATTCACAGCCTGTACATTCCGGCCTTCCGCTTGAAGATGGATGTGGTGCCGGGTCGCTATAACACAACGTGGTTCGAGGCGACCGAAGTAGGCGATTACACGCTGTTTTGCGCCGAGTACTGCGGAACGAAACACTCGATGATGCTCGCCAAGGTTGTGGTTCACCCCTCGGGCGAATTCGAGCGATGGCTTGCAGACGCCGCTAACTACCTGGAGAGGCTTACGCCCGTCGAGGCCGGTGAAATCGTCTTCAAGCGACGCGGATGCGCTCAATGCCATTCGGTGGACGGCAGCGCCATGACCGGACCGACCTTCAAAGGGATCTTTGACACCGAACAGTCTTTGGCCAACGGCAAGAAGGTCACGGTGAATCGAGACTATATCCGCGAGTCCATACTTGAACCACTGGCGAAGATCCGTGGTGGATACAAACCGGCAATGCCTACGTACAAAGGGCAAATCCGCGACGAAGAGATCGACGCGCTGATCGCGTACATCAAGGAGCTGAAGTAGCGCAGGGCAAGGCAAACGCCCTGAGGGAGCAAGCGTCATGCAGGAATCGGCAGCACATGCCACGGCGGCCCATGTCGGCGACAGCTATCTGGATCACGATCGCGGTCTGCTGTCGTGGCTTTTCACATTGGACCACAAACGAATCGGCGTGATGTACCTGGTGGGCATCATGACGTCGTTTGTCCTGGGCGGCCTGTTCGCCCTACTGATCCGCGTCGAACTGCTGACGCCGGGCAAAGCGTTTCTGAGCGAAGACCGGTACAACGAGATGTTTACAGTGCACGGGGCTGTGATGATCTTTCTGTTCATCATTCCCAGCATACCGGCGGCACTTGGGAACTTCGTCCTGCCGCTCATGCTGGGCGCCAAAGACGTTGCTTTTCCGCGACTGAACCTGGCTAGCTTCTACCTGTGGGTCGGCGGCGCGTTGTTCTTCCTGCTCGCACTGTTCCTGGGCGGCTTAGACACTGGATGGACCTTCTACACACCTTACAGTACCACCACCAGCGCCACAGTGGTCGCGGCAACCTTGGGGGCGTTTATCCTGGGATTTAGCTCGATCTTCACGGGGCTGAACTTTGTCGTGACGATCAACACCATGCGTCCGCCGGGGATGACGTGGTTCAAGATGCCTTTGTTTCTTTGGGCGCTCTACGCCACGGCGATCATTCAGATCCTGGCTACGCCGGTGTTGGGAATCACGGTCCTGTTGTTGACCGCCGAGAAGGTTCTGGGGATCGGTATCTTCGATCCTATGTTGGGCGGCGATCCCGTGCTGTTTCAGCACTTCTTCTGGTTCTATTCGCACCCGGCCGTGTACATCATGATTCTGCCAGCCATGGGCATTATCAGTGAATTGGTGTCCGTGTTCAGTCGTAAACACATCTTCGGCTACCGTTTCATCGCTTACAGCAGCGTGGCCATCGCCTTGTTAGGCTTCTTGGTGTGGGGACACCACATGTTCGTCAGCGGCCAATCATGGTTGGCATCGGTCATCTTCAGTGCTCTGACGTTCAGTGTGTCGATTCCCTCGGGCATCAAAGTGTTTAACTGGCTCGCGACGATGTACAAAGGCGCCATCAGTCTGGACACGCCCATGTGCTATGCCCTTTCGTTTTTGGCCCTGTTTGGAATCGGGGGCCTCACTGGTCTGTTTCTGGGAACGTTGGCCACCGATGTGCATCTGCACGACACCTACTTCGTGGTCGCGCATTTCCACTACGTGATGATGGGCGGCACGTTGGTCGCGTTCCTGGGCGGTTTGCATTACTGGTGGCCGAAGATGTTCGGCCGCATGTACAGCGAGAAATGGGGACGGATCGGCTGCGCCGCTATCTTCGTCGGATTCAACCTGACGTTTTTCCCGCAGTTTCTGCTGGGCGTACTCGGCATGCCGCGACGTTACGCGCGATACGAACCCGAGTTCCAGTCGTTGCATCAGTTGTCGACGGTCGGAGCTCTGCTGCTGGGCGTGGGACTGTTGATCGCGGGAGTCGTACTGATTCATGCCGCCTTCCGTGGAAAACGGGCGGCCAGCAACCCGTGGGGCGGCGCGACGTTGGAGTGGCGCTGCAGTTCGCCGCCACCACCACACAACTTCAATGAATCACCTGCGGTCGACGACCCTTACGACTACGACGGATTGGTCTATAGCCCCGAACACTCCGGCTACCTCGAACGCCGGCCCGACTCTAAACCGGCGACCGTTCCGGACTACGACTCACCTGCAACATCCGTGTAATTGGACCAAATGAACAGCATGAGCAGTTCCATTGCCGAAAACGCCGCGACGGAACCCGCGCACGATCCGTTCCTGGCACATCACTTCGAGTCGCATCGCCAACAGTTCGATGCGGGCAAGCTGGGAATGTGGCTGTTCCTGGTGACCGAGAT
>CAZURK010000340.1:0-15649 GCA_964623055.1 uncultured Pirellulaceae bacterium
CACCCTTCGTCGCCGTCGCCGGGCCCGATCGAATCGGGATGATGGCGCCAGTGAACTAAATCTCTGCTGGAGATGTGCCCCCAGCAGAAACCGACACCGTTGCGGTTGTACAGATACATCAAATGGTAACGGCCGTTGGCGTAGAAACAGCCGTTCGAATCGCCCGGTCGGCCATTGTCTTCCGGCACACAGAAGTGATAGCCAGGGCGATACGGATCGTCTAACAGTTTCTCGCGGAACAACCGCGTGGATTGCACGACCGAGGCCGGGACCGGATCGCTTTTCGACCATTCGGTTGGGATTTTGGCGGTGTTCGGACCGTCGCGGTCGATCGTGGCGAGCATCGTGGGCCGGGTGCCGTCGAGGACAAGGCAGCCGTCTTCGATCTTCGCGCCGCCGGACAATCGTACCTGGTTGAATCGCCCTGCTTTGTCGTACGTCCCCGCCGTGGCAAAGTCCCACCACGCCCACGGCCGCAGATCGTCGACCGGCTTGCCCGGCTTCATGGCGGCGATGGTCGCCCGATCGAGCGGCTCAGCGTAAACGCGTGCGTCTCGGATGCTGCCAAAGAAACAGTCCACGCCTTTCGAGAGATGTCGCGGGCCGAACAGGATGGCGGTATTCGTGCCGAAGGCGTAAGGGGCGCCGCTCGTGGTGTATTCCGCGTACAACTCGCCATCGCGATACATTGTGATTTGCCGGTCTTGATAGACGATGGCCATTTGCACGAATTCATCGGGGCCAGCGGTCTCTTTGGGCCAGTCGGCTTGCTCCTGGTTGGTACGACTGTAACCGTTGCTGCCGGGCATCCAGACTTGCGGTTCGATTTCGGCAAAGACAACGCCATCGAAACGGTCGATAGTCGTGTCGTTCACGGTCAATGCCGTTCCACCTGACTGCGTGAGATTCGCTGGTGACACCCAGACGACCAGCGTTTTATCCGTCAACGGTGCGTCGTCGGCCGCCGAAAAAACAGCCGCCGTCGATAAGAGCACGGTGCACGTCAGACGTGTGAGCGTAGATAGCCTTTTCATGGTGAGGTGCCTTTCATTCATCTGCGAGCCTTCTGTGGTCATTCACTGCCATCCCACAGATAGCATATCAATGCTATGCTGCACGGCAATCCATTGATGTAGTCGGCAAGGACGGCGAAGAACGACGCATGCAAGAAGGGGTTTTCAAGATTGGGAGGACGAGGCTGCCGAGCCGAAATCCCCGCTGTGCGCGGATCTCCGCTCTGCTGTGCGCGGGTCTCCCGACCCCGCACTGTGTTCGACCGAGGGTCTCCCGCATTGACGCGCGACTGGAGACCTCCGGTCGGCCGTTTCGGCGGGGTCGGGAGACCCGCGCCGAACATGAACATGCGCCTTCCAGCGTTCCATCGCCTGCAAGAACGATTGTTAGGAGGTTATCCCATGATCCTTATTCGATTCGTGGCTGCGTTTGGACTAGTAATCGCGTGCATTGCCGCCAGCGCCGATGCTGGGGATGCGCGAGAGATTCTTGAGAAGTCCGGAATCCGTGGTGGTCTGGTCGTGCATGTCGGTTGCGGAAACGGCGAATTGACCGCGGCGTTGTGTGCCAATGATTCCTACCTTGTCCATGGGCTCGATACGGACTCGGACGGCGTGGCCCAAGCTCGCGCGCACATCCGACGACTCGGCCTGTATGGAAAGGTTTCCGTGGATTCGTTCGATGGCGTGCGGCTTCCGTACGTGGACAACCTCGTGAATCTGATGGTGATCCGGGATCCGGGACGCGAGATACGAGATGAAGAGATCATGCGGGTGTTGGCTCCCGGTGGCGTGGCGTTGATGCCAGCGATCAGCGGTCAGCAGTCAGCGATCAGCGGGGAGAGAATCCTGGTTGGCGGAAAGGCTTTGCTGAAGTTCGTGAAACCTCGGGCCGACGCGATTGATGATTGGACCCACTATCTACACGGTCCGGACAATAACGCTGTGGCCGAAGATCGCGTGGTGGGGCCGCCTCGGCATATGCAGTGGCTGGCTGGCCCCAAATGGACACGGCATCACCACGCGGACAAAGGCACTTATCCGACTATCCGGGCAGTGGTGTCGTCTGGTGGGCGGCTGTACTACATGGTCGACGAGACGAAGTCCTCGAACATGACCGTGCCAAGTCGATGGTTCTTGGCCGCTCGTGATGCATTCAGTGGAGTGTTGCTGTGGAAAAAGCCTCTGCAAGCAACAACCTTCGAACGTCGTCTGGAGCAAGTGTGGCGAACGCTCGTGGCCGACGGCGAACGTGTCTATGCGCCCCTGGGTACCGACCAGCCGCTCGCCGCGTTGGATGGTTCCACGGGTGCGAGGGTCCGAACCTACTGGGGCACCGAGAATTTGCAGGAGTTCATCAAGGACAGAAACACGCTATTTGTGGTCACCGCACAGAACGACATCCTGGCACTACAGGCCGACACGGGCCAACGGCTGTGGCGGTGGGCCCCAAACGAAGGCGACGCCCTCGTGCCGGTCACGCTGGCTGCGTCCGATGGCAAGGTCTTCCTGAAGACGGACAAGAGCGTTTACTGCTTCTCGGCAGATGCGGGCAAAACGTTGTGGCGTGTGGATCTTGAAGGATCGGAAAAGAAGATCAGGCTCAAATGGCCTCGCGAGCGGCTGATCGTCAAGGATGGAGTCGTGCTGTGTTCGTACGGCGGCAAAGATCCGAAGGTTCTGGATCGGGATAAGTTCGAGTACCTCGGCTCGCATCCCCGTGTCCATGAATACGACGGGAGGTTGGCCGCGCTGTCCGTCGAAGATGGCAGCATACTGTGGCATACCAGCTACCTGCCCGGATTGGAGAGTATGCCCGGCGAAGTTTACGTCTCGGACGGGCTGGTTTGGCTGGGCCCCGCCTTTGCGGAGCCCAGGGATTTGCAGACCGGAGAGGTCAAACAGAATCGTCCCGTGATCGACCGTCTGTGGACGACTGGACATCACTACCGATGTTATCCAGGTAAGGCAACCAGTAAGTACATTCTGACCGCAAAACGCGGGATCGAGATGATCGACCTGACCGGCGAAAACCACTCGCGCAACAACTGGGTGCGGGCGACGTGTCGAGTCGGTGTTACGCCATCGAACGGACTCCTCTATGCCCCGCCACACTCGTGCGGATGCTACATGGAGGCAAAGCTCTACGGCTTCTGGGCGTTGGCGCCAAAAGGCCAGAGGTCAGAAGTCAGAGATCAGAGGTCAGAGGTCAGAAATAGGCGACGAGCGTCTTCACAAGCCACAGACAATCTGACCTCTGATCTCCGACCTCTGATCTCTCGATATGACTGGCCCACGTATCGACATGATGTTGCTCGCAGTGGAGTAACCGAGGCGGTGGTTCCGACCGACCTCAAGCAACACTGGACGGCGGGAATCGGTGGACGTCTCAGTGCCGTCACGGTGGGCTACGGCAAGGTATTCGTTGCACAGGTGGACGCGCACACCGTTTATGCACTGGACGCCGCCACTGGCGAATCGCTGTGGCGATTTACGGCGGGTGGTAGGGTCGATTCGCCGCCGACGCTGTACGGAGGTATGGCTCTGTTTGGATCGCGCGATGGATGGGTGTATTGCCTTCGAGCGACCGACGGCCAATTGGTGTGGCGGTTCCGCGCAGCCCCGCAGAGGATCAACGCGGTCGCGTTCGAGCAGGTGGAGTCGCTGTGGCCGGTGCACGGCAGCGCGCTTGTCCAAGACGGAATCGCGTACGTGGCCGCGGGCCGGTCGTCGTATCTCGACGGCGGGATCGTGCTGTACGGGCTGGATCCCGAAACGGGTCAGGTGCGCTGCACAAGCCGCTTGATCAGCGACCACACTGGGGCCCTTGACCCGCCTCCCGAGGAGGAGCGTGCCAAGATGAGCACTCAGATCAGGCAAAACTACACCGACTACAAGACGTTTCTGGCCCCCGATCGAAGCGATGCCTTTTCCATGCGCGGCGCCTTGTCGGATGTCCTGGTGGCCGACGGCGATTCGATCTACATGCGACATCTGCGTTTCGATAGCGAACTCGCGCAGCAGGGAGAGAAACGCCCCCATCTTTTTTCGACATCCAGCCTGCTGGACGGCACCGAGCACCATCGGTCGTACTGGGTATTGGGCACGGGCGATTTCAGCCGTACGCCAGTGTCTTATCCGTGGATTGCGACGAAGAGCCTAGCCGTTCCTTACGGCCTGATGCTGACATTTGATGACAAGACGGTGTGGGGCGTCCATCGTGGTGGAGGTAAGGGCAAGAAGTCCAACTATTCGATCTGCGCCATGTCGCGGCCTGACCCTTCGGAAAACGACAGTGCGCTGCCCGATTTCGCGACGCGTACCGGCAACAAGGCGCCCAGCCAGTTGTGGACGGTCGAGCTTCGGCTAAGACCCAGAGCGATGGTCCGAGCCGACGACCGACTGTTCATCGGCGGCTCGCCGGATCCACTTGATCCAAGGCGATTCGGCGCAGCCGACACTGCGGTTTTCGAAGGTAAGACAAGCGGCCTCCTGCAAATCGTGGCGTGCAGCGACGGCAAGGCTCTAGACACGATGAAGCTGGCGTCGCCACCCGTGTGGGACGGCATTGCCGCAGCGAACGGCCAGTTGTTCCTGGCGACGTGCGATGGGTTCGTTCGTTGTTTGGGTGGCAAGTAGCGACGCGACAGCACACCAGCGAAACCGGATCGTCTACGAATGCCCCGGACAATCGCCGGACTCGTGCGGCTGACAACTGGCTCCCGAGTCTTCAATCTCCTGGGCCAACCACGCCTCGGCCACTTGGCGCACGTCGCCGGCGCAGCCTCGGACGACGTTGATCCCGTGGCTGGACAGAATGTTCACCGCTCCGCCTCCCATGTTTCCGGCCAACATCACCGATACGCCCATGCTGGCCAGTTGCGGTATGACATTCGACTTGCATCCGCAGCCGGACGGCGGAGTAAGCGTTTCTTGGGATTCAATCTTGTTCTCATCGTCAACGGTGAAGATGGTAAAGCACTGGCAATGACCAAAGTGACTGTCGACTTGTTGGCCATCTGACGGTAGGGCGATTTTCATTCTCTTTCCTCGTTTCCTTTTTTTGGTCGGCGGTTACATAGCACCTGACTTCGCGAGACGGCCGTAGGACCTCTCGTCAGGGCCGCCCCACTTAGTGAGATAGGTCCAATACCTTGCGGACCGCGAGCAGCAACGATTCTTCCGTGACGGGTTTGGCTAGAAAACCCTCGGGTGGCCTAACGGCGCGCTGATAGATGAGCTTGCGCAGTTCCGGCCTGCCCGTAATGATGCAGACCTTCAAGCTGTCGAGTTCGGGATCCTTGCGGAGAAGCTCAAAAACCTCGCCCACGTCGCGTCCCGGCATCTCCAGGTCGAGTGTCAGTAGATCTGGCTTCTCGCTCTGAACCATCGCCAACGCCTCGTCGCCGTCGGTGGCTCTGACGACCGTAGCTCCATAATCCTCAAAGACGGTGGCCAAGTAGGTGAGTTGGTCGGGATCGTCATCTGCTACTACCAGCTTGCGGCCGGCGAGTGGAAGTACCTCTTGCTTCTGTGTCATTGGGCTCTGCTTCGCTTGTTGCTCATCGAAAACTCAACCAGTCGGTAAACGATCTTCGGGACGGAAAATCATCTGAACTGGAGTTTACCCTTGATGCAGAGTTTCCGGTAGGCGTCTTACGCGCGTCTAGCGATTGGGCAGACACGCGATCACCATGTTAGACGTCCTGCCGTGGGACACGAACGACATCGGGGTAGCGTCATGCACTGCTACGACGCAAAATGAGACAGACAGACTCACGGCATTGTCCCCATGGATCGTGGACAGTTTGCGGAGGGTTCGTCATAATCGGTGCCTCTGCTGCCACTGGGCACAGCCCGGCGACCGTTACCCTTCGCGCTAGCACGGATGCACTTGTGCAATCCGCAATGAAGCTCCATTGCAGTCCTGCAATGCCAGGCGGTAGCGGGCGACTTGACATGATTGAGAGGAATCTGTGAAAGCGTTTCAGGACTACTATCCCGATGAACTGAGTCAATGCTACGGTTGTGGCCGATTGAACGAGCATGGCTTGAAAGTCAAAAGCTATTGGGACGGTGAGGAAACGGTTGCGACTTTCCTTCCGGAATCCTATCACACGGCAGTCTCGGGCTATGTATACGGCGGCGTGCTTGCGTCGATTATCGACTGTCACGGCACAGGCACGGCGGCCGCAGCGGCGTATCGAGCCGAGCAGCGTGCGATGGACACGGAGCCGCCGATTCGTTTTCTGACGGCCTCGTTGCACGTGGACTATGTTCGTCCGACGCCGTTGGGCGTGCCCTTGGAGATCCGGGGACGAGTCAAGGAGTTCAAGGGACGCAAGGTCGTGGTGAGTGCGACGGTATCGGCAGATGGAGAAGTCTGCGTTCGCGGTGAAGTAGTGGCCGTTCAAGTCCCCAAGAGTTGGATGCCCGGAATTGATGACGCCTAGGGAGGAATACAAGTGACAAACGAACCTCGGCAACGATGTGCTAAGAATCGCGCCGCTTGGCATCAGATCGACGCTTTGCGTATGGGAACGAATTGGAGCGAAGAAGACACCGAATTGCCACAGGTGCTGGTGGACGATGTGGCTGGCGACAGCCATCCCGGCAGCGGACATTTACACGAATTGACCGAACAAGTTTCGATTGGCCTGTGGCAGTCGAACTGTCGGCCGGCCCAGTTCCACGTAACCGACATCTGCGACGGTTGGGCCATGGGGCACGACGGCATGAACTACATCTTGCCTTCGCGCGAATTGATCGCGGACATGGTGGAGATTCATGCGTCCGTGCTGCCGTGGGACGCGATGGTGCTGGTGTCGAGTTGCGATAAGTCGATTCCGGCGCATCTGAAGGTCGCCGCTCGCGTGAATCTGCCAACGGTGCATGTGCCCGGCGGCAGCATGCGTCCAGGGCCGGCGATGACGGCTTCGGACCTGACCGCGGAAACGTCGATGAAGGCAAGCAAAGGCGAAGGGGATCCACGCGAGATCCGCGACTTCCGGCTGACCGGCTGCCCGACCTGCGGCGCCTGCCAGTTCATGGGCACGGCCAGCACGATGCAATGCATGAGCGAGGCGTTGGGCCTGGCACTGCCCGGAAATGCGCTCACGCCAACATCCCTGAAGCAACTCGGTCGCACGGCCAGACAGGCCGGCCGCGCAGCAGCCGTGATGATGCAACGAGGGATCACCGCTCGCGACATTCTCACGCAAGCGGCATTCGAGAACGCGATCAAAGTCCACGCTGCCATGGCCGGTTCGACCAACGCCCTCTTGCACCTGCCGGCTATCGCCCACGAATGTGGGATCGAACTGGACGTGGAACTGTTTGACAAGGCCAGCCGCACCGTCCCCTACCTGACGAACGTGCAACCGAGCGGCCAATACTTGACCGAACCGTTGTGGTTCGCCGGCGGCGTGCCTCGCGTGCAAATGGAAATCCGCGATCTGCTCGATCTGGACGCTCTCACCATCACGGGCAAGACGATGGGCGAGAACCTGGATGACGTGCTGAAGGACGGATTTTTCGAGAGAGGCGAGCAATATCTGGCCAACTACTCACTGGATCGCACTGACGTGATACGTCGCGCGGCGGACGCCAAGAGCACGGGCAGCATCGCCGTCTTGAAAGGAAACCTCGCACCGGAGGGCGCCGTGGTGAAGTACACGGCTGTTGCACCCGAAATGATGCAGCATTGCGGGCCGGCACGAGTATTCAACTCGGAGGAACAGGCATATGACGCGGTGCTGAAGGATCAGATCGAACCCGGATGCGTCGTCGTGATCCGATACGAAGGCCCTCGCGGCAGCGGTATGCCGGAGATGCTGATGACGACTGGTGCGATGGCCGCCACGCCCAAGCTTGCCGCGACGACGGCGCTTGTCACGGACGGACGGTTCTCGGGCGCGACAAAGGGTCCCTGCATCGGTCACGTATCCCCGGAAGCCGAGGCAGGTGGACCGATCGCGCTGGTCGAAAACGGCGATCTGATCGAGATTGATATCCCGAATCGGTCGCTCCACATTGTGGGCACTGAGGGCCAACGCAGCAGCCCCGACGATGTCGGCCGTGTCCTACAAACTCGACAGGCTGCATACGCCCCGCCTGAACGGAAACCCAAAACGGGCGTACTCAAACGCTATTGCGAACGAGCCGTCTCGCCCATGAAGGGAGCTTACGCGCTATAAGGCTACAGTATTGGAGTACTGTGTCAAAATGGGTCGTATCTCGACACGTGTCACGCACCACGGGTTCCAGAGTTTTAGCGACGCTGCGCGACGCGAAAACTCATATCCCTCTCTTCAGCGGCGAGTTGTAGAGCGGGCTCCAGATCCTCCCACGGTCTGCTGACGCCGCCGACGATCTTTGATGGGTTTTGCTTGGTTAATCTGAATGCGGTAAGTGCCTTCCGCTAGTTGAAATGGATCTGCCAGCACTGTCCCAAAGTGAATGGTGAAGGAGTAGGGCAACGGCTGAAACAGCAGCGTCCGTCTGCCATCGTGGTTGCACTCGTGTTTGTCCTCAGGCAAGCAGTCGAGCACCGAGTAAATACGGTCTTCAAGAAACGGAACAAAAACGGCCAAACGAAAACGGTCTTTGTAGAAACCCCACCTACCGTGGGCGTCACGATCGTCTTCCGTGAGGCGTCCGAGTTCGATGATCTTCTGGGCCAGCTCAGTCATGTTGAGCTGCAAATCGAAATCATAGCTGCCGTCCTTGTTCTGCTCGACTGCTTCGGTGTGCAAGATTCGCACGACCTGCTTATCGATAAAGTCCGCCGGCAGAGGCGCCGGCACTCGATGTTCATTCTTCACGAGGTAGGCCAGCAAATAGATCTGGTACTTTGGCTTCGTCGCGCCGCCGATCTTGGAATACTCCACGTTCAGGTCAAGTGCCTGATGTTTTTCATTGTGCTTGATCGAAATCTGACTCAAGTAGGATTCCACAATAGGGGCGCAGTGCTGAGCGTGTGTGGGAGTGACTATTAAGACAAACCAAGACAGTACAGCGAGTCGGATTAGCGGTTTCATGGTTCGACTCCGATTCGGCAACTGACAGCGATTTCAATCCCCATTCAACCGTTGAATGTAGACATCAGGTGCCCTCTTGTCGAGGTTTCACCCGGTTCTCTCTGTTTGCTCCTGTTCAAGATGAAAGCCGGTAACCAGGCTGGCTCACAGCGCCCAGCCTTCGCGGTGTTCCGGGCGGAGCGCCTGGTCGGCCTCGTCGTTGTTGGTGATCTTGCACGGCACGGGATCGAACTCCAGCGGCTGGTCAACCAGCGAGGCGACGTTGCCCAGCAGCATCAGTTCCATAGACGGGCCGGAATGATTGAAGCTGGAAATCGGCTCCGGTCCGCCTTTGCAGGCTGCGACCCATTCCTGCTGGTGACCTGGGACGCTCGGCATCGTGCGAGGCGGGCCGCCGACGTTCCGGAAGTCGGCTTCGGGCAACAGGGCGCAAACCGAGTTGTGGGCGTTGGTGTGTACAACGCCCTTGCTTCCCACAAGCAGCGTGCCGGATCGAGGCGTCCAACTGCCGTCCTTCCACTCGAGCGACCGGCCGGCGATCTTTTCGAGCCTGTCCCAGATGCCTTGCCGCTTGAGCTCTTGCTCCGGGCCGTTGTACCAGTGAATCACCGCCGGCGGCAGCGTGCCTCGCGCGGGGATGTCGTAGCGGAGGATCTGCCAACGGGGGAAGTTTTCCGGGCACGCTTCCGGGATCTCCGACTCGATACGAATCGGCCCCTTGCCTTCGCCCTCCCAAAGTAAGTCGAGTCTCATGCCCTTGAATGCCATGTTTATTGAATGCGATCCGCCGCCGCCCAGACAGCCAGCGCCGTATTCGCGCCATGCGCCCCAGCCGCTGACGTAACGAGGGTGATAGGGCCGAAACGGGGCAGGGCCGAGGAAACTGTCCCAATCGAGATAATCCGGGACTGGCGGCGTTTCCCTGGGACGCGAGATTGGACCCGAACCGCCAAAGACATACCACACGTGCGCCTCGCGAACCTCGCCGATAGCGCCTTCCCAGACCAGCTCCAACGTTCGCCGAAACGAATTGGTGGCCATCCCTTGATTGCCTTGCTGCGAAGCCACTTTGTGCTCGTTGGCGAGCTGGCGGAGTGCTCGAGCCTCGCCCACGTCGTGAGCAGTGGGTTTTTCGACAAAGACGTGTTTGCCGCGCCTCATCGCTCTTGCGGCAATCACAGCATGCGTGTGGACGGGCGTAGCGATCACCAGCGCGTCGAGCTGTCGGTCCATTTCGTCCAGCATCTTGCGAAAGTCGCTGTACTTGGGCACGGTGGGATACCGCTTGAAAACGTCGGCCGTTCGCTTGTGGTCCGCGTCGCACAGCGCCACAAGATTCTGCTTCAACCTCGGCACGACACTCACGTGATAGCGGCCCCGCTTGCCGATACCCACCACAGCGACGTTCAGCTTCTCGTTCGCCTGGTACGCTCGGGCCGAGCCGGCCGCACCCAAGATCACCGAACCCACCGCCGGCACGGCCGCGCGTCTTAGGAATTCACGACGATTCGTTCGGCAACTCATGATCTGCCTCCCGTACGTAAGAGCAAGGATCTTCCATTAACCCCGAGTCCGGGTCTGAACTGATTCAGACGCACGATACTGGAGATACGGGTCAGTCGAGCGTAACGAGAGCGTCCGCCAATTCGTTGGCGTCATCATCGGCGCGTGGCAGGACGGCCCCTAATCGCTGTCCTGCATCGGCCAAGACCCGGCAGATGGCGTCCGTGGGCTGGCCGGCGTGAAGTCCGTTGGTCAGTTCCGCACACAGTTCGTCCAGGACGGGTTGGCCGAGCTTGTCTAACACCTGCTGGTCGGCAATCACGGCGGCCATGTGCTCGAATAGCGAAACGTACAGAAGCAACCCTGTTGCTCCAGCAGTGTGATGGATGCGGTTGTCGAAAAACACCTCGCGGGCGCGGCGAGAGATTTCTTCGCACATTTCGCGACGCGGCGTGAACAAGCGGCGTAGCCAGCCGATCTTGCTGCCTATCATGGCTCCGAGCACGAACGCCACCACCATACCTGCGACGACCACGACGATTTGCCACACGATCGGGCAGCCGCTCCAGCTTCCCGCTTCGTATCCAGGTCGCGGCAGGTATAGCCAAAGCAGGACGGCGGTTACGATCGCCAGCCAGAGGCCAAAGATGTCCTCGGCCCGGTCATAACGCCCTGAAGCAGTGGCCACAACAGGAACGATTTCGGCCGAGGTCTGGGCTTCGGCGTCAACGACAGCCTGGTCGATCTGCCGGCGTTGTTCATCGGTGAATAGTTGCGAAGCTCTTTGCATGTTCACCAGGATCCAGTCGACCCACCTCCGCCAGAGAACCCGCCCCCGAAAGACCCACCGGAAAATCCGCCTCCGCTGCCACTGCCGCGGCTGGTGAGCATGCTGTAAAGCAAGAGGCCGAGTATGGAGAATACGACGGCCCAAAACACCCACGCCCAGCCGCTTGAGCCCCTGCGAATCAGCGACACCACGGTGAAAATGGCCAAGCCGATAAACCCAACGATCAACGCGTAGTGCCACCAAGGCCGCGGAACGGTTGGCAGTTCAAGCTCCCGGCCCATCCTATCCAATCCCTCGACACCGGCCACAATGCCGCCGGAGAAGTCCCCTTGCTTGAAACGCCTGATGATGTGATTCTGCATGATCTGGTCACACACCTGGTTCTTCTCGTGGCCCCAACCGGCCCCCAGTTCGATGCGCGCCTTGCGATCGTTCTTGGAGACCAGAAGCAGAATGCCCGTATTCCAGGTCTGGTTGCCCAGCTTTGCATGTCCGATTTGCCACTGGTTAAACAACAATGTGGCAAAGGTCTCGATCCGCATCGCTCCTTGGCTGTGATTAGCCATTGATTCGATGGTAACGACGATAATCGGCGTTGCCTTGTCCGTCAGCAACTTGTCGCACATCTCGCGAATGCGTTTCTCGTCGGCCGAGACAACCATGTCGGCCATGTCGCGTATGAACTCACGATCGCCGGGACGTTCGATATTGATCTCAAACGCCGAGACAGAAGCCGCGGACGCACAGACCAGCGCGACGACAACGAGGACACGATGATGAGGGTGTTCTTGGCGCATAGTACTGCCATCACTTTACAGTCCCCTCGATTGACATGCAAGCATTGGCTTGAATGAATGAGGGCATTACGGGCAAGTCGGGCAGCTATTCCGTTTCTGCCTCGATGGCGCGGAGTTTGTAGATTAGGCCGCGGCGGCTGATGCCGAGTTTCTTGGCGGCTTGGGTGCGATTTCCGTTGCATTCTTCCAACGTGGCCAAGATTGTGGCTCTCTCGATCTGCGAGAGCTGGCCTGCCTTGGGATCTTGCCGATCCGAGTGGGGCACGTAGTTAGCAATCTTGGGAGGCAGGTGTTCCGGCAGGATGACGTCGCCTCGGCATACGAGGCACGCCAACTGGATGGCGTTACGCAACTCCCGTACATTGCCCGGCCACGTGTGGGAGATCAAGCAACGTACAGCCTGCGGCGATAAGCGAATCGGACCTCCGACAAACTCGGCAGCAAACCGTCGGGCCAATTCCAGGATATCCTGTCCACGTTCAGCGAGCGGCGGCACGATCAGTTCTACGACATTGATCCGATAGTACAGGTCCTCGCGGAACTGGCCCTCGGTGACCGCATCGCGAAGATCGCGATTGGTTGCCGCTACCAGCCGTGCATCGACCGTCACCGATTTGTCGCTGCCAACCGGGGTGACTTGCCCCGTTTCGAGCGCCCGCAAAAGCTTGGGCTGCAGGTGCAGCGGCAGTTCGCCGATCTCGTCCAGGAACAGCGTGCCTCCGTCGGCCGCACGGATAAGGCCGCTTCGGTTTTCGGTGGCACCCGTGAAAGCGCCCTTAACGTGTCCGAACAGCTCGCTTTCGATCAGAGATTCGGGCATGCCGGCACAATTGGCAACGATCATCGGCCGCTCGGCGCGGAGACTCCATTGATGGATCAATTGGGCAAGGACTTCCTTGCCGGCTCCGCTTGGACCTAAGATCAGCACAGCGGCATCAGAGGGCGCGACGACGGCGATCGTCTTTACAGGATGACGCATGGCCGGACTATCAGCGATGATTCCCGCCGGGAGTTCCGGGGCCGTTTCGGGTGCGCGGCTCTGCGCTGCGTCGGATGCTCCGATGGCGTCGACAATGGCTGCTTCCAGTTCATCCAGGTCCAGCGGTTTGGCAAGATAGTCGTCTGCGCCACCTTTCACGGCGGCTACGCCCTGACGCAGATCAGCGTGAGCCGTGATCAACAGAACCGGGAGGTTTCCTGCAATTTCACGGATCTTCGGTAGCGCTTCGATACCACTGATGCCCGGCAGTCGCACATCGAGCAACACCATATCGGGTGGCCGCTCCGAGATCGTTTCCAAGGCCTCTTCGCCAGTGGATGCTTGGTCGGTACAAAACCCAAGCGATTCAACGAGATCGCCGAGCAGCTTGCGTTGTGCGGCTTCGTCGTCGACGATCAGAATTGTGCGTTGGTTCTTAGCCATCAACCTGGTCCAACCAAAAAACCGAACCGCCGCCGGGCCGCGGCGCGTAGCCGGTTTGCCAGCCGTGGGCTATGGCAATCCGACGCACGATTGCCAGCCCCAGCCCGGTACCGTCCGGACGCGTAGTGAAATACGGCGTGAACAACGACTCGACCGCTTCGTCCGGCACGCCCTGGCCGCGATCGGACACTTCGATCCGATTCCCGCCGGCGGGGGCGCGGTGGACGGCAATTTCGATCGTTCCCCCGTCCGACGAGAACTGCACCGCGTTTTGCGCGAAATTGAACAGCGCCTGGCGAAGCATCTCGCGGTCTGCCCGAATCGTGTGGTCCGGATCAATTGCATGACTGTCCAACGCTAGATCCTTCGCATCGAGCATCGGTTCCATTAGAGCTGCCAACTCGCCGACCACTTCGCCGACCGCAACGTCTTCGATCTTCGGATGCGAGGGGCGAGCGAAGGTCAAGAACTGGTTGATCCGGGCGGTAACACGATCGCACTCCTCCATGATCGACTGGGCTTGCTCGCTCTGTTCCGGATGATCCGAACAACAGTCGGCCAACCGTTGCGTCCATCCGCGGATCAGGCTCAAGGGATTCCGCGTCTCGTGGGCGAGGCCGGCTGCGGCTTGACTCAGATCGCGAAGATGTCTTGTTTCGGTTTGGAAGAGTCTGGCTTGGCCATGAGCCTCCGCAGCACGGACGGTCGCTCGCCAAACCAACGCCAGGGAGAACAACACCAGACACCCGGCAACCACGACCAGCCCGCGCAATCGAGCCTCCTGTCGGCATCGTATTTCGGTTGGCATCGAGTCGAGCAACAAGACGGTGCGAAAGGTCCTAGCGGCCGGGTCGGCATTGTTCGTTTCCTGACCTTGGTTCCTCAGCCAACCTGGGCCTCGTCCGCCCTGTCCCTGGCCGCCGTGTGCTCCGCCCGCGTGGGGCTGCAGCTCGAATCTGTCGCGAAAAGCGAATACCGATGCCTTGCGGTAAGCTTCTTCATCGGCGTCCAAGAGTTCTATTTCGCCGGCAGACGCCAACCGCTTGTCGTCCTCGGCGTCGATGGCTGCGGCCATGACGAATTCGGAACCGACCACGGCGTTGACGGCTTCCTGCAGGTTTTCCTCAAAGAACCGCCCCATCCGTCGATGGGTGCGAATCCCGCCGACGAGAGCCCCGCTGACGGTTACCGCTTGTCGGTGAAGTTCGTCGAAGGCCAACCTGCGGGCGCGCTTGTACTCGCTCCATTGCCACACCGCCAACCCGGCCCAAACCGACAGGAGGAGAATCCAGGTTGCCCCGCGTTTCCATTTCATCATTACATTGTTACACGCAACGCCAGCGTTCCCAATAGCACCGAGGCCGCGAGCCGGACAAATACCCGCCCGCGGCCTCCGATAGTCGCCGTGTTCTCCGAACTCGGCGTCCTCCCTCACCGACCTCGGAGAGGGCGGCGACAAACCAGGCTGCCCTTCCTCGGTCGATACTTAATTCGAGAACTGGCTGTCCAGTCTGAGTGTAGCCGGAGTCGCAAGACTTCGGGATTTCCCGCTTCCGCCCGAAGTGTTGCCAATTCGGCTACGACGGTTGTTCATCGAGCGATCCTCAGCGGCGACCACCGCCTCGACGGCCTTGACCTCGGCCTTGGCCCATACCCATGCCCCGACCTAGCCCGTAGCCTTGGCCTTGCCCGCGGCCCGGTCCTCCCATTGGGCACTGCCCGGTGGAATCGGCGCCGCGTGGGCACTCGAGCTTTGCCTGCAACGTCTGCAGTTGCTGTTTCAGTTGCTTGATTTTGGCTTCGTCGGGTTTTTCGGCAGCTTCAGCCGTTGCCAGTGCCGCCATTGTCCGATGAATATTGGCCCTCAATGCGGCGAGTTCTTTGGGGCTGGGCTGCGCTGAGTTCCGAAGCTTCGCCTGCATCGCCTGCAGTTGCTCGGTCAGTTGTTTGATCTCGGCTTCGTTTGGCTTTTCAGCAGCTTTGGCTTCTACCAGTGCGGCCATCGTCCGATGGATCTTTGCTCTCAACTGAGCCGTGGCCGCAGGCGTCAGGGCCTTTGCCGGCGTCTTGGCCTGCGCATCGGC
>CAZURK010000341.1:0-15611 GCA_964623055.1 uncultured Pirellulaceae bacterium
TCCTGGGGGATGAACGGTTCTTGGTGCCCGTAGGTGTACAAGTTGGCCCGGATCGATTGGCGTCCGAAGACATGAAGCATTTCCGGGGCATGAAGCACTTGCGATCCGTTTGGCTATGCGGGGCGGACGTGACGGATTCCAGACTTTGCCACTTGCGAGGCGCCAACGAACTGAAAGTGCTCAATCTTGACAGAACACGAATTACGGATGCTGGACTGAAAGAACTCGCGCAGTTTGTTCCCAACCTCGTGAGCCTCTCGCTGGTCGCGACGGACGTCACGGACCGCGGCTTAGCGCGTTTGGCCGAGTTGCCCGACATTTCGTCCCTCAATTTGCGGGAGACGAAAGTGACGGACGACGGGCTCGTGTGCCTTAAGGAGCTGCCCAAGCTTCGGTATCTTGACTTGGCCGGGACGGAGGCGACGGACATGGGCATGAAACACTTGATCCAGTTACCGCGTCTCGAGGATCTAAACCTGAATTCGTGCGACGTGACGGACCGGGGGTTGGAAGTGCTGCAGGGCTCTCCACTCAAGCACTTGTCAGTGATGCGCACGAGCGTCACGAAAGAGGGCGCTCGGGCGTTCCGAAAGGTCTTGGAGGGCAAATGCCGCATAGAGTTTTCGGGGGACTATCCGGCCCCACGTTCACCGCTTGACCAGTTGCCAGGGTGGAAAGTGCGCTTGTTGTCGGAGGAATCATTGCGTGCGTTACGACAGCAAGGAGCAGTTACTTCTCCTACACCTCACAAGGAGCCGATCCATGCCAAGGAGCACATTGAGTCGTCCCACTCGACGCAGACGCGGCCGTAGACGATTTCGAATGCCCAGGGTCGAACTGCTAGAAACCCGAACGATGCTGGCCGTTACCGCCCAGTTCGCCGAGCTCTCTGGAGCGCTAGGGGTATATGGAGGCGATGGGCCCAGTCAAATTAAGCTGGAACACTTCACCCATCAAGGAGAACACCACCTGAGAATCAAGGATGGCGAGGCCCCAACCGACCTTGTGCAAATCGCAATGATCTCAGGTTCGGTGTCGTCTATTCCAGCCGCCGATATTGATTCGATCCAAGTCGACGGCTCACCCAAGGCCGATACCATCGATCTGAGCGACGTGTCGCCCGACAACGGTTTCGGTACGGCGGGAGACTTGGGCTCGGTGACCGTGACAATCCATGGCGATTCGGGCCCCGGCAGTGGCGAGGCGGATACGATTACCGGTTCCGGTTTCGATGACGAAATCAGGGGAGGCGTAGGCGACGACATTATCGAGGGGCGAAATGGCAACGACGAAATACATGGCGGATTCAATTGGGACAAAATCTACGGCGGTGCTGGGAACGACGAGCTGCGCGGGGACGAGGGCGAGGACAAGATTTACGGCGGGGATGGCCATGACAAGATCTACGGTGGCGATTTGAAAGACAAGTTGTACGGGGACGGGGGCGAGGACGAGATTTACGGCGATTGGGGCGACGACAAGATGTACGGAGGGCTTGGTGGGGACATCCTCGAAGGTGGGTGGGGTTGCGACACCATGGATGGCCAGGACGGTATCGACACAATAAGGGGACAGCGGGGCGACGATGAGATCACAGCGGACAACTCGGAGGTGGACGGAGGCCGGGTGGACGGAGGTCCGGGCCGCGACCGGATAAACGGCGATTTCGATGATGACCCGCGTGAAGGCTGCCAACCCGGCGTGGAGATCGCCCCGACCACGAACACAACGTGCGAATGGGACCCTCAGACTCCGGCGACAGTGGAGGTCACACTGACAGGGATTCCGACAGAGGACGTGGTGCTGCCCAACATCTTCATGTCCGACCCCTCGGAGAATACGGCGGATCGAGCCACATTGACTTTCACAAAAGACAATTGGGACACGCCTCAAAACGTTCAGATTACGGCGGTGAACGACGACGACGATGACGGCGACCAGATGAACCTTCTGGTGCTCGCGCCGTTGGTCAGCGATGATGACGACTGGGATGGAAACAGCATCTATCCCCTCGTCTTCATCACGAACAAAGATGACGATGTCACAGCCAACAGTGACGCCACCGGCACCATGGAGGACTACCATGTAGACATCGACGTCCTGGCAAACGATTCGGACATCGACCCCAAAGGCGATCTAACGATCGTGGATTACACGCAGCCCGCGCACGGTACTGTATCACGCGAAGGCAATGGCCTGCGTTACAAACCAGAGGAAAACTGGTCCAGCCCTATTGCGCCCGATACCTTCAAATACAGAGTCCGAGCCGACGAGCGGTCGGCGCTCAGCGAGGCAACCGTGTTCGTGTTGGTCGCGCCGGTAAACGACGCTCCGAAGGCGGAACCTGACGGTGCTCATCCAGACAAGATCGTAACTCCGAAGGACACGCCAATCAACATCGACGTTCGTGCCAACGACTCGGACGTGGACAATCCGATGAGCGATCTGGAGGTTACGGAGGTCTTTGACATGCATGACGGCACCGCGGTCATCAACCCCGATCAGACCGTGACGTTCACGCCGGCCGCGGGTTTCTTTGGTTTTGCTCGGTTTGATTACAAGTTGAGCGACGGCGAGAAAACGGATACAGCCCGGGTATGGGTGAGAGTCCGGTCGAAACCGATAGCTCAGGACGACGGGGCTTTCCATCTCCCGTAGGGGCGAAACACATCGAACCGTGCATCGTGTCGCCCCTTCAGGGCACCGACGTTCGTGGATTCGCAACTGCGAGCCCGGTTTACCGCGCTTCTGCGCCCGAAGCGGTATTAGCCCCGTGCTTCAGCATGAGTAAACCACGAATGGCCCCTGGTTCATCCGAGCCGCCCCCGCTCAGCCCACCGCCGCCGGAAGCGGCGGTGGGCTGGGCGGGGGATTAATGGGTGTGCGGCCCGAACGCAACCCGACGTAAACGTCGGGCCGAATACCGCCTGCGGCGAAAAGGGCCGTGAACGGCCCTACACAAACGCTCGTGACGCGTTGTGTCCGGTCTCCTGGCTGTTGATTTAATCGGGAAACGAGCGTGGGATAGGCTTCCAGTCTGTCAGGATCCCGTAACTTCAATTGCCAAGTGCACTCAGGTCGCCCAATTGACAGGCTGGAAGCCTATCCCACGATTTAATCAACAGACCGCTGGCTCGGACAGACGGATGACCGTAGCTCCCCAAAGCGGGGACAAGCGTAGATTCGGAGACCTGTGTTCAGCCGAAGCGGAGACCTACGGTCGGGCACGCGTGCGGGTCGGGAGACCTCGCTATCTTACACAAATCATACGAGACCCCGTCCACCTTGTGTGGACGGTGAACAAGTTTGAATGGCTAGCAACGAAAGCGACAGCAGCAAAGACCTCGTCCGGCTTGTCCGGACCATGAATGAGTTTCCCCGGCTTACCCGCTTCGCCAACACAGCTCTTTCAAACTCCTTCACCCGTGCGACAAGCGCACGGGGGTCGTGCTGGTTGCGCTTGCCTCTCCTAGCTGTTCAAACTGTTTCACCCGCGGGACGAGCCCGCGGGGGTCGAAAAAGACGTGTAAAACAGCGAGGTCGGGAGACCCGCCTGCAACTGGCCTTATCCTCTCTCCCCCGCGCTTCGTGGGGGGAGAGTTAGAGAGAGGGGGCAGGTGGCTGGCATCCGACCGGGACACACGGCGCAATTGCGGTTCACTCGTGGGCCGTCGTGTCGTCACCGGCGTTGCCATCCCAGATGATCTCGCAGTTGGGAAGGGCTTCCTTCAGTTTGGCAATGCCTTCAGCGGTGATTTGAGGATTGACGGTCAGTTTGAGGTGCTGGAGAGATTTCATTTTCGCCAAGTACTCCAAACCCGCGTCGGTTATTCCCATTCCCAGCAGGGTCAAGTCACGCAAGGTCTTAATCTGTGATGCGGTTTTGGTCAATCCTCAGCCCTTCGAGGTTCTTCAGCTTCTGCAGATGCACGATTGTGTCATCCGTGAGGTTAGTCCTGCACAGACTCAGTTGTTTCAGGCACGTGAGCCGTTGCAGATGAACAAGCTGCTCATTCGAGAGAAGGACGCGATGCAGAGTAAGTGCTTCCAGCCTCCTCAACAGCGAAAGGTGTTCAAGGAAATTCAGATCTTCTTCTGGTTTGGTCACATAGGCCACAACCACAACCGAGAACGTGCCCAAAGGAAGATCTCCAGCCTTCGCGATCTTGATCGGCTCACCGCCATTGACCGATACACCGACGGTGCCACCAGCATCAAGCACCATCCGTGCCACTTCTCGATCGACATTACTTCCCTCGGCCACAGCCTCCACCTGCACAAACGTCACTTTGACATACCGTCCATCCTTGGACTTCAGGTTGAACGATGTCGTTTGGATCTCGAAGCCTTCCTTTCGGAGCGTCAATTTTTCCGCGTCAGCATCAACGGTGACCAGGACTTCCTTGCCGTCGTTGGGGTCGATGATCTTGATCGTGTCGTCCTTAGTGACGGTCACTTTGACTTGTTCATCCGAGTCGCCGATTTCGATTATCACCGTGCCGTGGGGCGTCAAAATCTTCAGAAGGACAACCGCTAGGAGAATACCGCCAAACAAAGCGGCTACAGCGACGATTCGACCGGTCGGGATGCCACGGCGCGTGGTGGCGAACATGGGTTTGGGCGTGGGGACTTCCTCTTCCCGCTCCTCAGAGCTAGTCTTCAAATCCAAAGTAGCAGGCACAGTCCCTGTGCCGTCCGCAGAGAATCGTTGTTTCGAGTCGTGGTTACGGCACTCGGAGAGTGCCTACTACTATCTGAAGACTGGTTCTCGGGCGTCAGGTCGAGTGTTTCGTCTAGTTGGGCGCACGAGGTCTCCTTGGATATTGCATCCACATAAGTTTCTGCGGCTGCGACCGTCTCCTGCGGAACGTCATCTTCGTCGGCAACGTCGATTGTCTCCAGATCGGTCAGCAACTTGGTGCCAGTCTGGTAGCGGTCCTCGCGTTCCTTGGCCACCATTTTCTTGAAGACCGCGTCCAACTCCTCGGGCACTTCGGGCCTCGTTTCGGCCAGTGACGGGATGTCGGCTTCTCGGTGCGCCAGCATCCTGGCCATCAGGGTATTGCCAACAAAGACCGGGCTGCCGGTCAGCCGGTAGTACAAGGTGCAACCCAGGCTGTAGATGTCGGCTCTTGCATCGGCGTTCTTGGTATCCAAGGCTTGTTCGGGTGACATGTAGTCGACGGTGCCCAAGACCGATCCGTCTTGCGTCAGTTCCGCTTGAGTGATCGCAGCGCCGTTTCCGTTGGTGGGCTGTTCCAGTCGCGCCAGGCCCATGTCCAGGATTTTGACCGTGCCTTCGCCGTCCAGTAGCAGATTGGCCGGTTTGATATCTCGATGGACGACACCTTTGCCATGGGCAAAGGCCAAGCCGGTTGCCGCCTGCTTGATGTAATCGACGGTCTTGGCGACTGATACCGGTCCGTTTTCCTTCACAAGCGACGACAGGTCACTGCCGTCGACACATTCCATGACTAGATAGTGGACGCCATTCGCCTCGCCGGCATCGAAGGCGGTAACAATGTTGGGATGCAGTAGCCGGGCCGCGGCTTCCACCTCGCGTTCGAATCGTTCCACGGCATTCGGTGAGGCTACGGCTTCGGCCGGCAAGATCTTCAGCGCGACCACCCGCTTCATGCGCCGGTGGCGGGCCTTGAACACTTGGCCCATGCCGCCAGCGCCGATGCGGTCCAGGATCACGTAATCGCCATAGACCAGGCCATCGGTCTTGCCTTCGCAGATGGCATCCGCTTGGTACATGGTAAGCCGTTGCTTCTTGATTGATTGCCTGGCCAGCTCCGTGGCATCAACCGGCTCGGACAGACCCGACTGAAACGACGACAACTGCTCGGCGGTCATCAGGCCGGCCGAGGTGATGCACGAGGTGAATTCGTCAAGAGACAAGGACGTTGTCACTTCCACGGTGTCATCCTGTTCGGTTGATTGTGTATGGAAACTGCGCAAGGAGAGGAAGTCGTCGTTTTCGTCATCATGGCTGGGCATCATGGCGGTGATCTTCTTCACGCTGGCAATGCGTTCGGCGACCATCGGGACCAATTCCGGATGATCGGCACAGATGATCTCCGCAGAGACGTCTTCGCCTTGCTGCTGACGCCGGTCCCATTCCGCCACAAGGTCATAGACAAGATCTTCGTTAGACATGATTCGATTCCTAACGGATGACTCAAGAATAGCTTCGGCATTTCGGTTTGCTCGTTCTACTACTTTGCAAATTGTTGTTTCTTTGCACGCGTTTTGTTTGCGGCCGAGCAAAGCGAGGCTGCGTTGGTTAACGGCAAGCCGAAGGCGGCTGCGCGGGCTAGGACAAAGTCGCCTTCGGCTTGCCGTTAAGCGATTGATTGGTAGCCACTTGAGTATGTAGAGCAGACGCATGAATTCGTTTGCAGTCCCGCCTTTAGGCGGTTCCGAAACACGAAACGCCTTGAAAACCGCCTAAAGGCGGGACTGCGAACGGCCTCACGACCAATTTATGCGTCTGCTCTGTAGAAAAACGGCGACAAGCCTCCGATCAGCGCTGCACTTCCTGACCGGTGTTTGAACGAGGCAAGTTTGGAGGCAGGAATCACCAATCCCAGAATTACCAATTCGGTGCTCTGCCAATTGAAGCTACGCTGGCGATCCCAAACAGAACAACGAGCGGTAGGCAGTAGAGTGCTTATTTGTTGTCGTTCAACGACTTCGACAGCACTCCTGGCGTTGAGCGTGGCGCATTGGCACGGCGTCTGGCAACAAGAAACGCGGGCATAGTGCCCGCGTTGCTGTGAGGTCCAGTCGGCATCTGCCGCGCGCTACCGGTTGTAGATGCTGGAGTTCGTCTCGGGATATCGGCCGGTCGCGGTCCGCGATTCCTGCGGGCCGTAGGTAGTCGAAGGGGCTTGGCTGCCACCTCTGACTGAACGGGTATCGCTTACGCCATTGTCGGCACCGTATGATGCCGGCTGAATGTCCCGCAGACCGGCGACGTTGATGTCTTGGCTGTCCCCATACTGGGTGCGTCTTCCCGTGCTGCCCGGCAGATAATCGCCAGATGCCACGGAAGGAGAGGTCGGCGGTGGCACGCTCCCCGCTGCGGGAGATCCTGCCCCTCTGTACGGTGGTCCAGACTTGGAGTTCAAGTAGCTGGGTGAGGTGCCGCCAACGCTGGCCGAAGCTCGCGAGTAGTCACTCGCTGAGCCAGGTGCGCCGTGAGAACGGTAATCCGAAGCCGAAGCCGAATTCCTCGTAGCCGTCCGGCCGTAGCCATAGTCGCTAACCGTGGACCTCGGTGACGTGCCGCCGTATTGGCTTCCACGATCCTCGCTCGTCCAGGCCTGCCCAGTCGCCGGAGCGCCGGATCGCGGGGGAAAGCCGCCCGCTCCGTACGAATCGTTCCTCGATCCGCTTCCAGAGGATCCGGGATTGCTGGGGTAGGAAGTTGTTGGCCTGTCGTACCCGCCGCTCACGCTCTGCCGGGCCCCTGCATCGCCGTACTCTGGCGAGTAGAAGCCTCGGGCTGGGCTCGCACCGCTATGGGCGTAGCCTGGATTCGACGGGGCAGTGCCGTGGCTTGCGTTCAAGTAGTGAGAGCCGCCGGGACGTGCCCCCATGCCTGTTGCTCCTGTGCCACGACCTTTTGCGTAGCTCGGTAGCTGACCGGGGTTGGCTGTTGCGTTCGGCGACGGCAGCTCCGTGGCTGGCTTGGTTGCGAGCGACGTTGGCTTTTTCTTGCCCCAACTGCCTATACTTGGGATGCTAGGCATCTTGAAGCCGCTCTGACACCCCGTGAGAGAGATGGCAGCGATGGTGAAAAAAACCGCCACGATTGTCGTGATTTGCGAAAACCTCGTGCGCATGGCTAATGCGTCCTTACGTAGAGACTTGACTGTATACCGAGATTGCCTAGAGAATGATTCGGTTAATGGGGGGGCATCAAACCAGCAAAACCGTAAAAATTGACACATATGCTGCAATCGATACCCTTGTCGACCTGGCGAGTGGGCGGGGATATTAGGAGCAGTTGCAGAATTCGTCAATGTCAGAAAACGGTAAGTGAAAATGACGGGATTCCCGAACGATCCACGGGCCAGTGATCCATCGTCCGAGCAGGACGTGGTGATGGCGTCGCTAGCTGAATCCGAATCGAACAACGGTGCGCGTCGATCGAAATGGACACGACGGCTGGTGATCTTGGGAACCTTGGCCCTGGTACTTGGGCCGCTGTTGTACGCGTGGTTTCCAACAGAGATCTCGCGATGGTACCAGGCATCGGCGATCGAGAAGTACCTAAGCGGTGACCAGAAAGGAGCAAGTGAAGCTTTGGATCAGGCACTTCGCTGGGACCCAGGAAACCCATCGGCCCACCGACTGCGAGCCAGTTGGCGACTTGACGATGGTGATTACCTCGGCGCCCTTGAGGACTGCAATCATGCATTGGAGTTGTCGGAAGGGGACCGCCGCACGTACCGGCAGCGCAGTTTGGCTTTGCGGCACCTGGGGCGGCACCAGGAAGCGATCGAGGACCTGAAGAAGGTCGCCGAACTCCTCCAGTACGGTTCGACCGCCAGAAGGGCGACTGTGATGAACGATTTGGCGTATGCCCGTGCACTAGGGAACACCGAATTGGACGAGGCTCTGGCTGATGTGGAGAGGGCCATGGAACTTGTGGGCGAAAACGCCGCAATGCTGGACACGCGAGGTTTCATCTACTATCTGCGAGACGACTTGGAATCGGCGAAACGCGACATGGATGCTGCGGTGGAAGGTATCGAAAAGAACCTGCGCGAGGCGCAGAATCCGAATCGAGTTGTCGACCAGCGAGATTTCGAGCAACGACTAAAGGTGGTGAGGCAAAGCGAGGCGGTCATGCGGTACCATCGGGCGCTGGTGTACGACAAGATTGGCGACACTGACGAGGCCGAGCAGGACCGCAAGAGAGTTCGGGATTTGGGTTACGAGCCAAACGAGAAGCTGTTCTGAGGCACATCCCCCCCGACTTGTCGAAAGCCCCGGATACGGCTACCGTATGGTGCTGCGCGAAAGGCCGCGTTTGGACTCTGCGCTCTGGCCAACGTACGGCAAGTGTGAACCACCCCACGTCCGAACCGAGGTACATCCTTTGGAGTGAATCTGGTTTGATCTGGAATGACTAGTTGGATAGCACCACTTCGGACGCCATAACGCCGCTGTCCGATTGGGCATCCGTTCCACATAGATGCGCGTGCGTGGCGTGCACTTACTCCGATGAGATCCGAGGGAGCCATTGAAGAATGACTGACAAGAACTCCAATGAGACGGTCAAGCAGGGGAAACTGATTCCGCCTACCGAGGGTTTCGCCGGCAAGGCCCACTGCCCATCGTTCGAAGAGTATGAAGCGATGTACAAACGGTCGGTCGAGGATCCCGATGGATTCTGGAGCGAGATCGCCGACACCTTCGTATGGGAAAAGAAGTGGGATCAGGTTTGTGATTTCACCTTCGAGGGCGACGTTTCGATCAAGTGGTTCATCGGTGGCAAGACGAATCTATCGGTCAACGCGCTGGACCGCCATTTGGAGACGCGCGGCGATCAAGTGGCGATTATCTGGGAAGGCAACGAGCCGACCGAGGGCAGCCAGATGACTTACCGCGAATTGCACGCCGAAGTGTGCAAGTTCGCCAATTCACTGAAGACGCTGGGGATCAAAAAGGGCGACCGAGTCTGTCTATATCTACAGATGATCCCGGAACTGGCCATCGCCATGCTGGCGTGCGCCCGCATCGGCGCCGTTCACTCGGTCGTTTTTGGCGCTTTCAGCGAGGATTCGCTGCGTGACCGGATACAGGATTCGGAATGCAAGCTGCTCGTGACTCAGGATACCGCTCTGCGCGGCAAGAAGAACGACATCGTCATGAAGACGAAGGCGGACAAGGGCGTTGCCCAGTGTCCCAGCATCGAGAAGGTGGTGGTCGTCAAGCGAACCGGTATCGACGTTCCGATGACTGATGGCCGCGATGTGTGGTGGCACGACGTCATGGAAAACGCCGAGCCAACCTGCGAGCCGGAGTGGGTGGACGCAGAAGACCCGCTGTTCATCTTGTATACATCTGGGTCAACGGGAAAACCTAAGGGTGTGCTGCACACCACGGGTGGTTACATGGTGTACACAGCCACAACGTTCAAGTACATCTTCGACTACCAGTACGGGGACATCTGGTGGTGTACCGCCGACATCGGCTGGATCACCGGGCATTCGTATATCGTTTATGGTCCATTGTGCACGGGTGCCACCAGTGTGATGTTCGAAGGAGTACCGACCTATCCTGATGCCGGGCGGTTCTGGGACGTGGTCGACAAGTACAAGGTCACACAGTTCTACACGGCCCCCACGGCTATCCGTGCTTTGATGCGCGAAGGGGAAGAGCACGTACTGAGTCGCGACTTGTCCAGCCTCAAACTGCTGGGTACCGTTGGCGAGCCAATCAATCCGGACGTGTGGTTGTGGTATTGGCGTCTGGTTGGCAAAGAGCGTTGTCCGGTGGTGGACACGTGGTGGCAGACCGAGACGGGCGGCATCCTGATTACGCCGTTGCCCGGCGCACATACGCTCAAGCCCGGCAGCGCCAGCCGGCCGTTTTTCGGTGTCGAGCCGGTCGTTGTCGACGACAAGGGTGCTCCGCTGCCCACCGGCGAAAAAGGCAAACTGTGCATCCAGAAGCCTTGGCCGGGCATGATGCGCACCACGTGGGGCGACCACGAACGGTTCGTACAGACTTACTTTACCACCTTCAAAGGACTGTACTTCAGCAGCGACGGCTGCCGAGTGGACGAGGACGGCGACTACTGGCTGCTTGGTCGTGTGGACGATGTGATCAACATCTCCGGTCACCGTCTGGGCACGGCCGAAGTCGAAAGCGCCTTGGTCAGCCACCCAGCGGTCGCCGAATCAGCCGTGGTTGGTTATCCGCACGAAATCAAGGGGCAAGGTATCTATGCCTACGTGACTCTCAGGTCCAATTACGAGCCAACCGACGCACTCCAAGCGGACTTGGTCAAACACGTGCGTGCGGAAATCGGCCCGATTGCCACGCCCGACGTCATCCAATGGGCACCGGGCCTGCCCAAGACCCGAAGCGGCAAGATCATGCGTCGCATCTTGCGCAAGATCGCCGAGAACGAGCCGGACAAGGTAGGCGATACGTCCACACTTGCCGACCCGTCGGTAGTGGATGACTTGATTGCCCAGCGGCCGACTCAATTTGGTTGAGATGTTTGATATAGCCAGGCACATGTAGCCAACCAAGTCGTATCAGCGGCCAAACGATGGGACGTCTGAATACGTAGGCCGGAACAAGTCCGCGCAGTTCCGGCACGAGATTAGGATGCCGTAACTGCGCGGACTTGTTCCGGCCTACCAGTCAACTGTGTACCTCTTACGGTCTGAGACCGGAGCAGAAATGAGCGGCGAATCTGATATCACAAACGAACAGGCAACCAAGCACCGTGACCTGGATCCTCTGTTTTGCCCACGATCTATCGCGGTCGTCGGAGCGTCCCGCAAGGTTGGATCCGTCGGCCATGCCGTCGTACAGAACCTGATCCAGGGACGCTACACGGGAGTTATCTACCCGGTCAATCCCAAGGCGAAAGGCGTCTTGGGCGTTCCGTGCTTCAAGGATCTGAGCGCGATCGGGGAACGGCTCGATCTTGTCGTTGTCGTCGTGCCGGCGCCGCATGTCGAGAAGGTTGTGCAGCAGGCCGCCGATTTGGGTACTCGTCACGTAGTGGTCATCTCGGCCGGCTTCAAGGAAATCGGTGGCGATGGGGTGGAACGTGAAACTCGGTTGCGCGACATTGCTCGCGATAACAATCTGTCGCTGCTGGGGCCAAATTGTCTGGGCGTGATCAACACCGATCCCAGTGTGTCGATGAACGCCACATTTGGCCGCGACATCCCGCCGCCCGGATGTTTGGGGCTGATATCACAAAGTGGGGCGTTGTGCGCGGCGTTGTTGGACTACGCCAAGGGACGTGGCATCGGCTTTTCGCGTTTCGTCAGTTTTGGCAACAAATGCGATATCGACGAAGTCGATCTTCTGCAGTCTCTGGCCGCAGATTCCAACACGCGGGCGATCATGATGTACGTCGAGGAGATCGCCAGCGGCCCTCGTTTCCTGGAAGCGGCCTACGAGATCACGCATGGCGATAACCCCAAACCGATCATGGTCATCAAGAGTGGTCGCACGGCAGAAGGTGCCGCGGCAGCGGCATCACACACCGGTTCGTTGGCCGGATCGGATGAACTGTACAACGCGGTGATGACCCAAGCGGGCGCGTTTCGTGTTGTGACCGTGGCCCAGTTGTTCGATTTAGCCGAGATTTTCATCGACGAGACGCTGCCCGCTGGTCGAAGGACGGCGATCATCACCAATGCCGGCGGCCCCGGAATCATGGCGACGGACGCCTGTGTTCGGCACGAACTCCAACTGGCCAAGTTTCACGACTACACAAAGAAGTCCCTGCAATTCCAGATGCCCGTGGTCGGCAGTATCAAGAACCCCGTCGATGTAATCGGCGATGCACGCCACGACCGCTACCGCGCCGCACTGGACGCTGTAACCGCCGACGATGCGGTGGATCAAGTCCTGGTTATCGTGACGCCACAGACCATGACGGACGAGACAAAAATCGCGGAGGTCATCGGCGAAACCATGGAATTCTGCAACAAGCCCATCGCCGCCTGCCTGATGGGCCTGGTCGACGTGCGAGCTGGCGTCGACCTGCTGCGGCGCAAATACGGCGTGCCGACGTTCGCGTTCCCAGAAAACGCAATGCGGGCGCTGGCGGCAAAGAGCAAGTTCGGAGAGTGGGTGCGATCGGAGATTCGCGGCTACCGCCAATTCGACGTGGACAAAGAGGCGGTTGCCAAACTGTTCGACGACGAGATCGCCGAAGGACGACCTCAGTTGATCGAGGCCAAGGCACTGGAGGCGTTCCGGTTGTACGGCTTCCCGACCGTACCGTTCACTCTGGCCGGATCCGCCGACGAAGCAGTCGCCGCGGCCAGCGACTTTGGCTACCCCGTGGTGATGAAGATTGCCGGCCCCAAGATCTTGCACAAGACCGAAGTGGACGGGGTCCGACTGAACCTGGCGGACGAGGCCGAGGTCCGTGCGGCATACGACGAGATGATCAAAGCCGTTCGCGGCCACATGGGCGACGACGTGGAGATCTGGGGCGTCGTCATCCAAAAAATGCTGGACCCAGGCAAGGAAGTGATCCTTGGGCTGACGCGTGACGGACGGTTCGGCCCGGTATTGATGTTCGGTCTTGGCGGTATCTATACAGAGACGTTCCGCGACGTGGCCTTCCGTTTGGCGCCGATCCGCGAAGATGTGGCCGACGACATGATCCGCGAGATACGGTCGTTCAAACTACTTCAGGGCGTGCGCGGCGAACCGCCGTCGGATTTGGTGGCCGTCGAGGAGTGTCTGTTGAGGCTCAGCCAATTGGTGACCGATCATCCGCGGATCCGTGAACTGGATATCAATCCCTTGCTGGTGTACCCGCAGGGCAAAGGAGCAATGGTGGCCGATGCGCGGATTATCCTGAGCGAGAAATAGAGCAAGTAGAACTTGAGCAAGTCAATTCTCTATCGGAGAGTCATAAACGATGTCTACGGACTGGCATGAGACATGGGCGAAGAAACTGGTCCCTGCCAAGGCAGCGATCAGCCACATCCAGCCCGGCAACCGGGTGTTTGTCGGTTCGGCGTGTGGCGAGCCGCAGGAGTTGGTACGAGCCTTGGTCGATAGCGCCGGAGGTGCGGAAGACACCGAGGTGTTGAACGTACTGACCATGGGTGTGGCGCCGTATACCGATCCCAAATACGCCGACCGCTTTCGAGCCAACGCGTTCTTCATCGGCAACAGCATGCGGGAGGCGGTGAGCCAAGTGCGTGCGGACTACACGCCCATCTTCTTTTCCCAAATTCCGGAGATGTTTCGCTCTGGTCGCGTACCCATCAACGTGGCGCTGATCATGGTCAGTCCCCCCGACGAACATGGTTTCTGTAGCCTGGGCGTCTCCGTCGACATGACCCGCGCCGCGGCTCACGCAGCGAAAACGGTGGTTGCTCAAGTCAACAGCTACATGCCGCGCACCTTGGGCAACAGTTTCATCCACGTACGCGACATCGACTATTTGGTCGAACACGACGAGCCATTGCTGGAGTGGCCCGTTATCCAAGATCCGGACGAGACGACCCAACAGATCGTCGAGCACCTTGCCAGCCTGATTTCCGACGGTGATACGCTGCAATTGGGCATCGGTCGATTGCCGGACACCGTGTTGCCTTATTTGACCGACAAGCACGATTTGGGGATCCACACCGAAATGCTCTCCGACGGCGTGATGCGTCTGGCTCAGGCCGGCGTCATTACCGGCAGCCGCAAGACCCTGCATCAGCGCAAGATCGTCAGCAGTTTCGCCGCCGGATCGCAGGAGCTGTATGAGTTTCTCGACAACAATCCGCAGATCGAGATGCATCCTTCCGAATATACGAACGATCCCAGGGTCATTTGCCAACACGACAACATCGTCGCCATCAACGCGGCGATCGAGGTCGATCTGACCGGTCAAGCCGTCGCCGATTCCATTGGCGAACGGCTGTACAGCGGTATCGGCGGCCACGCCGACTTCATGCGTGGCGCAGCCATGGCCCGCGGTGGCAAGCCGATCTTGGCGCTGCCCAGCACAACCGTAACGGAAGACGGCGAAGTGCGCAGCCGGATAATGCCGTTCCTGCAGAAAGGGGCCGGTGTGGTTACCACGCGGGGCGACACGCATTACGTTGTGACCGAGTACGGCGTGGCCTATTTGCACGGAAAAACCATGCGCGAGCGAGCCATGTCGCTGATCAACATCGCACACCCCCGGTTTCGTGCGGAACTGCTGCATTCAGCCAAGCGACGTCGCTTGGTCTACGCCAACCAGATTCTCCCGTCGGCTCATCCGTATCCGGCAGAGCTGGAGGAGCCGCTGACACTGAGGGATGGTAGAGAACTCGAGATCCGGCCCATCCGGCCGGACGACGAATCGAGAATCAAGGGAATGTTCTATTCGTTTAGCGAGCAGACCAAGTACTTGCGGTATCACGGAACGCTCAAATCCCTACCTCACAATCGACTGCAGATGTTCTGCAACTTGGATTACGACACTGAAATGGCTCTGGTCGTGGTCTATGGCGAGGGCGGAAATGAAGAGATCATTGGCGTCGGCCGGTACATGACGACGGCCGAGAAGTGGTCGGCAGAAATGGCTTTTGTGATCCGCGACGATTGGCAGCGCAAGGGCCTCGGCAGTCATCTGTTCCAACGCCTAGTCGAGATCGGCAAGAAAGACGGCATCCACCAATTCACCGCCGACGTCCTGCCCGAAAACGCCGGCATGCTCAAGATTTTCCACGGCAGTGGCCTGAACACCGAAACCACGACCGAGGAAGGCGTCGTCCGGGTGACGATGACAGTGGGAGAGTGAGTGTTGACCTCTGAGTAGTTAATACCGATAAGCGACTGGAGAAGGTAGGGTGATACTATGAAAGAGGAGGCCGGGCCGACGCTTGCCTGACCTTGAA
>CAZURK010000342.1:0-15495 GCA_964623055.1 uncultured Pirellulaceae bacterium
AAATCTGGACAGGTGAGGTGACTCAGGAGGCACCCGCTTCGCTGGCGTAACTCTAGGCCAGTCCTTCATTTTCGGCGATTGCATCCCTCTGCAGGAGACCCGTAACCGGAGGCCTACGGAACTGAAGGCTCCAGCGTGGTTCTCAGGATCCGTCCCCTGGCCCCTCGCCTTGACCGAAGAATTGTACAGCGTTCTTGATCAGAATCTTACTCGCCAAGCGTCGCGCGTCGCTTGGCTTGAAATAGCCGGTGTCCACTTTTTCCTGGAGAACTTCGCCAATCAGCCGGCGCATCAGTTGGATTGCCCCGTAAGTTTCTTCGACGTGCCAGTTGTCTCCGCCGATCATTAGACGGGATTCGTCTGGCAGGACTTCGATCGCCTCGTGCAATGCCTGTTTGAAGTACGTCGGACTCAGCAGTGCCGACCACGTCAGGTCGAGCCATATGTTGCGGTAGACGAACGCCAGCCCCAGCAGGTCCCGGCTCCAAGGATAAGCCAGGTGCATTAGAAGGAAACGGGTGTTCGGATGACGCTCGATCAGGCCCGCTGCGTTCAGTGGATGCGATCCGCGGATGAGGGCCGAACCGAGGTGCATTTGGACGGGGACGTTGCGCTCGCCAGCCAGGCTGCATAGACGATCGACGACCACGTCGCCGAAGGCTTTCCGCTGGTCCGCGGTCGGATTGCGTTGCCCCCACGCTTGGCGAGCCAGTCGTTCGTCCACATCGTCGAAATTGACGGAACGGTCGTAGGCCAACGCATTCTTCAATCCCACTTGATGCCGTCTGCTCAACGTGTCCATCAGAGCTTCGAGCATGGCCAAGTAGTCGTCGAATGTGTGCAAATTGTGGCCGATGTACCGAGCGAACTGATGCGCGCTGTTTCCGTTATGGTCAAGTGACTCCGGGTGCCAGCCAAAGGCCAGTGCATTGATGCGCAGGACTGAACAATATCGCTCGCCCAAAGCCTCTCGAGCGTCCATCATAGGATCGTTGAACGGATCGGTAATGATTCGGTTGATGCCTGCTCGGTCCAGGACTTCGCTGTACCAGGCATCATCGCTGTGGCGCCGGCGGATTTCGGCATCGAGTTTCTCCCAGTTCTGAGGTGTGATGCCGTCCTCGCCCAAATCATAAAGATCAGTGAGAGACTGGACCATGTTCCGGGTGAATGAGCTGGATCCGCTGTGTTCCACGAACTTGGTGATATCTTCCCAACTTCCTTTGCCGTCGTCGGTGAACATCGGGTCTTCGAACGGCTCCTCGCTCGGCAGAGGATAGGGGCGGGCCTGTGTCCAACCGGCGTAGCTCTGCCAAAGCAGTGCAAGCAGGCCAACATCCCGGTTGCCCAGCACGTCGGGCATGTGATGCTCGTGCACGTCGAAAACCGGTATGTCCATCACTTCAGAACGAAGGTCGTCTTTCACGTTATGATCTCCTTGGCAGTTGTCTGTTATCGTTGGGCCTTTGAAAGGCAAAGATAGCAGGAATACCAATAAGGCTCGAAGACGCCAGGGTCGTTGGCCGGCCAGGATTCCGGCCAAGGCTGGTCTTCGTCGCTGTCGATGGCTTTGCTCTCCCAGCGGCCGTGACTTCTCTGGAAGTCTCCGCTTGAGCTTGCCTCCTCCTGGTACCTGACATGGACCGTGCCGCCCTTTGCCTTCCAGGCGACCCAGATGGGCGTATCGGCCGGTAGCGGCACTCCGCCGTTTGGATGTTCGATCGTGATCCAGCCGGATTCGTTCTGGTTCGTCTTGCCGAAATCGTACAGCAGCTTGGCGGGAGCGTCGGTATGAGGTCCTCCTTCCAGTGTGCCGCCCGCATACACCGCCAATCTGATTTGTCCCGCCGAAGCACGAGGAATGAGAATCGAGACGGATCTAAGTACCATGTCGTCCTGCTCTGGCGAGAGTCCTCCAAGGGCCCGGGTGTGGGCGACCGTCGTGAACTTGCCGTGAGCCACAGGATTCCCCCAACGGACGGCGTCCTCCGGTAAGGATGCCATTTCGGGCGGTTTCGGCCGCAACTTCGTGGCATCGAATGTCACAGAACCAGCCTTTGCGTTGATAGTGATCTTGCCGCTCCCATAATGCGACTTCATATACTCCGAGTCGTGCAGCATTGTCGGGGGATGCGGCCGCGGCAGATCATTGATCGAAATGCTCATTTCCGTCAGATCAACGGCAATCTCCTCCCCGTCCATCGTGACGGCGTCGATACGATCCCCATTCTTTTCTGGAACCGACAACGCCGCGACGAACGATTCTTCATCAACAAAGGTGTCAAGGTCCGAAACCTGCAGGACGTGGTAGGAGTCCGCGAGTTCCATGTGAGCACACAACCCTCTTCCGACTCGGTAGACATTCCATCGACCCACCTTTGTAGACTTGATGCCGCCATCCTCGAACAGCGTCCCTTGCCCCAGTAGCCAGTTCTTGTGTTGGACAACTCTTCCCCGTGCCTCGTATCGGCGTTTATGCGTCGGTACATCCGGGAGGATGATCTCCACACGCAGGCCCTGCGATGGATCGGCTCCGAACAAGACGCTGTTGTACCGGGATTGGAGGTTTCCACCATCCGAGTGTACTGACCCCAAGGATACGTGCGGGGTGTTGTAGTAGTGGATGGCGGCGGGGAGCCAACGTTGTGTCTTCCATAGCGAATCGCTTGGCCAACCCAAGAAACGGCGGCCATTGTAGTTGGAAACTTTACGAGTTCGTGCTTCTTTGGACAGAGCACGCACGATCGGATGTGGACGAAACTCGCTGCACGCGAAAAACATCCCTTCGTCCTGTTTCAGCCGCGGTTCGTTGCCGCTGGCGATATGGATTGTGGCGGGCTCCAGACCGGGCACCCGAGCGTTGGTGAAATCGAATCGCGGTTCGCCCATCCCGAGCGCCAACCACACAGTCGGAAGGAATCCGTCGTACCGGGCATCCATCAGGTAGGCGACTTTGCGGTTGGTCAGCGAGCCGCTGACATCCGCCGTGCGGCAACGAAACGAAGGGCCGCCCAGATAGCCGTTCACGCCCAGCAACGCCCGCTCGGCCAGCATGACGTTCAGGAGCTCTTGCGCACCGCGCCGCAAATCGTCATCGGGCGCGTGGTCGACCAGCACGATCAGCGGATTCGAAAAATGGTACTGGTAACACTTCGAGTTCCATTCGACGAATCCACGCTCGAAACGCCATGCGAGGAACTGCTTGATCTCACGCACGTGGTCCGATACGTCGCCGCCGCGGTACTGCTGGGCGAACATCCCGATCGTCAAGTGCATCAGATCGTGGTTCTCGGTGTGACGCGGTGGCCAGTGCGCAAGGGACGACAGGTCGTTTTGGGGCCAGTTCTTGAGGATGCCTACGATGTGCGCTACGGCTGCCTCCGACAGACGTGGCGAGTTGCGGAAATCTAACAGGGTCTTCAGGAACCGGATGAAATAGATGTCGGCGTCGCCCGGTAGCGGTCCGAACGACTCGAAGTACCGATTAGCCTTGTCGACGTCGCGCTTCAGCACCAGCCGGGCCTGGTTCAACGCCCAGCGGCGCCCGTCACGCGGATCCATGCTCGGTTCAAGTTCGCCGAAGGTGTCAGCAATCCACTGCACATATTCGCTGCGACGTTCGGCAAGCTGCTGGTCAGCATGTGTATCGTCGTCTGCCAACGCGGTTGCTGTCAGCGATGCAATGAGCGCAACGGCCTGAACACGTATCATCGCAAGTTCTCCGGAATGTGCCAGAAGAAGGACCGTAGGACGGACTTCGAAGTCCGTCGCTTTCGGCATGAAGCGTCTTCACAAGTCCGTCGCTGGATTCTACTATTCGTGAAGCCTGGATACACGTAGCGAAACAGCGTTTTGTGGCAGAAAAGAAGGGCGAGGAAGTCCGTCCGGCGAAGAATGGCTGGAGCCGGGGGACGAGGTAGATCCCGGGGACAATTCAATGAGTACGAGACTATCTGTCGTGCTGCTCGCATCAGTCGTCTTCATTCCCGCTGCAATGGCGACTGCCGAGAAAGCCATTGTCCATGTGATTCCCACACGCAAGTTGGGTTATCTCGATATGCGATTTCGGCAGTTGATGCTGGACGAGTATGTCGTGGCCCGGCACTGCAACGTGCGGAATCGAAGGAAGGATTGAACTGGACCAAACCGGTGCTCAACCAACTCGACTACAAAGGCCGCGGCAAGGCCAACAACTGCATCGCCGGCGTGGGCATGTCGCAGTGGGTCACGAGCATCGCGAGGGGTCATGACGATCGGTTCCGATGTTTCATGACTCCGCACGATTCGACCGCAGTGTTGAACGACGGCATCCATGTTGTCCAAAAACAGGGCATCACATGGGCCCCGATTACCAATATCCCCGAGGGTAGGAAGGTCGTCGGTCCTCTGATCAACGACCTGATTCACGTGATGTACGATCCCGTGCTGAAGCAGTATCTTGCGACGGTCCGCTCCTGGGCGCCGTTGTCCGGCGCGAAGGCGCCGGCGAAATGGCGACGTGCCGTCGCGCTTTACACCAGTCACAACGGCGTGGATTGGAAAAACACCGGCCGCTTGCTCCAGACCGACCTCAAATACGACGAGTACGTCGAAAACCTCGAACATCGTCAACGCCGCGATCTCGCGGCCTGGAGCGAACTTCACGACATGCCTGTCCAGCGATACGAAGGCCTGATCATCGGTTTGAACGGCATCCTGTTCTTCTATGACGAAGACATCGCACGGCAAAAAGAGATGAGCGGTACCGAAACCGCGTACTTTCTTGGTTGGAGCCATGACGGAGTAAACTGGTCGCGCCCGTATGAGCGCACGCAGCTAATCAATATGCCATATGGTACGGACGAGTGGGGCCGTCACACGATCGGATCGCCGTTCATGGTGGTTCATGAGAAAGAAATCTGGATCTACCACGACGTCGGTCGGGGTCACACGAACCGCACTTACAGGACACCGCGCCCTAAGCAGATCACGCTGTCGAAACTGCGCCGCGACGGTTTCGCTGGCTATCAGGCAGACCGGCCCGGCGGCTGGCTGCAAACCGCACCGTTCGAAGCGAGCGGCACGCTGAGACTCAATGCCGATGCCACCGACGGCGAGGTTCGTGTCGAGGTCTTCGAGGTCGATGAGGATTCACAGCATGTCGGCGGGCGGGCCTGGAAGCAGTTCGACAAGTTCAGCACGGCGAAATGTCGTCCGCTCCGAGGTGATCTGTTCGGCCGCATTGTGGAGTGGGGCGGCGCAAGCTGGCCGGAACTACAGGGCAAACGTGTCGCCTTGCGAATCCACTTGAACAACGCCACGCTCTTCTCATTCTGGACCCGCACGGAACCGGGCCGAACTGCGATTGTGAACTTGGCAGAATAGGCAGTTGCCACTGGATGAGTCTTTCGTGGCGCGGTACACTACCCACCTCGATGGTGGACAGCATGGCCAGCAGTTCAGCTACGGAATTCGCAACTCGATTGACAGGGCCACATTTGCGCAAAGCCCGTGTAGCCACAAGCCCGACGCGCCAGCGAGGGGCTTGCTGTGATATGTTCCCTCGCTCGCGCTTCGGGCTTGTGTGAGCCAGCGAAGTGACGCTGTCCAACCAGATCTACAAGAGACTACGATGGAACGCTCATGAAACGACGGACGATCCTCTTGATTCTGGCGGCCGGCTTGGTTCTGATGGCCACCGCGCAAGCGTCGGATGTGCCCACCGCTCCCGCCGATCCGGGACATTTGGGGCAGTCGCCCCATTTCGTGATGATGGTGGTCTACGCTGCCGTGGCCCTGGTGTTCTCGTTTCTCTGTTCGGTGGCCGAGGCGGTTGTGTTGAGCGTCTCGCCGTCGTTCATCGTCAACTTGGAGAAGACCCGGAAGAAGACTGCCCGTCGGCTAAAGAAGGTAAAGGTGGACATCGACCGGTCCCTGGCCGCCATCCTCACGCTCAATACGATTGCCCATACCGTTGGCGCTGGTGGCGCGGGAGCCGAGGCGGCCGCCTATTTCGGGGACAATTCCGTCGGCATCGCGATGGCCATCCTTACCCTGCTGATCCTGTTTCTATCGGAGATCATCCCCAAGACCCTGGGAGCCCTATACTGGCGCCGCCTGGCACCCGCCACGGCCCGTTTCGTGCAACTGCTTGTCTGGGTGCTGTATCCGTTGATCTACGTATCGGAACTGATCACCAGACTGCTGTCACGAGGGCATAGCGTACACGCCTTCAGCCGCGAAGAATTCACGGCACTCGCCGAGATTGGGGCCGAAGCAGGGCACCTGGATCCCCGCGAGTCACGGATTCTAAAGAACCTGCTCCGCTTTCCCAGCTTGTGCGCCGAAGACGTAATGACGCCCAGCACCGTCGTCTTTGATCTGCAACAGGACCTGACGGTGCACGAAGTGATGAAGGAACATCCGGAACTCAGCTTCACGCGGATACCCATCTACGGCACAGACCGCGATGACTTCACGGGATTTGTTCTCAAGACCGATCTTCTCCAAGATGAACACCACAAGAAGGGCGCGACCAAGCTGCGTAAGCTCAAACGCGAGATCCTGGCCGTCAAGGACAAGACTCCGCTTAGCCGCGTGCTGGGGACTCTATTGGACAACCGTGCCCACATTCTGCTGGTTGTCGACGATTACGGCGCCATAGAGGGCGTACTCACGCTGGAGGACGCGGTAGAGACACTGATCGGCATCGAGATTGTGGACGAGGTCGACAAGATCGACGACATGCGCCGCTTGGCACGCGAAAAGTGGGAAGAACGGATGGAGCAGATCGGCATCGACGTGCGAGGCAATGACGAAGCCGAGCCAAAGACGTGAGGCCGGAAACAGCCAAACGCGTTGAAACGATGCGTGTCGCACCGTCGTAGAGCGGGACGGCACAAGCAGGTCTGAACTGTAGGGCAATCGTATCGGCTTGCGGCCCCACCTGAACGACGCCACGCTGTTTTCGTTCTTGGCCTGCATGGGACCTAGTGGAGCGGAGATTGTGGACTTGGCGGAATCGAGTATCCGAGGCCGACCAGGGGCGGTGAGTTGCAGACCAGTCGTGGAGAATTGGCAGTGAAGAAGAGCCGGTTCTCTGTGAGTTCGTCCGGAGGGTGCGTTCGCAATACCGGTCGCCGTTTGCCGTGCGCAGCAATCGGCGATAGAATACGCGAGGGGAGACGGATTGATGCCCTTTTACTTCTTCGTCTGGACGCCGGAGATCGTCGATCACTTGGCGCAGCATGATGTCACACCCGAAGAGTTCGAGGAGATTGTCAGCTACCCGGAGTATGAGGATGTCAGCCGCTCGACTGGGAATCCAGTGGCATTTGGATCGACCTTAGAGGGGCGATACCTTTGCTGTGTGTTCAGGCGGTTAGACAACGAGACGATCGAGCCCGTGACCGCGTACGACGTAGGAGAGTAGACATGCAATTGACGCCAGAGCAGAAGGATCAGCTTCAGCAGGCGAAGGCCGCTGGGGAGCAACGAGTGCATCTGCGTCTCACGGGCGAGCAGAAGAACGAATGGCGTTCGGCCGTTGAGGAAGAAGTTGCGTGTAAGGACGAGAACATCGCGCACATCCGAAAGATCAAAGCGGCCGCCGAGCAACCAGGCTTCTTCGGTGACGTCCGCAGAGCAATTGTCTTGTCGCGACGTCCCATTGCCGAATTGGCCAAGCATATCGACGTCGACCCACGTCTCCTTTCGGATTTTCGCGCTGGCGATGCAGAACTACCCGCCGCAGCCCTGGACCGGCTACTCGAAGCCCTGGGCCTCCGCCTGATGCAGGAAATCCCTCGCTAGGAATAGGCGTGGCGGCCAATCAAGTATCGGCACACGAACATACTGTCCCGTTCGACCGTTCCGGGCCCAGAGGCTGGCCTCGAAGGAAACTGCAGAAGTCAGAAGTGTGCCTCCTTCCACGCCCCCAAAAAACATCCTTGCAGGAGACGCCAACGTGAAACGACTTCTGGATCGTTTTGGCGGGCAAGCAGCATTGCACGTCGCGCGACCAATTGGCACGTGGCCTTCGTAAGAGAAACGGATATGAATCGACTTGAAGACAATGAAATGCAGTGCCAAGCCGTGGTGATCGGCTGTATCTTGCGGGTTCTTGGAAGGTGACTTGGAGTTTGACACACCCTCTCCCCAACCCTTTACGGTGCCACCGATGAGATCGGTTGGAATGTCACGGAAAACCCGGTTCACATCAACGACCTGCATGCCACGATGCTGCATCAATTCGGGCTAGATCATCTGAAGCTGACCCAGCGCTTCCAAGGCCGCGACTTCCGCCTGACCGACGTGGGAGGCAACGTGGTCCGCGAATGGCTCTCGTGACCGATCGGCGAATCAGCATCGCGATTACCTTAGTCAATCAGTTGAAATGCACCGGTTGAAAACCTGTCTCCCAGGCTGTATGCATCGTATGTATGAATTCGATGCTGGAATTGGTCGCCACTACCGCATTCGGGCTGGAAGCCGTTGTCAAGCGCGAACTTGCGGACTTGGGATATGAAGGTAAGATAATCGCGCCCGGTCGGATTCGGTTTCGCGCCGATACTGCCGCGATTTGCCGAACGAACCTGTGGTTGCGCACAGCGGATCGCATCCTGCTGCAGATGTCCACTTTTCCAGCCCAGGACTTCGAGGCTCTTTTCGAGAACACGAAAGCCATAGACTGGCGTGCGTGGATCGCGGCCGATGGCGCCTTTCCTGTGATCGGCCGCTCGCTGAAGTCGCAGCTTTCCAGCGTGCCGGCCTGTCAGCGAGCCGTGAAGAAGGCGGTTGTGGAGAGTCTACGGCAGGCGCACCAGACCGACTCGCTCCCCGAAACCGGCCCGCAATACAAGATTGAGGTTGCGATTCTGAAAGACCAGGTCACTCTGACAATCGACACGACAGGTCCCAGCCTTCACAAGCGAGGCTACCGACAACAGGCCGCCAAGGCACCTCTGAAAGAAACGCTTGCCGCGGCGATGATCCTGTTAAGCTTCTGGAATCGCGATCGTCCCCTGATCGACCCGTTCTGCGGCAGCGGCACGATTCCCATCGAGGCGGCATTGATTGGACGAAACATTGCGCCCGGACTCAACCGTTCGTTTGCGGCCGAAGCGTGGCCCAATATCGCCGGGCGATTGTGGGAAGAGGCTCGCGCCGAGGCCCGCGATTTGACTCAATCGGAATTGCCCGAACGTCTGATCGGCACGGACATCAGCCAGCGGGCTCTTCGATCTGCACGCCACAATGCCGAACAAGCTGGTGTGGCCGAACAAGTGCACTTTCAGGAACGGCCTTTTGAACTGCTCACGAGCAAGCGGAAGTTCGGCTGTGTCATCACGAATCCACCTTACGGCCAGCGGCTTGGTGAAGGACGCGACCTGAAATGGTTATACCAGTCTATTCCGGAAGTTTTGAGAAAGCTGCCGACGTGGTCACATTTCCTTCTAACATCGTATCCCGACTTCGAGACGGTGATCGAGCGGTCGGCAGACCGCCGACGCAAGCTCTACAACGGGCGCATCGAATGCACGTACTATCAATTCCACGGTCCGAGGCCTTCGGATGCTCATCGAATTGAAGTAGTTTCTGACACTGACGATCGAGAGTGTGAGGTCGACCGCGACACAACCGCGGAGTCGCGGCCTGCGGAGGGCTCTCGGCGCGCTGCTGCAGACACGCAGAGAGCCGGACCCGCTCGGCGAGACATCCGACCCGTATTCGGTGGGCTATCGGAAAAGGCCTTCGAGCAGGCGGAACTCTTCCGAAGGCGCTTGCGGAAACGAGCCCGCCATCTGCGCCGTTGGCCAATGAAGCAGGGAATCACCTGCTATCGTGTGTACGAGCGAGATATCCCGGAGATCCCGCTGGTTGTGGATCGCTACGAGGATCATCTGCACATCGCCGAATACGAACGTCCCCACGACCGCGACCTTGGCGAACACGCTGACTGGCTGGACTTGATGGTCCGCACGGCCGCCGAGACTTTGGAGGTGGATCCGGGCAAGGTCTTCCTGAAACGCCGTCGTCGTCAGCGAGGCACGATCCAACATGAACATCTGGCCGAGCGCCGGTACGAGATCACCGTCAACGAAGGCAACTTGCGGTTCATTGTGAATCTCTCCGACTATGTCGACACGGGATTGTTCCTAGATCAACGAATCACGCGGGCGATGGTTCGCGATGTCGCCGACGGCGCAAACTTCTTGAACCTGTTCGGTTACACCGGTGCGTTTACGGCCTATGCGGCCAGCGGTGGTGCCGCGCGCACGACAACGATCGACTGGTCTGGAACGTATCTCGACTGGGCCAAACGAAACATGTCGATCAACGGCTTCACTGGTCGACAACATCGCTTCGTGCGTTGTGACGCACTCACCTACGTGCGACAGCTCCCGAAGATGGCCACGTACGATCTGGCGGTTGTCGATCCGCCCACGTTTTCCAACAGCAAACGGACTCACGAAGTCTGGGACGTCCAACGCGATCACGCGGAAGTGCTCAACCAATTGCAGCAGCGGATGAAGCGCGGCGGAGTGATCTACTTCTCCACCAACTACCGCCGTTTCAAGTTTGCCGAGTCGGCGATCGACTCACAGCAGCTCCGAGAGATCAGCAAGCAGACCGTGCCACCGGATTTCCGCAATCGCCGAATCCACCGTTGTTGGCGGATCGTTTGCTGAGGAAGAGTCCCACACAAAGCCAGAATTCGGCTGTTGGATGAGAAGAAATGAGGAGCAGAAATGAACGCCAAAGACATCGCAGTTGTGCTGTTGTTCTGTCTCTGCGTCACGGGGCCTCTCAGGGCCAATACGCTGCCGATCCATATCGAACCGTTTTGTCAGAGCGAGTATGACGAGATTGTCTGGGGCTGCCGCCTTTCCCGCTGCATCCACGTGGTCCATGAGCGGAATCAGCATTACGGGGGCGAGAAGGAAAAGGCGTTGATCCGCAAATATGAAAACTGGTTGGAGACATCGGGCCGGAAGCTGATCGAGGACTGGCGGGCGGGCAACCCGATCTCAGACGAAGATGCAAAATATCTCCCGCTTGCCAAAACGGAGTTCTGGGATTCCGTCATGAAAGACTGGGATGGAGCCCGCGGCCGTGGCTATTTCCGCAACAAGAAGTTCCCGCCCATAACCACGTTTCCCGAGGAGAAGCGGGCGTTGCATGAAGAATATCAGGCGGTGATCGAGGCGGGGCTTCACGTTCTGCACAAGATGTACAATCACAAACCGCTGACCGATGAAGATAAAGCCGCCTTTCACGAATGGGCGTTGGCTTATTACTGCAACTACTTCATCGGCGGTGTGGTTCCGTACGCCATTCCTGCCGATTCGTGGCAGACCTTCGCCAAGAAGGCGCAGGCGGGCAGTACCATTCGGCAAGGTGCCCCTTTTCCGAACGTCAAGCTGTACAGCCCGTACCACCACTGGACTCAGCCCGAATTCGATGAACGGCAATATACCGACGTCTCCCTCCACTTGCGCGCCGACAAGACCGACGAATTGCTGAACCGGTCTATCTCATTCGCCCAGTATTGGGAGGCGGCCGAGGAGTATCCGCAAATCCGCCCGAAATGCCCTCCCGCAGATGCGCCGGATACGGAAAGTTACCGGACGCTGTACAACGTCCTGAAGGAAGAGAACAAGCCGGTGCTCTTCGGGACTTGGCTGATCAACAACGATGAAGGCAATGTTCGTCTGGCGCCACGGCTGCACCTTCTGCACCGTGCTTGGCGGAACAAGATCGGATTTGTGATCGCCGAGGGGTCGGTCAACGCGCTGGTGGAGAAAAACGATCTTCGGTTCGACCCCTCCATGAATGAACAAGCGCGGACGCACATGCTCCGATCGTTCCATGCACCGTTCATGCCGACGCCGGATTTCTCGCCGATCAGGAGGTTTTTTGGTTCGCCCTCCATGGGGAATGCTTGGCGGCTCTCGCTGATCAACAAAGACACAGAGTTTCTCGGGACGTACAAGCCCGATGCCATGAACGGTGATTTCGGCGGCCACCTTGCTGGAATTCTGGGATGGGATAGGCGGCTCATTGAGCATTTCCGTAGCGGGTTTGAAGCCGATCCCGAAGGATCCCCAATTATTCCCAGCGCAAAACTGGTCTCGATTGTTCCGGGCCGCATGGAACAATGCGCGGTCAACGGATACAAGACCAAGGCGTACAACCGATATCTGAATCATTTGGACGCCATCGGTGAGATCATTGTTGTTGATACCGACAAGCATACCGTGACACTGCTGCGCGAAGAGTATCGTGAAGAGGAGTATCCCGTTCTCGCGTTGAAAGAACGGTTCCCCGTCACCTTCAACGAGTACAAGACCCGCGACTTTCGAAGCAATGTCACTTTGAGCCATTGGGATGAACTGGCCGCACGCAAGAAGGCCGGCAATTCCAGAACCGCGCGAACGATGACGTTTAACGTCAATGTCGGGGTCGGCATCTTCCTAAACGGCGAGGAAAAGGGGGACGAAAGCTGCCTGAAACCAGGCGACGTTGCCTCCATCGTTTATCTTGAGGGCAAAGATGGTTATCCTCATTTCATCCGTGCGCTCCGCTTCAACTTCCCGCCCGTGTTCGGCGAACTGGTCAATACACGTCCGGGAACGGCTGAACTTCGCGGCATCGACGACGATAACCTCATCGTTGATCAGGAAATCACCGTTTCGGCAAAAAGCTCCAGTCCTCCAACAATGCCCGATCCGAACATTACGTACCAAGACGGCGTTTGCGTGTTCAACTACACACCGCCGCCCGCCGGCCAAACGGTCAAGGTGCTCGTCACGCTCAAAGACGACGGCGGCATCGACTTCGGCGGAAACGACACCACCCAAGTGATACTGAACTTCACCAGCGCCGGGTGCAGGCTGCGCTAGCATCGCCGAAAGACCAACTCGTAGGCCGGACCGAGCGCAGCGCTGTTCCGGCAAGGCTCAATTTCGCGAGAAACCAGTGCCGGAACTGCGTCGCTGACGCTCCTTGTTGCCGGCCTACAACTGCACTTCATCAGCACCGGTGCAGGCTGCGTTACGGATTACCGTGATTCCGTGAGGAACAGCAGACGGCCATCGCGTGTTCCCAGCAAAATGGCATTGCCATCACGGTGGTCTCCCGGGCGAAGCAGTCCAGTTACCTCGCTGCGAAGATCGTGGCAGCCGAGGAGTTCTCCCGCGTCGCTGAGCAGATAGATCTGGCCCGACGGCGCGACCGCGATGACTGTGCCCTGGCCCCTCGGAGCCAGGAACTTCACTGGTTCTCCAGTGAAACACGCCCAATGCCGTCTACCGGTTTTTCCATCAAAGGCCGAAATGTAGCCGGATACGGAACTGCAATAGACCGTGGCAGCGTCATCGGTACGGCGGACTGCAACAGCCAGAGCGGCACCGGCCACGTCCGTGTCCCATCGAACCTTACCGTCAGGCTGGTAGACCACAAGCTGACGGCAGTTTGTGTCCACGGCGTTGATCACCTCGGCTTGTCCGTCTCCATCAAGATCCGCCAGACGCATGTCGCGGAACTGGCAGGGAATGGACCAGGAGATCAGATCCGGCCTGAGGAAATGCTTCTCTAGTTTCCCGTCCGCACCGTACACAATGCACCATCCGTGCATGGCGGGCTGCGAGGCGCCGCCAAACAGAGCGAACTTGCCTTGATGGCGTCCCACGGTCATGGCCGTGTACACGCCCCATTGCACGGACGCCTCCCACAACTGCTTGCCTTCGCCGGTGAAAGCATAGACGCGGCGATCGGCGTTGCTGATCAGTATCTCCTTTTTCCCATCGTCGTTGATGTCGGCCGAGGTGATTTCTCGGACCCGACTCCGCTGTTCGCTCCAGTAGGGCCAGGCCATCGGGCGGTAGGGCATCTCCACGCGCCAGCGCTCGGTGCCCTCAGGAGAGAGCCGTGTGAGACAGCCACGGTCCTCCCCGGCCAGCAGATCGTCGTCTGTAAAGTGCAGGGAGAGGATCTGGCTGTCGAGTCTATTTTCGGCCAGCTTCTCGCCTCCAGGGGCGAGTAGCACGACTTTTCCGGCAGCATCCCCCGCCGCCAGTCGGCCGTCCTCGGCAAGGGCAACTGCCGTGACAGGCTTCTCACCCACGGCATACGATTTCCAGGGAAAGGCTGTCGCGGTGACTTCCGGACGCTGCGGCAGGATCTCGCGCTGCAGGACGGGTTCGGCCACCAGTGCCTGGGCGTAGGAAGGCGCAGGCGATGTCGAATCTCCGCCGATCGCTACGGTCGCGTTCTTCAAGAGCACGACCATTCCATCGCCACGCGCAGTATCGACGCTGATGAACTCCGCCCCATTCGGTCCATCGACACGCCAGCCCGCCCCGGTCTTCGTCAGTGTGAATTCAATCGCCTTTGGATCGGCGTTCACATACAACAGTGTGGCGAACTCCAACGGATGATCCAGAGTCGCCGCGGCGCGGACGGTTTCGACGCGATGGTTCGTTCCGGCCATGCCTTCAGGCTTCACGCCCGCGCTTTGCAGGTGCAGAACGCGGCGCCGGCCTTGCCAGTTCTGCGTGCATACGAGGCCATCGGGGCTGGCGGCTACATCGCCCGCCAGATGCCAATGCCGCTCGGCCAGGACTTCGCCGGGCCGTTTCACCTTCGCCCGATCGATGATTACCGTCCACCGGCCGCACTTGCGCAAAATGTGCCGCTGCCAGTCGACATCGCCGACGCCCTCCAGAGCGCCGGCGGCGGCCAGATAGCCGTCCGTCGCCGCGGCGTATAGGCGCCGGGCGTAGCGGTGCAGCCGACCGGGCCCAGTGCCGTCGAGTGCTACGAATACGCCGTTCTGACTTCGTACGGTGGCTGAAGAACTGGTACTGTGTTGCGGCGCGATCCACGACGGGCCGCCTTCACAAAACCGCACAATGCAGTTGCCGTCCTGGTAGGAATGGTGGCCGCCGGAGATCCCGTCGAAAAGCAAGTAGTAATCGTCGCGCTGCCAGCCTTCGCGAATGGATATCTTGTCGAAACACTTCTCGCGTTCTGGCGTCACGACAAACAAGCTGCCCGGATTGAATCCCGCACCGTCGATGGTGTTGTACCAGAGTCGGTCGACCGGCGCGGTGGCGATGCCCAACAGATCTTCACGGCCTCTGGGAGTCGCGCCTGTGCAGAAGCTGCGCAGGTACTCGTCCCCTTGCCCTCGCATTGCGGCGCTGTGCTTGCCCTGTTCGTCGCCGCCTTGGCAGCCGCTCAGGTAGCCAGTGTCATCTGCCGCGACCGCGCATGCCGCGAGATAGCCAACCGGCCCATCGCCTGCATTGTGCGCGATCAGTGCGCGGTTGGCGGCAAGCTTGAACGAGTCCGAGCGGAAATACTCGTACCTGTCGGTCGCCATCGCGTAGACCACCGTGTTGTACAGCGTGGCCGCCCACTGATGCCCCCAGGAGTCCTCCACAGGCTTCGAGGATGTCATCTGCGCGGCAAAGTAACGATCCGCAATCTCCAGCCATCGCCTGCCGTCGG
>CAZURK010000343.1:0-15494 GCA_964623055.1 uncultured Pirellulaceae bacterium
GGGTCCATCACCGCGGCTGGGGCCTCGAAGATTCCGGCGCTGATATCGACGAAGGCGACGCCGTGTTCTTCGAGAAGCTGTGCGACCTTGACGCTTTCGTCCAATGTCCTTGCGCCTTCGACCCATTCCTCGCCCGAGTATCGCACACCGATCGGAAAGTCGCGCCCGCACTTGCGTTGGATCCGGTTGACGATTTCAAGCAGAAAGAGCATCCGGTTGATGAAACTGCCGCCGAAGCGATCGTTTCGTTTGTTCACGTAGGGGCTCATGAACTGGGCGATCAAGTAGCCGTGAGCACCGTGCAATTCAACACAGTCGAAACCGGCTTGCTGTAGACGCCAAGCGCCGTCGGCGAACCGTTCAACCAGTTCGTAGATTTCGTCCACGGTCATGGCGCGGATCGACTTGCCTTTGGCCACCTCTTCAGCGTAGACCACTTCATGGCCTGCGGACCCGGGGATATCCACCAGTTGGTCGCTTGCCGACATCAGCCCCTTTCGTGGCCATGCCGCCTGACGGCCCGGATGTTGAATCTGAACCGTACATTTGGCTCCGTGGCGGTGCATGGCTTCGGCCAATTCGGCAAGACCCGGAATCAAGGGGTCCTCATCCACCGAAATGCATGCCACGGTCGGACGCCCGGTGGCCCGATCTGGCGTCGAGGCCCCGACGATAATGAACCCGCAACCGCCCTTGGCGATCTGCTCGTGGTAGGTAATCACGCGCTGGTTCACCGAACCATCGGCATTGGCCGAACTGATATCAGTGGGCACATGGCAAACGCGATTCGGAGCCTCGAAATTGCCAATGCGGAGAGGGCTGAACAGATGAGGATAATGTGGGTGCGTCATGTGGCAGATCCTTCCTGGTGTTGTCGTGGTAGTCTGGAAGGTCAATCGCAAATCGACGGAGACATTCTAAAGGAGCCGGAAACCATTGACGATCCCATACGGTCTTGGGGCATGGCATCGCTCATGCGGATTGCTTATAATTACGCATCAATATACGTGAATGCGAATCGCATTTTCAGCATGCGAGATGAAGGAGATGTTGATGTCCCGCTTTTTCCCATTCCGGCTTGGGCTCTTTCTTGCTTGCCTTTCGTTTGGTCTGCCGGTTGTCGCGTCGCCTACCGGCGGCAAGCTGATCGACTTCAGCCAGGATATTCGCCCGTTGTTCTCGGACAAATGCTTCGCCTGCCACGGACCGAACGAGGACAGTCGCGAGGGTGGCTTCCGGCTTGACACGAAAGACAGCGCCTTTGGCGAAGCTGATTCGGGCGAGCGTCCGATCGTGGCAGGCGATCCTGATTCCAGTGAATTGTATGCGCGGATTGTCAGCGACGATGAATTCATGCTCATGCCGCCCGCCGAGACCAACAAGAAGCTCACGAAGGAGGAGATCGAGCGGATTCGTCAGTGGATCGAGCAAGGGGCTTCGTGGCATGAGCATTGGGCGTATGTCGTGCCTAATCGGCCCCAGTTGCCGGAGGTTAAAGATCAGGCGTGGCCGCGCAATCCCATCGACCGCTTCACTCTGGCGAGACTGGAGAAGGAAGGGCTCTCGCCATCGCCGGAGGCCGACAAGGCGACGTTAGCCCGCCGTGTCACCTTTGACTTGACGGGTCTGCCGCCCACGCTGGAGGAAGTCGATGCCTTCTTGGCGGACGATTCGCCGCAGGCATATGAAAAGCTGGTCGATCGTTTGCTGCAGTCACCCCACTACGGCGAGCACATGGGTCGCTATTGGCTGGATGCGGCTCGCTACGGCGACACACATGGGTTGCACTTGGACAACGTGCGCCAGATCTGGCCGTATCGCGAATGGGTCATCAGAGCGTTCAACGGGAACATGCCATTTGATCGTTTCACAATCGAGCAATTGGCGGGCGACTTGCTGCCTGGCGCTACGGCAGACCAGAAGATCGCTACGGGTTTCAACCGCTGCAACGTGACGACGAGCGAAGGTGGCGCGATCGACGCGGAATACCACGTCCACTACACCGTTGATCGCGTGGCGACGATGTCGACGGTGTGGATGGGGGTTACCATGGGGTGCGTAACCTGTCATGACCACAAGTTCGATCCGTTTGACATGAAAGACTTCTACCAACTGTCGGCCTTCTTCAACAGTCTCAACGGACCGGTCATGGACGGCAACAAGCCGCTTCCGCCACCCATCATTCAAATCCCTGACCCGGCCAATCAACCTCGAATTGACGAATTGGCCGCGTTGATACCGGAGTTGAAAAAGAAACTGGACGCGCGCAGCGAAGCCGCGTCTGAAGAGCTTGCCGCGTGGCTGAAAATGCAGCAGAACCAAGGCGATGCAAACTTGTTGCCTCAAGCCGGCTTGACCGGCTATTGGCCGTTTGAGGGTGCGGAAGGCGACTTGGTCCTGTCCCCGCTGGCGAACGTGGGGCCTGGGAAACTCCGCGGTGCCCAGCCAGCCGACGGGAAGGTCGGCCGAGCTTTCAGAGTGGCGGCCAACGAATATGTCGACCTGGGAGACGTCGCGAATTTCGAACGCAGCGATGCGTTTTCGTACGGTGCCTGGGTTAACGCTCAGCCCGGCAACAGCGGCGCGGTGATCTCGCGCATGAACGATTCGGAGAAGCATCGAGGTTTCGATCTGTATGTCGCGGGTGATCGGGCCATCGCTCATATCATCCATTCCTGGTCCGGCAACGCCATCAAGGTGGAGACCAAGGACACGTTGAAACTGAATGAGTGGCAGCATCTGTTGATCACCTATGACGGTTCGAGCAAAGCCAGCGGGGTCACCATCTACATCAACGGAAAGGCGAGCCCGCCCGTGGTGCGAAACGACAACCTCACCGATACGATCAAAACGACAGTTACGCTGCAGGTCGGCCGGCGCACGCCTGGGGCGCCGTTCAACGGCTTGGTGGACGAGGTGCGAGTCTACAACCGGGTACTGAGCGCATCCGAAGCTGCTGCCCTGGCTGGCGGCGGTGAGATTCGAGCCATTCTGGCCACCGTGTCCAAAGATCGCACACCCCAGCAGCAACAAACGCTACGGACCCACTTCCTTGCGAACCATGATATGCCGTACCAGCAACTAAGTGCCGAATTGACCGCGCGCGAACGGGAGAAACGCAAGCTGGAAGCGGAGGGGCAGATTGAGTCTCTCATTTGGGAAGATTCGGCGAAGCCAAAACCGGCCTTTATTCTGATGCGCGGTCAGTATGATAAGCCGGGCGAACCGGTCACGCGAAACACACCGTCCGCGCTTCCGCCGTTGCCACCGAAGCCCGACGGCGAGATTCCAACGCGGCTAGATCTGGCCCGCTGGCTGCTGGCGCCGGAGCACCCGCTCACCAGCCGCGTCACCGTGAATCGGTTCTGGCAGCAGTACTTCGGTGTGGGCATCGTCAAGACGGCGGGAGATTTCGGCTCGCAGGGTTCGCCGCCGTCCCATCCGCAGTTGCTGGATTGGCTTGCGGTCGATTTCCGCGAAAGCGGTTGGGATGTGAAACGGTTACAGAAGCTGATCGTCATGTCGGCCACGTATCGCCAGTCGTCTCGGATTCCGTCGGGAGCAACGCCACAGGATGCGGACAACCGTCTGCTGTCACGGGGTCCGCGGTTTCGCTTGGACGCCGAAGTGATCCGAGACACCGCGTTGACGCTTTCCGGCTTACTGGTTCGCAAGATAGGCGGCCAAAGCGTCAAGCCCTACCAACCGCCGGGCATTTGGAAGGCGGTGGGTTACACCGACAGCAACACGGCCAACTTCAAACGTGAATCGGGCGAAGCGCTCTACCGGCGCAGCCTTTACACGTTCTGGAAACGAACGGCTCCACCGCCGACGTTGGTTACTCTGGACGCTCCATCGCGCGAAACTTGCACGGTTCGGCGATCGCGGACAAACACGCCGCAGGCGGCCTTGGCACTGATGAACGACGAGCAGTTCGTCGAGGCATCGCGTCACTTCGCGCAACGCATGACGACCCAAGGCGGCAAGACCGACGCGGATCGTGCCTCGTATGCCTTCCGCCTAGCGACGGCTCGCCAGCCGCAAGCTAAAGAGCTGGAAGTGCTGCTCGACGTGTACAAAGCTACTCTGGCCAAGTTCGAGGCTGACAAGGAGGCTGCGAAGAAACTGATCAATGTCGGCGAATCCAAACCGGACGAAACACTCGATCCCAGTCAGTTGGCCGCCTGGACCGTGGTGGCCAATCTGATCCTGAACCTGGATGAGACCATTACCAAGGGATAGAAGCTATGGACCCCCGAACCGAAACACTTCTTCGACTGACCCGTCGCCAGCTTCTGGGCCGAGGTGTATGTGCAGCCGGTGCCGCGTCGTTGGCCACAATCATGGGCAACGGGGCGAGCGGAGCCCAGCAGCAATCCGCGCAGCGCGCCGGCGGTCTGCCGGACATACCGCATCATCCGCCGACGGCCAAGCGGTTCATCTACCTGTTCATGAGCGGTGGGCCGGCTCAGCACGACATGTACGACTACAAGCCGGCACTCACGAAACTGTTCGATAAGGATCTACCCGACTCGGTGCGGCAGGGTCAGCGGTTCACCACCATGACCTCCGGCCAGAAACGCTTCCCAATCGCTCCGTCCATGTTCAAGTTCCAGCAACAGGGCGAATGTGGTGCTTGGATCAGTGAACTGCTGCCGCATACGGCCAAGATCGTCGACGACATCGCCATCATCCGTTCCGTGTTCACAAACGCTATCAATCATGACCCGGCCATCACGTTTATTCAGACCGGACGCGAGCTTCCGGGATGGCCCAGCCTGGGCGCGTGGCTGGCCTATGGACTGGGCGTGGCGAACGAGAGCTTACCGAACTACATCGTCATGACGCCTACCTGGACGGGGCGTAAGAGCGCTCAAGCCTTGTACTCGCGATTGTGGGGAACCGGCTTTTTGTCCTCCAGGCTACAGGGAGTTGCCTTGCGGGCGTTGGGAGACCCTGTGCTGTTTCTGTCCGACCCGCCGGGCGTCGATAAGGCCATGCGCCGCAAGATGCTGGACGGTCTGTCCAAGCTGAATCAGATCCAATACGAAACGAACGGGAACGCCGAGACCAGCGCCCGCATCGCACAATACGAAATGGCGTTCCGCATGCAGACTTCGGTGCCCGAACTGACCGATTTCTCGCAGGAACCGAAACACGTACTCGATATGTACGGCCCGGACGTTCAGAAGCCAGGCACATTTGCCGCAAGTTGCCTGCTGGCTCGTCGGATGGCCGAACGCGACGTGCAGTGCATTCAGATCTTCCACCGCGGCTGGGACCAGCACGGAAACCTGCCAAACGACATTCGGAACCAGTGTCGCGACATCGACCAACCCACGCGCGGCTTGATCGAGGACCTCAAGCAGCGCGACATGCTCAAGGACACGCTGATCGTATGGGGCGGCGAGTTCGGTCGTACCGTCTACTGCCAGGGCAATCTGACCCGGACCAACTACGGACGCGACCATCACCCCCGCTGCTTCACCATGTGGATGGCCGGAGGCGGTGTCCAAGGCGGCCGGACCTTAGGGGCAACCGACGACTTCAGCTACAATATTGTCGAAGATCCGGTGAAGATCTCCGACATCAACAACACGATTCTCCACTGCCTGGGCATCGACAACAGAAAACTCTCGGTCAAATTCCAGGGCCTCGACGCACGAGTCACAGGCGTCGAAGAATGTCGCGTACTGAACGAGTTGTTGGCGTGACCGGCATCGTCATGTTTTGAACGTCCAGTCCGCTGCGCCGCGACCAAGTCCTCCCCAATAGCCGCACGAAAAAAAACGGCACGAGAATGCCCTCGTTCCCGTGCCGTTGTGGAGGCTTGTTATTCAGCGAATGCGAGCCTACCCCACATCCACCCATTGGCCTGTCTTGCCGCTTTCCAAGACGGCATCGCAGACTTTCTGGGTATCGACCGCGTCGCGGAATGTGGGTGCTGCGAGTTCGCCTTTGGCCATTCCTTCTAGGAAGTCGGCGATCTGATGGACGAACGACTCGGCGTATCCAATCTGCAGGCCGGGAACCCACCAGTTCTCCATATAGGGCTGCTCGCCGCCGTGGTCCGATACGTGGATGGAGCGCCAGCCGCGGAGCTTGCCTTCATCGTTGTGGTCAAACCACGCCAGACGGTGCAAATCGTGCAGATCCCAAGCGATCGATGCGTTCTCGCCGTTGATCTCGAAGGTGAACAGAGCCTTGTGGCCGCGCGCGTAACGTGTCGATTCGAAATTACCCAGCGAGTCGTTGTCGAAGCGGCAGAAGAACGTGCAAGCGTCGTCGATGCCGACCGGTTCGACCTTGCCCGTCTCGGCGTGCATGCGTTCTTTGATGAACGTCTCGGTCAGTGCGTTCACTTTGGTGATGGGGCCGTTGTGCCACATGGCCGTGTCGATGCAGTGTGCGAGCAGGTCGCCGGTGACTCCCGAGCCGGCCGCTTTGACGTCCAGCCGCCATGTGGCCATGCCGCCTTGCGGCACATTGGAGGAGATAGTCCAGTCCTGCAGAAACTGTCCGCGGTAGTGAAAGATCTTGCCGAGCCGCCCTTCTTCGATCAGTCGCTTGGCCATAGTCACGGCAGGCACGCGGCGGTAGTTGAACGAGACCATGTTCGCCACGCCGGCGTCCTCGACAGCCTTTGCCATCTGTTCGGCTTGCGGCGTATCCAACGCCAGCGGCTTTTCGCAAAGAATCGCTTTGCCTGCCGCGGCTGCCGCCATAGCGATCTCTGCATGTACGTTGTTCGGCACACAAATGTCGATCATTTGGATGTTCTTGTCATCGACCACCTGCCGCCAATCGGTGCAATACGATTCGTAGCCCCAATTGTCAGCAAACGCCTTGGCCTCCTCCTCGACCAAACCGCAAACCGTTTTGAGCACCGGCTGGTATTCGGGATCGAAAAAGGCGCTCACATTCCGGTAGGCATTCGAGTGGGTACGTCCCATGAAGCCATAGCCGATTAGGCCCACGTTTAACTGTTTCTTTGCCATCGTTTGTCCTCGCTGAGTCGATTCTGTTGGTAAACCTACATCAAATGACCAATGACCAAGCACCGACGACCAATGTCAGATTCTAGCCGTTGGGTTCACTTCTTCGGTGAATTGCTGCGAAAATCAGGTGCAGTTCGTGTGCCTCTTTCCACAAACGCCGTGCGTCGTCCTTCATGGCTGGTATAGCCGCTGCCAGCATGCGAAGCCACCGTTTCGTCTCCCGCGCTTCCTTCTTGCAGATACTGATCCGGTAACGAAAGTCCTTCTTGGTCGGCGCTTCATCCGCTTCGTCGTAATTGGCGCCAACGCTGGTCGCGGCTCGCACGAGTTGCGTGACTAGCGGCGACGCAACGGCGTCCAACTTGACCTTCTTCACAAAGGCAATCACAGCCTCGCCGAACACGGCAGTACGTTCGCCCAAGTCATACTCGCGTTCACCACTCTCACCCGCGTGCTCGCCCATTGGTCATTGGTGCTTGGTCATTGGTCATTCTCTTCCGTCCATCCATGCGCGTCCCTCACTCCAACCATAACCTCAAGGATGTCCTGCCATGTCTGGGCGTCCATCATGACTTCGTTGGGGAACATGCAGCCGTCCCAGCAGACGTGGCGGCAGGCCTTGGTGGGTTCGCCGTTTTCGTCACGCAGCCAGAAGCCGGCGTATTTGACGATGTCCAATTTGCCATTTGGATCCTTGGCCAGGCAGTGGCGACCCGTTTTGTCGTGGCTGCCGCTACCGTGGACCGTCGCGTCGTTCTGGGCGACGTGGAAATCGATGGTCCACGGTCGTAACGCGTTGGTAAGTTCTCTCATTGCCTCGTCCAGCTTGTCCGGATCCGACCAGTCGTAATTCGCCGGCAGGATGGCATCCTCGGGTGCGTTGTACCCGAGCGTGTACAGTAGCGTGTGAGCCATGTCGGCCTGGAAGCCGATGTTCGGCCGATCGACCATCTCCAGCAACTGAACCATACGTTTCCACGAGTGCATACCACCCCAGCAGATCTCGCCTTCGGCCACCATCGTCTCGCCAAGGTCGGCGGCGATGTCGCAAGCCTGGCGAAACGTCTCGGCGATCTTCGCCTGGCTGCCGTCAGGGTCGGCCAACCATTCTTCGACGCCAGAAGCCGAATCGAAACGCACGTTACCGTAGGGGCGCACGCCGAGTTCTTTGAGTGTCTTGGCGATGCGGCAGCCTTTGCGCACCTGGGTGAGGAACTTGTCGCGACCTTCGCCTTCGTCCATGGCCGAACCGCCGCCGGTGGGGCCCCAGATCGGAGCGACGACCGTGCCGACCACGAGGTTGCGCGAATGGAACTTGTCGGCCCATTCTCTCAGTTCATCGTCGGTGATGTCGATGTTGATGTGCGGATCGAACAGGAACAGATCGACACCGTCGAACTTCACACCGTCCACCTCGGCCGCGGCGGTCAAGTCGAGCATGGTGTCCAGGTCGATGGGCGGCTGATCGGTGCCCGGCTCCTTGCCGACTACGCCGGGCCAGGCGGCATTGTGGAGTTTCGGAAAACTGTTTGGATGGTCACTCATCGCTCGTTGTGTCCTTTCTCTTTCGGCACGTTGATTCGTTAGTTCCGATAGTCACCAACGTTGGGCATATTCTTGTGCACATCGGGGCCGAAGTATCGCAATCCGACCAGCGGCTCGCCGCCGGTATTCTCGATCTCGACACCGGCCGTGGCAGCCTCGTGCGTAATGAACAACTCGTCCCAAGGCTCCTCGCCGAAACGAATCATGGCGGGCGTTTGTAACGGCAGCGCACCCATTCGACCACTGCCCTGGACGGTGATCCAGCCGCTGGCACCGGGATCCTGCAACACGCACTTCACCCCAGGATCGACGGTCAGTTCTTTGGCCGAGAACAACTGTTTGCCGTCCACCAGCCCGTAGTCGATCCATCGGTCGGTATACCCATCGCCGGATCGGTCCGGGTCGGCGATCGGTTCCAGGTAGTTGCTCTGTTTGAAGGTCGGATCGGTGTTCTTGTCCCAGTCGAGTTGGCTGATGATGAAGTCCAAGTCGTGATGATTCTCTTCGGGCACGTCTTTGACCAATAGGTCCCACGGCACTTGGCGTCCTTCGACGATCGACTGGAACATGCCGAACACGTCGCTTCCCCATTGCGGTTCGTAGGTGCACATCGAGCCCGGCGCGTGTAGCACTCCGGCCGGAATCAGCCAACCGGTTCCCGCCTTCAGCCGATACGCGCGCGACAAGTCAAGGATTCCGTTATCGCCCGCGTTCCAGTTCTCCAGGCACTTGCGAACATCGTCCTTGGTCGTGCCCGGTTCCAGGCCCATGAACGTGTAGTCGAAATGGTTCTCGGCTGCGTTCAACTGCGGCGGGAAGTAGTAGCTTTCGGGTTTGCCTTCCTGGTTGGTCAATTTGGCGAACTCGGCCGACTGGTGCATGTGATGCGGTATCGGGCCCATGTTGTCGAAGAATTTTGAGTATACTGGCCACCGTTGGTATTGGTCGAACATCTCCTTGCCAACGACACGAGCGCCAGCCTCGGCGACCGCGTCCTTCAGCAGGAAACGCTGGCCTTCGAAAACACAGTAGCTGAGGCCTTCATCGTCCGCGCGGTTGTCGTTCATGGCTTCGGTGGTACTGGCAAACCACCGCTCGTCGATGCCGCCGCGGTGGACTCCCAGGGCGTACCAGTCGGTCGGCGCAAGTTTGATTCGTTTGCCCGGATGCAGGAAGCTTCGCGGCACCCATGTGGGGGTCAGCCGCAGTAGTCCTTGGCCTGCATCCAATGCTCGTTGCAGGATTTGTCCAACATTGTCGCCTGTAATAGCAGGTGATTGGTTCATTTGCGTCTCCAGCCTTGTAGCCTGAGGAATAGGTTCCACGAGTCGCAACCAGCCGACGAATGGGCCGGTCACAAGCAATCTGCGGTACGAGAAGGATGTTTTATTCGCTTTGCGAGTACATCGCAAGTATTGGGACGGCCCAAAATGACGCCACTGAACGACTTACGCCAACGATTCCCGGCTTTCCCGATTGCGCAGAGTCAATTCTGGCGAGATGCGGTGGATCGTACGGATTGTCTTTCATCGCAGTGTCAAATCCCCAGACAACACGCCACAGAAACCACTCCGATGATCGCCAGCAGCAGGCAAGCCATAGAAACCCAGGAAACGTCTCGGGATTCGTTCACTCCGCGCATCCGTTCGAGTCGCTCGACAAGCACGTCACGGCCGCGGTCGATCGCCTTGGCGGCAGGCACGTCGGCGTCGGCCGGTTCCTCGTCCAACGTACGATCGAGAAGCCGCATTAGACGAGCTTGTACTGCGCGTGCATTAAATGGCCGCTCATCAGGCGACTTGCTCAGCAATTGCGAGACCAGGCTGTCAAGTTCCGTGGGACAGTCTGGTTCAAAATCTTGTACGCGTGGTGGTGCGTTCTTGAGATGCTGGTCGAAGATCTGGGCGAAGTTGTCGCCTTGGTAGGGCGGCCTGCCGGTCAGCATTTCGAACAAGAGACAGCCCAACGCGTAAAGGTCCGTCTTTCCTGAAACTTGATCACCCGCGATTTGCTCGGGCGACATATAGGCGTACGTCCCCACGGTCAGTCCGTCCGCGGTAATGTCGGCCGAATTAGTATCGCGAGCGATGCCGAAGTCGCCGAGTTTCAGTTCGCCCGACGTTGTCAGAAACAGGTTTGCGGGCTTGAGATCTCGGTGGATGATGCCGTGGTTGTGGGCGTGCTGTAGGGCCGAACAGATTTGGACCCCGCATGTGGCCACCTCCTGCCAGGACAAGCACCCCGTCTGTTGAAGCATGTCCCTCAACGTCCCGCTATCGACCAATTCCATCGCGTAGAACAACTGACTTCCGTGTCGGCCCCCGCCGAAATACTGCACGATGTTCGCGTGCGAGAGTTTCTCCAGGATGATCATCTCCCGTTCGAAGCGAGCCTTGATCAGATCGTCGCTTGAGACGGTCGGCAGAAGAACCTTTAATGCGACGTCTTGCTGGTATTCCAGGTCCCCGGCGCGGTAGATCGTGCCAACGGTTCCAACGCCCAACGGTTCGTGCAATTCGAATTCGTCGATCCGGCGCAAAGGCATAAGACAATTTTTATCCAAGGCCGGCAGAAGTTCAACCGGATGGTTTGCGGAGCGTCGCGCCGGAAACGCGCAGAAAAAAACCCTCGGCCGATTGCAACAAACGGAGTCGCTGCGAGAAAGGCGAGAGTCTGGCGTGCTACTGCACAAGCCGTTTTGCGACTCTGGCCAACGCTAATTATTGGTCCTTCTGTCGGAATAGCGGCCGAAGGTTTATGTCTTAAGATATTGTAGTTCAAAACTCGTTTGTGGGTGTTCTAAACTCGTCGAAATTATCGGCACGTGAGAAGCGCGGGGTTTGCCCAATGTGTGCGCTTTCGCCAAAAAAGGCGGCGACTTGGTGTCTCACGACTTATGGCTTGGGCGGCCCTACTCGGCGGTCAGCGTCCATTTCTTGACGGATTTCTTCCAGAACGTGCCGGGGCATGGGATCCTGTGGACGCAGTTCGACGAGCTTTTCCGCCAAGGGGATTGCCTTATCGTGCTGCCCGAGTTTCTTGTAGAACAGAACGACGCCGAGCAGGAATTGTGGGTTATTCGGCTCCAATTCGTGGGCCGCCGCGAGCGCCGTTTCGGCTTCCTCTAATCGCCGGTGCAAATACAACGCCATGCCATATCGATATTGTATGGCGGCATTATCGGGCAGCAATCGCGCGTCCCGCGCCGCCAGCTTCAATGCGGCTCGTCGCAGCGTTGCCGCTTTCTCGCGATACTGGCTGGCTCGCTGGGGCGACTGGAATTCTGATGTGTCCGCGAGCCGGCTGTACAACTCAGCCAAGTTCGTTCGCGGGCCCGTCGCTGTGGGCTGGACACGGATTGCCGCTTCGTACGATCCAATGGCGCGATCGCTATCGCCGAGGTTTTCGTACAGCAATCCCAGATTCATGTGCCCGCCGGCGACATCGTTGTTCAACATCTGGCCCTTTTCGTATTCGGCGAGAACCACCTTCAGTCGGTCCCGCTGTGCTCCGCGCATTGCCCGACGCCCCCTATCGGACACCCCCGCCAGCACGCGAGCCGCCTCGGTGCGCACCGAGCGGACCGGATCGTTTAGCAGAGAAGCCAGTGTCATGGCCAATTCCTCCTCGTGCAGGCGGCCTTGCAGGCCAGCGACCGCCGCCGCTCGTATCTGCGGATCGAAATCTTTCAGATACTTCACCGTGGTTCGAGTGCTCGCCTCGTTGTCATACCTGCCAAGCTCGAACATGGCAGTGGCCCGCACGATTGCGGGCAATCGCCCGTCGCTAACCAGATCGATCAACTCTTCATCGCCCTCGGGCTCTCCGCGTCGCGCGGCGTCCAATGCGAAGGCAAAATGGCGTCGCTGCCGAGGCCCGCGCGGTTGGCCTTTGTACCATTCGTCACAGGCCTGTTTCATCTCGGCATCGATGCGTGCCAGAACCTGCTTCACCTGCGGGTCGCCGTCGCGCGCGGCCAGGATCCAGTCCAGGTACTGCTTCAGATCGTCACGTTCTGCAAACTCGGGCAGTTTGCCTTCGTCGATTTCCTTTTGAAGGTGACATCGCGTGCACGCGTTGGGCGTGCTCAATTCGACGCTGAGTTCGGGTTGCGGAATACGCAGGCTGTGATCGCGCCGTGGATCGACGGCCATGTAAGTGGTTTGAGGGATATGACATTCCGCGCACGCCGCACCCGTTGAATCAGGATCGTGGTGATGGTGCGCCGGACCGTCGTACTTGCCCGCCGGGTGCTGGTGACACGTCGTACACACGGCGTTGTCCTTGTACTTCAAACGCGCCGTGTGCGGGTTGTGACAATCGGTGCAGCGAATCCCCTTGTGGTACATCTTGCTCTGGATGAACGACGAGTACACATAGACCTCGTCCAGGATCTGGCCATCGGCGTGGTACGTTTCTCGCTGCAACAGTTCGTTGCCATAGTGGTCGTAATAATCCTCGCCGGGCCGGAAATCCGGCGATACAAGGCGGCGTCGCGAATGGCAGGGAGCGCAAGTGTGGATTTGCGTCCGGGCGTCTTCCTTCAGCCCGGTCAGCCCAAAACCGAGTTTCCTGTCCCAGAATAGCGATTTGCTTTCTGCCAACTCAACGTGCAAGCTGCTCGGACCGTGGCACGCCTCGCAACCCACGTCGATTTCCGAGAAGGTCGTGTGATAAGTCTTTGTCTTGACGTCGAAGTTCTTTTGGAGATTCGTCGAATGGCAGTCGGCGCACATGTTGTTCCAACGCTGCGCGATGCCCGTCCAATGGAGATCGTCGTCCGGGGCCAGCTTCTCGTCGACGTCGGGTGGCAGCAAGTAGAACCACTTCTTGCGTTCGGTGTCCCACGAAATGCGTAAGACCTGCAGCCGGGCGATCTCGTTGTCGGGCATGTCGGCCGGTCGATCGAATTCGACCATGTACTGCTGCAATGGCGTAACACCGAAGACGTACTTGACCTCGAAATCGGCCATGTTGCCATCGGGACCTTCGGTGTGGACCATGTACTTGTCGTCCTGGTGGAACAGGCGAGACTTGATTCCGAACTGCTCGATCTCGGCGTTGTTGAAATCGCCCAAGACGGTGTCCGGAGTGGCCCGATCCATCGCCAAGTCGTGATGCGATCCTTTCCACTCGTCGTAATAGTCTTGGTGACAGTCGATGCAGGCTTCACTTCCTACATACTCAGCGTGGGTGTCTTCAGGGAGACAGATCCACCAGTCGGCAAACACGACTCCGCCACAAAGCAGCAGCAGGAAGGCAACGGCCAACAGCCATCGGCAACGGAGGGATATGGTGCAAATCACCCGCTTGCGTTTTGCCGGCTCCGTGTCGGTCGTTGGGCGCCTAGTGGTTCTGGTTCGTCGTTTTCGAGACATGGAGCCAATGCACGAGAAGCCTGCACATTCTGCTTCTCGATTAGTCTTATGGGAGTTCGATGTCAATCCACCGATTATTGGCGGTGAGCGGAAAACGAGCAACCGCTGCGGGGAAAGTCGAAGTGTGGAAAAGTCGAAAAGTTGAAGAATCGAAAGATCGAAAGGAACACGAACTTGCGTTCGCCCGGACTAGTGCTTTGTCAGCGATTAGATACCGGGTGGCCGGGGTTGGAGGGCGTAGCCCGAAACCCCGGGGCTTCCTTCGCTAACACTCCGTCCAGCCCCGGCCACCCAACCGTCGCTTCTTGCATTGACAAAGCGCTAGTCCTCATCACCCTCAAGCATTCCGCTCAATACACTGGTCAGTTCGCTGAGGATCATGGCAGTGGCACCCCAGATGTGATGGTTGCGGTACAGAATGCTTGGGGCCTTGAAGGTAGCGGCCCGCCGCGTGATCGTGTGTGAACCGTAATTCGTAGCGTCGAACAAATGGACAATCGGCATCTCCAACAGTTCGTCGACCTCGATTGGGTTCGGCAGGAACTCCGGTGTGTCTGCGGTAACTGCGACGAAGGGCTGTACGAGGAAGTTGCTTGCGTAGACAAAAAGTTCCGAAAGCCGGCCGACAACGTGAATACCTGCGCCGCCGACGCCAAGTTCCTCGTTCATCTCGCGCAAGGCGCATTGCTCGTCAGTCTCTCCCGGTTCTCTAGCGCCGCCGGGCAAACTTACTTGGCCAGCGTGATCGTTCAAGTGCTTTGGCCGAAGGGTCAACGGCAGATGCCAGTCGCCGCCGTGCGGGTACAGCAGTGCGACTACGGCTGCTGCTCGGAAATCCGGCGTTGCCGGGCCGCGGTGTCGGCCGTAGGTCAATTCGGGACAAAAGCTCCGGCATGCGGCGCGAGCGCGGCGTGAAGGATCGAGTCGACCACGGAGTTCGCTCTCCAGTTGTTGGGAATCGGCGGTCAGCGTCTTGCGGTCGGGCATGTGTGTTGCGCGGGGTCGAGATTGCTCTCGACGGGGCTTATCGCCTTACTCGGTACACTTCGTACGACGGTTCTAGTTCGCCAAATCCGGGTGGATAAACGCGTGGCAGTAGTAGTGGTCGGTGACTGACGATGCAATCAACAAGAATGTAGTCGACATCGTACTTCTCCGCCAATTCCAGCAAGCGACGCTCGCCGTGCATCACCAAGCCGCCTTTCTTAACCAAAGGCGGGTAGACCTCTTCGCAGCGGTGCCGCCACTCGACAACACGCGCCGCGTCCTGCGGTATGTCTTTCCGCGAGCACACCTCGCTGCGCTGGGCATACCATTTGAACGTCTGTTGCGCATAGGGCGTGAGGAACTTCGCGTCCGACGCCGTATTGGCGTCTATCCACCGGCACACGTGACGCCAGTCTTCATACGTCTCGTAGGTCCTGGATTCGTGGTCTTCCCACATCTGCACATCCGCCCGTGGCCGCAAATCGGAGCGACGAGCGTAGTTTGTGTAAACCAGATTCGCCCCCGCAGCCAATATGAGCGCGGCCGACGCCAACTGGCCTGCCAGACGTCGTCTGGTTTCGAGGCT
>CAZURK010000344.1:0-15350 GCA_964623055.1 uncultured Pirellulaceae bacterium
CATTGCCTCGCTGCGTCGCGGGCCGCCACGGGTGCCAATGGGCGGTCAAACTGGTAAACACTTTCGCTGTCGCGCAGCCCCCTTGGCCGGTGGGGCAGAGAAATCGGAAAGACGAGCGGTCAGGCCCGCCTAAAGGGCGTATACCGGCGTTGAAAGGCTCAAGAACACGCTGCATCGCCACCTGACCCCGCTTCGCAGGCCGTTTCTACCGACTGCCCCCTTGACAGCCAGGTGAATACTGTTATAGTCATGTAGTCACTAGAGGGCTGAGCCGTGCGAATTCGTGTGGAAACATCGTCGGGAATGCCGATCACCCGGCAAATTGCCGCCCAGATCAGGGCGCAGTGCGCCAGCGGGGTGCTACAGCCCGGCGAGCGATTGCCTTCGGTGCGGGTGTTGGCCTCTGAATTGGCGGTCAACCAGAATACGATTCTCCGCGTCTACGAACGGCTCACCGCCGAGGGGCTTCTGCAACGGCGGCATGGCGACGGGACTTTCGTTGCCGATCATGTGCCAAGCGGCCAGTTGCGGAAACAACGCGAAGTGCTGCGCCAGCAGATCGCCCATACTGCCGAATTGGCCAAGACCTTGGGTGTCGAGCCTGAAGAACTACATGAACTATTGCAGGAAGCATTAGACAAGGGACCGAAACCATGAACGACGCGGCCATCGAGTTGCGAGGGATCGTCAAGTCCTACGGCAAGAAACATGTGCTCACGGGGCTCGACCTGGCCGTGCCCAAAGGCTCGGTCTTGGGATTGCTGGGCACCAATGGGGTGGGCAAGACCACGCTCATCAAGTGCGCGTTGGGCTTGATTCAGCCGCAACAGGGCGAGGCCCGACTGCTGGGCGAGGATTCCTGGAACCTTAGCGCCGAGGCAAAAGTGCGCATCGGCTATGTGCCGCAGGTATTCAACCTGTATCCGTGGATGAAGGTGCAGCACCTGATCGACTACACGGCCGCATTCTATCCCAACTGGAACCACGAGTTGGTTGCCAGACTTACAAGAGAATGGGACATTCCACGCAAGGATCGCATTGGCCCGCTTTCGGTGGGCCAGCTACAGAAGGTTGCGATTTTGCTGGCGCTGGGACACGACCCCGAGTTGCTCATCTTGGACGAACCCGCCGCGAGCCTTGATCCGTTGGCCCGCCGACAATTCCTGCAAATGATTATCGAGTTGGCCGAGCCCGGCAAACGCACGGTGCTTTTCTCCACGCACATCACGTCTGATTTGGAGCGCGTGGCCGACAACGTGGCCATCCTGAAATCGGGCCGCATCGCCTGGCAAGGACTGCTCGAAGACCTCAAAGAGCAGACACATGTGAATCTCGAAGAGAGTTTCATGGAGATGCACAATGCTTGATGACAAAGACAAATCGCCAGCCTTCAGTGGACGGTCGGGGGCGAGAGCGACCGGCGTCGGGATCGCGTTGAATCCATACGTGCAGGTGGCATTGACCTACGTGCGTCGGCCGTTTTCGTCGCCGCAGGGCTGGGCCGTATCCGTGATATTTCTTTTGATGGGTACAGGATTCTTGCCAAAGTTTCTCAGCGGTAGTCGCCGCGATATGGCAGCGGCCCAGCCACAAATGCTACTAGTGTTGGCGATCGCCCTTTTCGTAATGTTTGCTTACCACGTGAAGAGCCAATTTGCCGACTCGCGGGCACATCTGACGCCAAGCTTCCGACGGGTTCACGCCACGGTGGCGGCTGCGGCCGCCTTCTTGCTGGCCGTCGTTCTGCCGCTGATGTTGATTTGGCTGGCGGACCTGCGCTCCGTGGGACTTGTTGCCCTGACGGTGTTCCTGCTTGGCCTGATTCTGTATCAAGTGACGCACCCGAACCTGTTATCCTGGCTCCTCGCCTTCGGCTTCATCACAACGTTCACCGAGCCGGCAAGGATACTCCTATGGCAGTTGCTTTCGGGTAAATTCGAGGCCGAGGCAGTTGCTCTTTTGGCACTGGGTGCGGCGTTTGCTGTACTCGGTGGGGTCAGATTGGTTGCGCTCAACGAAGATATGCCCACCTACAAGCAGCCAACGTGCATCGGCGGGGCGGGGAGATGCACGACCGGCCCGGCGCAGGCCGGCGCGTGGATGCTCCCTACGGCGTTGCCAGAGCGGTTCATGGAGAACAACATGGCCCGCTGGACGAATCACGCCCGACGTGCCTCCACATCGCGCTGGTCGGCTGTGTGTAGGTGGCAAGTGGGAATGCCCAACGGCTGGAAATCCTGGCTTTTCGGCGTCGGTGTGGTCGTTGCAGTCCAATTTGCGGCTTGGATCGCTGCCAGGGGGAGACTGGAGCCGTCAGCGTTCTTCTGGTTGACATTCCTGGTCTGGTTGATCGCTTTCCCGTCATTCAGGTCGCTGTCGCAATTGGCACGTCGAAATGACCTGCTCGGATACGAAATCATGCTGCCGGTGGAGCGACGGACTTATTTGAAGCAAGTCGGCATGGCTGTCGCCATATCCTGCCTTCGGACATGGGGCGGCATGTATGCCGCCTTCATGCTGTGGTGGATCACGGCCGCCCTGGAGCCGCTCCGATTTGGCCTGGTGGTGAACGTCTTGGCGTGCTCCGTCTTGGCTCAAGTTGGGCTATTTGGCATAGGGCTCTGCTTAACCTGGTTAGCAAGACGCGATTCTTCTTCGCAAATAATGTTGTATGTGGTGGTCGGAGCGATTTGGGGCGTGTTCAGCCTCCCTATATTAATGGTGGCCCATATGCTGAATGAGTCCCCACTGCCTGGCCTGGGTAACTTCCTATTGCCGCTGGCGGGCGCGGGGTTATTCGCCATGTTTGGTTTGCTGTTGACATGGTTTGCCTACCACCGCTGGCTGGTGGCGAATTTTGATTGATGGCGAAAAGGGGGGCATTGTCGGACACGCACGTTTACTTCGTTGGACAAGTTGACCACTTCATCATTACTGAATCGGAGGTGTCTTATGAACCGAATTGCGGCGTTGATGGTTCATAGAACAGCCGTCATTCGGTCGGTCGTCACAAATCAGGTTTTACATGGTTATTTTCCAACAACGTGCATTTCCTTCCCTCGCCACATCGCCTTGATCAGGATACCGATGAGTACGAAGGCCGCGGCCAGGCACACCAGGGCGATCCATCCGCCATAAACAACATGTCCTGCGAATTGATCGGCGAAGATCTCTGGGTTAAGCCGTGCATTCTCCACCGTGTAGCTGAGGCCGAAGTTGCTGATGAGGCCGAGAAACGTCCCAACCGAGATCCCAACGGGCACGATCAGCAAAAGGATAACAACACTCAGCAGCACCACAGATATTTCCGACGCTTTCTTGCGGCAATTATCAGTCATGACATTCTCCCTACTTGGCTAGCCATCGGCGTTCCCGTCTTGTCAATTCATGAGTCTTTCAATTTCAGCGATCTTCCACTGACCATCCACTCGGGCGAATGTGATTGGGGATTCCAGGACCTTGCCCTCGCGGGTCTGTACAAGTGTTGCAGAGGCCGTGTCACCGGTCACCGCCAAGTCGACCAGTTTGGCATCATCCTGAAGTAGCTTGACATTTGGCCGGTCGTAAACCTGTGGAGTCAACTCACACATTTCGATGATGAAGCCGGTGCGGTCGCTGATTGGCTCGATTAGCTTGAGGACCTCCTTGCGGTCTGCATCCTCATCGCCGGTTAACGAAATCGTCGGGGTGTTTCCGCGATTCAGCCCGTGCCTCTCGAATACCTCGTTGATTCGCCGCACGTTCTCCTGCAACTCGCTCGCATCGGCTGTTGGATCCGTCTTCTGCTTGCGCGCTGCGGAACTCCTGTAAAACCTACCGATGAATACGAAACCGACGGCTAAGAGATCGCGGCCATCGGTTGTCCAGCAATCGCAAAACCCTGAGTAGTCGTCAGAGAGTATGGCCGTCTTGGCTGTTTGGAATGCGGTTTCAGGTGATGCGAAGTCGTTCTCTGTCTGGTTATCGCTGGACGAATCGGACGGCTCTTGGCGCTCACCGCATCCACAAAGCCACATCAGAATGATGACGAAGATCGCTTTGGATGATGTTGGCGTTCGCATGCTGACTTGACTCCTAACGTTACGGGACTACTGCTTTGTCCAAGCTCAGTCTTAGGGTAGGCCAGGACCTGTCCTGGCCTACATCGTCACACGCCCTCACCTGAACTTCAATCTACTGTTTGCGATAGCCTAGCAGTCGCCATTTCTCGCAGCAGACGGAATCCGCCGACCGCGAAGATAGAAAACAACAGCCAGCACGATGCATGGAGGCCCAGCTACACACCAGACAGCGAGATTATTCAGAATGAGCGCCGGAGCAATCCATGCGAGTGTGGCCACGACGCTCGTGGCTGCGGCGAGGAAAGACAGGCGACGCGAAGGAACACATTTGATTCGCATGATGCTTCTCCCATTGAACGTCTGGTCACCGGGCTGGCGATGACGCGTTTTCACGTGAATTCGGGGCCGCGACCGGCTTCGGCCTCTCTGGTTGTTCATCAGCTTGCCACCGCGGCCTTCTTTCAAAGAACCGCTTGGCCCGATCACCTTCAAGAACGGTGTCGGCATAGGCTTCATCAGCGGCCGCATGCCAAAAAAGCGTTCGTAATTGGGGATCGTGGATCCGGAATTTTCCGGCTTTGTGTTGCTCTCTGAAAAGCTTGGTTCGGGCGTCGAAGGCCATGCAAGCACCCAAGCTGCCAAACCCCTCTCTGCCACCGTATTTCTCGCACAATGCCTTGCTGGTCTTCCAGTCTATGATGCAGCCGTACGCAAACAGCCGAAGCATCTTGTCTTCATGGGGCTCTGGGTCTTTTGGAGCATTGTCGTTTCCCCTGGTCGCTTCTTGCGCGTGTCGTATCCAAGCGTCTATCTCGTTGTCGGTTGGAACTGATCCGTTTTCCGTGGCATATTGCTGAAGCAGTGCGACATTGATCGCGAGAAAGAGTCTCTGACCGCGGTGCGATTGAAGCCACCGATCAAACTCTTCCTCCCCAAGTTTCTTGCGCTGCCTATTGACCTCGGTAGAAACAACAACCGAATCCGAGTAAATGGACTTACCAAGTATAGTCGCGACTTTGGTACGATCCTTCGGAGGATCGACATCTTGCGCCGTGACGTGATGGGCGGGCTTGAACTTTGCCGTCCTGAAATAGTCGCGAATTGCCTTGCACGCCAAGTCGCTGACTCCGTCATCCTTCCAGATGTACAGTAGCAGCCGGCCTTTCAGGATGAATGGAGAATCCTCTTTGGCCTTCGGGAGTTTGTTGAAACGCTTGTTGGCGGCCTTCTTATCGGAAAAGTAGATCCCATAGACACCGATCTCGTTTGCAGGATCTTTGTCCTGATACATGGCCACGACGGCGGCACGTACCGGTCCCAAATCTGCTTCATCACGAATCCCGAAAAACACAGCTACTGGTCTGATCCGTTGCGGATCGACAAGAACATCGGGATTCTGAGCAACCGGAATGAGGGGAGCGGTATGGATTCGTTCCACCAGCCGAACGTGCCTGGGCAAAGCCGTAGCGGGTACGTTGATGAATTGTAATATATCGCCGTGCTCCCGCGCCTCCTTTGTGGTCTGTGAAGACGGCGCTGCTCCGGCAACCGGTTCTTGTGACGAACATACGGAATGAACGCAAAGGAAAACCGACAGGAACACTAGTTCGCAGCAATAGCCTGGGAGAAACCTATTCATCGAGTCATCCTTATGTCCTGACGTCCGAGATCACCGAGTCGCCGGAGTGATCTCAACTTCAAAACCCGCACCGACGGCGACTTCGGTGCATCTCATTGTGCATCCGGCAATTATTTTTCGGTCTTGCGGCGTTCGAGAACCACGAGTGCGGCATCATCGTCACCCGAAAATTTTGAGGGCCGGACTTCGCCAATGCAAAGAACCACTTTTTTGCCATCAAAGCGATAAATTCCAAAAGCCTCCTTTGCAAACGCAGCGGGCTCGACCACCTTGAGGTCGATTTCCTTTGGCCTGGTATCAGGGCGAAGAGTAAATTCGCAAACACCTACCATAAGGAGGGCAGTCATCTTCACCCGATTCTTGGTGAAGAGGTACCCGATTTTGCCACGTGCAGCTATGTCAACATCCTTCCCTTTGACGCGCATGCTGGTGACACGCCATTCTCCCTGAAGTTTCTCTTCATCTGTGGGCACGACGACCGTGCGGCGATCGTCGTTTGCGGGCGGCGGATCTGCGGTTTCGCCGTCGAGTTCGCTAGTTTCGTTTGCCGGTCGCCGACCTGATTTGGCGTCGGGCTCGCCGTCGTCTGCCTGCACAACGAGTGTACTGATTGGCCCGGCTTCGTTCGTAGGCGTCACAGAATCTACGACGGCTGCGGTCGGTTCGCCAGCAAAAAGCGAGACGTTGCGAAACTCGAAGCGGCGAATGGGACGCCACTGGAAATGGACAGTACGGATCTTATCCATCGGCAACGGGAGCAGAATCGAGCTTTTGATTTCTTTACCAGTCGACAATCGGCTGGCGCCCGGGTATTGCTTGCCGGAATTGTCCTCGACGACAAAGCGAACCTCGCCATCGCGCACGCCAGGCAGCTCGAACCGTGCCTTTGTCCTAACGCGACCGCCCACTGCAGATGCAGGCTCAAATCGTACACGGTTACTCTCACCATCGTCGCCCGTTGAACTCGCGAACGTGCGCCAAGCCCCGTCGGCCACTCGCAGACTGAGGTCAGTGTGCCGAGTACTGTCGGGCAAGAATACGACGTTATTGTGCACAGAGTCGACGAACACACCCGTGAGCTTCGGATCGTCGATACGGCGGTGTCTTGTACCACTGTGACCTGCTCCGACGCTCGGCTTCATGTCAACGGTCGTGCTAGGCTCCACTCGCCCGTGAAACTGAATCTCACGACAGATCTCACCTGCGGGCACTCTCAGTGGTTCCACCGGGTTGAATCGGGATATCAAGCGTCCGTCGAGGGGCGTGCCATCGGCTCGCCACCAACCGTATCGCTGCGGATGCACCGTGACGCCGGCCAGTTCAATCCACGTCGCATCGGACAGACTGACACGCAGAGCGTTTGGCTTGTCGTACTCCTCGTCCTTTTCCCGGAAAAAATCTGGACGGAGTTTGACGACGCCCAGGTCATTTGCCCCCGCTTCGATCTTCAGCGTGAATCGGCCCCTTGGCCAGTGGTCCGTTTGCAGGCGGCCGGTGCGTTCGTGCCAGACCTGGAATTCCCACTGGCCGAGCGGGAGGTTCTCAATGCGAAACGTGCCGTCATCTGCGGATACCGCGAAATACGGGTACTGGCACGGAAGCAGCCACGACTTCATCCAGGAGAAGTAGCTACATCTGACAGGCCCCGGCAGCACGCTCGGGCGTTCGATCGCATGCTCGACGCTCTGCTGAGCCGGCACCAGACGATTCAAAGGTACGCTTGCGAGCGGAAGCCAACTGAAATTCACAACATTGGTTTCCTCGTTTTTCAGCACAAGCGTATGGGGAGCTTGAAATGCGAGCAGCCTCGGCTCGAATTGACCACCGGTGGCGCGGAGCACGGGTTTCTCGTCAAGTTCGGTCCGCGGCGGAACTGGGACGTCCCTACCTCGGATCCAAACCGCTACGTTCTTGATGCCACGGTCTTCGCCCACGATCAGCGATTGATCCGTCAAACCAAGGCGACTGTAGCGAACCAATTGTGAATCAGGGTCCAGCAACCGACCATCTCGCAGACGATACCTTGTCGAAATGGAGATCTTCTCCGGCTTTGGCGGCTCGCCATCGTAGAGGAATCGACCCGTGAACGTTCCCATATTCTGCGAAGGTTGCGGCTTCGTTGCATCCGCCCGTTGCCGCGTCTGTTGTGCGCCGGTTCCCTGTTGTGCACGGGTCTCCTGACCCCGCACCTGATCCGACGATGGGTTTTCGTCGTCGGAATCCGCGAGATCCGCGACACGATCTGTTTCGTCACCTCCTGGCTGGCTGCCAGCCGATTTTGCCCAGGAGTGGACAAACAACGGGGCGAGCACGGTCAACGTCAGAATAACGACGAACATCGTCAATCCTGCCTGCGTCAAACGGACCTTTGGCAGATCGTCGTCCCCCAGCAGCCGCAACACGCGTTGTTTGAGATCCGACGGGGGTGCTGCCCGACGCCGTCAGTGCCGTCGCCTGGTTCGCAAACTGCGGATTGCGCGGCGCCGATGAAAGCTCGGCCATGCGAACAAGCGCGTCGGCGTAGTTGACTCGTTGCCAACCTGCGGCCACTACCGTGTCGTCGCATGCGAGTTCTCGTTCGATGCTTACTCGTCGGCTGACAAACCATACGGCCGGATGGAAGAACAGCATCGTTTCGATCAAACGCTGCAACAGATTCACCACCAGATCGAAACGCTGAATGTGAGCTAGCTCATGAGCCAAAAGTGCTTCAAGCTGTTGCGGCGCGAGTCTCGTTGCCAGGGACGCCGGCAGGAGAACCACGGGCTTCACGATCCCGACTACTGTCAGCACGGCAACACGCTCGCAGAAAACGATGGCCGGTGCAGTTTTTAGCCCAACACGTCTGGCTTGACGTTTGATCATCGCCAGCAGTGCCTCATCGTCCACGACACGCGACTGTCGCCTCAGGCGATGCACACTCCACGACGATCGGGTCAAGCGAAACAACATCACAGTCACGCCAACAAAGTAAAACGTGCTGAGCCAGGGCGAGATGTGGGCAATTGCCGCCATCAGGCCGTCTGCATGCTCTCCGCTACTCAGCGATACCTCGGCCGTTCCAGAGGAGCCGATCGGCTGTTCCGTTTCGGACAAAGACCGGAGTCTCCCGGCGGTGACATTCCCGCGATCTGGAGCACCGATCGGCAGATCGGGTTCCGGTCGGATGATCGACGGATCACGCTCAGTCTCAACGACCGCACTTGGGGCCGTTAGTGCCTGTGGCGCGTTCTCGGATTCCATTGCCGAAGCCGTCACATCCTTGCCCTGACGCACGGAGACGAGCACAAACGTCACGCAGACGCAAGTGACCATCAACAAGAGTGCCCCCACGTGTAACCAGTAACGGACCGTCGCCGACGATCGGCGGAACAGCCAACCGACCAAGTACACAACGGCGGAAATAACGCACCCCTGCCAGAGAAAGTGGAGAAGCGTCAACGACAGCGAGACGGTGAAGTCAGAATCCGTGTCGCCAAGTGGCTGCAGCCAATCGAGCACGTTCATAGTGTTGCTCTACCAGGAAATGGTGCGGTGTGCCACTGTAACGTCGACGGACGATCACTGTGGCAACGGGAAGATGCACTACGTTTGTTCGTTCATCTTGCGATTGATGAGCCGCCGCAGTTCCTTCAACTCTTCTTCATCAAGGTCTGCACAATTGAACAAGCTCAACATAAGCGCCGTCGCTGAACCATCGAACGCGCGACGAACTACATCGCCCAGCATTCCCTCACAGACCTGTTCACGACCCACGCGGGGCGCGAACAGGAACGACTTCCCCTGCTTCTTTCGCGTCAAGTACTTCTTCTTGAACATGATGTTCAGCGCGGTGATCGCGGACGTATGCGCGATATCGCGCCCCGCGTCTGCCAACGCCTGACGTACTTCCCGCACAAGCAGCGGCGACTTCTTCCACAGGATCTTTAGAATCTGCAATTCCATCTCCGTCGGATGTTCTGATGCTGGACGTGCCATCGCTGTGCCTTGTTGAGAATTGGGATGCTCACCGCAAATCTTCGTAATAATGCGAAGATAGTGGAGCAGAAAACCCGTGTCAAGGCTGTTCTTCGGTAAAATACGAAGAACCACCTTCATACGCTGCCTGTCCGAATAGCCGCCGGTGGCACACGCGCGGCCCTCCACCCGCGCCACGCTGCCGACAAAGGCTTCGGATGGTTCGTTGGTCTTCGATTTCCCGTCCGCTCTGCGGGGAGTCGGCGAATCGGGTTTCGTGCCTCACTGCCCCTGTCTCTATATCTAAGAAGCGGATCGATCGCCCATGGCAAAGCGCCGCGACACTCTTTCCATCAAGCGAGAATGCCACCGGTTTCGCCCAACCAGGGACCGTCTGTTGCCATACCGTAGACTGGTTATGCGGCTTGGAATTGGCCGGAGGTGAATGTTGGTCTCACGTGCGGTACTCGCCATGTACGTAGCGGTGCTATTCTCGCGTCAAGCCGCATCCGCCACATACGCTACGGAAGGACACGGCTCCGTGTCGGTTGGCTTCGTAGGGCAGCGTCAAGCGTCTTGAAGCGGTCTTTTGCCTTTCGACCCCCACTGCACCAGCGTTCAACGCGAGCAAACGCGCGTTGATCGGCCCCCACGTCGCCCCCAGGTAGATGCGCCGCTAGGCTTGCGCGCTCAGGAGTATCCGTCCTGGGTCGGTAACTGTGCTCCGCGAACTGACCGAGACGATGGCATCCGAGGCTTTCTCGCGTCGCTGCGTAGCTCGCGGCGGTGTTCACGACCGCTGAGTCAAGAGGACGTCCGCGCATCCTACCGCGGTCGATTTCACCGACGCAGGTTAACGTAGGTCGCCAATTGCAGGCGGTAAGAGCTTGCAGAAAACGAAATCGCGGCACCCGAGCAATCCGAGAGACTCCTGGCCCTGGATGGGGCACTCGCGAAACTCGCCGGGCAGTCGGTTTGATCGTCCGGGGATGAGTACAGACCCCTCATAGGTGTCGCGGGCGTGGGATTCTACAAACAGCCTCTTTGGATCTCAAAGCGAGTCTTCTGTACGCACGATGACTTCAATCAATCGTTCCATTGCTTCGCTTGACGATTCGTGCGGGAAGTTCAGCAGGACCACTTCTTTTGCGTACAGCTTGCCAATGTACCGGCGGTGTTTGGCCATCGTGGTTCTGCTGGCCAGGAAATCCCGATGCGCCGAGTTGATAACGATTTCGTTCTTCTTTACATCGTAACGAGATCGCCATGTTTGGTTTGATTCCGCTCGCAATCGATAAGACGGTAAACCGCGGGCCGAGCCGTAGTCGTCATGCTCGATGAATTTGACTGCGACCTGGTCGCTCGTGGTTCGGATGCCCTTGTCGGCTCGGACCTCGACGATGACACGATTAGGCTCGTACGCTGTGACGGTACAGTGGGCGCCTTCGACGTTTCTCAAACGTCCCTCGCCTTCAACGATGCACCATTTGTAATGCACTCGATCCATCAATTGCTCGCCTTGAGCGTCGAATGCCCTTGCCATCAGCACGCATTCACCCTTCGGCTGTCGTCGAGCGTTTCGCGGGGTGATAAGGGCGGTATCAAGTTGACTCGGTCCGAGCGACGATCCAACCTCGATCGTTTCCTTCTTCGTGCGAGCGACCGCCTCTTGCGTTGTCGGTCTTCCGTTGCCTGTCTTTCCGTCGCGAGAACGCCTCGTGGAATACGGCACATCAAAGAGTAGATACTGATCTTGCGGCAACTCACGCAACGCCGTTAGGAACGCTCGTTTCACCTGTCGCAGGATCTGTCGGTTTGCTATCGCCGACTCCGCTTCGTCGCGCCGTTCGATGGCTTCAGTCACTGCAGGTTCGATAAAGTGAACAGCCTCGATGAACGCTTCACAGCGCTCGTCGGGCACGACACCCTCGCGAGTACCAGGAGCAAGATTCAGTGTTGGAAAGTCAAGGATTCCCTCCAATCGTCCATCAGTCCAGGGTGCGCGCTCGAAAGGGATCAACTCCGAAATATCCCGAAGCACCCGCGTACCGTCCTTGCAGACGGCGACTCGGGTTTCCTGTCGATTGTTGGCAGTCGAATGCAAATACAGTTCGACAATCAACTTGCCATGCGGGGTCGCAATACCCTTCAACTCGTGCAGCCTGTCGCCCTGAAACTCGCGTGGCATGACAACCAGTTGCTTGCGAGAGATCCTGTCCGCAATCCGAATCTGCACGCCGCTGGTCCGAATTCGATCGCGGAGTTCATTCGCCAAGTATCGTCGTAACTTCTCGCCAGTAACCATCTTGCGAGTTGCTTCCAAAAGCGGACCGACAACGATCTGTGTGCCGCCCACGGCGAGGGATCCACGCACAGGTGACACGGAGTAGTTCTGCTCGCCACGAGTTAGTACTAGTTCGTGTAGCCGTCCGTGGCTGTCGCTGGCGATCATGCGAAGCTGCTGGCCGATGCTCCAGAAGCTCAAAAGCCCAATGCCAAACTCGCCATGGACACCGTTACGCGAGCGACGTGAAAGCCGCCGTTTCATCGAATCACAAATGTGCGTGGCAATGTGACCAAAGTCCGGCTGCCCATCTACGTCCAGTTGCACACCATGACCGTCGTCCGCCACTTCCAACATGATCTGGTCGTTTGATCTACGGCGAACGATATCAATGTTATTCGCTCGAGCATCAATCGCGTTCTCGACCAACTCGCAGACGGCCTTTAGCGGATGCGTCTGTGACTGAGCGATGATACTGATCGCACTCCACTGATCGCCGATTTGAAGTACGCCAGTATTCGTTGTCTTCTGCGGAGATACAGTCTTCCGATTGGGCATAGCAACCCTTGTTGGGTGAAAAGCCATCAATGTCATCGTAGTTACAGGGCAGCCAGCGAGCAACGATTAGGGGAAGACGACTCACCCGTTTGCCGTCTCATGATACGGCGTAATCCGTGTAGCCATGCGGGGTTACAGATTCCTGGAAATGCGAGACAGGAACTCACGTTAATTGCACTGTTACGGACAATTCGTACTGCGCGTCTCCTGCAATCCCAGCGTGCGGCTATGACTTCGCGGCACACCTCCCGCCATCGAAATCGCTGGAAGCCCTTCTCTGATGCAGCCTTCGGCATGACTCCGGGCCAGATGAGTCAGCCAATCGAGACCGAGTTTGGCGTCCATCTTATCGAGGTGACCGAGGTCAAGCCGAGTGAGGGGAAATTCGAAGACGCGAAAGACGCGGTCCGCCGCGCGCTCATCCGACAACTCCTGGAAAAGACGGCTGCCGAACAACGCAAGGTGACCAAGGCCGAGAAGCCCCACGAGAGAAACCACCTTTCCCGAGAAGAGAGTATTGAATCGGCCCATCGACAGGGCTACATTGTCGGGATAGGAGGCGGTTCGGAGCTGTCCCAAGGGCCGGCCTGTCTCACGGCTTTCTAGGACTTTGATTTCTGAGATGGCTCTGGGGGCTGCATCCGTTGGAGTCAGGCGTGGTTGGCTGCGACGGAGGAAGTGGTACGGGAAAGGAAGGTGTTTCGAGGCGCGATTTGGCGGCAGTTCAGCCGGGCTTCGGCCCAAACTCTGGGGCGCGCTACGTCACTGAGCTGCTATAATCGTGGGCCTCGGCGTCTATTGGAGAGCCACGCGCATGACCGACGTCACCCGTATCTTGTCTGCATCGAGAAAGGCGACCGCCTGGCCGCCGAGCAACTCCTACCGCTGGTCTACGACGAACTGCGGAGACTGGCCACTCGGAAGATGGCCTCGGAGAAGGGCTGCGGGACGGGGCCTTACGAATCTCGGGACCGTTCGGTTGCAGGCCCACCCCACGTCGGGCTTGACTCAGGTTTGTCGCGGGAATTCAAATCCCTATGAGTTATCAGTAGCTAGAGAGGAAAAACCCCATGTTGAGAAAGACACGATTCCGATTGGTTATGGTACAGATGTTGGGCATGCTGTGGATCAGCGGCGGAATGGTCCGGGCGGCAGACTGGCCGAACTATCGTGGCCCGGACCACAACGGGTTTTCGCGGGAGACCGACTGGCAGACCAACTGGGATGCCCAGGAGCCCAAGATTCTCTGGACGAAATCGATCGGGTTCGGGTTCGGCTCGATCGCCGTTGCCGATGGCCGTGCCTTTCTGATGGGCAACACGGGCAAAGAGGGAGACAACGCCAATACGGATATCATCTATTGCGTCGATGCGGAGTCGGGCAAGGAAATCTGGCGACACGAATATCCATGTTTGCTGCAACCCAAACTCCATGAAGGTGGACCGCTGGCAACTCCCACTGTGGATGGCGAGATCGTCTATACACTGAGCAGGATGGGCGATCTGTTTTGCTTCAACGCGTCATCGGGAGAAATCATTTGGCACGAGCAATTGGTGGACGAACTCGGTTGCAAGCTGCCTGGATGGCAGATTGCCGGATCACCGCTCGTCGCGGGCGATCTTCTCGTGCTGAACGTGGGTACTGCCGGATTGGCGCTGAATAAGAAAAACGGCGAGGTGGTTTGGGAGAACGGCATGGACACCTGTGGGTACGCCACGCCCGTGCCTTATACGATGGACAGTCAAGCCTGCTTCGCCATCTTCGGAAAGCAATCCGTCATGGGCGTGGCGGCGAAAGACGGAGAGAAGCTCTGGGAGTTCGAGTGGAAGACCAAGTACGACATCAACGCCGCCGATCCGATCGTCATCGGAAACCGGATTTTCATCTCCTCCGGCTACAACCGAGGTTGTGCGCTGATTAAGGTCGTCGGCCGTCAAGTAAACGAGGTTTGGCAGAGCCGTGTCATGCGGACCCAAATGAACTGCGCGGTGCTCTGGGGGGAGGGCGGCGATCATGTATACGGTTTCGACGAAGGCGAATTGAAGTGCATCGATCTGAACGACGGGACGGAGAAATGGGGGGAACGGAGCCTGGGCAAGGGGTCGTTGACCATGAGCTTCGACGGCCGGATGATCATCATGAGCGACAAGGGCGAACTGGTGACCGCCAAGGCCGATCCAAGTGGTTTCACTGCCCTAGCTCGAACGCAGTTGTTGCCGCGAAGCAGGTGCTGGACAACACCCGCCTTGGCCAACGGCAAAATCTACGCAAGGAATGCTGTTGGCGATGCGGCTTGCGTCGATGTCAGCAAGAAGTGATACCGCAAGAAAAGTGGGCATGAGCAACGATCATCGACTCCACAAGGGACCATTCTTGAGACGACGGTCGACAGACATTTCTTGCGCCATCTAAGAAACGCCGAGGCATGGTGGCTAACCTGCGTCGCCCCCACCGCTGGCTCGAAACGCAACTAGTTTGCGCGCGGCAGTGTTCACGACCGAAGCGCTCACGGGGTGGCTCCACTCAGAGGCAAGTATGCCCCGGGTGGGGTTTAATTGCCGCCGAGAATATCTTATTCGCTTCCTTCGTTTTCAAGGACGTGCTTGGACACGGGGCAGAACTTGCCCTCGGGGTCCATGTACGTATCGTTTGCCATTCAGGAAGCCGTCCCGGCAATCCGTCAGGCTCCGTGCAAACTGCTTCATCCAGAGTTCGTTTGAATCCGGCGTACAACCGCCGAAGTGCACTCGACGTGTGGCCCGGAAGGGGCGTGTCCCGCACATCAGGACTTGCCAACGACGGAGTTCATCAACTGCCAGTGCAGTTTCATCTCGGAACCGCTGTCTGAGGT
>CAZURK010000345.1:0-7536 GCA_964623055.1 uncultured Pirellulaceae bacterium
AGCCAGCCGATGTAGAATTGCGAGCCGATCGCCCGCCGTCCAACCAGGAACGCGCCGACGGAAAGCGGCTTCCTGACCCACAGCTCCGACGATGTTGTATCGACGAGCGCGTAACTCTCGTATCCGGCGTCCATCGAGTTGGCAAGCCGTCTGCTCCAACGTTCGAAGTGAGTGTCGAATCTGTCGTCGCGGCTGAGTGTCCTCCACAGCGACGCGATCACTGCCAACTGGTCGCTCAACCCCATATGCTCCGTATCGCCTGACTTCATCAGCGGAAGACCGCCGCGACCGTTGTCCACCAGGAAATACTGGACGGTCGCCTTTGCGGGTTCCAGGTACTTGGGATCTCCCGTTAGCAGGTAGCAGCCGATCAGATGATAATGCGTCGCTCGCATCGGTGGCATCCTGAGCGAGATTCCTTGAGGCTGGCCGCTCCGGAAGTCGATAGTCGCGGGCAACAAGCCTCGCGGCTTGCCCTCATACTCCTGCATGGCTGCGTCGAGCCAAGTATCGCCGTAACGAAGCACGACGCTCCGGGCTGTCTCGTCGCCGCGCCACGCCGCGTACAACGCCGGCTTCAGGGCCTTGGCGCCCTCGGGAACGTCAACTGGACGATCCTCCCGGACCATCGGCTTGTCGCCTTTGTACCCGAACCAATCGGATCGGAACTGAAGCATTCCTCGACCGTTTTCGCCCATGAATTCCTGCAAGCAAGTATTGGTCGTTCGGCTGCACCGCTCGGTCCACTTCGAATTCCCGTAGTCGAGCATCACCATCCGCGGCAGGCTATACGAGATCTCTTCGGCCGAATGCTCGACATCCGTGTAAGTCGAGTAGCCATGCTTCTGGATCGGCCCCCAGCTCCAAACGGCGTCGGCAAGCAATTCCAGCGAGTCATACGTACGACGATCATCTGCCGCCAAGCAGGCCAGCGGCCAGCCGCATACCAATTCCACGTCGTCGTTCCATCCACCCCCGAAGCCGCCCTCAGCAGTTTGGCGGTCGATCCACCAGTGAATCCAAAGGACGTATTTCGCTAGCGCTTCGCTCTGCGCAGCGGCCCACCGAGGCACGCCGGCGCCGATCAACTCTTTCGTCTCACGATCAATTGCGTCCAGCCGCTCGGTCGACGATTGGGCATCTCGATGAAAGGCCAATTTGTTTTCGACCAGTTCCAGCCGCCGCTTCGCGGATGGCTGAAGATCGGGTTCGGCGAGAGTCCGAATTCGCGATGCCTCGGCTTCCAACTCGGCAATCGTCTCCATCTGCGAGAGCGACTTCGGCAGTCCAACCGGCCGGAGTGTCTGCCGCGCTGGACCGTCGCATTCGTAGATCTCCAGTTCGCTGATGTGGGGAAAGTTGTTCTTGGGTCGAACGTTGCCGAGCAACCGTATGCAAAGCTTCGAGGTTTGCACGGGCTCGAACCGCATTTCCATGCGTAACTCACTGCTGCCCCGTACACGCGCGAGAGGCCGTCCATCCCAGTCGGTTCCCGCCCAGCCGAAAACGTCGAAATCGGTCAGTCGCTGCTGGTTCTTCAGTCGGCAGGTCGTCACCACGATTCGATCGACAGTGCGTGGGGCTTTGAGATCAACCACCACGTCCAGCGGGTCGAACTGCAAATCAACGTTGCCGCCGCACCAGCACGATTCGCACGCTTGAATGTCTACGTTGGCCGTCGTCTTTCCGTCGACCAGGTGTGCCGCGCTGTACGGCGCGACATCAAGGCTGCGTGCCAGGCTGATCTTTGCCGCCGGCGCCAGGTTCTCTTGCCCAACGCTTCGCGAGCCGACCGACGAGATGCCAGCAACCAAGACGATGCCGAACGAAATGAATTGGTGTAGTCTTGCGAATGACAACTTCTCGTCTCCTTGAATACTCACATGTGTCACTGGGTGCCATTACCTTGACGATCAGCAAAGCAGCGAACGGCCCCGTCGGTACACGAAACTAGCACGCGGCCGGGGATCGCCGCCATGCCATCAAGTACTGGCGACGCCGCAAGCTCGCACTTGGCCAGGATGTTTCCATCGTCGGCCGACACGGCCAGCAGTTGGCCCGGTCTAATGCTGCGGAGTTCAGCCAGTCCCTTGTTATCCCGCCCGGCGTCCGGACCGGCGATGAATAGGGTTCGGTCAGCCAGTAGCATGGCACGTGCGAGTATCGGCACCGAAGTTTGCCATTCGTATTCGACGACATTTCGTTTCCCTTTTTCAACGTTCTCCGCATCAGGCTTCGCTGCTGCGAAGAGCTGAAATGGATTCTGAGAATGATCGACGTGTCCGCTTTCCTGGTAGCCGTCCTTGATCACGCCGACATGACCGGCGTGTACGCCCGCAGGATTTCCAACATCGTATTTCGATCTCCCAAAACCGAATATGGCGTCATCATCGACGACCAGTAGCCGTCCGGCCGGCATTTGCCGTGCGGCTTGCGGCCATCCGCCGAATCCCCCACGCATCCAGGCACCGTACTGCCAGTAGGTCCTGTGCCACCACGTGTCGTCGAGGAAGCTGGTGGCACTGAACAGATGCGGCTTCAGGGCGTTCACAAGCTCGCCTTCTGTATCGAAACACGTCCACCCCATGAACATCAGGTCGCCGGTGGTCGAGAGGATGTCCGGTAGCGTACCGGTGAGACGATTCCGAGTCGCCCGCCCGCGGCCAGTTCCGGACGTGATCCAGCAGTCGGGATCACGAGCGTCTAACAGCTTTGTGACTACCGGCTTGCCCGAGGCCAGTTGAAGGGCAAGCAGGCGAATTCCACCATCCAAGTAGGAAGAACGCCCCGCGGCGAACCACGCCATACCATCCCGCACAAGAACGCTCCCATGCACCGGCCACACAGACTCGATCCCGTCCGGAGCCATCAGACAACGGTCATCCGGCGCGGCACGATAACGCCAGGCAAGCTCTCCGTCGCTGGCGCGAAGGCAATAGACCCAACCGTCGCGACAGCCAAACACCACGAGGCCGCGCGAAACCGTCGGCGGCGAATCCACCGGGCCACCGACCGTGCGACTCCACACAACTTCGCCGGAATCCACGTCCAATGCCTGTACCAAGTGCGCGTCCAGGCGCGAGACGAACACCCGGCCGCCGCCGACCGTCAGGCTCGTGAGCCGACCACCGATGTCCGTTTGCCACGCGGACCGCAAGTCAGCCGCAACCGCTGCCTCCGTTTTCCCGCTACGAGCACCGTCCTTCCGATACGTCGGCCAATCGTTGACATTTTCGATTGCCGATTTTCGATTGGCGATTTCGCCATAAGCAGGGCCGCGTTCCAGTCGTCCTCCCGGTTCACTCTTTGACTTCTCGACTCTTGGACTCTTCGACTCCCGAACGGGAGCCATCGCCGTGAATCCGTGCAGTCTGGCGTTTGGGCGGCAGGCGCACGAATCGGGCGGGACGTACAACAAACCGTTACAGGGCATCACGCCGTACTGACAGGTTCCTCGCACCCACGAATCGGCGGTCCAACTCCAGTCGTTTACATCGACGAACTCGACGCCGCTGCCGCCGAGCACAAGGAATCGCTCGGTCGCCTTGTTGCGGTAGCACCTGGCGTGTCCTCCTACGGGTGGACCGTCGCCGGATCGACGCTTCTTCACCTCGCCAGTCTTCAAGTCGAGGGCAACGTCCAGCGTCTGTTGATTCGGAGCTACGATCGCACCGGACCACACCAGGCCGTCCATGACAAAGATGTCCCCTGGACAGCAAAAACCCTGCAGGCTCTCGGTCGTCCAGAGCCGCTCGCCGGTTTCTGCGGAAAACGCTATCAAGTCACCAATTGGATGCTTGCGAATATCAGTGTCGCTCATGATCCAACGCACAGACGCTTCCCCTCGACCCGCGTCGGGCGGCACACCACCGGTGCTTCCGTCGGCGGACAGCACCACACCGTCGCATGCCACAAGCGTTGGTGCGGACCACGCCAAACGCGTTGTGTACACAGGGCGGTCGGCACGCCATTTCTCCTGACCCGAACGCGCGTCCAGGCAGATCAACTGCGTCGTGTTTTGGAAGAACAACCGCTGGCCGGCGACGGCCAGGTTCGTGGGCATGATCTCCGCGGTGTCGCGATCCTTTTGCTTCCACAACACTTCGCCCGAGTCGGCATCAACCACCACGATCCCCTTTTGCCGCGGCTCGGGTGACGGATAGTACCGCTTGGAAAGTTCCCGAAATGCCTCTTCGTCGATGCTGCCAATCACCACGAACAGTCGTCCCTGGTCGTAGACGATTTCCACGGCGCCTTCCGTGCCGTCGTAGACGCGCACCGTATCTCCGGTGACCGCGTCGAACGCCGCCACTCGTTTTCCATAACCCAGAGTTGCGTACACGCGATTGCCCACGGCCACCAAGCGTCGACCTACGTCAGGCGGCCCGCTTCGGAACAATCGAAAATGTCCTTCCCACGGTCCGAGCTCACGTTTCCAGAGGAAAACACCGTTGAACGCGTCGCGAGCAACCAATCGCCACGCCGGCGGCGCAACGACTGATGCCGTCGGGCCCTCGTCGATGACGTAGAAAATCCGCCCCTGCGCTGACACGAGCGCGGACACGCTGTTCAGATGCTCGTGGCTCCTCAAATGCCTGGGATCGGCCAGCCACTGCAAATGAGCGGGGGGGCCCACAATACGGTCTCGCGCCACCGCGTTGTTGTCGGGCCCATGCAGCAAATGCGTCCATTCGTCGATCTCCGCGGGCCATGGCTTGACGTGCTTCTCCCATCCGTCGTTAGTGCGAAGAAGCAGGACGCCATGCGGGGCGAGCACACGCATGAGTTCCTGTTTTTCGACCTCGTTTGGCCTCTCGCAAACGATCAAATTGACCAAGCTGTCGACGTAAGGAAGCCGCTCGCCGTCCCAACGCCGGGCGCTGACACGTCCGTAAGTACCCGTTGCAGAGATGTGCTGACGAACACCCGTGACGGCGTCATCTTGTTCGTCCAGGCCCTGCACGAAAAAACGTCCCGAGCGGCCCAAGGCAGCCGTGAGGCGTCCGTCGCCACATCCAAGATGAACGATCAAACCGCCTTTGGCCCCGGCCATGTCGAGGATACGTTGTGCCTGCTCTTGCACCGATTGCTGCGCCGCCACACACCATCCGCCGCAAACAACTAGGGACAGCGCTACGAACGCTGCGGATCTTACAGCCTTGCACACAAGGTTAGTCATCGGGGCTCCTCCACTTTGGGATTAAGGGTAAGCGCAATGCGTCAACCAGTGTGCGGCAACGGCGCGTGAAATTCAACCTGCTATCTACGGACGGGAGAGGACCGGAACACTCGGTTGCGTCTCGCCGGACTACTCGGCGGCTACGGGAAGGGAGGCGTGGCCGGTAAGCTCGCCGGCCAGGGGGCCGGTGTCCATGGTTACTTGGACCGTGTACATTCCCCCGGCGTCGTTTGGCACTCGGCACGAGTGCGAACACAAACCGCCTCACGAGAAACCGCTCAGCCCCCGGCTGACGGCCTCGCCGTCGGGGGACAGCAGGAGAATCTCCGCCGAGCCTTCGGCGGCGCGAATTCGGTCCTCGCTGCCGCGAGTACACGACGACAAATACAGCGTCTCGCCGTCGGCGATTACCCGAGGGCGAACGGCAATTGTCTCGCTTGGCTTGGCTCTTCCCCGTGACAAAGCAAGGTTCACCTGCATGGCAAGCTGTCCGAGTAGCGGAATCATCGTTTCTTCTCCGATGGGAACGGAGAAGTACTTCTGCTTGCTGCGGCTGAACGAATAGTACCATTGCTGGCCATCCAGGCCGGTCACGTGCAATTTCAGCCAAGAGATGCGGAACTTGCCGTGCGGAACCGGCACGGGCTCGTCCAGGCGGTCAATGGCCACCAACTCGCCCAGGTCGCTGACCAGTTCCACGGAGAGCTTGGTGACGATCAGGTTCCGAGCAAGGGTCAACCTCAGTATGCCCTCGCCCGGTCTACGAAGGTTGGCCGAGACGGCATGGGCCAGCGGGTCGCTGCGGATCACGTACACATGTTCGCCCTTGGCCACGGGCTTACCTAACGGGAATTGCTCGGTCAAACCGTCGAAGCGGCCGTCCCCATTCAAGTCGATCCAGACGCGATCGTGGCCGACGGTGTCAAGGCAGCCATCGGCATTTCCATCGACCAGTAGCACGGAATGGCTCGCATCGCCAAGGTCGAGGCTGCCAACGGCGTAGCCACGCACGGCGTAGCGGAGACCAGTACCGAACGTCGGCCGTCGAAAGAGAATCGTTCGCGAAACCTGCTTGGCCTCGGGTTCCGCTTGAACCGTGATCGTTGCCGGTATTTCGATTTCTCGCCCGGGCACGACGTGACGCTCGGCCGCCGCCAGAGTCCCGTCGCCATCCGCATCAAACCAAAGGATCGACCCATCTTCTGCCTTGGGAAGCCAGACAACCGCCAATGCCGATTCGGGCGCCAGACCGACCGGGACCTGACCGTACACGGCGCCGGGAGTGGGCGAGAACTCGCCCGCGAGCGGTTGGACCGGCGCGTCACCGAACTCGATCGCCCGGTAGTGCAACATCGACCGGCCTTCATGATCCGCGCTATCCCGGAAGTCAAACGCAGCAGAAGTGGCCTCCGCGTCGGCCGAAAAGCACAGTCCCAGGATGGTCAACAATGCGGTGTTCATTGGCTTATCTCTCCTGTCCTGGAGTCCAGAATCTGCCGAGATGTTGGGACAGGTGCTTGAGTCGCTCGGGCGGCGGCACGGTGAGGATTTCAGTCATGCTCAGGAGGCCGCTCCGGTGCATGTCCCAGTCCGGTTCGTTCTTGGCCGCAGCAAGTTCGCGCTCGACGCGAACGGGAAGGTGCCGGGGGTCTGCCAGAGCCCAGGCAATGAGAAACTCGCGCTGCCCAATCCCGCTCCCTCCGCTGCCGAGCGCCTCGCGGTGGGGCTCGACGGACGCGAGAACCTCCCGTGCCATCTGGGGATCAACCAACGCCAGCAACATGGCCATAGCTACGTTCGACTCGACCACGCGCGTAGGGGAGTATTCATCTTTGGTGGTCAAACGCGAGGCCAGTACACGGTGGATCACGCTGTCCATATCTGGATAGTCGACTTGGCTGGCCAGAACCGCAAGCGCCGCGGCCTGGCTCACCTGTCCGCCGTAGTTGCCTGAGGGCATGTGACCCCTGCGTATGTGTGGCCCGACGAACGGATCGAGCGCCTGGTCGATCAACGCCCACGCCCTCGGCTGATCGCCAGCAGCAATTGCCACGGCCACCCAACCCAGCGCTTGTGCCTTCGTCTTGTTCGCCCAACGGTCTCGCGATTGCGTTTGCCGTTCGTAATACTCCTCGATGAAGCGGAGGGCGTCGTCGGGCCGCTTCAGAGCCAAGTGGTACGCCATCGGGACGAACGCCGAACTGGCATCCCACGCTTCCATGTCGCCGAGCAGTTTCTGCGCTTTGGCGGGATCTTGAGGAACGGCGGCAATGGCGACATCGACCAGATGGCGTTTCCTTGCGTCCTCGTCGGTGATCGTTTCGAGCATTTTGAGGGCGCGGTCCAGATCGAAAGGA
>CAZURK010000345.1:7636-9261 GCA_964623055.1 uncultured Pirellulaceae bacterium
CCCCGCTTTGCGTGCGCACGCCCGTGAAACGGTAGCCCTCGTGTTTGGCGAATACATAGACGGGCCCTGTGCGAAGACCCTCCAAGCGGAACTCGCCTTTCGCGTCGGTTGTGGTGGCCAACGGCTGTGGGGCATCGCCCGCGTTGAACACTTGGACGCCAGCCAATCGATTCCCGGCAGAATCCACAGTCTTTCCTTCGACGACGCCGCTGGCGCCGACAAGGACAATATTACCGAAGTCGTGCGTCTGACCGGCCACGCCCGTAATCTCGGCTGTCTCGTACTTGTCGTATCCTTCGGCCTCCACATGCACGGTGTACTCGTCGCCTGGCCACAAGCCGAGGAACTCGAAATGCCCCGTATCCTCGGTAGTACCGGTCGACAGTTGAAAGCCGATGGCGCCTCCAGGGACGCGCCAATCCGTCCGGAGCCCCAATTGAGCGCCCCGGATTGGCTGGCCCGCATCGTCCACGAGCCTTCCACGTAAGTGGAAGGCCGTCTTTTCGGAGATCACGAATCTGGCCGGGCTTTCGGCGTCCTTTGGCACGATGACCATAGGGCCGTCGCTGGCAGCCGTTTCGCTGCGCACGCGGAGTTGCAGCGGTTCTGTCGGTGTGCCTTTCTTGAGCACGAACTTTCCCGTTTGGTCTGTCTTGACCGGTTCGTGATCGTAGAAATCTCCGTCCTTTGTCAGCGGTCGGACCTCGGCGTTCGGCACGGGCTTGCCCGACTCGTCCACCACGATGCCTTCTATCACGGCTGTCGGCTGCAACTCGATCGTAGGCCAAGTCATATCCTTGGTGACTTCAACCGAGCTTCGCACGCGGCCCCGGCCTGGCTTCACGTAGCCCTCGGGCACCCGCGATACTTCCATGCTGATCCTGCCCGGCTTGACGGCGACGGTGTACGCGCCCTGCTCATCCGTCGTGGCCGCCTTCGTCGACCCGGACCATGGTGTCGGTTTGGCATTTCGGAAAAGCACCCTGACACCCTGAAGGCCCTTTCCCGTCTTCTTGTCGACAACCTTTCCGCGAATGACGATCGCTCGCTTCAGCGGTACGGATACCGCGACCTCTTCACCGGGCTTGACTTCGATAGCGGGCGTCTCCTTGGAGACGTATGGCGAATCCTTGCCGAGGCGTGGATAGATGACGTACTTACCGGCTGGGACGGCATCGAAACAGAAATCGCCCGAGTCGTCGCTTGTGCCCTCGGTGCCGTAGTACACACGATAGTCGACATTTCGGGGCCGGGCCCGTTCTCGGGGGCCGGTGAGGTAGAGGGTGACTTTGGCCGCGTCGCCGGGCGCTCCGTCGGCAACCACCGTGCCCCGAATTCGTCCGGGTCGATTAATCCGGATCGTCAGCTGCTTGGCCAGAGTGAAGCTGATGTTTGGCGAGCCGTATTTCTCCGTCGTGATTTTCGCCCGGAGAACTCCATCAACCGGCACTTCGCGAAGCACATAGCTGCCGTCCTCGGCAGTCGTCACGGTCGATGGTTTGATCACGACCGACGACAACTCGAAGTACTCCCTGGTCGGCTCGTCGAAAGTGCCGCCCGTCCAGGCAGTGAGCTTGATTCGGGCTCCCTTGATTGGCTGTCCGGACGCATCCTCCAAGCGTCCG
>CAZURK010000345.1:9361-15303 GCA_964623055.1 uncultured Pirellulaceae bacterium
CCCAAAACTCCCGGCGGTTGGCCCTGCAGGCACAGAACAACGACTAGTCCAAGGATCACATCACCGCGTCGCATGGCTCGTTCCCCCCGCACCCCTGGCAAGCAACCGTGATTGACTCCCTATCAGCGTAAGCCTCTTGGCGGGATAACTCAAGCGAGTCTGGGAACTTGTCAGCGCTGGCGGAGTAATTCGCATTGCCATCGTGGTTTGAACCACACAACGGACTTCTTCATTAGAACTCTGTGCCGGGAAACCAGTAGCCACCGGCGTGGCGGAGTAGAAGTGCGGCTCGGTCCGAGGGCGGAGTCGTCAGGACCTCCAGCATTGCCGTCAGTCCGCTCTCCGACGGACTGAATTCAGCGTTATCGCTCGCGGTCTCCAATGCACGCTCGAACAGTTCTTCGGCGTGCTCAAGGTCGGCCAGAGCCCATGCCTGGAGCCAATCCCGCGGCTCGATGCCCTGCCCTTCAAGCTGATCGCCTGTTGGCCCAAGGGTCTCCAGAAGCTGCCGGGCGCGGCTCGGGTCGACAAGGGCGATGACTTTCGCCATCACAACCGAGTATTCCGCGATTTCGCGCGGTGAGTAACCTTCCGCAGCGTTGGGCCGCATGGCCAGGGCGCGGCTTATCAGCGCGTCCATTTCGGGATGGCCTACCTGGCCGGCTTGACTGACCAGGAGAGCCGCCCTCACCGACCGCCCTCCGGATCCGCTCCAACTGCGATATTCCTGGGCACCGTCCCAATAGGCAGTGAGACTCTTGTCGATCAGCGAGCAGGCGCGGGCTTTGTTGTGCGGAGCGATCCGGACCGCCACCCAGCCATATGCCTCGGTCTGCATCTTCGAGGCGGCATAGCTGTCCATTTCGTCCACGACTCGAATCGCATCATCCGGTCTTGTCGCCGCGAGACGATACGCCATATCCAATCGCGCCAAGTCGGGAAGTGTGGACCGCTTGGCCACCTGGTCCACGATTTCGAGGGCTTGTTCCAGATCCTCTCGTGCGAGCGCCGCGGCCACTTTGGCTAGGCCCCTATCCCGGTCGGATGCGTCGTCGATCGCAGCGACCAAGCCCATCGCTCGCGGAAGATCGTGCGGGGCCAACGCGGCGGCCGCGATGCCGCGCGTGTATGACCCCCGGCCATCGGTGCTCAACTTGGCGGCCATCGCCGCCGCCTCCTCGGCCAACTTCCGGCCTGCCTCGACTTTGCCCAGACGCGCAACGAGAACACCTGCTCTGGCCAATGCGGATGTTCGATCCGGTTGATCGAGATTCCGAGCGCGCAGCACGGCCTCTTCCGCAAACGTCGCGGCCTTATCCGGCGCCGAGCCAAGACAGCTCTCCGCCAAAGACATGATCGCCCGAAACGTCCGCCCATCGTTACGGGCCGGCAGAAGCGACAGGGCCTCGCCCGCATCCGCAAGGGCAATCTTGGCTGCCATTACCTGACGCACCAGCCAATCGTAACGCCCACCCAATTCCGTCGACCACTCCAATGCCATCTCTGGGTCCATCCGCGCCATACATTGGATGGTCCCGTAGGTCCTCCCATGTCTCGGCATGGCCCACAGCTTCTGTAGCAATCGGTGGGCCACTTCCTGTTCTCGGGCAAAGGGGACAGGCGGCCGGAGCGGCTTCCACGCCGGAATCGGCTGGTCGTTCCGCGTCAGCTTAATCGTTCGTGCGGACCCGTTCGACTCGGTCCAGATGGCCGTGAACCGGTAGCCGCCCTTCTCGGCAAACACGTGGACCGGGCCCACTGGCAGATCTTCCAGACGAAACCTCCCGTCCGCGCCGGTTTCGACGCTCACTGGTTTCGCTGCATCGCCAGGGTTGAAGACACGAACCTCGGGAACCGGCCGACCGGCCGAGTCGACCACTTGCCCTTCGACGACGCCGCCCAACGACGACAGAATCAGCTTGCCGACATCATGGACCCGTCCCGAGTGCCCTTCGACCCCTTCGGTCTCCAGCTTCTTGAAACCATCGGCCTTTACGTTGACTTCGTATCCGTATCCTGGCCACAAGCTGCGAATAACAAACCGGCCTTCGGCGTCCGTCGTTCCACCCGACACACCGAACCCCAAGCCAGAGGATCCCAGCATCCACGACGACGACAAGCCGATATTCGCATCCTTGACCGGATGCCCCTCGGCGTCGACGCACGTCCCTTCAATCGCAAACGCTTTGTCCGCCGAAACCTCCAAACGCACTAGGCCGCTCGCGTCGGCGGGCCGGAGTTGCAGAGTGTCGCTGACCGCGAGACCGGTCTGCGCCCTCAACGCCAACGTGTCTTTAGCGCGCAGCCCCCGGATACAGAATCTGCCGTTGGCATCCGTCCATTCTTGAACCATTTCGATGTGATCGCGCGGCACCAATGCTTGGACCTTTGCCTCAGAGACCGGTTTGCCCGTTTGGCCAACGACGACTCCCTCCAATTGCACCGCCCGCTCGAGTTCAATGTTCGGCCAAGTGGACGGCTCCGTCACGTTCATCTTGGGCTGTCTTCCCGTTCGGCGTGGTTTGACATAGTCCTCGGGTGTAGCTGCGACCGCGACGGTGACCTCACCTGGCACCACGTGCAAAACGTAATTACCGTCCGCATCGGTCGTTGTCTGCCGTAAGGGGAACATGCGTCCCACATCGGAGATTCTGCTCGCCGACACACTTACCGCAGCGATCCCCTGCTCGGTCGTTGTCTCGACGACGCGTCCGCGGACTTCGACTGCGGGCGATAGTGGCAGCGAGACCCCCACGACCGCTTCTCCAGGTTTGACCTCGATTGGGGCACTCCCATCGCAATGGAATGGCAGGTCCGACTCGTACATTGACGGGCGGATTACATACTTGCCGGGCGGGACATTGTCGAAACCAAAAGAGCCGTCGTCATCGGACGACGCCTCCTCAGAGAAGTGAGTCCGGAAGCCCAAGTCCTCAGATTGTTCGGATTGCCTGTACAGATAGAGTTGGACGCCGCCAAGCCTACCTCCGGGTACGCCGTCCAATGAGCCCCTAATACTGCCCGCCCGCTCCAGCCGAATTGTGACAGGGCCGGAAAGATCCCACATGATCCGAGGCGAACCGAATCCCGACGCCGTGACAATTGCAGTGATCCCGCCTCGAACCGGTACACGCCGCAGGGTGAAGCTGCCGTCCGCGGCCGTCTCGGTACTGAATTCCTCAACCAGTTCCGAGAACAGTGAGATTGTCTGCCGTGATGAATCCTCGGGATCGCTAGAGGACAGTTGAAGGATTCTGAGTTTGGCATGGGCAAGCGGCTTGCCGTCTCGATCGACGACTCGACCACGGCAGTCTCGGACATCGACCAGCCGAATTTTCATATCTTGCCGCGGCGTCCACCTCGGCCAACCCCACGTCCTGGTTTCCCAACCGAGTCGGCCGTCGCTAGCACGCACCAACACTTCGGGCCGGCGCGTATTCTGCCTTATGTGCCGTGACTCCGCATCTGGGAACGTGAAACGTCCTTGGGCGTCTGTAGTCGTCTTCTCCACAGCTATGACGTCGCCATCATACGGCCCACCCACCAGCCAAACGGTGGCCTGGGGCACCGGTTTTTCATCCCCATCTACAACCCTGCCGGCCAATGCGCCGACTGCAACCCTCTCCACCGTCTGCTCGCCGCCAAGGCAGACCGACCCAGGACCTGAACCGCAAACACACAGAATGACAAAGCCCGCCACGGCCAACTTGCGCGATCGCATGAGATTGCCCCCAGTTCTTGGACCAAACTGCCCCCAGAACGCACATTGTAGCCGTGGTCAGTGTGCGCCTGTACTGCTGTACTCAGGCACATCGGGATTCCGCCGCCCTGACACCCCACCAAAGAATCACCGCCAATCCATCATTAAGGTAAGTCAGTACGGGCGGATCCGATTGCGACAACCTTCTCGTTTCGCTCGTTTCCCCGGGGAACCGATGGGGCCCAGACTGCGTCAAATCGCTGGTTGAGTGTGCGATCTATGCGCGCTTGAGGTAGTTTTTCCCTCAAAATCGTTGTTATCCTCAGACTCTTGCCGGCTCTGCGCGAGGCACAGGGCTGGTTTTGGAGACAGAAATAGCGCGGTCACACTGATTTAATTGAACTAGGTTCGCCAGAAATTATAATCCGATTATGGTGCCGTGTTTGTCGCAAGTCTTTATCCAGGCTTTTTATATTACCTAGATTCGCCTGACGCTAGCGGCCGATGCTGCAGTTGTCGGTCTGTAGACTGCGCTTTTTGTACGTAATTTAGGTGGTATCAACAACCGATACTGACCAGTCAGAATCGACTAGACGAGGGGTTGGTTTATGGCCATCCGACGTTCGCGAAGGTCGTCGTTGAAGAAACGCAAGAGCCGCCGGAAGCTGTTTTCTGAGCAAGAACGCAACTCGCAGCGCAACATGCAGGTAGAGCGTCTGGAGGACCGGTGTCTATTGGCCGGCGCTCAGCTTGTTGGCATCCAGCCCAATGACGGGGCGCTGCTTGAGGATGGCGACATTCGGAATGTGGCTCCGAGCGACCTGACGTTCCGTTTCGACGAGAACCAAGTGATAGACCCTGTATCGTTGGGAGATACAGCGACCCCAGGCGGCATTCAAATCACTCGAAGCAACTTGGATGGCGCATTTGCACCGGCCTCTTTGCGAACCGATTTCGGTACGGGTGGGTTGGTCGAGATCGAATTCGCGGCAGTTCGATTGGGGCAGGACCAGAACGGCATCACGCTGACGCTCACGAAGAGCGATTTCGGCGGACCTGGCCTTCCTGGGATCAGCGTGCTGGGCCCGACGATCAACATCAACCTGAACGTAAACGCAGACAATCAGACGACCGCTGCGGACCTGATCAATGCTCTAAACAACAGTGTTGATGCCAGCAATCTGGTATCGGCAACGATCACGGGGGGCACAGGATTCCCCTTAGAAGCAATCAACATTGCCGCAACGGCTCCGGCCAATACTTCGATCGTGGTTGGGGATCCGGACGGCGTGGGTACGAATTTTGTCACCCATGCTCACGAAGCCAACGACATCGTAGTCCTGCCAGGGTTCATCGGCGTCGGCGACCCGCCAGCATTGAACGAGGTGGTCTTCCGTTTTGCCGGCCAGTTGCCGGACGATACGTACAGGATCGATGTGTTCGGTACCGGCCACGCGCCGTTGCACAACGTCGGCAACGAACCGTACTTGGAGGGCGAGAACAGCAATCTGGAGTTCGAGTTGGATTTGGCCCCACAGATCACGTCGGTCGTTCCTCAGCCCGTGCTGCGTAGCGGTACACTTCAGCAGGACCGCGACAAGATCATCGTGTTCTTCAACGATGACGATCTGTTCATCGAAAACGACGTGTTTGGCAATCCGACGACTCGATCGGCCGAACATCCGGAATTCTACCAACTGATCTTTACCAGCCAGACGATCGAGAACACCGACGATGTCGTCTTCAAGCCGAATCACGTCGAGTACGATCCCGACAAGGACATGGCGGTCTTGACGTTCGGGGGACTGCCCGGCGTCCCGTCCGGTGTTCCGCTTGACGAACTGGTCGACCCAGCCACATCGGCACCGGTTGGGGCGGGCACCTTCCGCCTGCGAATCGGTACGGACGAAACGGCCCCGGCGCCGCCAGTGGTCGAGACACCTACTTCCGAGGCGACCAGTACGTTCAGCGGCGTCGACATCAACTTCCTGGCTACCGGTGAAAAATGGGGCGAGGCCATTCGTATCGACGTGATCGAGAGCGATCACGGTGACGACAGTCTGCCCAAGGTAGACGTGCTGGACAATGTCATTACGGTCGACCTGAACACGAATGCCGACGCCGGCAACATAAACAGTCCAAGCACGGCGCAACAGTTGGTCGACACGATCAACAACCATTTCAATGCCGGGGCGCTGGTCGAGGCTTCGATTGTCACCGGCGTTCCGGGCACGACGATTAC
>CAZURK010000346.1:0-15117 GCA_964623055.1 uncultured Pirellulaceae bacterium
ACACCTTGGCGTGGGCGCGGCCACGGCCGCGAGCTCCGATCACGGCCACGCTCAGACGCTCGTTGGGACTGGAGTTTTGTTTCTGTTGGGCCACCACGGGGCGGGCGGCGGTAGCGGTCACTGCGGCGGCCGTGGCCAACATCGACTGTTCAAGAAAGCGGCGGCGGCTGGTACGGTTCATATCTGAAACCTCGGCGGGAAAGGGGGAAAGTATCGGGGCATGCAGTCGGCGGCACCACGCCGACGACCAACACCATCTTCCTTTGCCCAACGGTAGATTGCAAGCCGCGTGGTGACGAAGACGAGAAACGTATTACCAGTACCTGGTTTTGAACATTCCCCCTCGGAGACAACCTCCACAGCGCGGGATGCCTTTGATCCTGACACCACAGGCCAGCGAGCGTCAGACCTGACCAGATTGTTGAGTTGGAAGTAGAAAGAACGAGTATGCCAGGTGCACTCGACCAGGTGTTCATTCGCTCTGCCACGGCTTCGCGGCCAGCAGCTCGCGCATCACTTCGAGCACGAAGTCGCAGATCTCCCTCTCAACCACCAACGGATACTTTGTGAGCACCGTTCGGTGTCCCTCGTGGTACGCGTGCACTCGCAGCCACAAGCCACGCTCCACGGCCGCGCGATGGAAGCCCAGTGCATCGTCGCGATTTCGGAACTTCAGACCGCTCAGGAGCCCGTGACCATGTATCGTCTCGATGAGGTCGGGGAACTCGCCATTCAGCGCCCGCAGACTTTCTGAATGATGTGCCGATAGCTCCTCGATGCGTTCGCGCTCTCGCTCGATCAGAGAGAGATTACAGAGCGCGAGGTAGGCCGCCAGTGATGCATTACCGTTGGTGCTGATGGCGTCGTACTGTTCGAGGAGATCCAGGTCTTCCGGGTAGATCAGACCGGCGAGGGGATGGAACCCTGCGGTGAGGCCCTTGCCGATTACCACGATGTCCGGCGAGAGCTCAAGCTGGCGGAACAGGAACGTTTCCGGATACCAGAAGCCCGTCTGGATCTCGTCGATGGCCATGACCGCGTCGTTCTCGGTACAGAGCTGTTGTGCGAGATTCAGGAAGCTCGGATCCACGGTGATGGCTTCGCGGTTCATCATCACCGGTTCACACCAGAAGCCAGCGATCCGACGGCCGTGCATGGCGAACGCCGCCTGTAGCGCTTCGGTATCGTTGGGCTCGATCTCTACCGTCTCCATCCCGGCGACGTAGCCCTTCCACATACCACGCATGGCCTGCGGCACGATGCTGGTTCCATGGTAGTTGCCGACCAGCGCCAACATGATCGGCTTGCCGAGACCCGCGCGCTCCTGGTCTCTGGAGTAGCGGATGAGCATGATCTTAAGGGCCGCTTCGCAGGCCACACTCCCCGTGCAGAGGCCGAGCAACACGCGGTTCAGCCCCGTCTCCGATCCGTGGGCGGCTTCTACGAGCCGATCGGCGAGCTTCTTGACCGGCAAGCTGGGGGTATTGGCATGATTGTCCCAGACGATGCCACAGTCGGTGGCATCGCGTAGCGCCGCCGTGAGCAGAGGATGGTTGTATCCCCAGCTCAGTTGGTAATGCCCGCCAACGCAATCGAGCATAACCTTGCCGGCCTGAGTGACGTAGAACATGCCGAAGCCGGCGAGCACGTCATCGTCGCAGATCTTCCCGCCACCGTAGGACACGGCGAAGTGTCGCTTGTCTGCGCTGCCAGGAGGCAGAGCCAGCTCGTCGCGAGTCTGCCCGACCAAATCCAATAGTGCCTCTGTCGAGTGTACCTGCAACAGGTCACGAGCCCGCGCCATCGCCTGGGCAGCTTCTGGGCCGAGTATCTCGCAGCAGTTCATCGTTGCCTCCGAACTTGTGGCCGCCGTGCCACATCCTCAGTGACCGTGGCCAGGGTCGTGGGCATGGGTGCAACTTGCGTTGGCACATCGACCAAGTCGTCAAACACATGTTCGCATCGCGCGTCGCCCCCCCGCTGTCTCCAAAAGCAAGGTGCTAACCTGTTCACGACCTCCGCGTCAAGAGGAGGTCTCGCGCATCTGGCCGCGGTCGATTTCACCGACGCAGGAAACTGCATCTTGCCAGTTCAGCGGGGTGCGCCCGAACGGACACTGAAATCTAGGGATTCGTCTAGTGGCTGGCCGTTCAGCGCGAGGCTCTTGTTGGGCGCCGTAGGGCTCGCGAAGTCAGCCTTCAACTATAGGTAGCCACAGTAGTCTGTGGGGTGGGACTTCGCCCAGTCGGGCCTGTGTCATCCTCAACCCCAGGGGACAGAACCAAGCTCATTGTGGGACGAAATGGTTTGACTGATCTACGGCACCGGGCGCGCGACCTCACTGGTGTGAATGTCTCCCCATCGAAGCGGTGTTCGACGCAGGGCCATGCTTTTGCGGGGCCCCAAATGAACGAATAGCCCGCCCGAGAGTTCGGCTGTGGACTGGGGCGGGGGCAAGGGCCAGTTCGGGAACGCTGTAGGTCGTGATGAGGCGGTCGTAGAGAGTGGGGTCTTCCTGCGGAAGAAGGAGCGGCCTGTGCGCATGGCCCGATTCGTCGATATAGCTGAAGTAGATCCGGCCGAAGACGCCATCGCGCCGCTTGCTGGCGAATGCGATCCAGCGGCTGTTGGCAGACCAGCAATGCCAAGACTCGCTGCGCGGACTGTTGACCGCCAGAGGGTGATACTCCCGCGTCTCGAGATTGAGGAGATACAGGTCGCTCGAAGATTGGTAGACGGGGAAGCAACCGTAGTCCGACATGCAGAATAACACCCACTTCCCGTCCGGCGACACTCGCGGCTCAGTGATGCTCATGCCCGTTTCTTCCGACAGCAGCACTGCTTCGAGTTCACCCCAGTCGCCGCTGTCGGGATCGTAGTCAATGCGCATCAGGTCATAGCGCATCTGCTTGTGTTGTTCCTGGGGCAAAGGATCGGCAGCGCAGAAATACAGAGAACGTCCGTTAGGCGACCAAGTGGGAAATGTTTCGAGCCGGTCCGGCCGCGAAATATCCGGCGAGGTGTCTACCCGATTCGAATCGACGTGGTACGTTGCGAGGTCGGACTCGCTGTCAAAAACCTCGCGGACCTCCCCGACGGCATGGAAGAACTGGAAGATGTCGTTGGCCGAATACACCACGAATTCCCCGTTGGGATGCCAAGCCGAGTAGGCCGCCATCGCTTTGCCGATGCGTCCGCGGTCGGACTGGCTCCCCTTGGCGAGCGAGCGGGTGTCGACCTTGCTGACCCGACCGTTGCGAACCACGATAGTTCCGCTGTAGTTGACGCCGTTCTTGGCCCCACGAGTTTGCAGAATCATCCGGTCCGGATGGTTAGGGGCGAACGTATGGCAATTGACACAGGCGCTCCCGAACGACCTATTCTCCACGACGGCCGTTTCGGAATAGGTGCGGATATCGCGTTGATAGATGTTCACGTCGCCATAGACGATGTGGATCGGCTTGGTCAGGCGATAGAACAGATAATTGTCGATTTCGCTGTCCGCAATCATGTTGATGATTGGCTGAAACCGCCTCCACTCTCCCTCGGCGTCGCGGACGCAGATGTCGATGGAGAACTCTTGTCCGCGATTGGCGTCGAGGAGTTGTCGCCACTTCCCAAGGGGAATCGCAACCTGCGAATTTCGCGCCCGCAGTTCGATCGGCTCACCATGTGCCGCGTGAATTCGCACGACGCAGTCGGTCCCCGGTTCTTCAACCACGAAGTTGAGTGGGGCGATATTCGGCGGAATTACAGTGTCGCTATAGTCGGGGCGGATCGACGGCGGCCGATCGAGCGCCACCGCTGCTGCGAAATCGAACGAAGGACGGTGCCACGCCAGGAATGCCCAGACCCCAAGCGGCACCAACACGCATGCCGCCACGATACACAGATAAGCACTTTTCTTCATTTTGGCGGCCTCGCTGCCCCCAATGACGAGATGTTGTGGCCGAAGACAAAGCAGAAGAAATAGGTGTCGTGGAAGTCGGGGTAAAGGGCCGCAAACGCGGCGGGCGCGTCACCCATCGATTGCCGCTCGATTTCCGCGAAGTCGAGGAACCGCTGCCACGTCTCCGGACGGATCGACCGCGAGCCGAGATCCAGATTCTCCTGCCCGGCCATCGCCAGATAGCATGCCAACGCTTCCTCGACGTGCCGCGGAAACCGGGCGTAGTCCAAATAATCAAATCGGTGGCGATTGGCCAACAACTTGTCGGGTTGACGCGTTAGCAGGTAGTGTGCCATCAGATATTCAAGGGCCATTCGATTCTGCGGGCTTCTTTCGAGCAGACCTTCCAAGAGCGCTTCCACGCTGCACGCGTCGTCCAGAGCATCGCGTTGAACCAACATCTCACGATACGCGCTGACCGACGTACCAAGGAACTCCGGATCGGAGTCGGCTTGCTGAAGCACTTCACGCGCCCAGCCGCGATGCAGGAGGCTGCGCTCCAGCAGCAGAAGGAACCGCCTGGCGGCCTCCGGCTCGCCTTTGATCATGTAGATATACGCCAGACGTTTGAGAACCTCGGGCCGATTGCCACATTGCTCCAACGCCTCGTAGGACATCTGCTCGGATTCGTTGACGCGTCCGAGTTCGAAAAAGATCTGGCTACACTGCCGTGGCGTCTGATGCGAGATCGTATCCGTATCTCCGTGGATAAGTGTCAGCGAGGGCACGGAAGAAGCTTGTGGATAGGCAAACATGCTGTCCAGCAGCACGCCTCTGAAGTAAAGGGCCCGATTGATGCAATAAAGGGTCCGCGGATCATACGCCCGGGCGTCTGGAAACGGAAGCTCTTCTGCCCACACGAGAACCTCGTCCCAACGCCGCTGTTCGGAGTTGCAGTCGATTTCAAGCAGGCATCGCTTGGGGGAATCGAAGGCGGCAAGGTCAGCGAGGGCGACAAGCAACAATATCGCCAAAGGAACCACCAAACGTCTCCTCCAATTCCTGCGATCTGGTTCGTCAACGGTGGGGTTGGTCTCGTCACTTGAATCCTTCGGGCTCGGAGACGCCCCCGACGAGGGTCGTCCACGCCACGAGAGAACTACCGCGGCAAGCAGTGGAAGAATCAGTGCAGCCGTATAGATCGTGATGGCCTTCGGCGCGGACAAAGGGATTGCCAACCAGTGCTCTCCGCGGGGAAACCACAGGCCCTGAAAGGCTTGGCCGAGAGTCAGATCGAACGGCCACCAACTCGCAACGTACGGAACGACCACGGCACATAACACGCAAGCTGTGCCGAGCAAACGCTGACGCTTGACTCTCCATTCATAACAGCCACAAAGGCACGCGAAAATCGAATACAGCCCCGCGGTGGCGAAATACATCACCATGGATGCGATTGTGAATACCGCGAGGCGAACGCCAACGTAGCATCTAGCCAGTCGGGCGTAGAGGTTAGCGCCCAGCAAAGCGATGCTGAGGCCGACGCACAACCGGACGGGGTGGATGTATTGGCCAAGAACCATGAGGATGAAAATGGCTGGCAACAGGTAGACGAACTTGCCACCTGCACCGGCAACAGCCGCGAGTATCCCGCGAGTTGCCCAACAGATGAGCGTGACTAACAATGCAAACACCAAGGCGCCGAGCCAGTCCCAGGCAAGCAGAGGCGAAAGGAACGCCGCCACGTAGTCCACAACGCCTCCCGGATGACTCACCATGTTGCGGAAGAAATGGGATTCCAACAGGAAGACATGTGGTTTCTGCTGATAGAACAACTCCGGCCGGATACGCAACAAGACGTAATAGTAAAAAACGGTGAACAACACGATGGATTGCGCAAGCAACAGAAGAACTCGCAGCCGTCGATTCAACATGGTCCGTTGCATTCGCCTTACCTCGGTTCGCTCTCGACCGGCATCCAGGACTGTTCCTCGGCTGATTGATTGAGTATCCCCTGTTGTACTAGGGGATTTCGACCGTGGGCGTGAAGTGCCTTCGCGGAGATCGTTTGGTGTGCCGCCCGAGAGAGAAGTGGCCGTTCATCGAAAGGACTCTAGGTGGATACCATCACAAGGGTCGAGCGAGACTTCGCCCATCCGTCGCACAGTCCGCTGCCGTGCGTCGAATCGTCGGTCACACGCTCGCCATTATCATCAAACGGGAGGTCGTTGTCCACTCAACAAGCGGGCCTCCCTCAATCCAGTTCGGCACACCTCGGTGCGCAACAATCTTAGAAACCGAAAAGTCTCTGACTTGGTGAGCGATGAAAAGATGTGGTGGTTATGCGTCAAGGTTGTGCTTCCGGGATGTTCGTCAATACGCCGTCCACGGTCGCATCTTCCGCAGTAGAGCCAACCAGATCAGGGCTATCAATCTTGGCTGATTTGTTTCATCTGCGAGTTCAACGAATGGGCGGGGAAGTGCCGTCCGGCCGGACTCTGCAGGATGTTCGGGACATATGGCACTTAGGCGTCGCGTTGCCTCAAACCCCGAGTCTTCGGAGCGACAGGCCGTTGCGTCCAACCTGGACCGCGCGTTGGTAACATCGATCGAGACCGCCAAACGAATGTTCGTAACGCGCGTCGCCCCCCTCTGTCGCCGAACCTTCACGGCTTGCGCGCAGCGGTGTTCACGACCGACGTAGGAACCGGCAATTCGCAAAGTGCAATGGCGGCGCACACGCGCAGGTTTGGGGGAGCCTTCCTGAGTCCGTTTACGGCTATGTCCCCACATCTCCATCCCCGTGGAATATCCCAAGAAGCGGGAATGTGTCATGTCCCATCAAACGACCGGTTTTGAAACAACGATGAAGACCGCCGGGCCGGCTGCAGGGATTCCCGCTCTAGTGTGTGCTTGGTACGCTCGTAGTTAAGTTGTTGGTTGGGCTGGCGACAAACGTGCGTGCGGCGGGCGGGATCAGCCGTCTGGGGCCCTGCTGCTGACTTTGTGCGGTTTTCCCAGGTTAGAATTGCCGATCTTGCCACCGTGGTGTGTTCGGTCGACGGACATCAACTTAGGATCGTTCGAGGAAAAACTGTCAGTTTCTCGCTCGGGACGGTGGTCCCAAGCTACGTAGGATGGAACCATTGTCCCGTCCCGCGACAGTTGTCTCTCGAACGATACTCACCCCCGAGTAACCGTGCTGCAGCTAAAACGGGCTCTGGACGATGCCGGGTTCCAGCAGTTCCGGCAGACTCACCGAGGCGAAATGCAGGTATCGCCATTGGTCCTGGTTGAGTTTTTGGGAGAGGAGCACACGGGGAATGCCGGCCGGCGATTGGGGCGAAGCGACGTGCCAGGCGGCTCGGATCAGAGCGGCCAGCACCTCAGGGTCCTCTTTGATCGCGTGGTAGTAATAGGCCAGCCCGTCGAGACCCTGAACGGTCCGCCCTCCACCGTCAGCCCACCAGGGATTGTCGGGGCGGGTGACGTGGGGCAAGAATCTTGTGCGTAGGAACTCCGCCGCGTCTCGCTTGATGGCGCTGCCTGTGAGGAACTTGTTAGCCCACACGGCGCTTTCGACATATGCACCTCCGCTGGTGCTTCGGCACCGCTCCATCCACCAGTAGGCGTCGCGCACCGCGGCGGCGTTGTCCTCCGGGTTGCCGGTCAGTTGGGCGTGCATGACGGCCGCTGTCAGCGTACAGCCGATCGTGTAGATGTTCTGCTCAGGAGCGTAGATTCTGGTGAGCTTGTCGAGCCGCTTGATAGGCCGGACGCCGTAGTCGCTCATACACCAGCCTACACCGATCCCACCGCCCTCGCAGCGAAACGACTCTCGGTACCTCATGTAGGCCGCGAGCGAATCGAGAAACCGGTGTCGCTGGTCCTCTGGCACGTAGCTCACCAGCCGGGCGATGCCGCAAGCGATCTCGCCGCCGTCGGCCACGTAGCATTCGTTGCCTTGTGGGTAGTAGCCGTAGCCCATCAGGTAGCCGCCGTCTTCGCGCTGCGCGGCGATGATCGCCTTGCCCCAGGCGATCGCCGCCGCCAGGTAGCGACGGTCGCCCGTCAGATCATAAGCGGCCAATAGTGCTCGGGCGCCGCGGTTGTCGACGAAGGCAGTGCCGCTGAACTTGCCGTCGCCACGTTCCTTCTGTGTCGCAACAAATCGCTCGCAAACCGCCAACAGTGCGGCTTGAACATCCAGCGAAGTCGACATCTGATCCACCAGCCGGCCTGCGTCGACCAGCCGACACTCAACCCGGAACTGCCGCCAGTCGAACTGGGTTGGATCAACTTCCAGCACGGTCAGGTCGTGGGAAGTGCCACCGGGCAGGTCGAACGTCGAGGTTGCCTCGGCCTCCGCCTGCGCGTCATCGCCAGTCAGAAGTCTTGCCTGAATGTCGAGCTTCGCGGGCGTACTTGTTTGATTGGCGCAGGTCACCACGAATCGCATCCGGACACGGCCGTCCGCAACTGCCAGACGCGGCTGGATTCGCGTCAGCCAGCGGCCGCCGAGCATCCGCTCGACCAGCTCCACCAGGGCCTGGCCCATCTGCTGATCGCCTGGAGGGAACAGGTCGCGGTTATCTACGCCGAAGCAGGCCCAAACGGTATCGGCGTAGTTGCCGGTCAGATTGAAGAACAAAGCGGCGGCGGGCCGACCGTCAGGTGTCAGCAGCAAGGGCACGGTTCGGGCTGCCCACTCGGTTGGCAGGAATTCGCGTGTGTGCTTGTGATCTTGGCACCGTAAGAGCGGCAAATTGTCCTCGAGCGTGGTAGCGGTCCATCCGTAATAGTCGCCCTGGACGACGAGATCCCGGGAGAACACGGTTTGCCCGGGTGCGGCCCGAAGGCCAGACACCTGCTCGAACCGTTGGGAGCCGAAGAAGGCCGTTACGTCACCAGCCGTGCCGGGTGGCTTGATGTCGGGGCCGAAGGCTCGCACCAACTCGGGCGACATCGAGAAGAGCATGTTCACGTGGGCCATCTGCTGAGGCGAGACATCGCTCGCTTGCCACTCGAGGCGGGCTAGTTCGAAGCCGCACTTGCCGCTGCCGACAAGCGTGTGCGGAAAGCCGAAAGCGACTCGTCGCGCTTGCCCGACACGGAAATAGTCACCCGGACCGCCACGATCGGCCGTGGCGTAGGAAGCGAACTGTCCGGTTGATAGCTCGTAGGTTATCCAATCAGGCGTTAGCTCAACGATGGCCTTCCACCGCGAGCCGTCCGCCTCGTTCAACTCAACACACAGGTGCCGCGTGCCCTCGATGCCCCGCGCTTGAAACTGCAGAACCGTATAGCCCTCCTCGCCTCGTGTGGCAAGCGAGATGTATTTGTAGGTTGGCAGCTTGTCGATTTTCACCCGAATGGCCTTGACTCCTCCCGGGCCCACGACCGGCGTAACCCGCGCGGGCACGTCACCCTGGGCCATTTGCCGAGCAAGCGATGCGACTTCGGATTCCACGAATTGGTGGATCCGGCGCGGCGGTTTGGTGTTCGCTTCTTGCGGTCCACTGCGGCCCCGCGCGTTGACGCTCGACTGGATCGGCCTGCGGAAGCACCGCCCGCCCAGCGAAATCAGGCGTCCGCCGCCGGCAAGGAAACGTCGGATGGCGACCGCCCCAGCAGCCGGGTAGGCCTCACCGTAGGGCATAACCAGAAGGTCGAAGCGGTCAGCGTCCAGCACACACCGATCCGAAAGCTCGCGAGTGTCGATCAGGTTCACGCCAATGTCGGCTTCTTCAAGGAGATCGGCCAGATGCCGCGGATCGGCTTTTGCCTGGACCTCCGGCAGGTCGTCGCACCAGACGGCCACGGCGCCCTTGGCGGTCCGGCGGAACGCCCGCTCGGATACCGCCGCCCGCGAATCGGCCGGGCCGAAGAAGACGTCGTCCACGGCCACGCTGCCCCGGCAATCGCCACCCGCTTCCCAGAACGAGAAGCGTACGACCACGTGATCGGTCCGCTCAGGGAAATCAAACTCGGTTCCCGGCCCCACCTCGGTCTTGCATAAATGCCATTCGCCTTGGGCCGAACTGGGGCCAAGGTTCCCAATGCTCTTCATGCCCAGATACTTGCCATCGGCATCGTGGCAGTAGAACCGCAGGCCGAAGCCGCCTCGGGTAATCCCCTGGCTGCGCAACCAAGCGGCCAGGACGTGCGATTTCCGCGGGTCGAAGTCGGCGCCAACGCATATCGGCTTGCTGTCCACGCCCACATTCGCTCCCTCGGCCGTGAGCACCAGCATCCGCGAGCCGGCATGAGCCCGATTGGAGTCCTCGACAACCGCGGCGGTGTTGTCGCGCCATGACGCCTTCCAGCCACGCAGGCCGCGTTCGAATCCCGGATTGCAGATCAGGTTCAGCCCGCCGGGTTCCGCTGCCCCGCCTGTACAGGAGAACATCAGCAAGATGACAATTGTCGTTTTCAACTTGTGCCCTTTTCAGGCTCGAGGAACATGACCTTGAACTCGAGCCGCTACAGTTCGTCGCCGTCCAGGATGTTGTAAGCGTAACCTTGTTCGCAAAGGAATAGCTGGCGTTTGAGGGCGAATTCCTGTTCGGTCGTGTCGCGGCTGACGATCGTGTAGAAATGAGCTTGGTTCAATCCCGCTTTGGGACGCAGGATGCGCCCCAGCCGCTGCGCCTCTTCCTGGCGTGAGCCGAAGGTGCCGGATATCTGAATGGCTACCGAGGCGTCGGGCAGATCTACGGCAAAATTGGCTACCTTCGAAACGGCCAGCACCTGCAGCAGACCCGCTTTGAAATCCTCAAATAGCTTATCACGCTTTCTCTGTGAGGTTGTGCCGGTGATGACGGGCACGCCTAGTTCTCCGGCAATCTCCTTGATCTGCTCGACGTACATACCGATGATCAACGTCGGTTCATCTGGATGCTGGCTCAGTATCTGCCTGGCGATGTCCAGCTTGGCGGGGTTTTCGGATGCCACCCGGAATTTCTTTCGGCGGTCGGCCACTGCGTAGGGCATGCGGAGTTCTTCCGGTAATGGGAGTCGGATTTCCGTGCAAGATGCCGTGGCGATCCAGCCCTGGTTTTCGAGCACTTTCCAGGGCACATCGACCTTCTTCGGGCCGATCAACGCAAATACGTCATCCTCGCGGCCGTCTTCGCGGACCAGCGTGGCAGTCAGCCCCAACCGCCGCCGCGCCTGCAGGCCCGCCGTGACTTGAAACACGGGGGCCGGCAGCAGATGGACTTCGTCGTAGATGATCAGCCCCCAATCGCGCTGGTCGAACAACTCCAGATGTTTGAACGGTGCGTCCCTGCTTTCCCGCCAAGTCATGATGTTGTAGGTGGCGACGGTCACCGGCAGGACATCCTTGCGCGAACCGTTGTATTCGCCGACTTGGTCCTCGGCCAACGTTGTTCTGTCAAGCAACTCGCCGATCCATTGCCGCGTGGCGGTTACGTTGGTTGTCAGAATCAACGTGGACGTTTGCAGCCTCGCCATACACGCCATCCCGACGATCGTCTTGCCGGCACCGCAGGGCAACACGATCACCCCCGATCCGCCCCGCGCGGCCCCGGCGGCATGAAAAACGTCGGCCGCTTCCTGTTGGTACCCGCGCAACCGGAACGGATCACCGGCCAGTGTTTGCCCGCGGAGTATGATTTCTAGCGATTCGCCTTGCCGGTAACCGGCCAAGTCCTCGGCGGGGAACCCAGCCTTGACCAGCGCCTGTTTCAGCTTGCCGCGAGCGGTAGGCGACACTCGAAATTCGACGCCGGACAGCCGTTCGTCCAGCAGCGGTGCAACTTGTTTGTGGCGGCTGATCTCCTCGGCCAGGGGCCGGTCGTTGGCGGTCAAGACCAGGTGGTCTGGGCCTCGCGTCAACTGCAGCCGGCCGTACCGCGAAGCGTAATCGCGAATTTCGACCGCCACGTGTTGCGGCACTTCGTATTTGGAGAACTCGTGAAGCGTCTCGACGATCTCAGCGGGTTCGACGCCCGCGGCCGCGGCATTCCAAATCGACAGGGGCGTAATGCGATAGGTGTGGATGTGTTCGGGCGACTTGATCAGTTCCGCGAACCTTGCCAGATGATCGCGCGCCTCGACATAGCGCGGACTGTCCACCTCGACCAGCACCGTGTGGTCGCCTTGCACGATCAGTGGGTTCTCCGGCTGGTAGACGCTCATCGTTCGTCGATGGTTACTTCGAATTCCTTCTTGAGCGTGCGAATCGCCTGATTCACTTCCTTCTCGTGCTGATTCGAATACGCCAGCGATAGACGCTTGCGATCGGCCTCCACCGGACAATTCCGTTCGGCCAGCAACCGCTGCAGCCGGTCCAGGAAGTCGCGGTCCGGGCACATGAGTTGCACGCGAGTCACACGCATCAGCGTGACTTTGGTTTTCGGCTCACGACGTCTCTTACCCGCCGCCTTGCGCGGAAAGACACTGCGGGTTTTGGGCGGCAAGGCTGCGAACGATTTGTCGCCGTGCTCGATCCGCAACGGAGCAAGCTGTTGCTTCTCCAATTCCTTGTACAGCGCTGCAGGAGACCGAACCACGTCGATTCCTGCCGCGATGTTCTCCACGCGGTACCGCTCGACGTCCGCCGTTTTGTCTTTGGTCTCCAGCAGCGCGAATCCGGAATACAGGACGAACTTGTCGCTGTGGGCGGACCAGTCCGAAAGTTCGCGTCGCACGTTCGCCGGCAACGGTTCGTCTGACAATGATTCCAGCAGGCGTGTGACATCCAGTTTGGAATCCGCCGCACAAGCCGCCGTCACTCTTTTGCGGTCCAGACGAAAGACCATGGTCGTGTCATCCGACACGAGATCGCAGACGGGTGCCAGGTCTCGCAGTAGGCGTGCCGGGTAAACCTCGGATTGAACGTATACGTCGAAATTCGGCGTCACTCGCAGCGCCGGTTCGGCAATCTTGCCGTTCAGCGCTCGGTGCAATCGCTCGCTGACACGAAAAGCCTTGAGGTAACCAAGCGATGGATACACGCCCTTGGGACACCGCTTGGCATACGCGACGTCCACGTAGCCGAGCAGGTTCGGAATTCCCTCAAGAAATCGTTCGACGTACCGTCCTTCGACCCGCTCGAACGCATCCGGCTCCTTGTTGCCGATATTGATTTCGTGGCCCCAATGGTGCTTGCTCTCGTGAAAGTTGCTGTAACGCCCCTTGTTCCGGTCCCATTTGTTCTTGACTTGCGGTTTCTTGGGGATCAGAAAATACGGATGGTCCTTCTTCAGGTGCTCGACCAACGACGCCACGCTTAGCCACTCGTCGGCCGGACAGCAGACTAGCATGTCTAACAGGAAACGCCGAACGGCGGCGAAGTCGAGCGTCGGCACGACACCTGTCGCGGACCCCCACGTGCTAAAACCGTCGAGTCGTCCGAGAGCTGATGTACCAAAGAATTCGCTGCCCCCACCCTGGCCACGCGCCAGCAGCGAATCGAGCAAGTGTTGCTCCTGCTGGGCGGGACGCTTCGACGTCAGTTTGTCGTACGTCTTCGCATCGAATTCAATGAAGTTGTCCGGGTAGCTGGGCTCCCTACTGGTATATCCCGCATAGACGCCTTCCGTGTCGTATTGGACCAAACCAAGCCGGCGCGCGAACTCGTCGACGAAGTCCACCCACGTCGAATACCCATCCTCCTGAACTTCCGCCTCCGCCTCTGGATCAGAGACCAACTTGGCCAGCCGCCGCGAATCGGCTTTGCTCAGCGCATTATCCCGGTGCCCACGCTTGACAACGCGGTCGCGCACGTAGCCGACGAACACGTGCAAATCCCGGCGAATGTCCGGGCGGTCCGTGACGGTCTCCAGTTTCGATGCACCCTTGATACGTTCAATATTCATTTCGCGGCAACCTCCTTGACCACGTGACCTGACTTCTTCACGACCCGTTCGACGTCTTTCAGTGAATCGTACGGGAAAGCAACGAAATCGTTCTTGAGCGAGACGAGGTTGTTACCCAATGCCTTTTCGATCGCCACCTTCAGCGACAAGTCGGTCACCCGGGCAATGTACAGATTCTCGTGCAGGATCGTTTTGCCACGCCGGTCCGTTAGGCTCACAAACGTCTCGGCGAACGACCGTGTTTGTTGAACCAGCCACTGAACGGCCTCGACTACCAGGGTTTCGTCGGTCGCCCGGCCCAGTTTGACGAAATTCGGCGTGAGCAGCAGCGCATTTCCAGCGGGGGCCAAACGCTGGTCGGAGATCGCCACGACCTGTTCGAGAGCCTCGAAAGGAACTGCCGTCAGATCGGTCGTGACGCAACCGTCCGCGTGGACCGTGAGGTAATGATGCGGCGCGACATGGGCCTGTTCCGGCGCGAGCCTGTACCAACTCTCGCCTTCTGCCTGCCGCTTCGCCAACAGTCCCCATTCCCATCCGGCCTGGCAAACGGCGTCGATGTCAACTTTCTTTCCGCAGAAAACGCGTAACGGTTCGGCAAGCTGTTCTACTTCTGCCCAATGTCCGTCGGCCAACTCGGACAGGATGCAAAAGGCGGCTTCGGCAGGCGGTTTGGAATGTGGATCTTTGCGGTCGGACTTCTTTCCACCCCGGATCGCCTGCTTCCAGCCCGAAAGCTGCCATGCAGCAAGTTTGGCGGCTTCAAAGCACTTGCCATTCAGCCGCAACTCGCCGGCATCAATCTGGAACTCTTCGTTACCGGCAGTCTTGCGGGAACGGCCCAGGTCTGCGATCAGCCTCTCTCGTACCACGTTGGGCCGCCAATTGCCGTCCCCGTCAAATTGTCGTGGCGACGGAACCAGCGGCGGCAAGTATCCGTGAAACTCGGCGGGCATCGCAAACCGCCAGCGTTCCATCTTCGATTTCTTCTCCCAAGCATTCTGCGACGCTTCGGCAAACAGCAGCACGCCGTTGCGGACCAGCCGTCGCTTGACCTTTGCGAAGCAGCTCTGAAAACGCTGATTGTAGGTGCCGTAGGAATGTTTGCCGCCATAGACTCGGCTGAAGAATTTCACGTCGACCGGGGCCTTGGCATTCTTCAGCAAATGCAGCAGGGCAACCTCATTCGAATCCAGCGACTCGAACACGTTCGACAAACCCTGCGGGGAAAGAAACAGCGTTTCGAGAATCCCCCGCGACGTGGCGGCCTCCGGCGGCAGCCCCCTGGCTTTGCACAGCGCCTTGACATCCGTACCGGCGAGCATGACATGGCACATCTGGTGCAACATGTTGGAAGGTTTCATAGCGCGACTCCTTTCGGCA
>CAZURK010000347.1:0-15015 GCA_964623055.1 uncultured Pirellulaceae bacterium
GGCTGTTCCGCAAGATCGAATACCTGTCGGTGATCGGCAACATCGCTCCGATGGTCGGCTTGCTGGGTACCGTGACCGGCATGATCTTCGCATTCCAGCAAGTGGCCAGCACGCAGGGATCCGCCGGGGCTGCGGATTTGGCCGAAGGCATCTATCAGGCGTTGGTGACGACGGTCGGCGGTCTGATCGTGGCTATCCCATCACTGGGTGCGTTTGCGATCTTCCGGAACCGAGTCGACCAACTCGTGGCCGAAGCCGCTTACCTGGCCCAACACGCTCTGTCGCCGTTGAAACGGCGCACGGCGAAGAGGCCGTCGTCGCCGGCCTCGGGGCCGTCGCCTCCACCTCCTCCGCCTTTGGAAGGAGGGAATTGATGCAAGTTCCGAACCATCTGCGCAGCGGCCAGGTCGGCTTCAACATGACGCCGATGATCGACGTCGTGTTCTTGTTGATCATCTTCTTTCTGGTTTCCAGTCATTTGGCCAAGCAGGAAGCCCAAATGCAGCTTCCTCTGCCCGTCGCGGAAAGTGGGGCGAAGGAATCGGAATCGGAGGGCCGGCGCATCACTGTCAACGTTCTCAGCGACGGGCGGTTACTGCTGGCGGGCCGGGCAGTGCGACCGGCAGAACTGGTCGAACGACTGCGCGACAAGAGCGTCGACGCGGGTAGCGATCTGGAAGTGCGAATCCGCAGTGATCGTACGGTGGAATATCGTCATGTCGAGCCAATCATGTCGGCATGTGCCGATGCCAGTATCTGGAACGTTACCTTCGCGGTCTATCGCCCGGAGGACGTACCCTGATGCGCAGAGAGTCGGTCTACACGCAACGCCGCAGCGAACTGGACGTCAAAATGACGCCGATGATCGACGTGGTGTTCTTGCTGCTCGTGTTTTTCGTGTGGACGGCCAGCTTTCACATCGTCGAACATCTTCTCCCGAGCAGTGTATCGGCGGTCCGCGGCACACAGCCGTCCGACCCAACCACGCCGCCGCCGGAGAAGGACTTTGACGACGTGGTGATTCGCATCGATTGGCTGGACACTCGCCCTGGGTGGCGTGTGAACGAGGAGCGAATGACCACCCTGGACGACGTTCGAGCCAGCCTGGCAGGCATTGCGACCGTAAAGCCCGACGCACCGGTCATCCTGCATCCCGATCAAGATGTACCGTTGGGACACGTGATAGACGTGTACGACATCACTCGAATGGAAGGATTCGACAAAGTACAATTCGCAGCCTCGAAAGAAATCTGAGAAGATGGCCATCCACAGGGGAAACACCATGCAAAACAAGTATCGCATCGGCGTGATTGGCCACACGGGACGTGGGAACTACGGTCATGGCATTGATCGCGTTTGGCTTGAACTGCCGCAATGCGAGATCGTCGGCGTGGCAGATGCGGACGCGGCGGGATTGAAGGCCGCGGTTACCCGCTTGAGGGCGCCGAAAGGCTTCGCCGACTATCGCGAAATGCTGGACGAACTGAAGCCAGACATCGCAGCCGTCGGGCCTCGATGGCTCGACCAGCACCGAGACATGGTAGTGGCCGCTGCCGAACGAGGAATTCACATTTACATGGAGAAGCCGTTCTGCCGGACGCTGGAGGAGGCCGACCAAATCATCGCCGCGTGCGAGAAGAACAAGGTCAAACTGGCGATCGCTCACCAGACCCGCTGGAGCCCGAAACTGCAGACGATCCGTGATCTCTTGGCAGAGGGCGCCATCGGCGACATTTTGGAATACCGCGGGCGAGGCAAGGAAGACCGTCGCGGTGGCGGCGAGGACCTTTGGGTGTTGGGCAGTCATATCATGAACTTGATTCACCATTTTGGCGGAGAACCGAACTGGTGTTTCGCGTCCGTGCTGCAAGACGGCAAACCGGTGACCAAGGAGCACGTGGCCGAGGGCAACGAGGGAATCGGTCTGCTGGCGGGCGACTCGATCAACGCCATGTACGGCTTGGACAGTGGAGTTACTGCCTACTTCGGCACCCACCGCTACGCCGGCGGCTTTGGTGCGCAAACCACACGACCGGGCCGACGATTCGGCCTGCAAATCTACGGCACGCAGGGCATCATCGAGGTGCACACTGGCCACCTTCCCCCAGTCCACATCCTCCAGGACACGATGTGGTCCCCCGGACGCAGCGGAAAACGATGGATGCCGGTCAGTTCCGCCGGCGTCGGCAAGGAAGAGCCGCTGGCCGACGGCCATTTGCACGGTGGAAATGTGTTGGCTTGCCAGGATTTGCTCACAGCCATCGAAGAAGACCGCCTGCCGGAATGCAATGTCTACGAAGCCCGCACCACGGTGGAAATGATCGCCGCAGTATTCGAATCCCACCGCGCCGGCGGTCCAGTGACGTTTCCGCTTGAGAGCCGCAAGAACCCACTTGAATCGCTCTGACGTGGTCCTTGAAACGCCGTACGGCGGGCGCTCCGGAGGCTGCTGAGATACTGGCAAGAGCCGACGTGGGATAGGCTTCCAGCCTGTCGAACACGTAGTTCGGGAAGACCTGGGGGTTCCAATTGTTGAATCCGGACAGGCTGGAAGCCTATCCCACGAACACCTCGAATTTCCCCAACAACCCGCGCCCCCGCCTTGACGCATCGGCGGCCTGTTGGGCAGAATTAGTAGTGCACGGGGGCGTTCGTGCCGATATTGGTGTGATGTCCCAAATCGAATCTCGGGCGGTTAGCTCAGTTGGCTAGAGCACTACGTTGACATCGTAGGGGTCGTTGGTTCAAATCCAATACCGCCCACTCGGCACACCACAAGCCGAAACCAAGTCTGAGGTTTACCTGTCGACGGTCGGCAGTGCGGTTTTTCCGGGAGGCGCGAGACGGCGCGTAGCGTTTTGCCATCTCGGAAAGGGACGCAACATGCCGAGACTCTCTGTTTCTCTATGGGAATACCGCAAGCATCGGGCAAGCGGTCAGGCCGTCGTCACTATCTGCGGTAAGGACCACTGCCTTGGACCGCATAGCACCAAGGTCAGCAAGATCGAATATGATGGGCTAGATTGGCATCGCAATCTGTGACGCCACCTACGGTGAAGCATGTCCGCATCGACACCTGACCGCGGTCTGCCGAGGGGAAAGCGGTGGTCGTTTCGGTTGCTGGCCATCGCACTGTCGCTCTTGGCATGCGTCTTTCTCCTGGAGATTGGGCTTCGTATCTGGGGTCCAGACTACCATCGCGCTATCACCGCTGGCCCCCCCGAGATGGAGACCTTGATTGGCGACAGAGTACTGGTGAGAGATCCGAACGAGTACTACTCGAATCCTCGCGGTTACTTCGATATCAGGCGTGAAGAAGACAATCGGACCATCTACGGCCTTGAGATTCGCGGCACGGGGCCGCCACCCAGGAGGATTCCGGATTCCATGGCCAAACCCGAGGACGTGTTGGCGTTCCTCGCCCGCGAAGACAAGATCTTGGTGCTGGGAGACTCCTTCACAATGGGCCAAGGCGTTAGATACGAGGACACGTGTGCTCGAAGACTCGAGAAACTGTTGGCCGAGGAGGGCGTGCCCACAACGATCTGCAACAGCAGTTGTGCCGCCTATGATCTCGAACAGATCTGCGAGTCCTATCTGCTGTATTCAGCCAAGCGCCACTATCCCCTTGTGATATACGGACTCGTGCTGAATGATTTCGGGTTGCCCGGAAGGGACAGAATCATTGGCTCCGACTATATCGACAGTGACAACGGCGGGTTCCAGTACAACCCTTGGCGCCGACACTTCGCGTCGATCAACTTCGTTCTCCACTGCGTCGATGGAATTCGCTTGGATCGAATGACCAAGAACGCCTACCTTCAGGCGTTCAGAGGCAAGAACGCCAGAATCAAGTTCGACCTCCTGAGAGGGTTGGACCGGAAGATGCAGTCTGACGATAGCGAGCTTGTGATCGTGTTGTTCCCCTTACTCCACGACTTCGACGACTACCCATTCCAAGAGATCAACGACAAGATTCACGGCTTCTGTCAAGAGAACGATGTTCTTCTGCTGGACCTTCTACCTGCGTTCTCTCGGCATACAGCGGAATCCCTATGGGTCCACCCCACGGACTATCATCCCAACGAAATCGCACACCAAATCGCGGCGAAGGAAATCCATTCGTTCTTGCAGAATCATGGGTTGCTGGAGGTACTGTCTCGCTGATACTGAGGCGTTTGTCGCACTGTCATAGACGTAGTGCGAACGAGGCATCAAAGTGCACGATAACCCGCGTAGTTGACTTCCAGGATCTTGCTGTATGTGTGCGCGGCCTTACGGTGCCTTTTCCGCATACTTCTGCAGAGCCTTCGGTGCAAAGGCGGCAAGCAGGAAGCCAAACGTTATGTAGATTCCGTTTCCGCCTTGGCTCGCCACTGGGTGCACAAGCGTCAGGGCCGCGAAGACGATTGCGGCCAAGAGTGCGCAGAATGACATCGCACGCATTGCCGACTTTCTCCCAGGTTCCTCGTCCAGAAACCCTTTGGGACCCTGCGGTGGTGACGTCACTGTGGGGGCAGCAGGCTTGGTCTGTACGGGGGCTTTGGCCATTGGTGAAATCTCCTCACTGATGGGCGGAAGGGATGATCTGGAACAGAAGTCGTCTACTACTACAGATCGTATTTCGTCCAAGAATGTGGACATTTCGCGACGGACTCGCAGAAGCATTTGGCCAGGATTGCTACGACGCTGCAGTTAGCGTTCAAAATCGGAGCTTGTTTCCTGGGCCCGCTATGGAAGAACGAGTGAGGGAGTGTTCACATATCGCTTGATCCGGACGCTTAAGCGGGTGCCCGTGCCAGGTGCGAGGCGAACCGCGAACGTGGGGCTGTCGACCGCGATCAATGTGTCGTCCCCGCAGCGCACGTCGATGCACTGGTGTTCTGCATAGGCGCCTGTCTGGACCAGGACCGTGCGGTGTTTGGCCTTGCTCGTGTTGACAAGCACCAGCACCGCGCTGTCTCCGGTCATCGACTGGACAAGGGCAGCGCAGTCGGGTGGGATTCCCGGGCGTTTGCGTTCGGTATCAAAATAGCGAAAGCGAGCGTGGTGCAATTGGCCGTGCCACAATGGCATCACGCCGCCGGCCATCAGGTTAACCAACGGGCCGCATTGGCCTACGTGCCAGTGTCTTGCGGCGGCAATGGAACGCTTGGACCGGGGGCCGCGTTGCGCCTCTGTGGCCAGTCTCTCGACTTGTCGGCTGGCCTGCTCGATCGCCTCGTCCAGCACCTTCTCCGGCCAGTCGGGATTGTCGCCGTTCAGGTAGGCGATCCAGTCCAACTCGTTGCCTCCTTCGTAGAACGGGTGTTTGTGGCCCAGGTATCCTTGGGCCTCGCGTCTTTCGAGGACGCGCGCCAAGTCCTCCTTGCGCATCGTCGCAAGATAGACGTTGGCGAGCATCGAGGCGTAGACGCCGATACGCGGACCGCCTCGATGCTTGCGTTGGCTCCCGTGCCATCCCTGACTGCCGCGTTCGCTCGGCAGGTCCAGTTGCCCCTCTGCATCCTGGAAGCGATGGCTCCAAATCTCGTCGCACAGCGTGCGCATGCAATCGAAGTAGGAGTCATCGCCGGTCAACAGCAGTGCATTGCCCCACGCCGCGCGGGGGCCGGACGAGACTTGGAACACGCCTCCGAACGCGTACGACGTGAAGTCCCAGCCCATAACGCCACCCCACCATTCACGCGGCACCGTGCCGTCGGGCAGGACGATCGACGGCACGATGCCGCCGTTGGCGCGGGTGCGTTTGCGCCAGGCGTCGATGTACGCAAGTGTAGCTTTTCGATGGCGCTGGTCGCCGGTCAGCATGAACGCGTTTGTCCCAAAGCATGTGGTCACAAGGTTGATCGGCCCGTCGTGCACACAGTCCAACCACGGCCTCCAAGCTTCGCCGCCGCCCCAATGCTCCTCGGTCGGCACCAGCACTGGCCCAGCGCCGCCGGTCAGCATGCTGCGGATGATGTGAAGTTGTGGATCGTAGTTCTTGACGGAGGAATCCGTTCCGTCAAAAAAGGAAGCGAACTTCACTGCCTGGCGTCGATATTCAGGATCGTCGGGTGCACACAGGGCCGCCAGCCAGAATCCCTGGTAGTGTTCGCCGTTATGGTGCCAGTCGAGATATTTCGGCATCTCGTTCACAAACAGCCCTTGTTTGGTGCATTGCTTGATGCTCCCCTGCCAGACCTTCCACCAAAGGTTCCAAGTGACCTCATCGGCCCCCAAAGGGTACAGCAGCGGGAGCTTATGAATGTATTCCAGCAAATCGTCCGGCGCCTCGACGCCCCCGCCGTGTTCATAGACAACGTTGATCCCGCCATTCGGTAGGACATACGCTTGGTCGAACAGTTCTGCGGCTTGTGAATTGAGCGCGAGCAATTCGCGCTCCTTCACAGCCCACGCAGGCGGAGACATTCGCTCAGAAACGCTAATGAGCGGCGTTCCGTCGGAGGCAGCGCCATCCGAGTTCACGCTCCCGCAAAACGCCAGCAGCAATAGGGTTGACTTCGCGGTCTTCGTCATTCGGATTTCCGGTTTCGAATTTGTTTGAGATTTCGGATTTGGATATGACCAGCACGCCACTCACGCTTTCAGTATACTAATCTCATTACTTCACCAAGAGGAGCGATCCATGAAAGAAGAACCTTACCACAAACTGGCCGGGCATCGCATGTCGGCCATCATGATGGGGCTGGGGGTGCTGCTGGGCTCCACTTCGCTGGCGGCGGTGACCGGCGCCGAGTCAAACGAGACGATGGAGGTCGCGCAGACCAAATTGCTCTCCAAACGTGGGTCCACCAGGGCGACGCGATACGCCAGCACCAACAAGATCGTTACGATCGGCGGCAAGACGCACGTCGCCTGGCTGGACTCGATCTCGAACACGATGATTGTTACTTACGATCATGCCTCGGGTCACTGGGGGCAGCCGGTCAAGGTGGGCAGCGGGACTGACAACCACGGCGGTCCGGCGTTGACCTGTGATAGCCAGGGCTACTTACACATCATCTTCGGTCCTCATGGAGACGTACCGTTTCAACACAGCCGGTCGGCAAAGCCGAACGATGCATCCAAGTGGATCAAGCTGGCCGCGTTCGGCCACCGCCCCACCTATCCAAGTTGCGTGTGCGACAAGGATGACAGCCTGCACGTAATCTACCGAGGTAGTGTGTCGTCCGGAGCACTAAAGCTGATCTATCAACAGAGAACGCGGGACGGCGTTTGGAGTGAACCGCGTTCCCTGGCCAGGGCGCCCGCCGACTGGAAAAGCTACACGCACTACCATGCTTCCATCGCGATCGCTGCAAACCAAACGTTGCACGTTGCGTTCGATCTGTACTTCGCCGGGGCCGCCAAACATGCCGGGCACATGATGTCGCGCGATCGAGGCAAGACGTGGGAAGCGGCCGATGGTTCTCCGCTTGATCTTCCGGTCACCGTCGGTTCGCCAGCCCTTTTCGCGTCGACGGACGAGGCGTTCAAGGTGGTCAACGTCGTCTGCGATTCGGCTGGGCATCCTTGGGTCAGCCTCGCGGACGCCCGATCGAAGGCCGGCCCTACCGTTTATTGTCACGACGGAAAGACGTGGAGTTCGTTCTGTCCAGCCAAGTCGTTGGCGTCCAGCGTACCAGTGAATGAACTGTCGTTCACCGGATCGCTTTCAATCGACTCGCAGGACGGGGTTTACATTGCTCTCACACGTGGATCGCGCGTCGTCGGTGGGACCAGCGGCAAGGTCATCCTGCTGTATTCCGGCGATCGCGGCAGCAGCTTCCGCTACCTGGACGTCTTTCCACCGGACGCCCGACTTCCCCACACGGGCCTGAGTCTGGAACGTCCCACAGGGCACAACGTTGTCGAGATTCCCTGGCTGTTGTTTTCGACGGGCGAAAAGGGCCCCGACTGCTTTGGAAAGGGGATCTTCCACCGAGTTCATGCACTGCAGATCGACAGTAGGTAAGAACCGCAGAATGCCGACCAAGGAATGTTGAAGGCAGAAGGAGAGCACCCACCCGGGCGACGAACTGGGGGTAGCGCTCGAATATCTTGCCCGTCTCTCTTCCCTTCGACATTCGTCATTCCTTGTTCGGCAATCGATATTCAGAGGCGAACGAACGAATGGCCGCTAATCTGGCGGCCCGTTTTCGGAATCTTGTTGAGAAATGGCATTGTGGTGTGAACCACGCGGCCCCGATGTCCGTAGCACGTGTGCGTGTACTTCAGGACATAAAAAACCATGAATATGAAGGGAGTACTTGATTTTCTCGGCTTCTTGGGTATAAGTAGTGTCGACTTTTCGTTTTTGTGTCGCCCATATCTTGTTGGTTCTTCCGGGTTAATTCTCTGCCCACTATATGGAGACGTCTTATGACTAGAAGAAAAGGTTTTACACTTGTCGAGTTATTGGTGGTGATCGCCATCATCGGCATCCTTGTGGCACTGTTGCTGCCTGCCATTCAGGCGGCGCGGGAAGCGGCCAGGCGCGCGGAGTGCTCGAACCAGATGAAGCAGTTGGCGCTCGCCACACAGAACTTCCACGATACCTACAACAGGTTTCCGGCAGAGATGCGCGACGACCTGCACCTGGGAATGGGCCGGGCAAATGGTACTACAGGCGGCTGGGATCGTTGGAGCTATCTGACACTGCTGCTTCCTTACCTCGAGGAGCAAGCCGCGGCTGACGAGTTCAAGGATTATGTAGGCAAGAACAGGCCTTGGTGGGGGTCGTATACATCAAGCACCGGGAGAAAACGGTGCGACTTGATCCGTGACGGGCTTGACGGGATTGTCTGCCCTTCCGATGCACAGTCGATCCATGTGATTCGTGACTGGCGAGCGCCCACCAGCTATCTCTGTAACCGGGGGGATTACTGCTTGGATTGGCACTGGCACGAATGCCGCGGCGTTTTCGGACGTGGCGATATGACGCATCATGACATGTCGTCGATCACCGACGGTACCAGCAATACCGTCCTGCTGGCCGAGGCCAAGATCGGAGTCCTGGGTTCCAAGAGGGTAACCGAGGCGTTTCGCAGGGGTGTGAATCTTCAAAACGGCTCCCCGCCCAGCATGTGCCTCGCCGTGGTGGGACCGGACAATATATTCACTGGCAGTGTCGAAACCGGGAGCTGGCAAGTCGGCCATCGGTGGATGGACTCGATATGCCCCTACACCTATTTCATGACCATGCTGGCACCGAATGGTCCGACCTGCGGCCGACGAGGCGAAGACTGGGCCATCATTACAGCCAGCAGCTATCACCCCGGTGGTGTGAATGTTTGCTTCGTGGACGGCTCGACCCAATTCATTTCTGACAGTATTGATGCGGGTGATCCGAATATGACGGTGCGACAAATGCCTCAGTATCAGGGAGGTAATCGACCCCAGGATTACATGGGACCTTCGCCGTATGGTGTCTGGGGTGCTTTAGGTACCAGCATGGGTAAAGAGTCGATACCGGGAGGCGGCGACATGGGCTTATGATAGCCCGCCGAAGCCGATAGGTGTCACACGGGCCTCGATGCGTGATGGACGGGGTCCGTGGTAGGTTCGTCAGGCGATCGGTAGGGAATGCCGTAGGCCGAAGCGTGAGCGAGGAGCGAAGCCTCGCTTAGAGCGTGTCGTCAAAAACGTAGTGGTGGCTTCCAGCCGCCATCTGACGCGTTGGATTGTGGAAGATGCGGCGGCTAGAAGCCACCACTACACTACGAGGAACAGCCGGAGATTTGTGACGTATTTGTAAGTTTGTGAATGTCAGATGTTATGGAGAGGAATCATGCATCGTTTGAATTGCTGTCTAGTGATCCTGGGGCTAGCCACTTGCGCTGTTGCTTCGATCGGCTGTTCGCCGTCCGGTAAGACCACGATAGCCACCGAATACGTCGAAGGCGTTGTTACGCTGGACGGCGACCCGGTAGCTGATGCGACTGTGACGTTCATGCCCGTGAATGCGGAGGAAGGAGTGTCGGCCACCGGCCTGACCGACGCAAACGGGGTCTATAAGCTGACCGCGACGCCCGGAGGCGACGAAGCCGGCGAACCCGGTGCTGGAACCGTTGCGGGAGAGTACTACGTAGGAGTCGTAAAGACGACCGTCCCGGAAATAGAGGAGGAGGAAACTACATCAGATGAAGCAGCGGAAGGGGGCGGTGCGACGACCGACGAGGAGGTATATGACGACACTTCGGACGACGGCATCACATACGTCGTGCCCGAGAAATACAACAACCCAAAGGAATCCGGCATAAAGAAGACGGTGAAGGAAGGGAAAAACGACATCAACATTGAACTCACGTCCGGGGCCGAGTGACAGTTGAGCGGTTGTCTTCCGGTGTTTGCCGGGGGTTGCCTAATTCGAACACTGATTGAGGGTGTCCGGGGATTCCTGGGCACCCTCAACTATTGTTGTAGGTGTTTATCGCGATAGCCGGTGGACAGTCGGTCGTTTAACGGCAATACCGTTGAAAATTCAGTGACGGCATGGTGTAACGATCAACATCTTGTGCAAGCACGCGAACCAGTCCTCAATATGTTGACTAGCCCGTACCGCTAGCAGACGAATTTTCAACGGTATTGCGTTTAACGGCAAGCCGAAGGCGTCGGCGCCGCAAGACTCATGGCGATCCCGAAAAGCAGTCGCCTTCGGCTTGCCGTTAAACGATCTGACCGCAGGCTGCACACGTACCAAGAGTTCAGACGCAATGGCGGTTCTCGGAGCCCTTCCCAAACGTCCCAAAGTCCACAAGAGGTATGGCCACGCCTGCAGCGAAGGAAGACCACACCACGATGCCAAAGCGACTTTGTCTTTTTGTGCTACTGGCGCTGGTTGTGACCGCACCTGTGGTGTGGCTGGGCGGCTGCAGCAGGAATCGCGCCCAAAGACCTGGAGATGATCAGGCATCTGGACCCGCCGCGCCGGTACGTGGACAGTTGACGATCACATATCCGGTGGACGGCACGATGTTCCCGCCCGAGATCGTGCCGCCGACCTTCCGCTGGGAGGACAGCGATCCGGCAACGAATCATTGGTCGCTAGAGGTGGAATTCGCGGAACTCGCGACCGTGGATGGAGCACCGGTCGAAAGCATCCGAGCGGTGGTGGACGCCACCGAGTGGACGCCTACCGGCGCACAGTGGCAGACGATCCAGCGCGGCAATGTCGAGCGACCGGCCAAGATTACGGTCAAGGGATCTGACCGGGCCGTGGACGAACAGCCCTTGACCAGCGACGTGGTCAGTATCGTCACGTCCGTTGACGAGGTAGGCGCGCCGATATTCTACCGAGAAGTGAACCTGCCGTTCGGCGCTGCGGTGAAGAACCCGGCCAAGCATATCCGTTGGCGTTTTGGGGAAATCTCCTCCAAAGAGCCGCCGCCGGTCGTCCTGGAGAAGATGCCCGTCTGTGGCAACTGCCATTCGTTTACCGCCGACGGGCAGACGATGAGCATGGATGTCGACTTTGCCAGCGATAAAGGCTCTTACACCATCTGCCCCGTCAGCCAGGAGATGCTTCTCTCGAGCGACAATATCATTACATGGAGTGACTTTCGCAGGGAAGACAAGAAGAAGACGTTTGGCCTCCTGTCGCAAATATCGCCCGACGGACGCTACGTGGTGAGCACCGTAAAGGACCTTTCTGTTTTCGTGGCGATCGACGACAATCTCGCGTTCAGCCAGCTTTTCTTCCCCGTCCAGGGAATCCTGTGTTACTTCGATCGCCAAACCGAGACCTTTCACGCGCTGCCGGGAGCCGATGATCCGAAATACGTGCAAAGCAACCCGCAGTGGAGTCCGGACGGCAAGCACATCGTATTCGCCCGGAGCGAGGCTTACGACGTGCCCGAAGACCGAGTGCATGAGCTGGGGCTGTCCGTGCCGGAAGAAGTCCCCGAGTTCGTCTCGGGTGAGAGGACTTTTCTGTTCGATCTGTACCGAATACCCTTCAACGACGGCCAAGGCGGACAGCCGGAGCCAGTGCGCGGAGCTTCCGGCAACGGGAAAAGCAACTACTTTCCGAAGTATTCGCCGGACGGCAAATGGATCGTCTTCTGCCAAGCGGCTAGCTTCATGCTCCTGCGACCCGACGCCGAACTCTATATCATCCCAGCCGAAGGCGGCGAGGCGTGGCGGCTGGAGTGCAATACAGATCGGATGAACTCGTGGCACAGTTGGTCGCCCAACGGCAAGTGGCTCGTCTTCTCCTCCAAGGCATACACGCTGTATACCCAACTGATGCTGACGCACATCGATGACCAGGGGCATGCGACTCCGCCCGTCCTTCTGGACCATTTCACCGCAGCGGACATGGCGGCCAATATTCCCGAGTTCGTCAACACAAGCGCCGACGCCATCAGGCAAATCTCTTTTGACAAGACGTTCTTCGGCGACGCCATCCACGTGAATGCCGGCGACGAGTTTGCGCGGCAAGGCGACCTGAACCGTGCCATTGAAGAGTTTGAAAAGGCCATTCAGGCGAATCCCGAGAATGTCTACGCGTACCGAGGCTGGTCGCACGCCCTGTCCATGCTGGGCAAACTAGCCGAGGCGGAGAAGCTTCTCCGCAAGGCACGCGAAATCGCTCCGGATGATGAGCAGGTCATCTGGCAGCTTGGGCTGGTGCTTTCGCTGCTGGGAGAACCAGACGAGGCGGAACGCATGTATCGCCAAGCGATCAGCATCAATGCGGTGTACTCGCCACCGTATTTGGGACTCGCCAAATTACTGTTCGCACAGGGTAAAACGGAGCAAGGCCGCAGTCTCTTGCGGGACGCGATTCGCATCAAGCCAAGCGACACGCAACCCTATTGCCTGCTCGGCGATTCCCTGATGGCCAGCGGTGAAACCAACCAGGCGATCGTCGAGTACCGGAAGGCGTTGAAGGTGGACCGTGACTGCCTTTCGGCAATGTTGCGCCTGGCCCAGATCGCGTCGGCTTTGCCGGGTGCCGATCCGCAGGCCCGGAATGAAGCGATCCAACTGGCCGCCAAGGCCTGTGAGTTGACCCAGTACCAGCGGGCGGATGCACTGATTATTCTGTGCGATGCCCATGCCGCCGCAGGGAATCGTGCCGAAGCAGTCTCCGCGGCAAACCAGGCGCTGCGAATCGCCAATCAAACGGGCCAAGCCCAAGTGGCCAACATCGCCCGTTCGCGATTGCGACAGTACGGAACACCGTAGGTCGCATCGGCCTTCGCGTAGCGGAATTCGCGAGAATTCCGATGGGAGGCCGTCTCGAAAACGGCCGAATTCGTGCGAAGGTGTGTACGTTTGTCACAGAATCACGTTTAGTACAGGTATAGCCGCACAGGGACAGTCAGATTCACCTGTGTCCGTGCGCAGGATTGCGCAGAGACCTGGAACGGCTTCGGAACAGACCTACCCACCCCCCCCATGAAAACCACTCCGCAGCGGCACCGTGACGGCAAGCCCGTCGATGACTCGGTGCCACCTTCAGCAACTACCATCAGAGTCGATCGCCAGCGGCTGTTGGCCATCGTTGCGTCCGGTCTGGCCGTGGCTACGTTGATTTCGGTGGTGGTTGCCAGATGGAGTACGGCGGAACTGAATCGCTCGGAAGACGAACTGAATCGGACGATTGATACACTTCAGGCCTTCGTTGACGACCACGAGCATAGCTTTGCTGAGATCGAGAAGGCGGTAGAGAACGCGTTCTGGGAATACAGCGAGCAGAAGAATCCGCTCAATCCCACCGCACTGGATGTCTTGGCAAACGGCAAGACGTTCTTCACACGCCATGTCGCATTGGACCACGCGGATCGGGAGACCGTCGCTACAGCTTACCGGTACCTCGGCGAAATCGACCAGTTGTTCGGTCTGATTTCGCAATCGGAAGCAGAATACCGCAAGTCGCGACATCTGTTTCGACGACTATGCGACCAGTCGCAGGATCCCAGATCCCGAATTCTACTCGCCAGGACAAACAAGTCTCTTGGCTGCCTCCTCGCGTCGTCAGGCCGTGCGGTCGAGGCGGAACGGCTGACGTCCGAAGCGATCGACGAGTTGGGGAAACTGCTGGCCGAAGACCCTGGAAACTTTGCTGCACGCGTCGAGTTGGGTGCGACGTGCCGTAACCTGGGTTTGATCCTTGCCCTGCGCGGCCGCGACGGGACAAAGGAAATCCGCCGCAGCATCGCGCAGACGAAGCTGGCCGTTGCCGAGAGGCCAGACGTGATCAGGACTGCAGAATTTCTTGTCGATTCGCAGCAAATCCTGAGCCAGCTTCTGTGGCGGCAAGGACGATTCAGCGAGGCTGAAGCTGCGTGTCGGGAAAGCATCCAAGAAATCGACCTGAAGAGAATTCAAGCTGCTGCGCAACGCGATCAGCTTAGAGTGCACACGCTCAAGTATTGCGAAGCGCTTGCCACGGCGCGGTCCAATTTGACGCGATTGCAGCAGAGGAGCGAGGAGCATCGCCCGTCGGCCGACAGTTGGCAGTGGACGCCGCTCGTTCGAACGCCGGGACGGATCATGCAAGCCGACCTTCTTGTCCACGGCTCCCTTCCTGGCGAGTTTGAGAGCCAGGAGGGAATGCTGATGGCTTGGCTCGACGAGGAGTGGTACGAAGAGACGGCCGTGCAAATCGCTGCCGAGATCTACCAGCACGCGCAGGTCATCATCTTGGTTGAGGACGAGCTAGTCGAAGAACGCGCGAAGCATATGTTGCGAGCGGCCGGTGTAGCGCCCGGTGGTGTGCGATTCTGCCACGTTGCCCCAGATACGGCATGGATCAGAGATTATGGACCAATGGTCATTGATACGGGCGAGGGGACCAGCCAATGCGTCGCCCCGCGCCGACGGCTCGTTCCTCACGACTTGCGGCTAAGGGACACTCACGTTGGGTTGGCACTGCCGCGAGTGTTCAAGATGCCGGTCGTCCCTACCCCCATACTCTTGGAAGGAGGGGAAATTCTCACCAACGGTGCAGGGCTGTGCGTCGTGTCTGCGCGTCTACTGGAGTCGAATCGTCAGGCCGGCTACTCGGAGTCCCACGTTACC
>CAZURK010000348.1:0-15014 GCA_964623055.1 uncultured Pirellulaceae bacterium
TAGCGATGGAAGTCGTTGCCGCACAGAAACACGTAATTCGTCAACAAGGGAACGTAAGACGTTCGGATGCGTCCCGCCGGCGAGCGATGGCGTTGGCGGACGATGGGACTGTAGAACGCCAGGTCCATCGCTCGCAGGCGACGCATCAACTCCTTCTCGCGGCGCGAGCGAGTATACAGAACCCACCACTGATGATCTGCGAGATCACCTGCCATATAGCGGTCCAGCAGGTCCGCGGGATATAGGTCTTGTTCTTTGGCGAGGATGGGCATGTCTGCGTATCTGCAAGCCGTGATTACTGCCGGAGATCAGTTGTTCGAGTGTTGATTCCCGGTTCGCTGTCGGCGCACACTCCGTTCTCGTGGGTGACACATCACCAATGCCTAAACCTAGGGTTGGACCCGCGTCACGCATGTCCGCCTTCCGTTTGCGGAGGGAGGAGTTTAGCTGGGCCCAGCAAACCGGACAACAGCAAAACGAATTGGCACTTGGCGTCGTTTGCAGGATGGTCGCAAACGAGGAAAGAGCGTGCTCGACCCACATTTGAGAAAACGCCACTGCTAGCATAGCCTGAAAATGGAAGCCTGAAGCGCAAGCGAAGATCCCAAGGCGCAACTCGTCTCTTCGCTTGCGCTTCAGGCTTCCATCGATCGCCGAAGTGGCGCAGGCCGACTATGCTGCACGACGCACCGGCGCAACGGCCGTGGTGGGGGATTGCTGGAATTGAGGGACGGCCCGGCTCAACTGAGTCAAGATCAACTCCGAAGGACCATTTGTGACATTGGCCAGACGGTCCAAGATGGCGGAGATCTTGCTCATGTCGGTCCGGTCGCACTGAGCTACCATGATCTTTGGATGCGATGTGGCCAAGTGCCGTTCGCCGTCGCAATGTAGTTCCTCGAACAGCTTCTCGCCGGCTCTCTGCCCGACAAACTCGATGCTGATATCCTTCCCGACCTCCAATCCCGAGAGCCGGATCATGTCGGCGGCAAGGTCCACGATGCGTACCGGTTCTCCCATGTGCAACACGAAGATCTCGCCTCCGCGCCCCATGGCTCCGGCCTGAATGACCAATTGGGAAGCCTCGGGAATGGTCATGAAGAAGCGCTTCATGTCCGGATGCGTGACCGTCACCGGGCCACCGGCGGCGATCTGTTCGCGGAAAATGGGTACAACGCTGCCGGCGGAATCAAGAACGTTGCCGAAACGGACCGTGACGAAGCGGCATTCGGACGATTCGGCCAACGTTTGGACGTACAGCTCCGCGATGCGTTTGCACACGCCCATGACGCTGGTCGGATTCACAGCCTTGTCGGTCGAAATCATGACGAAGGACGAAACACCGTGTTGGTCGGCAAGGTCTGCTAGCTGACGCGATGCAAGTGTAATGTTCTTCACCGCTTCGCCGGGGTTCGTCTCCATCAACGGCACGTGCTTGTACGCCGCGGCGTGGAATACGATGCCCGGCCGGTAGTCTTGGAATATCTGGCTCATCCGTTCGGCGTCGGTGATATCGGCCATACAAACGTCGATCTGGGCCGTGGGCGCCAACCGCCGCAATTCCCGCTCCAGAAAGAACTGGCCGTTTTCCGAACGATCTACCAGGACAAGACGCTTGGGCGAGAACTGAAGCAATTGGCGGCTGATTTCGGATCCGATGCTGCCGGCGCTGCCGGTCACCAGCAGGACGTGATCATCGGTCCAACGTTCGAGTTCCTGCATATCTAACTGGACGGGATCACGTCGCAAGAGATCCTCGATCGAAACCTCACGTGGTTTCAGGTCCACCGTGCCTCGCAGCAGTTGTTCGTAGCTGGGAAGGACTTTCACGGTCACGCCCGCCGCGCGCCCCTCCTCGACAAGTTGTCGGACCTGTTGCCCCGACAGCTCGCCAGCCGTGATCAGCACCTCGGAGACGTTGTACTCCTTGGCAAGCTGGCAGGTTTCGTCCAGCATGCCAACCACGCGCACGCCGCCGATTTGGGTCTGAAGCGACTGTCTGTTGTCGGTGATGAACCCAACCACCGTGCAAGCAAGTCGTGGATTGCGGCGAATAGCCCGCAGCAAAGCCTCGCCGGAGTCGTTTGCCCCAACGATGAACACGGAGGTCTTTCCCACAGACCGCAGCACGGAGTCACGGGTCTCCTCCAGGAACCGCGCCATAGAACGTACTCCACCGACGACGACGATCGTAAAGCCCCAATCCATCAAGAAAACGCTGCGCGCAGTGGTGACGGAAGGGTGAAACAGGTAGTCAGCTAGCAACAGCAGCAGAGAGCTGGCCGTGGATGCCTGGATCAGGGCGACAAGATCGTGGAACGTGACGTAGCGGGTCCAGCCTTGGTAGATGCGGAACCATCCGAATACGAACAGTTTGATTGCCGCCGCCCATAGAACGGTAACGGAAAACGCGGTCCAAACGTAGTGATCGGGTTGGGCATCGAATCGCAGCCAGTAGGAAAGAAAATGGACGGCGGCAAACGCCGGCAACAGCGCGAGGGCACAGAGCACGTGCCTACGACGAGGCTTCATGTTCCGCGATGTTATTTGCCGCAGCATCGACATCGTCCTTGACGCCGGAAATCGAATTGCCCCAAAAGCGGAAAGTGAAAAAGTCGAAGAGTCGAAAGGTCCAACGAGAAAAACGGCAAGAGTACTGCCTACCTCTCAAGAGGACGGGAACGATACTGCGTGGGCGCAGTGAACGCAAGTCGAGTTTCCGCTGCTTCTCTTGGGGGTAAATGCCGATTCTTAGCGTAAGATTTGGCCTTTGACCGCGTCACGCCTTCTGGATCTTCGCAACTCCTTCCGCTAATCCAGCCGTGGCGTTGCGCGTGTCCACGATCAATCGTGCGTGCTTGGCAACAAACTCCCAGTCGTATGCCGAGTGGTCTGTCGCTATCAGAATACAGTCCTGCGACGCCAGGTAATCGGTCGTAAGCGACTCGCTGGCTAAACGTGGCACGTCGTAATGTCGCATCGAGGGCAAGACGGGGATGTGCGGATCGTTGTAGCTGATTACCGCACCTCGCTCGTGAAGCAGTTCCATCAGCTTGAACGAGGGGCTTTCTCGCGGATCGTCCACGTCCTTCTTGTACGCCACGCCCAATATCCCGATCTTGCTTCCCCGGATCGGTTTGCCGATGTCGTTCAGGGCTTCGGCTGTCATTTCGATCACGTAACGTGGCATGCTCGAGTTGATTTCGCCGGCCAGTTCGATGAAACGTGTGGGCATCTCGTGGCGGCGCGCTAGCCAGCTTAGGTAGAATGGGTCGATTGGAATACAGTGACCACCGAGCCCCGGACCAGGATAGAAAGCCTGGAATCCGAATGGTTTCGTTTTCGCCGCGTCGACTACCTCCCAGATGTCGATGCCGAGCCGGGTGAATAGCACCTTCAACTCGTTGACCATGGCGATGTTGACCGAGCGGTACGTGTTTTCCAAGATCTTACACGCCTCGGCAATCTCGCAAGTGGATACGGGCACCGTTTCCACAACGGCGTGCGAGTACAGAGCGACTGCAAGATCACGGCTAACCGGATCGATGCCGCCAACGACCTTTGGGATCTTACTGGCCGAGAAGTCGGGGTTGCCGGGATCCTCCCGTTCGGGGCTGTACGCCACGAAGAAGTCCGTACCGGGTACCAAGCCCGATTCTCCAAGAATCGGCAGGATAACGTCGCGTGTGGTCCCAGGATACGTGGTGCTTTCCAGCACTACCAGTTGCCCCGGTCGCAGTGACTTGCCGATTTGTTGCGCGGTGGATTCGACGTAGGTAAGATCGGGATCACGGCTGGCGCTCAGCGGCGTGGGGACGCAGATTAACAGGGCGTCCGATTCGGCCAGCCGGCTCATATCCGCTGTGGCCGCAAACCGTTCGTCGGCGAGCCACGTGCTGATCCATTCGGACGGAATGTGCTCGATGTAGCTCTCCCCGGCCAACAGTTGGTCAACCTTGCCTTGATCGACGTCATAGCCGATGCACTGGAAGCCGGCCTTGATGAAAGCCTGCACCAACGGCAGGCCGACATATCCCAGTCCTATGACGCCGACCTTTGCGGTCTTCTCGGAGATTTTCTGGTTTAGCTGGTCACAGATTTCTGGCATATCCTGTTCCATTATCGCGAGTTCAAAGTAGGATCGAACGCTGCCAAATCCCTTTTCGCCTGAGAAGTTACACTGGGCTGGCCGCTATTTGCTGGGTACCTCTGCCCCGAGATTTCGCCCGTGACGGGGGGATTGGCTTGGGTTTGGCGAGGCGTTGTGTCTGGACGTGCAATCCTCGCTCGGCTGGCCGTCTGCAACATCTGCTTTAGATTCTGGTCATCTGGGTGTCTTCGCAGGCACCACTGAAGTTCGCGCACAGCCTCGTCGTACTGGCCGCTCTTCAACAGCGTCGTGGCCAGTGTCCGGCGTTTTCCGAAATCCGTGGGGGTTTGTGAAACTGCTTGCCGGGCACAGTCGACGGCGCGCGGGGCGTTGCCCAAGAAGTCATGCACGGCGCGGGCCTGATCCCATCGGCGGGCGGCGTTAACGCCGTGATCGTCTCTTGCCTCTTGTTCCAACACGGCCACGTAACTGTGGCCCAGGGATTGCGCCTCTTCGACACGATTGGTTCTGCGAAGATGCGAAAACAGTTTGCCCATCCCAACCACGTCGGGGTCGAAATGCCGGACGAAATCGTCCGGGGATGCTCGCGGCGCCAACAGCTCGATGATTTGCGACTGCTGTTTGGGATCCTGGTGGAACGAGCGCTTCCACAGATCGAGTGCCTTTTGAATGTCGCCGGCCAACATGGCCTCTCTACCTGCCGCAAAGAGTACTGATCCATCGTGGGGGCGCACGCGGATTGCCTGAGCCACATGGGCGTGCTTCCGTTCAGGCGAGTTGCTGTGGAGAAACGCCAATTCCGCTAAGTGCACGTATGCGACGCCCTGAAGCGGGCAGAGCCGCAGACCTCGTTTCGCATGAACGATCGCCTTGTCCAGATAGGTGCGGTTTTTGCCAAGGACAATCGAGAGCCACTGGTCCTGAGCTTCGCGCGAACTGAACGGCGAAGCCAATGCGGCATCGCGGATTTGCGACAGCGGCATGGGGTTCTCGCTTCGCTGCTGTTCCATGTCGAATTGCCGAACGTAGATGCCGGCCAAGCGGACGTTGGCCCGGGCATTGTAGGGATCGCGCTCAAGCAGGTTCTCCAAATGCGTTCTCATCTCCGGAACGCATTTAAGGGCCTTCTCGTCGTGAAGCGAGGCACCTCGGGTCGTTCGTACCAGTCTGAAGTATGCATCCCAGTGAGACGCTGCCAGAGCCGGCGGTACTCGGTTCGCCAGCATCATGCTAACAGCGCCGCAAAGAACCACCGTGGCTGTGATCCAAGCGAAGCGAGGCATTCGGGCATCGTCATCTGGAACGAACGCGCGCCGAAATGCCTGTGCAAGCGTCCGCGAACTTTCGGCGGGCACTCGGTGGACGCGATGTTTGTCTTTCTCCATCGACATCTGGAAAAGCCGGCAGGCGCAAGCGGCAATGATGATTGTCAGCGACATGCAAGCCGGTATGTACCACACGAAATCGCCGACGGAGTGGATCATGCTCGCCGCCAAGCCGGCAAGCAGTGCCGCTGCGCAGGCGGCAATTTCGGTATTGCTGGGCGCCGCGGATCGCCCTAGTCTGCCCGCCTTTCCTGTTTTACCTTCCCGTTTCCTGCTCCTTCCCGGCTCTCTTGTCGCCGCTGTGCCCGAGTTCTCTTCTCCACTACTGCTATCACGACCAGAACGAATGAATAATGTACGGATGCACCAGTACAAGGCGAGGCCGGCGGCAGCCAGCATCAGCGCCAAACCAGGAATACCGGTCTCCAGCAACAGATGCAGGTAGCCGTTTTCACCGTGAGTGAACGCTAAGTCGAAATGCTCGTCCAAATAGGTGCGGTAGACCAACTCATGGCTTCCTGCGCCGGTGCCGGTTAGGGCAAAGCGAGGGATCGCCTTCATATGCGCGGCCCAAAGCGCCTTCCGCCCGTGGGAAAGCTCGTCCAGGGACCGCGAATCCCGCAGCGTCGCGAGTCTCCTGGCGAGCGGTTCGTAGCCGTGGATCGACAACGCCCCAACCAGCAGCACTACCAGCCCGGCCACGGCAAAGAGAGTCTTTCTGCCCAGCAGTCGCCGCCACACAAATATCGCAAGACAAACGGTTGCCGCCACGAACATGGCGATCACGCCACCACGAGAGAACGTCAGCAAGCCGGCCAACGCCACGATCCCAAGCCCGATGGCAAGCGAATGCTTGCCCATGTCCTTCAGTGGATTGCTGCGTCCGCCTCTGCCAAAGGACTGATGTCCGCGCGAGTGCGACGCCCATTGTCGCTGTAACCACCAGATCAACGGGCCGATTCCCAGAGCCAGGAAATGGGCGAAGTGGTTCTTGTTCTGGAATGTGCCCTTGACCGCATGGGAGGTATCGCGGGATGGATGATCGTAGATCCAAAGAAACTTGCCGTTCCCGAGCAGGAATTGGGCGAGTCCCAGGACGGCCATGCCGATGGCAGCGATCGCCAGCCAGCGCATCAGGCGTTCCAGGTCGCTGAACTCGCGGATGCGCTGGACCACCACGAGAAAGAGCATCACGTGGGCCAGGAACGTAACCAGACCACCGCGCGTTGCCTGCGGCGTCAGGGTCAACTCGTTCCAGGTGCCCATCTGGGCAGCCGATTCCGTATGCGAGGACCACAGCGGCAACAGTTCGCCAATCTCCGGCGAAAGCCACAGTAGCAGCGATTGGGGCAGCGGCATCAACTGCAGCACAATTAGAAGCAGACCGGCCAGCAGTATCAGTTCGGCCCCCGACCACCTCCATCGTGCGTCGCTTACCACGCACTGACGTACGGCCCAGCACGCAGCAGTGAAGCATACGACCGCGACATAGACCAGGCGGCCAACGTCGTATCGTCCACCCATGAACAGAGGAGCAAGGAAGATGACGCCGACAAGTCCCGCGTCCACCAGACGCAGCAGGATTCGCGAAATTGTATTTTCCGACGCGCGTGATGGGCGACAGCGAGCGTCTGCAGTCATCTGCGGATCAGTGACTCTCCGCGGCGCGTGCGACGTTTCTTTCATTATTGCCTCTCGCACGATTCGAGACTGAGTCCTGCGGTGGGAGTTGCCCATCGCGGTGGGAGGGAGAGCGTGGGTATTGCCCACCCGACATGTCCTGCGCCGCCCGGACGTGGCTCTTGCGCAACGGGTCGGTCAGAAAGGGGGAGAGCCTACAGTCTTCAGAACTCATGAGCAATAGAGATTCACGCCACGCGAAACGCTAGCATCGTTTGGATACAGAAGCACTCGTGATGGAGCCCATCCGGCACCCATCTCTGGTATGTAGCTGAATTTGCAGGAATTCCGAATCATCCGCCAGCCTGAATTCTTGCGAATCCAGTTGCCTCGGCGGCCGCCATCGAATGTGACTACACGCCGACATGGCGGCGAGGTTGGCCCTCCTGGGTTGGTCGGGTATCCTGAAGGTGCGCCTTCGCGTGAGACGTCCACGATGACCACGAATCGGCAACGGAACACATCCGAGACCGAGTGGCCCCTCGACAACAATCAAGGAGATTCTGCGATGAGATTTCTCTCCGGTGGAACACGGCTCCTCGCCGGGCTCGTCCTTTCGCTCTTTCTGGCATGTGAAGGACAGCCGATGGGGGAAACGACGGACGCTCAGTTACAGTCGCTACGAAGAGCCGCGAAGAGCATCAAACCGTTGCACGAGACGAAATCAAAGCCGGCGCCGGGCGATTGGCTTGCCGCGCATCGCGAAAGGGGGCAGACGTTCGACCAGTATCACAGATCCAAGCCGATGCGCCCTAACTCGGCGCGGTCCACGGTTTACATTCAGCCGATCGGCGATTTCGACGAAGCGCAGTTACGCTTGGTGCGGGAAACCGTCGAGATGACATCGCGCTTCTATGGGCTTCCCACCAAACTACTCGATCCACTCAGCCTGGAGATTATCCCCAAAGAGGCTCGCCGCGTGCATCCATCGTGGGGCGACAAACAGATCCTGTCGACCTATGTTCTGGATCATGTGCTCAAACCGCGCCGCCCAAAGGACGCTGCGGCCATGCTGGCCCTTACCACCAGCGACCTGTGGCCCGGCGAGGGCTGGAACTTCGTCTTTGGGCAGGCCAGTCTACGGGAGCGGGTCGGCGTTTGGTCGTTGTACCGCTACGGAACCACCAAGGGCAGCGAAGCCGAATACAACCAGTTTCGTCGCCGAATGTTCAAGGTGGCTCTGCACGAAACCGGCCACATGTTTGGCATTCACCACTGTACGGCGTACGAATGCATCATGAATGGCTCGAACCACCTCGCCGAAATGGACGGCCGCCCGATGTGGTTGTGTCCAGAGTGCGTGCAGAAGGTCTGGTGGGGCTGCGACGCGAAGCCCGTCGACCGGTATCGATCGCTCGCCAAATTCGCCGACCAGCACGAGTTGGAGGCCGAGCGAGAGTACTGGAACAGTTGTCTGAAACGCCTGGCGCCTTAGACATGCTTCACTCCAGCGTCGGTTTTACGATCTCGCCGCGCGCCTGGGCCACGGTGTCCTCGTAAGAACCGTAGAACTCGCAGTTGCAGTCCAGCCAGAGCGTCAGCCGGTGATGGTCCTCGGCCGACAGCTTCACACCATGGTGTTTCTCGTCCATGTATTTCATCAGGTCGGCAGCCCTGGCGCCAAACTTGCCGGGGATGGTGCGGCTTCCGCCGTGAACTCCGGTGTTGATTGAACCGTTCGACACATGGAAGTAGAAGCCGTACTTCTCGGCTAGGCTCGCATACGACCGTGTCCAACCGTTCGGGCCGTCTATCTTGCCCGTTAGGTCCAGTGCCTTCTTCTCCTGGTGACAGTCGACACAGTTGCGGTCCAGCACTGGCTGGACCAGCCGGACGTAGTTGAACGGGTTTGATCCATCCACATCGGGTTGAATCTTCGAAGGTGGCCGGCTCAGGGCCAACGACAGACGCTCTGGGCGGTTGGGCGGCTCATGCTTGCGCTCGTGGCAGCCCTGACATGTCAGCTTCTCGCCCGGATGCACGTAAGTGACCGAACGCATCGACTGAACAGCCGTGCCATGCTGGTCGACTGCCTGGAAGTAGATCGGTTTCCCAACCGGGGCCTCGAAGTACGCACTGCCGTCCGCCTCGACCGGAACGGTGCCCAGTACGGCGCGGGCGTTCGTCTGGTTGGCCACCCCGATTCGTGGTTGGTTGGGTGGATTAGTCGATTTCGGCAAGAGTTGTATGATTCGCAATGCTTCGACCGTTGTGCCCTCGGGCCATTCGAAATCGGCATCGTAGACGTTCATTACGGCCACGGTCGCTGGCCGATCCTTATGGGCGTCTTCGGAAGCTTGCGACGTCTCCGACGGAATCACCGGCGGGGTCGGTCGCCACTGGAATGGGATGGGACTCAAGCAGGATATCGTCGGATCGCGATAGATCAGTTCCTTGTTGCCGAAGCGGTCGATCCAGTAGATGCCCCGATTGTTGACCTTCGGATCATACACGCACAGGTAATCCTCTTCGCTCAGCGGCCATGGCGTCCCGTAGACCATGTACGGCTTGATTGGCCGGCCCTCCGACTCGGGAAATGGCACCTCGGGTGTCAGGCGCGTCAGTTGCGACATGGAGCCGTCGTCCTCGATTCGATGGTCGATCAAAACGAGGGAACCGAATTCGTGACCGTGATGCGACCCCGTGGAGGCCACGAATTTGTTCGAATCGGGAATCGCACGAATGCTCATCTCCATCCAAGGCCGGGTTTCGCGACGCGTGGGATAATTGCCATGGAAACTGCGCGGGTCGCGGCCATCGGGATAGCTCGTCCAGATGTGATGTGCGATGTTCGTATCGCGGTCGACGTAATCCCACCGCGAGTAAACGATCATCCCGTCGTTAGTAACACTGGGATGCCATTCGTGCGTCTCGTGGAAGCTCAGACAGATGATGTCGCTGCCGTCCGGCAACATCGAGAACATCGTGTAGACCGGGCAATGACGGCCACATCGTAGATATCCACCGCGCCGCTCGGAAATGAACACGATGCGTCCGTTCGGCAAGAAGCAGGGATCGAAATCGTCCCAGGGCCCGTCGGTCAACTGGACCAGCCCTGTGCCGTCCGCGTTCACCTTGAAGATGTGGTAGCTGCACTCAGGCGTCCATTCATACGCCGTGGCACCTTCGTACTTGGGCCACGTTTTGGCTTCGGTGTAGGCGAACAGGATCGTCTTGCCGTCGAACGAAAGCTCCGGCGAGAGGAAGCAGCCGCCTTCCAGTTTCTGGCCGGCCAAGCGACCGTTTTCCACAACCGAATTCTCCAGCACGTTGACTAGTTTCGGATTCGGGCCAAACGGGTCCTCCAGCGCGTACAACCCTCCGCCGGGTTTTCCGTTGCAGCCGTAGTACTGGTCGCACATGTGAAACACGCCGGTCGAATCGTGGCGCTTGATAAACAGCAGACGGTCAATGTCGAGCAACGGGTTGGCAAATGCGATCCCACGCTTCAGTCGGCACGCTTCGAAGTAGACATCGCGTCGGGCCGATTCGGGCACCTTTTCGGCTGTTTCCATCTCCAATAGCCGGGCGTCCAGTTTCGCCAACTGTGCGGCCAGCGGCTGGATCTGTTTTGCATCGACTTTCGGCGTCAGACGTGTAGTAAGCTTCTTCGCGCGATCAACGATGGCTCGTGCGTGAGCCAGCGTGAACCCGCCTTCCGGCTTGGCTGGCGCTGCACTCGGAGCCGGCGGTGTGTAGCCCATGCGCGTCGCCTCGGCATCGCTCATCGAGCCCGCACGCGAGTACTGGCTCACGCTGATCTGATCGGCCGGCTTCTTCAAGGCGATGTTTTTCGCCGGATCGTCCACGCCATAGACCTCGATTTCGTCCAGAGCGAACGAACAACGTCCCGCGATCGCCAATCGGACGACTCGGGCCGTGACGTCTCCGTCCTTGAAGCTGACCACAAGCGGCTTTTGCACTACGCCGCCAAAGGGCGTACCATCGTGCTGGTAGACTTGCGTGAATTCCTTGGACGCATTATCGCCGTCACTGCCTGCCACGAGGACTATGATTCTGGAGACGCGAGTCTGACGCGAATCACATCGGTTGTACACCACGACACGATCCAGCCGGTACTCTTTGCCCAAATCGACCTGCCACCACGGATCCGTCTCGCCGCTGGCCACGTGAAAACCCCACAGACCGTTCTTGATCCCATCGCATCCTCCTGCAGCATCCTGGGCCGGCGACACTGCTGGTGCACCTGTCGAAGCGGCGGGCACCTGCTTCCCAGCGGCAAACCGGCGATCGCGGTCGACCCAATCAGCCTCGATCAGCTTTTCGGGCGACGGACCGACATCAATCACCGTTGGCGATGGGTCGCCGGCAGAACTATTGGCCTTCTCGTCTTTGGCCGCTGACGCAGCGGACAGAAATACGAAGCCGGCCATAGTAGCGACTGCAAATGCTGGGAACAAAGAACGTCGTCGGGTGTACATGGGGCACCTCGTGTGAAAAAGGGAACAGCTTTCGCTTAGGCGTACGATGCTGTCCGGCAATCCGTTGTCGTGGAATCCGGCGGAACTCCAATTCTTAGGGCCGTAGCCCTCTCACCTTGCTTTGTCGCTATTGTATTCGCTGTCAGCACGGATTGGTACATCGTTACCAGGGATATTATGTGGTATCTTGAAAGGAACTGTAGGCAGGAATATTCGTGGCAGGAAAATGGGAAAGGGAATATTCCTGCCGCCAATGTTCCTGCCTGCGTTCTTCTTCGGTGGCTAGTAGGAGGTGTGGTGTGGACCGTTGCGTCCATGGGCGCTGCGAAGCGACAGAACGGGGGTATCCCATGTACGACTGCAAATCTCGATGGCTGTCAAATGCCCGGATTCTGATTGTCACGTTTGTCGTCGCGATCTCGGGAACCGTGCACGCGGACGATTGGCCTCAATGGTTGGGCCCGCGACGCGACAGCGTTTGGCGCGAGACGGGAATCTTGGAACAATTCCCCGAGGGCGGCCCGGAGGTCAAGTGGCGAACGGAGGTGGCCGGCGGGTTCGCAGGACCGGCAGTTGCTGATGGTCGCGTGTTCGTCCCGGACTACGTCACGAAGGGAGACAAGACGCCGAATTTCGACAAACGAAGCAAGCTGGAAGGCACCGAGCGACTGTTGTGTTTCTCGGTTGCGGACGGCAGGCAACTCTGGAAACACGAGTATCCGTGCCCCTACGAGATCTCCTACCCAGCCGGACCACGAGTCACGCCGACGGTGGACGATGCAAGAGTGTATGCGCTCGGCGCAGAGGGCAACCTGTTCTGTCTGAGCGTTGAGGACGGGTCGGTGATCTGGTCAAAGGACTTCAAGAAGGATTTTGGCGCGAAGACGCCCTTCTGGGGTTACTCCGGTCATCCGCTGGTTGACGACGAGAAGCTGATCTGCGTCGTCGGGGGCGAAGGCAGCATTGCCGTCGCATTCGACAAACACACGGGCAAGGAACTGTGGCGGGCTTTGTCAGCCAAAGAGCAGGGGTACTCCGCACCGACGATCATCGAGGCCGCCGGTACGCGTCAACTGCTGATCTGGCATGCCGAATCGATCAATAGCCTGGATCCCGAAACGGGCCGATTGTATTGGTCCGTGCCGCTCGATCCCAACTGGCGCATGGCGATCGCCACGCCTCGGCAACTCGGCAATTACTTGTTTGTCGGCGGAATTATCAACAAAGCGACTCTGTTGAGATTGGGCGAGGACAAACCGTCAGCCGAGGTCGTTTGGCGAGCCAAGAAAGGCACGGGCATCGGTCCGGTGAATAGCCCACCGTTCCTGGAAGATGGCTTCATGTACGGCGTGGATCGTTACGGCGACTTGCGCTGCGTGCGATTGATCGACGGCGAACACGCCTGGTCTACGTTCGAACCAACCACTAGCGGCCGACGAGCGAACTCCGCCACTTCATTCCTGATCAAACACGATGATCGCTTCTTCGTCACCAACGAGATGGGCGACCTGATCATCGCTCGGCTCAGCCCCAACGGATACGAAGAGATCAGTCGATGGCACATGCTGGATCCAACCTCCATCGCTTTCGGACGTGACGTAGTCTGGAGCCACCCCGCATTCGCCAACCGTTGCGTGTTCGCGAGGAACGACAAGGAACTGGTCTGCGTATCGCTCGCGGCCGATTGAAACGGATTACCACGATGACAGCGGATTTCGATTTGGATCGCGTGCGAGCTGAAACGTTTGTGGACGAGATCGAATTCCGCGCCGAACTGCCGTCGACGAATGATCTCGCGTTGGAGTTAGCGCGAAACGAAGATGCTCGCCTTCCACTGCTAGTACTGGCCGAGCGGCAAACGTGCGGGCGAGGTAGAGGGGCAAACCGTTGGTGGTCGGCTGACGGTGCGTTGACATTCTCGCTGGTGCTGGATGCCAAATCGTTGACGCAGTCTCCCGAACGTCTACCGCAAATCTCGTTAACCACCGCGTTGGCCGTGTGCGAGGGATTGCAGCAATTGGAGCCGACACTTGGCGCCGGTCTGAAATGGCCCAACGACGTCTATGTGCAAGGCAGAAAGATCTGCGGCATTCTGATCGAAGTCCCGTCTCGACCGAAGGGAAGACTGGTCATCGGCGTCGGAGTGAACGTCAATAACTCGCTCGCCGACGCCCCAGAAGACCTGCGCGATACGGCAACATCTCTGCGTGACGTTACGGGAACGAATTCGGATCTCAGCGAAGTGCTGATCGCCATACTACGTGCGTTTTCGGGGCATCTGGAGCAGTTGGCGGGCGGTTTGAGTTTGAGTGAAGAGTGGGAGAAGCGGTCTATTCTGACCGGATGCGCGGTCCGCTTGGCCGCAGGCCGAGAGGAAATACGAGGCGTGTGTCTGGGGATCGAGGAGGATGGCGCGCTGCTATTAGAGACAGATCAGGGCGTCCAGCGATTCTTCACAGGGGTAATCGTCCAATTCGAGCATTTCGTTTAACCGCGACCCATCGGGGAGCGCGTGATGCGGCAACCGACGTCAACTCGGACGCGCTCCCCGATGGATCGCGGTTGAACAACGGCGTTATTCGGTTCTGTTCCAGGCCCGCGCTTCGCGCCTTCACTTCCCGCCCGACTTTTGGCACTTCGGGCAGTAGAACGTCGATCTCTGCGCCTGGACGATGCGTTTGACGTTTCCCTTTTTGCAGCTCGCGCAAGACTGGCCTTCGCGATCGTACACGCGATGACCATTCTGGTACCCACCCGGATCGTTCAACGCATTGCGATAGGTGCCATCGGACAACGTCGATCCCTCATAACGGATAGCTGTTTCCAGTACTTCCTTCATCGCAGCCTGGAGCCATCGCCAATTAGCTCGCGTCAGACGGTCGCAGCGTTTGTTCGGATGGATTCGGGCAACGTGCAGGATTTCGGAAGCGTACAGATTGCCGACGCCAGCAACCATGCGCTGATCCAGCAATGCCACCTTGATCGCGCGGCGACTGCTGCAGAGCCGGTCGCGCAGTTCGTCTGCTGTGACAGCCAGCGCGTCCGGCCCCAGCTTGTCCGGCCCGAAGTTTTGCGTCATTTGTCGCGCGGACAACAGTCGCACCGAACCAAGGCCCCGACGGTCCCAGTAGAGCAATTGCCTGCACTCCGTCCCGGACAGGCTCAAGCGGAAACGAAGATGCTCGCGATTCGGGGGCTCGGCAACCAAGACCAGGCCCGTCATTCGTGGTTCGAATACGATCGAATGGTCGTTGTCCAATCGCAGCACGACACGTTTACCAATACGATCGACGGCGGTGATTGTGCTGCCAACCGCGCGCCGTCGAAACGCATCGGCGCGAGGCGTGATTGTGATCGGCTTGAGCCGGCAGCGTGTGCGCCCGATATCCGTGATCTTCGCGTTAACCCATACTTTTTTATCAAATCCCGCTTTGGGTCAGGGTTAACTGCTTTTCC
>CAZURK010000349.1:0-14990 GCA_964623055.1 uncultured Pirellulaceae bacterium
GCTCGATCAGTGACGGCTTCGCCAAGCCTGAAATGATCGACCAGGAGCACAAGGAGATGATCATGGTGGGCGAGGAAGCCGGTAGGCTGGAAGAAGCGTTCGACAGGATTTCACTGGTCACGGCCGAGGCGGTCGAGCACCGTTTGAACATCTTCAATCTACTGTTCTACCGAATTTTCTTGCCGTTGATGATGCTCTCGCTGGTCATCACGATTGTCTCGCTGGTCCGTGTGTTGGTAATCAATATGCTCCAGTGAGTTTGGATTCGAACCGCTCAACGATTTCCGCATACGAGAATAGCGCGAACCTAAACGATGCAGACGCCTGTCATGCTACTGTGAAGCAGCCGGTTCGAAGTGTCGGCATACGTCGTTTAACGGCAATACCGTTCAAATTTGGTCGATCCGTCGTGGGATAGGCTTCCAGCCTGTCACATCTAGTAGGCGAACTGCTCGGCACCCCAATGTGTAGTGCAGGCATGACAGGCAGGATGCCTATCCCACGTAAGAAATGAACGGTATTGCCGTTAAACGAAGACACCTGAACTTGGCGGCACAGCACGAACTGTGCAAGTCATAGATTAGTGGCAATACCCATGGACGCGAAACGATCTAGACAAACGAGCAAGTTCCTCAGCCTGGTGCTGAGGCACAGACCGGAAGCGATCGGAATCCGGTTGGACGAAGCCGGCTGGACCTCGGTCGACGAATTGCTGGCGGGGATGCGCCGGCATGGCAGGCCGCTTTCGCGCAAGCAGCTCGAACAGGTTGTGCGCACCAACGATAAACGGCGATTCGCGGTCAGCGAAGACGGTACGCGCATCCGGGCGAACCAAGGCCATTCGGTCGCAGTTGAACTGGGCTACGAATCGGCCGAACCGCCCGAGATCCTGTTCCACGGGACTCCGGAACGCTTCGTGCCATCGATACTGCGCGAGGGATTGAACAAAGGCGAGCGCCATCATGTGCACCTGCACGCAGATCGCAAAGTGGCCAAGACGGTTGGCAAACGTCGCGGCAAGCCGGTTATTCTCGTGGTCCGGGCGAACGATATGAGAGAGGCGGGGCACAAGTTCTTCGTCACACCGAACAACGTCTGGTTGACGGACTGCGTTCCACCGTCGTATATCGGGTTGGACGGATAGCTCGCGCTTGCCGTTTGCCCAGCGGCACAAAGGTAGGGATTGTGGTCCGGTCTCCCCGCTCAACCGGAGCTTCGCCCTCCTGGAACGCGGATTTGATGCTCTCCTACTCCTCGATCGTACCTCCAATGTCCGGAGCCGGAGCAAGATCTTCAGACGACGGGAATTCGGTTGTCTCCTTCAGTAGCTTGAACAGGTCGCTGTCGGTGGTGAAGATCAACCGCGTGTCGTGGCCTAGTGTCTTCTTAAAGACCTCCAAGCGGCGGAGAAACGCGTAGAACTCGGGCGATTTGCCGTACGCTTCCGCGGTCAAGCGGATCACCTCCGCGTCGGCTTCGCCGCGGATCTCGGCGGATTGCTGCTCCATTTCGCCTTCGATCTCATCCAGGTCCTCGCGAGTCAATCCTTCAATACGGTGCTTCTCCTCTTCGGCCTCCGACTCGAACAGCTTGGCAATCCGCTGCCGCTCGGACCGCATCCGTTCGTACACCGTCTGTTTGACGGAGTCTTCATAGTTGACTCGCTTCACGCGAACGGCCCACAGTTCCATGCCGTAGTCGTTCTTCTGCAGGTCCGAGATGACACCCTGTAGGATCTCATCCTCCATCTCGGCGCGACCCGTGTCCACTACATCCCGCGTGGCATCGGCACTGCGCGCCATCTCCGTCATCTCCTCGCTTTCGTAGACGAGCTCTTCGTTTGTGCTGCGCACCACGTCGATCAGATTGTTCTTCGCGACCACGTTCCTTACCGCCGAGTTCACCAAGTTATCCAGAATCTGTTGTCCCTTCCGCTCGGTACGGACCGCTTTGAAGAACTTCTCTGCGTCACTGATTCGCCAGCGGGCCCAAACATCGATATAGATCCGTTTCTTATCATGGGTCTGCATATTCTCGGCGGCGCCGTCCCACGGCAGCCACCGCTTCTCCAACAGGTGCACTTCCTGGACGAAGGGAGTTTTGAAGTAAAGACCCGCATCGACCACGAATCGGACCGGTCGGCCAAACTGAGTGACGACCGCCTGCTTCCCTTCCTCGACGACGTAAGCGCTGGCGTACAGCACAACGACGGCAATCACCAGGGCTATGAGTACGAACACGGTAATCTTGGCCTTCATCTCGCACCCCCTTCCCCAGTGATGCTTCTCGAACCGCCTTGGTCAAGATTCAGCAACGGCAGAACGCCCGTCATCGAATCGTCGATGATCGTTTTCTGGTCCACGCCGGCGAGCACTTCCTCCATGGTCTCCAAATAGAGGCGGGTCCTCGTCACTTCCGGTGCCTTTTCATATTCGGACAACTGGTCCAGGAATGCCTTGATCTTGCCCTCGGTCGTCATTTTGATTCTCGCACTGTAACCTTTGGCTTCTGAGATGGTTTGGTCCTTTTTGCCACGGGCCGCGGGAATTTGGCTGTTCCGTTCGCCTTCCGCCTCGTTCACCACTCGCTCTTTGTTCTGGCGAGCGCGGTTGACTTCCTGAAACGCGTCCTTCACTTCCTCAGGCGGTGCCGTGCTCTGCAGTTTGACCGTGACGATTTCTATGCCGCATTCAAAATCTTCTTCGTCGGATTCGGAACCGTCGAGCATCTCCTGGATTTCCAGCTTGGCGGTGGCAGCGATCGTCTCTCGGCCGAACGTTAGCACTGCATCCACGCTGGTGTCGCCCACCAGCTTCCTCAGGACCGACTCGGAAACGTCGTGGATCATGTCGGGCACGGCGGGGTTGGGATCGTACCGGACACCGGAAGGCAGCGACTCTGGGCGAATTCCTTCCACGTCGCCGATGTGAAACAGATAGGAGGCGGGATCTTTCACACGATACTGTACCACCCATTTGACGTTCGCCAGATTCAAGTCGCCGCTGAGCATTTCGGCCACGTCCAAATGCTTGGGGCCGGTCGGAGCGAACTCCGTGACCCGCCCCGGTTCCTCGGTTTCGAAGCCGAACTCCAACGTTTGGATGCGTCTTACAGAAACTTCGTCGACTCGTTCGATGGGCCACGGCAGTTTCGTGTGCAACCCAGGTTCCGTGGTCCGGACGTGTTTGCCGAAGCGCAGCACAACGCCCTGGTCGCTTGCGTCTACGCGGTAGAACACGGTCAGAAGTATCAGCCCCACCAACAGTCCGGCGGCAACCAGCACGATCATCCGCCAATTACGCCGCAGCGAGCGTAGAACATCTTCCGCCGAGGGTGGGCGCCTACCAGAATCACCTGTGGGCATAGTCAGTTCCTCCCGTCAATGTTGGTCATAGTGCAGCTCTATATGGTACTTTGAGGACAGTCAGCAGATTGTCGCACAGAAGTACTTCGCTGGCCACGGTTCTGGATTGCAGCGATTGGCGAGACTATCTCAACTTCTCACGAGAATCCGCCGCGCCAAGGCAAAGCTACAAACATGGTAGCCCTTTTGCCTCTCGCGACAAGGTCGGGTTCACCACCGCCGTGACCGGTCGGCAGCCCCGAACATCAAATGGACGTGGATGGTATCGCGATCGGGACGCATCAACGGCCAGTCGCGTCCGCAGCCACTTCGCGCGCCTTCTGTATGACGCTCTGGAGCGTCACTGGGCGGCCACCTTGGCGTTTGCTCTCGTCGGCCGCTTCCATAAAGGCGAAGATCTCTAGTGTCTCTTCCTCGCTGACCGGTGGTTTGCCGGTCTTGAAGAATTTGACGATCTCGACAATCAGCGGCTCGTAACCGTCGAAACTGCCGCCCGGCACTATCCCCTTTGACCCGAACACGGTCGAACCGTAGCCTCGCCGACCGTCCCGGATGCCCCGGAAGCTGCCGATCCGGCCGCCTTCCCAAATGCCCACAGCCATGTCCGATCCTTCCGTGTGCACGCGGGTAACCGAGATGCAGCCGGTTCCCATGATCGTAAACAGCGGTTCGACGCCGTGAATTCCGTACCAGAAAAAGTCCGGATGATGCGGCTCCAGCGAACACGGGGAGTATTGATCGCAGCCGATCAGGTCACCCAGCTTTGGATCGGCGCGAATGTCTATCGTCCGTTTGGCAAAACGAAGCGACGAGCTGGTGAAGCACGGCACGTTGTGTTGTTTAGCTAATTGGAAGATCCTGACGGCGTCGGCCAGCGTGCCAGCGATCGGCTTGTCGATGAACACCGGTTTGCCCGCGGCAAATACAGGTTTGGCTTCCTCCAGATGTTTCCGCCCGTCGATGCTCAGCACGAGCACCACATCGACTTTCTCGAGAAGCTCATCGATCGAGTCCACCGGCTCGACGCCTAACTCACGAAGCTGGGCGGTGCGCTGCTCGATCACTTCTATGCTGCGCGGAATATCCGCACTGCCGCCCGGATAGCCGGCCACGATCGTCATGTCAGCCAGCTCGCCAGTGGCCTCCGGATCATTGACTATCTTCGTCCAAGACAGAGCGTGAGCGTCGTATCCGATCACGCCCGCTTTCAACGGCAGCGAAGGCTCGCCGGCCGAACTGATCGTACAGACGCCCAGAGAAAGGAAGCACGTCGCGAGACTCAGGTAAAGAGAACGAAAACGCATGGTGGTCTCCTTCAAGAATTGATGGCAATAGCAGTCATTTTTCCTTCGAAGTGGCTTTGGGTTTCATTTCCATGAACTCAACAACCGCTCCGTCCTTGCTCTGGTAGAAACCGACAATGGCGATCCCGGCTTCGAACGGGGCCAGCAGTTCTTTCATGCCCTTCGACGCTTCCTTGATACTGTCCACTTTATATGCGACGTGAGGCATGTTGCGAACCGGGCCGGTCACCGGACTGTCCGGCTCGAAACGCAGCCACTCGACGTGAAACGGATGGTTCTGGAAATCCGTCACCCACACGCGCGTGGCCGACACGAAGCGCTCGCCAGGCTTCTTCTCGGTGGTGATGATTCCAATGTGCGAAAAGACCATTTTTTCCGAGCCTTGCGGTTCCGCGGCAAAGCCGCAGCGTGCTCCCACAATCACTAGCAATGCGACGAAACAGAGAATTGTGATCAAACGATATCGCATAACAGGACTCCTATGTAGCTGCAACAATCATTTTGCACTATCGATGAACAAGTGTGTCCGAGGCCAGTAGGTCCCAGTTGCCGAGCGGGCCCTCGAATTCGCTTCTTTCTCGACGCAGCAGGTCCCGTTCGGCAAACGGGGCCTACCTTGCCAATCTATTCTATCAACTGTAGTTCGTTCATTCATTAGAAACTCGAAATGGAACAATTCGAGAAGATGGACTGAGTGCTCAGCGCCGACAGAAGCGACAATGTTGGAAGGGCAAAGACATGTGGATTTGATGCTAGTGGTCTCCACGGGCACCCCGCCGTCCTAGCGAGCGATTCCCATGGCCTTCTCCAACGTCGTGCAGCCCTTCCTTGATCGCTACTGCAATTGGGATTCGTGCCTGTCAATGATAGGAATACCCCCACCCCAAACCCCTTGCCGTTGCCGCAAGTGCAGACATGTCAACCCACTTACGCATTGCAGTGCCATTCACTCCTGCCCCCGTTCTTTCACAGTTCCCACCCCGACAAGCGAACGCTCGTCATCTGAGGCCCCTGAGTGTTCTGTCAAGCTCAGCGGCTACGCGAGGAATTGGAGCGCCGTGAGGGGCCACGATACTGGCTCTTTCTACGAGGGTGTTTTCCGGCCATTCGTAGATCAAAACCGGAGCAACTAGCCTCGTGCCGGGAGCAAGGCGAGGAGAGAACGCCGATCCCGGACCCTCCTCTCCAAACGGCCCGACCACAACCACAGCCTTCAAGTCGGAGGGGCTTGACGCAAGCAGGCCTTCAGCCAGATACGCCTCGAGCGGACATATGCTAAGACTGAATTTCGCGCGATTCTTCTTCGGCACGGCGGCCAACACAACGAAGTGGTCGATTGGTCTATTCCACGGGTCAATCAGCTCGGGCGAACGGATCGCAGCGACGAAGTCTTGCTCTGCACATTTCGTGGTGCAAGTCTGAATCGCTGTATCAAAGACCTTATTGCGTAAAGCGGTGACTTCTTGAAGCCTTTCTTGGTGGGGCACAGGCGCGGTCGCAGATGCACCGGCCAGTCCCATGCCCAAACCTACCACGATGTAGACCCTCCAGCGAAAAACACCATACAAAAGGAGCATGACGAGGCCGAAAAGAGACGCTACCACAAGGCCAAGCTGGGCGATGGCCTTGGATGCCTCAAACAACATCGGCATCCAAGCTACTATCCCACCAACGAGAATCAGCCCAAGAATCATGGTGGACGGTTCTTCCCCTGGCCCCAAAGGCAAGTAGAATCGGTTTCCTAAGTACCGAACGAACAGGAGCGCAGCAAGGGCGACGCCCCCAAAGAGGATAGAATTGGTGATCAGAAAGGCGACATAAGACGGTAGGCGTTCGAGGTAGATGGAATTGAGTCGGCAAACTAGGACACACTGAGTAGCACTAGACAGCGCCGTGAAGGCCCCAGTCACAAACACCAGCGCACCGAGAATCCGCAAAGGGCGCACCAACAAGGGAACTCTTCCTTGCGCTTTCGCAATTGGAGCTCCGCAATCGCTCTCTGCCCCCTCCGGACCGTTCTTGTCCGCGTTCATTTGAGTCTCCTTATTGACTAGTGGTCTGGCGTCGCAGTCGTCCACACGACTCACGGCAATCACGCTCGACTGGCCCACGCAACGGCAACGCCGGGCTACTCATTGAAGTTTCCCGTCCTATCGCGGCAGTAGGTTCCCTCCGGGGTCTTCACGACGAGGTAATAGTGCTCCTTCGTGACCGCATTCTGGTCTAGGAATGCCTCCGCCGACTTCGCATCTGGGTTCGTGCGTACCCGACGAATCACCGTCTGCCCCGAGATCTGTCGGCGTTCCTCCACAAATACGACCTGCATACACGATTGTTGGCCGATGGTGAACTCGTGCCTGCACTTTGGACGAACACAGATATCACCGATCATATCAGCCGTGGCGCCCTTTAGGGACACTTCGAACTTCTCGCATTTGCCTCTGTTCCGTCTCGGGCGTCGATGTTGGTTCCGGCGCTGTTAGATCGGTGTGAACTGTACATTTCGACGGCGTACCACTCCTTGTGGGTTGGCGTAGAGAACACTTCGAAGGTTAAGTCCGGAAGAACGAATTTCTTGCTGCAGCCCAGCGAATTCGCGTGGTTTAACCAGTGGCTCACAAGTCGCAAATCGTTGGCGCTCAGATTGCAGACAGCTCTCGCAAGCGACTGAACCTGACCAAGCGAAACGGGCCACAGGACTGCTTCGCGTTCGTACACCAGGTCGACCCTAATCGCCTGAATTCGTGAGCTATCCGATTCGGCCAGGAATCTGAGATGGAGTTGTTCCGGCGTGTCGGAGAGCCATCCTCGAAGTTCCTTGGGGGTATCTGCGTACTTGAAGACATGCCACTGCGCCGTATGGCCAGATTCTTCCACATGGTCAGCGTTTCGGTTGGTCAGAGTGGGAACGTTTGGTGAAATATCGTCGAGTGATACCCCGAGGGAAGCACGAGATATCACGCGCTCACTCCTGAGAGCATTCTTAATCGCTCGAGTGATGACGGCAAAAATCGTCGCGACAATCATGAATGCGCCCATCATGATGAACTTGAACTTCAAGCGTTCCCACGAAGAATCGTCTGGCAATCGAGGCCCCTCGTACCTAAAGTGGTCTGGCTCCTGCGCAAAAGCGCAAGTGGCGACGATGAGCACGACAAGTACGGCGATCGTCTTCGTTGCGAGGGTCTTCATCACGGCTCCTTTGTGTAAGCACAGATCGGCAGCAGGGGATATTTGCCCACGCGTGGAGTGACGCTGCAGGCCAAGACAACAGATTGAGTCACGCCAATGTTTCGGCTACGTCTGGTTCGCGACGTTGCACATGTTTTAGCAAGGCAACGAATATGATCACCAGGCCGCCGCCACTGTGTTTCAGGCCAATTACTCGGGCACTGCAGGGTCCGGTACATGGTCGGGCAGGCGCCGCTGGGCCCAGGGGACGGCGTTGTTGTCGCGTACTCGTTGTTGAACTGTATGGTTCGTCCTCGTAGTCACAGTAAGCATCGGTTTCATCCTTCTGATCCACGCGAACGTGATGGAAGAAGACGAAACCGATGGCTACTCTTGAAACCGCCCACGAGAGATTCCCTCACGGATTGACCACCAATTCGGCATACATGAATAGTGCCCAGACCGCGAGACCAATCAAGTTCAACGCCAGTGAAATGATCCCGACAATCTTGCCGACCTTGGCCGTACCTGCATGCCGATGACCGACGTTATAGTGCTCAATCAGCTTCAACACTTTGCCGCCGTGATAGATAGCAACGGGTGCGAGAATGATGCCGAAACAGACAATGAAAAAGCTGATGATCCCAATAATCAACGACCCCATTGCCCGTAACTGGATCTGTCTTTCGATTTTGGCAAACTCGGGCGGAATTCCCGGTTCAACATATCGTTGGGGCGCTTCGTAGGGGGCCTCACTCACGGTGGATCACCTCATACGATTCAAAAGGCCAACGCTGGCGAACGACCGGCACATCACTTTGTCTGTTGCATCTGTTCCATAAGATCTGGCATGGTGAACTGAAACACGATGCCACGAATCGGGGAACCGATGCCTAACACGACTGTGACAATGCCGCAGATAAGGCGGGCCAGGACGGATTTGCACAGGCGATTCGCGCATGGTACCGTCTAGCCCAGGGCTGCAACAATTTGAGGGATCAACTTCTTGTTCGTGGACGCCCGGGAATCGTTTCCCTGGGCGTGCGTTTTTTTGCGATAGCTCTGCGCAACACAAGATACTGTCAGTGGTCATGACTGCCAGACGGTCAAAAATATGCCAGGCTTCCCGCCGATATCCGCAACAGCCTGAAAAAACGCGGTGGCCCGACACATGGCATCCAACTGATCCGCCAGCCACTTGGAGAGCGGGATTGGATTCGCCGCGATGGCAAGTACTCAGCGAAGGTCTCGGAAGCAATGGCGAGTCAGATTGCCGAACGCATCCGCCGCTGGCTGGTCGCGAGCGCTTGAAGCACGCTGCTACTCCAACAATCCTTCGTTTTCCTCTCCCGTCGGCCATGGCTCCCGCTTCCTCGATGTCGCTGTTTCGTGAGTTCCGATTGATGCCTTCCTGACAGATACAACACAAGGCCGTGATGCGGAATGGCGGTTATGGGCGGGAGAAACCTCTCCCTGGAATCGTTTCTTCCGCCTCGCTCAGCGGTCTTCCGAGAAGCCTTCCAGGTCTTCGCCGCCGCCGATGGTGGTCAGCCCCCGTACAAACTTTGGATCGGTCGAGTCCGACAGAAAGAGTACCGATCCATCGCAGAGCAGAACGTGAGCACCGCCCTTGTGTCCGCTGCCGACGCCTACGTGGCCGGGATTGCTGATCTGGTAGCTGATTTCTTCGGCGCTCAAGTCCCGAGGCTCGGCCCAGTGAATGCCGGTTCCTGTCACCTCGACGATCATGATTGTCTGGGATGCCCCGTCAGTGACGTCTTCGACGCGAGTTGAGTTCGTCCCGTCCGAGATCGTACCCGGCCTGACGATCATCACGTAGTTTGTCTCCGTCGTATCCTCAGTGTTGGCAGGACACGTGTAGGTGAACAATGGAGTGTCCACGACGGCACGGTTGGCAGGCGAGTCCCAAGCCTCGTCAGAATCGTAGCGCTCATGGAGCGCGCTCTCAGCCAGGAAGGGCAGAATCAATACTCGCCAACTGTGCTTTGGTTGTCCCGACTCGTCTGCGATGTGAGCCGGCGGAAAACGGTCATGGGCATCATGATAGTCGAGCAGCGCTTCGCCGATCCATTTTAGGTTCGCTTTGCAGCATGCGCGGTTTTGCGCCTCCTTGAGGTCCTTTACAAGTGGCTCCGTGAGTCCGCACCACAGCGCGCCGAATATGATTGCAGTCGGCACAATGCCGACGACCATGCTTCTTCTCTTTCCTGGTTGCACGGTTGATACACAGAGAATAGAAAACGTTGCCGCTAGCGTGGCAAAATAGGCGAGCCCCAATCGTAGGTACAGGTTCTCGACGGTAAGTCCGCCCGGAAGGAACCGGCTCGCTATCAGCATGAGCACCAGCCCCGCACCCGCGCCGGACGCATTCGCGACAAACAGCCAACCGAATTTTGGTCTTTCGAATCGAAGGGCTTTCACGAGAATAGTCGACACCGCCGTAGAAAGCACGGCTGCTCCAAAAGCAAGCAGAAAAGGCGAGAGCATCAAGAAAATGGCGTTCATGTCCCATTCCTTTCTTGAATTGCTGGGTTCTTCGAATGTTCAGCGCATGCTGATGGTGCGGCGTCAGTCATGTGCTGTCCCATCGGACAGAGCGACTTCCCTCCATCCTTGGAACGGGACCGCCCAACCCAGTTCTCTGGGCAAAGCGGACTTCATCAACGAGTGCAGCGCGTCCCATGCCACACTACTGTTCCGACAACTCTCGTTTCAGTCTAAGCAGCTCGGCGTTTTCGGGGGCCAGTTCCAGGCCCTCCCGTACCATCTGTTGCGCTAAACCAATCTGTCGACGCTCTCGGAAGAGTTCTGCCAAGCGTAAGCGCTTCGCGACAGCGGCTTTCCTGGCTTCTTCCGGCGATTGCTCTGTTACCGCTGGCTCGTACGTCTCCATGCTCAGGGTGACTAGTGGCAGGTACTTGTCAAATGAACCGACCGGCGCCCCGTATTGCAGGTCGTGGTGGACGTTCTTGACCATGTAGTCGTAGGCGACGAACTTCGTGCCTCGAAAGGCGAAGGTCTTCTTCACCGCTTGTCGGTCCTGAAACTTGATGGTTTCTAGATCCATTTGCAGGGTGCCACTGAGTTCCCGTTGCTTCTCTTGGAACTTCGCCAACATGGTTTCGAAATCATCGTAGTCCACGGTGCTCACAAGGATTCGCAACTCGACTCCGGTCGGGCCATGAAAAGCGACCTTCCCGCGCGGATCGCCGGGATAGGTCTCGATGCGCCAACCGGCTGGCGGGAGGATCGTGAAATAGCCGTTGGGGTCGTGATAGCGTTGTGTGGCAACATCGCTTGCAGAGGGAGGTGTGCCTTCGTACGCACGAGGACTCGTGCCGGCCGTATCGGCGCATCCGGTAAGAAGAATTGCCGCAACGAAGACAATCGCCGTTGCTCCCAGGATCGCCCGCCACCCGGTGACGGGTGTGGTCGCAAGTGATGGTATGGCGCGGCTCATGACGATCTCCCTTTCTTCTGAAAATGACAGGACTTGGTTTCGGGTCTCACTTACGAGTGCTCGATGCGCGAGTTGCCGGCTACTTGGTACAACACAAGCCCGTGGCGCGAAACTGCTGGACTGGTCGCGAGTCAGACTTCGTTTCGCGTGTTGCGATTCGATATCTGTCTGCGATACGAAGATAAAGTTATGCTGCCGGTACGCCGCGCCCACAGCGCCACATGGCCGCCAGCGCGATGATCGTCGCGCCGTCGACGACGACAGTCAGCGGGAAGACTTCCCCAAAATCGGCGTCTGGGCCATAAGGCACGCCAATCAAAATGCCGGCGATAACGGCGAGGGAAATCGGTACTAGCGCACAGGCCCTCCAACCTCGCCTCCACGCCGCAACCGTCAACGCGATTTCGATTAGCAGTAACATGGTGCTTCATCCTCTCATCGAAAATATGGAAAGTGACAGCGGCCAGGCGGTATCGCCGGGCCAGCGGCCGGCTGGTCAGAAGCCGCCGTGCACGAGGCCCGCCAGGAAGTACCCAATGACGAAAAAGATCACAAAGGACACCACTCCTCCAATGGCCTGCCCGACCGCACTACCGTCATCTTTGTTGGATTCCATGATCGTTACTCCTTGGTTCGAGATTACTGGGACTTACTCTGAGTGTTTGCACGATTCACCGTCTGTTCCACAAGTACAACACAAGCCCGTGACGCGAGATTCATGGAACTCGTCACGAGGCAGACTTCGTTTCGCGCGCTGCGATTCGATATCTGTCTACGATACGGAGATAGAGGCGTCCATTGATTCGGTCTTTGCCGGTGACTTGGTACTTCCCCGGTGCTATGCCAACTCGTAGGCCCGTACCGAGTGCCCAAGCTGGTGTGTATCGTTCGATGGTGCAGTGTCTGGGTGCTGTGGCAATCATTGGTCTATCCCTTTGCTGTGAACCGCCGGGCAAAACGTTTTGCGCGATGGGTCGCGTACCAATGTCGTTTGGCGGTATTCGATGAGAATCTGCGTTTTCTGCTTCCGTCGGGCATGGTTCCCGCTTCCTCGATGTCGCTCTCTCGTGGGTTCCGATCAAGGCCTTGCTGACGGATACAACACAAGGCCGTGACGCGGGTGTTTGAATTCAGATCGTCGGGGATGCTCACGAGGTACGGTAACTGGTTACGGCGACCGCAGCGCAGATAGCCGACAAGCGCGAATGGCGCTTACGCTGCCCAGAGGCGGTTCACCAACGGCGCCAGAAACACAACGATCAAGGGAGCCATTCCGACGAGACCGGCAATGATCCCCGCAACTGCACATCCCTTACCGACGCACCCGGACCCCAACTTGCGCATGCCGACGAGCGATCCTGTCCCGCGCAGTAGGGCAAGTGCACTGAGCACAATTCCGAGAATGAACAAGGCCATGCCGGCAATTCCCAAGTCGGGTAACACATACGGTCTTACCCAGACAAGCAGATTTGCAGCAATGCCCAGCCAGATCGAGGAGACCGCCTTCGCGCGTAGGCGGTCACGGGTTTCTATTGAACTCTTAGCGCTTTCAACAACGTTTACGTCTTGCGTCATGGTCTAACTCCCTGTATGTGGACAGCCTTCGCCCCGTGTTGGAGCGACTCCCCCGACCAAGTTAGAAGTTAGCGAGGCGTCGCACTGGATACTCTGCAATTGCGAGGATCGACGCCGAAGGAAACCGGAGTTCAGTAAAATCACTCAATGACGCGTTTGGCTCTTATTGGACTTCAGCCGCTCGCGAAGCTTTCTGATTTGGACATTCAGTTGCTGTGTGGCCATTGTTCTTTCCTGTTTGTGGCTAACGTCTCGGATCACGCGGCGGCGGCCCATGATGATGCATTGGCAAAACTCGCGATCCGCCGCTCGCGTCCATCCGTGCGTCGGTTTTGATTGCTGGCAAAACGGGTTCCTAACGCCCCTCATCGCCTATTCCTGACGCGTCTGGTCGAAAATAACGCCCTGCGACTCCGGCGTAAACTTTCTGCTAATTCCGGCAGGAACATTCTTGAAAGGCGGCACAGCGGCGGCACCAGCGACAAACGTGGGCTTAGCGTTCGGTCGCTTAGCCGCCTGAGCATGACGGAGATCCCAGGTTAAGAGGCGCTTTCCATCTGCACTCAGAACGACGGTGCTATTGAGGTTGTCTCTTGGCGCAACAAGTTCGTAAAACAACTTGTTGTCTACCATCTTGGCCACGATGAACCCGCCCTCGATTATCTCGCAGTACACATAGTTGAAGGTTCTGCCCTCCGGACTACTCTTAATCCCGGCTGGTGCGGGCCGGAAGTGCATAACTTCAAGCGTCTTCGCCTCTTCCAAGGAGACATTGACAAGCAGGTCGGTCCCTTCGACCGTCACAATGACTCCATCCTGATGGTCCGGATCGTTGATCTTGAACCAATAACGTCCTCGCAGTGTCCCTGTTCGGGTCGTGATGCGTGGAGAGGCAGGATATTTCTTGAAGTAATCAGCGAACGCCGCTGGGGTCCCAGTTCTCGTGGCGGATTGCCATGCGGCGATTTCCATCGCCGTCTTTTGAGTGCTGTCCTCCGCAAGACCTAGGCCAGTTGTCATCACCATCGCCAATGCCATTACGGCCGTTGTATTTTTCATCTCTTGGTCTCCTTTTGTCGCCGATCGCGTTACGTCCGGTGTCTGGGCGACATGTTCAGACGCCGAACGACTGGCATCATCTGGCCGTCGCCAAGGGGCTCATCTTGCCATCACGCCCGATCGGCGGTTCGGGTGGATAGCCGGCTTAGTCGGTTGCTCTTCTGCGGCTCTGTTCTTCTCACCCGTCTGAAGCAGAGCACGTAAGACGGAAGAAGGAATACGACCGCATAGAACATCAAAAACAAAATCGCTGTGAAGCTAATCGTCGCTGGCGATGGTGGCACGCCTTGGTCTCGCGCCACCTGGAGTACGGGCAAGAGGCTATTCCCCAGATACATGCAACTGCCCGAACCGAAAGCAAAGAGCAGGCCCCCAAGAACACGTCGGAGAACTCCTGCCACTTTCCTTGTTCTGCAGAGACTGTACCAGAGGAGGCAGGCACCGGCCCCGAGGCAAAGCCCAACGACATTCCACAGGCCCCATACCGGATAGACGGATCCCAAGGCGAGGGATGATTTGCCGGCACCCACAGCCCACATTAGAAACAGGAAGCCTCCCCACCAGAGAAACCCGCTACCGCACGTTTTTTCTGGCTCGATGTCTGTCAAACGCTCAGCATCCATTGGTCCATCCCCCATTTTCCACTTTGGCTAACTTGTGAGAAGATTGTTCCGTCTAATACTTTCAGGTATGCAATCCTCTCCTGTGAAGCGGCGTGCGAAACGTCGAGCACGGTGGTTCGCTTACCAACGGCGTTTGGCGGGATTCGGCGACAACCATCGTTTTCTGCTCCCGCCGGGCATGCTCCCCGCCTCCTCAATGCCGCTGCTTCCTTGGGTCTCCGATCAATGTCCTCCTGCCAGATACAACACAAGGCCGTGACGCGGATTTGCGGTTGATGTGGCTGGCGGCGCGGGCCGGACACTTGAATGCCTCGCGTTTCTGGGGTATTTCTATAGTGGCTTCGATGGGGTCGGTGGCCGAACCGAAACGTCGTTGGGCACCACGCGCGGACGGAAGTGATCTGGCCGTAGCC
>CAZURK010000350.1:0-14901 GCA_964623055.1 uncultured Pirellulaceae bacterium
CGGCGGCGTGTCCGGTTCTCGCTGGCAAGGTGCGGCGAGCCCCGGTGCGGCGATGACGTGCAGATCGGTCCAGCCGCCAGCCACGTAGACGAATCCGTCGCCCAACGCCAAGCCGCCGACAAAGCCAGGTAGCGGCCCGGCGCCCATGTATTTCGGCATCCGCACATCAGCGTAGTCCAACTGCCGATGAGCAACGAACGACGGCTGCTCGGGATCGGAGATGTCGACCACGAAGATCCCGTTGTGCGTGTCGTGCACAAAGGCGTAATCGCCGGCGATCTTGACGCCCCACATATCGTTGCCGATCCGGTAGAACGGCGGCATCTTGATGCGCGAAACGAACGTAGGATTCGCGGCGTCGGTAATGCGGAAGATCTCCAGACCGTGGCCGCATCCGTATCCGGGGTCACCCGGGGCGGGATACGACTTCCTGCGGGCCCGCGAATGATGGCCGGTAGCGACATAGACGTACTCGCCTCGCACAGCCACCCCGTCTCCGTTGCCGTCCAGCGGGCACCGAGCCGTGATCACCGGCTTGCGCGCGTTCCGCACATCGACGACGACCAACTCCCGGCTCCCCCAGACACCGACATAGGCAAAGCCGTTGCGGACTTCGACCGATTGGGCTTCTCCAGTCCGAGCGGTGCTCAGGTGCCGCGGTTTCTTGGGATTCGAGATGTCAACCAATTCTACGCCGTGCGAGCGGCAGGCCACAGACATCACATCGCCAGAAACGTCCATCCCGGTGGCGACTTCGATCGGGTCGTAATGGCATACCAACTGCGGTTTCTGAGGGTCGCTGACGCCGACGATGAAAACGCCGTCCTCGCGCGAGGTGATGTAGGCAACTTGGTTCTCGACCTCGATCTGGCGAGTCGCGCCAAGACCATCCAGTTTCCCCAGCGGCTTGGGATCGCCGGGTTCGGCAATGTCAAACACATGCAGCTTGCCCCGACCGATGCTGTACAGCGTCTGTCCGACGACGCGCGCGGCCATGACGGGCCCGACACCCACGTCTCTAACAATGGGCAATTGCTTGCCGTAGACCTCCTCCCGGTGACCGATCGTCGGTCGCTCGACCTTTTGTTCTCCCTCGGCGGCAAGCGCGAACCCGCTCGCGACCAGCGCGATCAGTGCGGGAAAGAGACTCATGGCAAAAGGTGGCTTCGTCATTATGCGTCTCCGAATTGTGCGGCGTGGCGAGTTGGCGGTTCGAACCGTACGACGGCTTTGGAAGCATTGAGCGAATTCCAGCCGTAGGCGACGGAAGAAAGCGTCACACGCGAATGTAATGTAATCCGTGGTCGTCCTGAATCCGTGGGGCCAACCATTTCTTTCCCACGGATTCAGGACGACCACGGATTGGGTGTCTCCTAATGTTTCGTCGGATCAAGAGCCCCGGATTTCGTCCCACGGTCTCAGTACTTCAAGTCGCGAAAGCGTCTGACGGTATGGAAGGTGATCAAGTTCGAGTTGTGGGCGTTCTTGGCTGCGGCGTCGGCGGTGCGCATGAGGATGTGGAGGTCGTCGCCGTCGATCACCATGTTTCCGCCGTGGTGCGATTGGCCCACGTCGTCCACCCTGGCCACCACCCCGGCGAAACACCAGTCGATGCAGTTCTTGGAGAAGTGCAGCACCAGACGGTGACGCTCCTGGTTGGGCATGTTGTACCGTTTTGGATGCAGCCGCTCCACCCGCTTCATCGAGTCGGTGGCCTGCGAGGATATCATCCAGAACAGCCGCGACGGTTCGTCGTACGCGATGTGAAAAGAAACCTGGCCGCCGGGCAACGGGATGTACAGCATCGGTTTGCCGGACGGTGCTTCTTGAAGACTGACCGTGATGCTGTCGCCGTCTTCTGACTCGACTGCTTTGGCAAGACACGCCAGGTTGGTGCATCCGGTGACCGCCCGCGACAGGAGGTGAAAGGTGCGGCCATTTGGATCAAACCAGATGTTGTCCGGGTCGGCAATCTGGACCAGGTTCGTTTCACCCCAGCCGATTGGGGCCATGCCTCGATATGTGGTTGGATGTTTGTATCGCCCGGGCGAGTAGAACGGTACTCCCAGAAGATTGGGCTCGCCCGCCTGCTCAAGAACATGCTGAAAGCTCAGAGTGTTCGAAAACGTCCATGCATCGGGTTTGGTCAGGTCGTCCGACGTTCGGGCCGACAGGGCGACCGGGGCGAAAACATGTGTGGGGAATCCTCGCTCGATGGGCGCCATGATTTGCTCCATCACAAAGTAGATGCGTCCGTTGGCATACGCGGCGCTGCCCGGATGGCAGTACCACAGTTTTCCCTCGGTCAGTTTCACCGGGGCCGTCCACGTTGTGCCTTGGTCATCCGAGCGGATGATCGTCAGATCGTGGCGACCGCCAATGACATAAACGGAGGAACCGGCGACGAATGGAAAGCAGTCGATCATCGGCACATCGACACGATGTATCCACGTGCGGCCCCGATCGTCGCTGGTATGGACCTTGACGGTCCACTCGCGTTGCTTCTCGACATCGCTGCCCGCATGGAGCATGCATCCGATCAGCCGCCCACTAGGCAAGAGGGCTAAGGCAGGACAGTATCCGATCTCGTGCATCGGATCCGAGGCTTCCCACAACACGGTGTAGTCGTTAGCCAGCGGCTCACACCGCCGCCGGCGCTCTGCCCGGTCCTCCGCGCCAGCCAACTGGCTGGCGAAGGCCGTCGTACCAGCGATTCCCACCATCGACTGTCGAAAGAAGCTTCGCCGATCCATGTGCTCGTCTCTCTAGATTTCTACGAGGTTGGCTTGCTCACGTTTCACGCGATGAAGCATATTCACGAACCAGAGTATTGACGGCTAGTCAACTGACCGCAAGGCTTGGCAGAGCGAAAGGACCGCGCACAGATACACTGTTGCATTATCATAGTGGGGCACGTTTCCAACGTGCCAGGCACGATGGAATCGTGCCCCACCCATTTCCCTCGCGTCCCTAACGACCTCCGCCAGAACCCTTCAACGAAGTGGAGGGCGGTAGATGCGGAAGGCCTTGATGGCCAGGGCACCGTCGCTGTTGGGGATCATCTTTAGCGTGTGTTTGCCGTTCGTCAGGCCCTGTGCCAAGGTGATTGTGGATTCCTTTGTCGGGCCCTGACTATCCGGCGCCTTGTACACGTCGTTAAACAACGGTTTCACTTCCCACGTGACCTCGAAGTCTTCGGGGAGCGGCTTCTTCCGGTAGTTCACCGCCCAGCAGACCATCCACATGCGCGGTTCGATCACGACTCGGCCCGAGTTGGACACAAAGCGTCTGAGGTGGTCGCCCTGCCCGTCGGGGCCGGTTTTCGAGCCGATAACCTCGTAGCGAAGCACGTTCTTTTCCGGGTCACATTCGAGGATTCTTGCGGTCCACTTTTCGACAATGAGCGGCTTCTCGTGGCCAATTTGGTTGATGGCCGGGCGCACGCGGTCGTGCGGCGCGTGGCTTGGACGTGCGTGATAGTACAAATGCGGGAATTCGGAGGGCGGCCTGCCGTCGATCAGGACTCTGGCTGTACCGGAATCGCCGTCGTTCGGGCGTGCCGCGACGACGTCAATGCGGTTGCCATCGAACGTCAACTCCAGGCTCCCGTCCGCGCCGTGTTGTACGCTGGGATCGTCAACCGGCACGTCGCGCACCGTGTCTTGCCAGGGATGGTTCGGGAACTTGGGGTCGTACCTGAGTGACGGCTTGATCAACTCGCCAATCAAGAAGTTCCCCAGCTTGTTCGGATGCACGCTATCGTTCAGCGTGTCCTTGGGAAACAAGCCGTTGTCTGTCAGGTACGAGCGCATACGCTCGCGCACTTCGGCCAACTCGCAGCCATACTTCGTGGCGATCTTCCGAATCATCTCTGAACGGGCTTCGTCGGATTCGGTGAGTTTCTGCGCAACCGGATCATTGGGGTCTCCATCGCGCGGTAGGTCGCGGGGCCAGCGAAAATGGCTGGTCCAGAGCAGGACTTCGGAAGTTGTGGTCTGCCGGACTTTTTCGATAATTCTCTCCTGTTCACCACCCTCGACGCCGCCGTAGACATGGAAGATCAGCAGGTCCGGGTAGTAAGGATAAAGGTCAAACTCGGCCGTGCGTATCAGTACGGGCGCGCTATACCCGCCAATCGCGAGGTTCTCGACTTCCAGTTCGGCGTGCGGATAGGTCTTTCGGAGAAAATCGGCGACGTCCTGCCACCACGGGTTCCGCGTAACCGATTGGCCGTAAAACAGAACCCGGACACGATTCCGCTTTTGCGGAGTGCTCGTAGCAAGCAGCGTCATCGAGCGTTGGATGTTCGCCCCGAGCGACTTCAGGTTGTCCGGCGGCACCGGCGGTTTGAAATCACCCTGAGCCAGCACACTGGAAGTTGCCAACACGATTGCCGCCAATCCACTTGCCCATGCCATTCGCATCTGCTCTCCTTCGAATCGCTAGGACCGATTTCCGTTTGAGGTCGCTGTGCACTTGAGTTCATCCTATCTGATTGTTCGGTGAAGAGATAGCTGCAAGCAGAGGGCAGACGGACGAACTGCTCCCCCGTTGTTGGCCTCATTTGAGACAATCCCGATTGTCTTGGGGCCGCGTTTCTTGGATATTGAAGGAGAGAGAGTCGCGCCGGCGAGACGTTCTCGGTTGGTGACCAGACCTGGGGCCGTCATGACAAGTGAGGGCTATTGGCTGGACTCGATCCAAAATGCCGACAAGAACTAATACCATCACAAGCTTCCTCGCAGGACTTGGGCTGTTGACCGGGCTTGGGCTCGTTGGTCTCCTGCTGTGGCTCATTGCGTTGGGAGTTCTTGTTGCGCTGGTCTACGTTGGATTGTCTGCTTTCACTAGCTGGGCCCTCGTTCCCAAACTCGGTACCAGCGTTCTCGCTTCATTCTTAGCTCTGAAGGTGCTCGCCCTATTGTCGGACGCTTTTGACTTGCTCCCGGAATGGTGGTTCGATCCAAAGAAGAAGCCCACACCATGTCCGCATTGCGGGAAGAACCTGCGCACTGCACTTGCTCAACAGTGCCGACATTGCGGCGCTGATTGGCACTCCAAGAGTCGGCCGACATAGAATGCCTTAAGTGTGAGGGCATTATGCTCGAATCGTTCATTGCGGGTTTTCTGCTGCTGATACTGGCGCGTTTGCTTGGGCGTGCCAAGAGAAAGCCCCGGCCGATGCCCTCACGGTCTGCACAAGGCCGTACAATTGGTTTTCCTGTGCTCGACTATGCGCGCGAGGATGGCGATCAAGTCCTCCGCAGCCACGAGATGACTTCCGATGAACGCACGCTGTTCCAGCAGATGGACGAAGCAGTCGCGAGCGCCAATAACGACGATGATATCGAGGCTGACTATGCGATTGTCGAGGCGATTGTCGAGGCGATTGGATCCGACAATGGGCTGACTCGCAATCAAGCCGTCGCGTTTTGGACTCGCACAACTTTCAGCATTTTCGAGCCCGAGGCATTCGATCCAAGTGACTAGTGCGTCGGCCGAACGATAGTATTTTTATTCGGTTACCATGCAGATTGACCTGGATACGATTGATCGACGTGTAAGCAAGGTCTTGCTGCTACTCGTTCCCATCGGATTTGTTTCTGCGCTGGTAGGCGCGATTGTACGTGGTTCAGACGGCGACCGATTCGTTATGGGTGGTTTGTGTCTGGCAATGGCGGCAATTGTTGGCTTGGCCGCGTATTGGCAAATCCGGCTTGGTAAGACTCCTGTGCGAAAATCCACATGGAGTAGTCGGATGAGATGGGCGGACAAACAGGAGCGTCCCATTCGCTACTGGTTCACGACGATCATGTTTGTCATCTGCGCTGTTGGGATTCTTGTCTATTCGATCCTCTTCTTCGTGTTCTCCACCGAATTCCTTGGCGATCGTGGCCTGAACTGAGCGCCTGTCAAAACCATCACGTTTGACGCAGCTACTGGGAGGACAATGTCTTCAACTCGGCAACCTTCTCGGGCGAGTCGCCGGCCAGGTTCTTCTGTTCATTGGGATCCTTGGCCAAGTTGAAGAGTTCGGGACGTGTCCAGTCTCGGTTGGCGATCAGCTTCCAGTCGCCGTGGCGGACAGCTACTTTGCTGCCGTGGTTCCACAACAGAGTGCGAGGCCCGCTTCGCTGCTTGCTGGAAATCACGGGCCGAATGTTCCTACCGCCGCGCTCCAGTCGCACCGGACGTCCGGCCAGCGCACAGAATGTGGGCATCCAATCCAGGATGCAGGTCGTCGCGTCGATGGCCTCTCCGGCAGGCACATGTCCCGGCCAACTGACCAAGGTTGGGACCCGGATGCCGCCCTCGTAGACTTGCGTTTTCCAGCCGCGCAAGGGCACGTTGCTGCCAAGTGTCGTGTGATCTTCGTACCGGTCCTCGTAGTGACCTTTCGGCGCACGCCAGTCCTTCTGGCCTCCGTTGTCGGAGGTGAAAACGACGATTGTGCGGTTCCGCTGGCCGGTTCGGTCCAGCGCCTCGACAATCCGGCCAACGCCATGGTCCATGTGAGAGACACTGGCCGCAAACAGCCGGCGCCAGCGGTCTTCGATCTTGCCTTGATAGGGAGTGATCCACCGGTCGGGTTCGTCCAGCGGGTAGTGCGGCACACTGTACGCAACGTAAAGGAAGAACGGTTTTTCGTGCTTCGACTCGATCACTCGAACCGCTTCGTCGGTCAGAAGATCGGTCACGTGGCCCGGCTCGGCGACCAGTTCATCGTTCCGGTGCCACGTACGATTGTTGCGTTTGTAGTGGTGTGGCGGATACGGATCGATCTGGCCGTGCAAGTAGCCATACGACGAGTCGAATCCATGTTTCAAGGGGCGACGCTCCGGTTCCAGAGAGTTGATGTGCCATTTGCCGCTGATATGCGTGGTGTAGCCGATCGAGCGCAACGCGGCCTGAAGGCTGCCGGTAACGGGCGGCGGGTCCGCAACGGCACCAGGGGCCGGCCTGTCCAGCACGCTCATCGTCCTCGTGCCTCGACCGCCAAGCAGGCATTCGCGTGTGGTCCAGCAAACCGGCGTGACGTAGTGATGCGTCAATTCGACGCCTTCTGCCGCAAGACGGTCCAACACGGGAGTGTGGACCTCCGAGCCGTGGAACCCAACATCATTCCAGCCCAGATCGTCGGCGATGATGAAGATGATGTTGGGGCGTTGGTCTTGACCGGCAGCAACACTCTGCGCAAGAGTCGCTTGCGGCAACTGACAATGGGCAACGAAGACGAGCATTGCAGTTATCGGTTGCACCAATCGCTTGGGAACAACGATACTGCAGCACCACGCCATCAAACGACACGAAGATGGCGAAACCACAGTCTTGGCGTCACTTACCATTGAGACTTCCTCCACGCTCGTCAGTCTGCAATCCCACCCAAAGCCATCACTCCACCCTACCACGCAGGCGAAGCCGGGCCAATACAATTGGGCCTGCGACGGGTGCTTTCTCTGGATGTTCTCTTTCGTCAAGTGGATGGAAAACGGTAGGATGGGGTTGTGCTTTGGTGGTCGTGTTGTGCCGACGTCACACACAGGGAAGGGTGAACGCAGTGGGTCTTGACACCTTACCTGTCTTCGTCGCTATTGCCATAGTTCTGGGCCTCATTTTGCTTGCGCTCAGTCCAGCAACGGGCTTGGCTTTCTATCTTGGTCCAGACCGAAAGGTTGCCCGGACGAATCTTGTCGTCGGTATTCTGACCGCTTTCGCTGGGCTATTGGTCGGTGGTCTGGTCTTCGATCCGGCTGCCCGAACTCCACCTGCACAGGCATACCTAATTGTCGGCTCATGGCTGGGCGGTGCATCCGGTGTTATCTTGGCCGCCTTTGTTCAGTTCATTGCGAATCCCCGACGATTTCGCCTTCACCGTAGCCTGCGATCATGGTTTGTGTTGCTTTCGGTTGTGTGTTTGGCCTGTGCTCTGGTGGCATTCGTGTGGAACCAAGAATGGTAAACGTTGATCGTGGCCGTGTAGCAGTCGGAGAATAACGGTGAGCAAGTGGCGCACGTTAGCGACAAGTCTAGTCTGTGCATTCGGCGCATCTGAGGTTGCTGGAGTCAGTGCTAGTCTGATCTATACATGCGACCTGGAGACTGCGGGCGCTGGGGCAGTCGTGCCGTTGTCAACGCTGCCAGCCATCGTGCTGTATCTTCTCTTTGGCTTATTGAAGCCGCACCTTCTCTGGAAAGACATTGCCTTTGCAGCCCCAACCGTGGGTCTGGTGGCATGGCTGCTACACGTCATTCGATATAGTTCACCGCAGGCATACTCGGAAGGAGTGGACGAAATGGCTCGGTACTTGATGGTTGTGTTTGTGACCGCTAGTGCTGCGGCCTACGGCTCCTTAATCGCCCTGCATCGTGCGAGCGACTCTTCCACCAATCCACAAGACCACGTCTGCGGATGTAATAAGTAATCCACGAAATCGGCCTGGACCGCAGAGAGTATACTCTGCCTTCGATTGGGCCAGTCGCCTTGATTACAGCCGAATCAGGGTACTCGAAACTTTCTCCAGTGGAATCATCACGACCGTCACGAACGCCGAAAGTACGAGCGCCCGCCTTGAAGGTCGTAATCGGAATTACCGCCTTGCCATGCGAATCCGTGACGCTTTGGGTGTTCCGTGGAGCATTGAGGGCCATCTTGTATCGTCTCGGCGCAGTTCGGTATAGGGCTGGGGTGACTGTCGGACGCGGGCAGTGTCAGGATTCGAGGCACTCACGAGACGTCGGGGGCCTGCACTCCGTCGGCCTTCAGCAACTCGCCGACGACGCCACCGCCATCTCGAACAAATGCCCGAAGAATGTCATCGCGGCTCGCGAGGCTCCGATCCTCCGAGCCGGCTATTTCAACGGCGTTCCGCAGGACTTCGAAGGTGTGCGGAGACAGCGTCACCTCGTTGCCGTCCGCGATGTGGCGCCGGCGGATCTCCAAGATTCGTTGCCTGTACTGCGTTTCGCTGAATCCGGCCTCGTCAATCACGGTCGTAAGAGCAGGTAAATGGCTGTCGAGCATGGCGGCGAACAGGTGGGGCGAAGCAATCTCGGTCGAGCCCTGCCGCAAGGCCCAACGCCCCGCCGCTATGATTAACTGCCAGGCGGGCTCGTCGAACTGGCTTTGGTCGATGGAACTGCCACCATTTGTGTCGCCATATTCCTTAGACGATACGGTGCTGGCAGGAGACATGCCACGACGAATGCGCGGGGCGGTCCACTGCTCGGGCCGTAGTGCGGCAATGCGGGATCGCCTGACCCAATCGTTGGCCACCTGCCCCAGCGCCTGCAAATCCAGCTTCCACGCGGAAGCTACGGCCTTCTTCAGATTCGGCGAGGCAACGTCGCAGAAAGCCGCGAACAGTAGCGGTTCGTTGACAGCGTTCTTCGCACCTGCCCACTGCTGGGCCTTCCGCAACATGTCCTCCACGACACCGTGGCACGCTTCCGGAGTCAACAGGAACGAATCGCTTCCTACTCCTTTGGTCGCGGCGATGAGCACATCCCGCATATCCTTCGCCGATGCCTTCTGGCGGGTTTGGTCCATCAACCGCGTGGCAAACCCCTCCGGATCGACGAAAAACGCTGCCATGGTGAGCCGATTGGGAATCGGACGCATCCCCCGCTGCTGGGCCAGTTCGTGCACCGAATCGATTACACGGCGGGCATCTCGATCAAGCCCCTCCAAGACCAACGCCCCGTTCTGGTCGACTCTCCTCTCGCGCTGGATGTATTCAAGCGACTCCTTGATTTCTTCCCTGGCTGGAACACCCTGCAAGGGTGGCCATGCTGTGGCAAGCAGCGCATCCAATACGTCTCGTTCGGTAATGCGGGCCTCGCCCTTCCCTTCCGAGCACGCTTGGGCCTGCGCATCTGCCTGCTGCAGGACTTCCACCACCGCCTCGTCAAACTCGGCCCGCTCGCGAACAACAAACCTCTCTAGAAGCTGGTTCCATAGCTCCGCGATCTCCTCCTCGTCCTTTCCCTCTTCGTCGCCAAAGATACTCGTCATTTCATCGACCAGTTCCTCACGATCGCTCTTGCATTCCTTCTGGCCGCCAGTTTCGTCGTTGCTCGGTTCAATGATCGCCTCGCACAGGTCATCGGGATCCACTTTCCTGTGCCGCAGGGCGTAACGCGTCAGCCCGCCACAGCGAAATAGACCTGCCAGCAGATCCGTAAGGCCGACGACGGGCCTCCCGTGATAGTGCTTCCGTTTCGCCGCGCGAAAGAGCACTCGATCGATGGGAAATTCGAAAAGGCCCGTATCAAGCGAGTCGTCCTCCGCAAACACCCGGGGCTTGGAATGCGGGACCACCGGACCTTGGGGCATCTGCACGATCGGCGCCGGTGGGGGCAACGTACGGTCGGGCTGGCCAAAGAGGCGATAGGCCATCCAGGAAATGTCCGCTTCGCCCTTGGCGTACCTCTCGTGACTGCGGCGCCGTATCTCTTGCAGCGCGGTTCCCCACGAGCGTCCCGCGAAAACCTGCTGGAAGAATTCGACCGCCACCTCGGCGGCCTGCACGCCGACGACGGGCCACAAGGGCGCGATGACCACGTTTCCTCCCCTGCCAAAAGCACTGCCGACACTTTGCGACTTCTCGCCAACCTCCCAGTTCCCGGCGATCGCGGCTGCTTCACAAGCGTTAAGGAATACGAAGGGAATGCAGGGGTTGACCTTTTGGATCTGGTTAGCGGAAAGCGTTTCGTTGTTTGCCAACAGCAGATATCCCTGTCTTTCGTTCTTCGGAAAGTGGCCGTGTCCGTAGTAGTACATGCCGACCACATCCGGCTGCTGGATTGCCTGGACAACGTTGCGGGCGTTGGCGCTGGCGCCGATCATGCGGATCGGCACGTAACCCGCCTCGCCTACCAACGCCACCAGACGCTCCAAGTGTTGGCGGCGCTGGTTCGCTGGGGCATTGGGGTCGTTAGGATCGTCGGCCCTGAGCAAGTCCCCGCGCGGATCCTCAATGAACAGAAATCGTTCACCTCCTCGTCTGCGGCTGGACTTTCCGCCGCGCACGACATGGCTCAGCATTCGCTCAAGAACCAGCTTGCCGCCCCCTTGCGACACAGGCTTGCCGCAAGTCGGACAGGATTTGACCGCCGCTTGACCGGGGGCCAGTCGACGCGTCTGACGGTTGGAATCACATTCCGGGTTCGCACACACCACATACGATTCCTCGGTGGCTTCCCAGGGGATGCTATCTGCGATGTCCACCAAGCTGTCGAATACCGGTTGGATGCCGGGTGGCAGGATTGCGGAGAATCCGTCGGGTGGCAGCACCGCTTCGGCCAACTCACGCGATTCGTCCTCGACGCCCACGTCGCCGCGGGATTCTCCGCCGCTCGCCAAACCGAGGAGCGTCTGGACTTTGTTCTGCAGATTCTGAATCGCTCGTTGCACTTCCTGCGGATCCATCGTGTGATAGGTTGCGGCGGGACGCGCCTCGTCGACGTCGATCAAAGTCGGCGCAAAGACCAGAGTCTCCTCGCTGCGTGGATCGCGGTGATGCGACACGTGCAGTTCAACGAACGCGGGCTTACCAGCGCGGGGCAACACATTCTCGTGCGAAGAATCGTTGGAGTGTTCAGACATGTACCATCAGAACCTTTACGCGTCCTCGTTGCCTGCTTCTGCCTGGATGTCGAGGCCTCGTTTCGTTACGGAAGCCACCAGCGGTGTGAGCACTCTGAATCCGGGAACTCCGCTAGCAGGCTGGAAGAGCTGGAGTTGATTCAGGGCCGAAAGGCACGCCTCCCAGCACGACTTCTGCAAGCGTCGTTCCTTCCCGCGTGCGAAAAACGAACGAGAGCTTGCGGAATCCTATGCCCAGCCTTTGTCGATATCATGACATCGGCTTCATTATAGCATCTGTTTCGCGCCGGTGAATCAGCAGGATGCCGTGGACGATCAGGTTCGCCTCAATTACCTCGCGTCTCTTGTAGGTTGGGCATTCCTGCCCGACCCCGAACAGACGGGCAGGAATGCCCATCCTGCGGACAATTTCAAATGACCAAAGGTACAAGGTGCTCGCCGTGTCGATATTCTTGGCGCGTATCGAAAAACCCAATGCGCGCCGCTAAGATGATGCCTGAGGGCTAATGACCGTCGGGGCCACCAGGCTCATTTTATCGAAGAGCCGCCACGACGATCGGGCGGCTGACAGCTTTCGCTTCGAGGGGATGAACATGAACTCACGTGAACGAGTACTGAAGGCGGTGAACTTTGAAGCTTCGGACCGAGTGCCCATCGATCTGGGAAGCATCCGTGCTTCGGGCATCAACTCCGTTGTCTACGACCAACTGAAGAAGCGAATGGGAATCGATACTCCGACGCGAGTCCACGACAGCATGCAGGTGCTGGCGGAGCTTGAGATAGAGGTTGTCGAACGGCTTCACGTGGATGTCCTGCCTCTGGAGCCAGCGACGGCCAAGTGGGCTCGGCAGGATGCTTCCGAGGGCGTGCGCAAGAAGCTCTTCTGTGGGCTGGACGTCTGGTTTCCGCCCGGCACGAACATCGAGGAACAAGAGGATGGAAGCTGGATACTTGCGGGACCTCCCGGCAGCGACATGGCTCGGATGCCCAAGGACGGCTACTACTTCGATTTCATCCGCCCAACCATGGCCGGCAATCAGATCGATCCGAACGCCTTTCGCCCGAGCGACACGGTCTCGGACGAAGAGCTGGATGTGTTTGCAGAACATGCCAGGTTCCTTTACGAAAACACGGACAAAGCGCTGCTTGGGTGGGGGGCCAGCATCTCGATGATGGGACTCAGCGCGCTCCTGTCCGACAACATTACACAGGGCTCTCTGGATGAATGGCTGTGCCTGCTGATGACAGAGAAGGATACCGCCAACGATATGATGGGGCGTTTCGTGGACGCCACAATCAAACGCATGGAGTTGTACCATCAAGCCGTAGGCGATCGCTGCTTTGCGTGGGGAGTAGCATCGGACGACGCGGGAACACAGCGAAGCGAACTTCTGTCGCCGGACCTTTTCAGGGAGATGATCAAGCCTCACTACGTGCGAGTGTGCGATTGGGTGCACACCAACACGAACTGGAAGACGTACCTGCACTCCTGCGGGTCCATCTACCGCTACATCCCCGAATGGATCGACGCCGGCATCGACATCCTCAACCCAGTACAGATCGCCGCCGCGAACATGGAGCCCGAGCGACTGATGAACGAGTTTGGCGGCAAAGTCGTTTTCTGGGGAGGCGGATGCGATACACAGAAAGTCCTCCCGCTGGGTACACCCGAAGAAGTCCGCGAACACGTACGACGGAATATCGAAGTCTTCACTTCCCGGCCAGGCGGCTTTGTGTTCACTCAGGTCCACAACATCCAACAAGACGTTCCGGTCGAAAACGTCGAAGCCATGTTCCAAGCCGCCTACGAATTCGGCCGGTTGGGATAGCTGGGAATGCGGGATACGGCCTACCTGTCTGGGGCTCCCGTTCCTATATCACTTCGCAAAGACAACTCGACCGAAGTCTCGTGGAGCGTGAAACTGAGGCTCGTCGGTTTTGCTCGCAGACCACTGACTGAACTGCGGATTAGTCTTGCCGCCCAGTCGGTTCAAGTTCAGGTGCCAGACGTCTCCAGGCCGGGGTGGAGTATGCTTGGCCACCTTGGCGAAATTCGCCAAAGGAATCGCGGCTTCTAGAATCCACGAGCGATCGGTGTCGCTGTCATCGTTAAGCGTTCCGTTGATGGTCGTCGCGATCTTGATTCCCGACGAGTTCCATTCCTCGGCCACATCCTTTCCCGGACCGTCCGGATGATGCTGGTCCAGAAAGGCGTTTCGCACATTCATCTCGATGTTGAAATAGTTGTCCGATTGGTCGGGATTGGGCGCGGTAAACACCTCGACGCAATCGTCCAGCCAGACCGAACTATCACGTTCGGTGTGGTCGGCCGAAATATGAGCGTCTTCGCAGCAATAGGCAACGTAAAGGCACCGGTCATCCCACAGCATCTTCGCCACGGTCTGTTCCTTCTTTCCCTTTTCCCACCACGGGAAAACGAAATCGCCGACGCTGCGGGCCGCCTTCCAAGCCGGTTCATCCAGACGTCCATCGATCGTCACCGGTGACGTTGCGCGGTGAATCGTGTACTGCGGGACATCACCGGCATCGTGCGTTTCCACCGGATGCAACTCGATCCGCCGGAAAAAGATCTCAGAACCCTCGCATTGCAGCAGTATCATACCGGCGGCGGGAAACACGTCATAAGCCTCGTTAATGCGCTCGCCATTGACAAAAACGGTGATGCGGTCGCCCGCACAAACGCATTCGACCCGCGTCCATTCGCCGCACGGACTCTCTATGTCGTTCCGCCCTCGAAACCCCGGAACGTCCTTCCATGCGGTGTCCTTGTTCAGCCAAGCGATCGCCCCGACGCTGAGCGTCCGTTTGTCGACGTTTGGATCAAAATGGTATCTCGCATAATCGCCCTCGACGCGACGCTCTGTGGCGGGCACAGTGATACGCACGGGGACATGACGGCCGTCGGCGTAACGGCCGTGGATCAGCAGCAAGTCGCCGAAGCCTCCTTCCATCACCTGGCACTCGATAGCCGCTTTGTATGCGCCGCTGCTGATGTCGCTGCCGGTATTGCTCTCCTTCGATCCCCAACCGCGATCATAACTGTTCCCCTCGGGCCCGACGGTGTGCAGAAAGACCCCCGAGTCGCGGGCCATGCCCTTGCGAGTGCGGCAGTTCTGCGTCCCCCATTTCACTTCCGCCACCAGCCGATAGTCCTTGTACGCCCGATCGGTGCTCAAGTACCCGAACCCGTCGCCGGAAATACGGAGCACACCGTCGCGCACCGAGTAGACACCGCGCGGATCCTCACGTTTGGCGTCGACCAGCCAGGTTGTCCA
>CAZURK010000351.1:0-14873 GCA_964623055.1 uncultured Pirellulaceae bacterium
TCACGGCCATTTCAAGCTTGTGCGTGCCCATTTCATCGTCCTGGAACATCTCCAGTTCCAAATCGGCCAACCTAACGTCCAGGTCGGCATTATCTCTGTTCGTTTTGTTCTGCGTCTCCTGGTTCTCGTGCTTCACCTTGGCCTGAATCTGGGCGAGCCGGGCTCGTTCCGTGTCCAGAATCTGGTCGTCCAAGCGTTCCTGGTGCGGGGCGGAATCCAGCTCGACCAGCAACTCGTCCTCTTTGACCGACGAGCCATTCGGGATGACCCAGACGATAGGCGTGCCGTTGATGTTATCGCCGTTGATATCGTCCACTTCGCAGATGACCTGTTCGTTCACTTGGCTTTCCAAATTGCCCCGTTCGGTCACGGTAATGGGCAGAGCGCCCCGTTTCACGGTATGGAAAACCAGCGGCTGATCGGGCTTCGCCAGATCGCGACCCACCATTGTGGTTGCCGCAACAGCTCCACCCGCCAAAGCAAGAACCAACAAGCCAATCAGCAGCCTCTTACGCCACACCGCCCATCGGGTTTCCTCGCCGTGAAGGCTCGACTGCCGGGCTCGCGCTTCCTTACGCGATGCTGCGCTGTCCGCAGCATCTTCCGTTCGATCGTTCTCGCCTCTTATGATCATCAGAGACCTTCAAATCATGTGTTATCACGCGGGAGTTCGTGTGGGGCTGACGACCCGACCGACTACCAATAACTTCCACACGGTGCAGGTATGTCGTGGATGAAGGAGGGATTGGTGGTTGTAGAGTCTCGCCCGCAAAAACGCAAACGCCAAGGTCGGTAAACGCAACCGGACCGCCAGCACCCATTGGATCCGTCGCGTGCAATCACATCATTCTATTGTAGACACTCTCCAAGCTATGTAAACCAACTTGAGGTAGGTCCCGTCTGCCGGACGGGACCTGTGGCGGCACGGGCGTATCTTCCGTTTTCAGGTCCCGTCCGGCAGACGGGACCTACTGCGGAATCACCGCTAGAGGAAACGTTGCGAATCGCCTTTTGTACGGCTATGGTACTCCGTATTGCGTATGCCTTCGCCAACTGCCTCAACCAGGGGAGCACCAACCATGCCTCGATGGACGGTAATGACGATTTGCGTTCTCTTGTGTGTCACGAGTACAGCGGCCGACGACAATCTTCTGACCAACGGCGGTTTCGAGGATGGCGCCACCGGCTGGAACCGCTTCTGGTCTCGATCCGCCGAAGGCCGTAGCGAACTTGACGAAGAAACCGTTCATAGCGGCAAGCGGGCGATGCGAATCCAGCACGAGGGCGCGGAAGATTGGAGTCTTCAGCAACTGGCGACCCTCGCCGTCAAGCCGGGACAAATCTACGAATTGAAAGGATGGGTCCGTGTCCAGGGCGAAGGTGCCACAACACTGTGCGTTACGCCACGCGGCGATAACGAACGCGTGATCAGTTGGGTATTCGGTGGGCGCACGTCGCGGTCCACGGAAGACTGGCAACTACTTAATTCCCGGTTTATCGTGTCCGACGGCACGCGGACGATACTGCCGCGCTTGATCGGCAACGGTCCGGCAACCGTTTGGATCGACGACGTGTCACTTACGCTCGCCGGCGACATCGCCGAAATGAGATCGGCCGATTTGCCTGCGGAACTGACGCTGGAAAACGATGCGCTTCGCGTAGCGTTTGATGCGCGTGCTGGGTCCCTTGCTGTCACCGATCAACGTACGCGTCGCACGTGGCGGCAGCGCTCCACGAAAGAGATAGTCTTTCTGTCCGCGAAACGCGATGGTCAAGCGATCACGTTGCGCTGGCTGGATACGGTGTCGATGCTTTCCGGCGATGCAATGGTTGCGTTATCCGACCAGCAGCCGGAACTGTCGATCGAGTTGTCTGCGGATGGAGACCTCGAAAGACGGATCGCATTTCCGTCACCGCTGATCACCGAACCGGGTATGACGCTGATCCTGCCCGTGAATGAAGGCATCAGCTACCCGGTCGACGACGAATCGTTGCCGGCAATGAACCACTACTTGTACGGCGGTCACGGTCTCTGCATGGGATGGTATGGCGTAATCGACGGCGAACAAGGTGTGATGACGATCGTCGATACTCCCGACGATGCAGGCGTACGCATTCCACGACTCGATGGCCGACTGACGCTCGCGCCCGAGTGGCATCCGCAGAAAGGTCGCTTCGGATACACGCGGCGATTGAAGTATGTGTTGTTTGATCGCGGCAGTTACGTGGCCATGTGCAAACGATATCGGCAGCAACGCGAGCAACTCGGACTCGTGAAAACGCTGGCACAGAAACGCAGGCAAAATCCGGACGTCGACAAGCTGATCGGAGCGGTGAACGTCTGGTGTTGGGACCGGGCCGCCGTCGACGTTTGCCGGGAACTTCAGCAGGCCGGTATCAAACGCATCCTCTGGAGCAACCGCGGGCAGCCCGAGACGATCCAGCAGATGAACGAAATGGGAATCTTGACCAGTCGCTACGACATATACCAGGACGCCATGAACCCGGAGAACTTCCCGAAGCTCCGCGGCATACACGGCGACTGGACCTCGTCCGCCTGGCCCCACGATCTGATGATCGGCGCCAATGGCGATTGGGTGCGCGGGTGGCGAGTGATGGGCAAGGACGGAAACTGGTACCCGTGCGGCGTGCTCTGCGATCGGCAGGCTGTAGATTATGCCCGAAAACGCATCCCCGAAGAACTGAAAACGCATCCCTACCAATGTCGCTTCATCGACACCACCACCGCCAGCCCGTGGCGAGAATGCTACCACCCAGACCATCCGATGACGCGTTCGGAAAGTCGCGAATGGAAAATGAAGCTGCTGCAATACATCAGCGACGATTGCGGCTTGGTAACCGGCAGCGAAACGGGCCACGAGGCATCGGTGCCGTATGTGCACTACTTCGAAGGCATGATGAGCCTCGGCCCGTATCGCATCCCCGACGCCGGTCGCAGGATGGGGGAAGTTTGGGACGAAGTGCCCGAGCGTGTCGCCAAGTTCCAAACCGGTCACTTCTACCGTTTGCCGTTATGGGAACTGGTCTATCACGATTGTGTCGTCGCCCAATGGTATTGGGGCGACTACAACAACAAACTGCCGAGACTATGGGACCGCCGTGACTTATGGAACGCGCTCTACGGGACTCCGCCCATGTTCATGTTCAAACGGCGACAATGGCAAGAGCAGAAAGATCGCTTCGCCCAAAGCTACCAGACGGCCACGACCGTGGCGCGCGCGACTGGCTATTCTGAAATGCTCGCCCATCGCTGGCTGACCGACGATCATTCGGTCCAACAAACCGAGTTCGCCAGTGGCGTGACCGTCACCGTCAACTTCGGCGACCAGCCGCACCAACTCGCCGATGGCACGAGCCTTGGCCCACTCCAACATCGCGTGGACGGGTTGGCGAGTTCGGCTGACGAATAGGAAGGGCAGAAGAAGAGGATCCAACGAATGAAAGGAGACGACGAATAAGAACATCCCAGCCCCCATTCGTCGTCTCCTTTCATTCGTTGGATCCTTCTCCTGTCTTCTGAATCTCGCTCAACTGCACCACAAGGCAGCCGGCGCCGTGAGGCCCGATTTCTAGGTGGACCAGATCGTGTCCATCGACCACGCGAAAATCGGCTGGCCGGTCGTTCCAGGCGTCGTGGTACACCGCATCCTTACGGTGCGGCAGACTCAAGACCGGGCTGCGGACTGTTCGATGACGGGCGTTGTAGAATGTGTAAACCGTCTCGTTCTCAGCGGGAAAGGCGTTGATGTAGACGCCACCTTGTTCACTGGGCACAAGTGGCACGGGATTCATCGTGGTAAAAGCGTTGCGATGATCACGCAGAATTCGATAGCAGCGACGAATCTCCGCGCGCGTCTCCGGCTCGAACCACTCCGTGGCCGCCCCTTCCAGCCAAATCGCCTCGCCGTTGAAGAACACCCAGCGCACACCGGTGGCCCAACTGCCAGTGGGCTTGTCGCAGTATAAGATCTCGATCGTCTTGAGATCAGGCACGGCGAAACGGAATAGGTTCAACGGCACGCGTGTCTGTGACCGCTGTGTGGAAAACATGGCGTAGGTGAAGCTGCCGTCCTGATACTGCGACGTGACGTCCACTGGCGACTCTTCGGTGAAAAGTGCAACGTTCGGCTTTGCCCTGTCGATCCGCCGGCGGACGACTCGCGTTGTGTCTCGCTCCGTGCAAACCACGTAGCTGGGAGTCGGGTGACCGTGATCGGCGGCCCAGCAGTCCTTGTAGCTGCCCGCAAACCCGAACTGATCCAAGTACATGCCGTCCACATCCAATTCGCGGACCTTTGTCGCATAGGTCGAAGCCTGCACCTCCCGCCAAGCCTCGACGCCGGAACAGACAAACATCTCGGAGCTGTCGGGCCACCACATTCCCTGTCCATTCGATCCGACAAGCTGCCACTGCGGCCCAAACCGCTGGCCTAGCTTGCCCTGCTGCTGAAGCAGGTAACCTTCGATGTACAGGCCCACCGGCACGCCCATCGCCTGAACACTGGCGATCTCTTGTCGCAAACCTTCTTGCCCTCCAGCAAGGTAGTCGTACGGCGAGTGGTCACCGGTGCGGCCATAGATGCGGCCGATTCCCGGGCACGAGCCCCAATCGAAAAGATGCAGGTAGTCGATACCACCGAATTCCCTCCGCGCTTCGTCAACCGCTCGCCGTAGATCCAGTTTGCCCGCCTTCGCGTCATACAACGGGTCGTGCCCCCATAGGAATCGTTGGCGGAAGTTGAAAACCTCACGGAACCACGGTTTCCGCGGCGAAAGCGGCTTGTGCCAGGTGGCCAGCCATTTTCGATACGCCAAAAGTCCTCGACGCCAGTCGCCGTCGGTGGCTGAAAGCACGGTCGGCGGCGTCTCGAACGCTTCACCGGGAGCCAACTTCACGCCGGGGTATTCCACGCCGACCGTGAATTCACCGTTGCTCTTTTCCAGCAGGTAGTGCTTTCGGACGCAATCCATGTCCTCGGTGCGCAGTGTGAACCCACGACCGCTCGCGGGAGCAAATGTGTCGATGAACTGAACCGGAAACAAGCCGCAGTAGCGCTCGCGGTAGGAACAAGGCCGGTTGTCAAATGCGGCTCCACGTCTGGGAAGAAGGTACCATGAGTCCTCCGCTCTGTCGGATAGACGATAGGGACCGACCACCGGTGCAGTCAGGTCGATCGTACGTTCTTCGTCGCTAGTGTTCTGCACATGGATTCGTACCGAGTACGCCGCCCGGCTGACGCGATCGACATTTGCTGTCACACGGAAGCCGTCGCCAAGCCCACTCTCTTTACCGTCGACCCTAAGCTTGACCAGCGGGCACGGTTCGCGAAGGCAGCTCCATCCAGAGGACGAATGAACCAGCCGTTCGAGCACCGGCAGCCGATCCGTCTTCAGGCCCGCATCCATAGACACCTGCTGCTGCTCTGACCTGACGACGCGAAGCGGCGAGCTTTCATCCAGTGCTTCCGGGACGAGCCGATCTTCGGCAGTGCGCACCGTCATCGCCGCTACAGCAAATCCGACCTGTCGCGAACGATCACATACCACGACGGCCGCCAGCGGCTTCGACCGGTCGGCTGCCGCCACCACGACCTGCACGCCCGAAGCAACTCCGAACTGCCGCGTCGCCACGTTCATCGGCAGACACTCGTCGATCGTGCCATCCGCATACTCCACTCGCAGCCGGAATCGGTCCACGTCGCGGATCGCACGTAGACGTCCGCTGCCGTAGGTCGGTTCCTCCATGCCGGTCATGGCAGACAGCAGAAGAAGATAGACCTCGCTGGCACGCTCGCCGATCGAAAAACGGGCCTCCGACTTTCGGCGAACCGGCGTGGCCGCCAAGTCCGTTTCACCTGGAATCAGTTGAAATGGGATCCCCTCGATTGTCGCCGTCGACTCGCTGAACCACCGGTCAATCCTCAGGTGGCGGCACCACGACGCACTGTTACCATTGGCCTGCGACGCCACCGAAGCGGCATAGAAACCTTCCCCGCGTACCTTCGGAGACCAGACGACCAGATCATCAAGCCGTTCCGGCGAGCGTTGGCTGGTCAACCGCAGATCGCTGATCTCCAAAGTCGCCGACGATGCGGCGGCTTGCACTTGTAGGGCCAAATCCGTGACCTCCGGCAATTCTGACGCTACTTGCCGTGTGCTCAGTGTCAGGGTGTGCCAGCGACCGTCACAGATCAACTCCGTGGCCGAGACCAACGCCCGATACGCAGACTGCCCCTCTGGCGTCTTTCCGAGCCCGCAAACCGCATAGTCCCCCACGGGTCGCGCGCCGGTCGCCCGGTAACGCATCGCCACATAACGCCGGCCGGCCATTTCGACCGGTGCCTGCAGATTCCACGACCATTTCATCCCGCGTCCTGGTCCTTTGATGCGGAAGACGGTTGTCTCTTTGAGTCTTTCGACCTGCTGATCAGTTCCCGGATTATCGAGCCAACTCGGTTGGGCGGTCCATTCCGCGTTGGCAAGCGGCACGATCCAATCGGCCTTCGGCGGCACGCCAGGAGTTCGTTCGATGATTTGCACGTTATCAGGCGGCACGTCGACCAACGCGATCCGATCTAGCCACAGTCGAGCCTTCCCCTCAGGGCCCGCCCGTACCTGAACCGCCAATTTGGCCACACCCTCGGCTTCGGTCAACGTTGTCAAGTCAACCGCCGCCACATGCCACTGCCCGTCGGCTACCACGTCACACAAGCGGATCGCGCGTAGCTCCTCGCTCGGGATGCCGTCGTCGAAATACACGAGATAATCCGTGCGGTCCGTGTTCAAGTTCTCGGCACGGTAGCGGACGACGATGTACGGAAACTCGTCCAACGCGATGGACGGCATTGGCGCCGACCACTTCATCCCACGATTCGGTTCGTCCACCTGAAAGCAGCCCGCTGAATCGTCACGCACCAGCGATGCCGAATCGGACGGGTTGCCCAGCCACGCGGGCTCAGCCGTCCAACGCTCCAAATCGTCAAACCGTTCGGACCAACAAAGATCGTCAAGCTCGCCCGCTCCAGCGATAGACGCAACGAGCACGGCGAGCGTCAGTACGCATGGCCTGGACATTGGTATGACCTTGTGGCTAGAAAGAGAGTCAAGTCAAGTAGGGCCGGTTCCCACCGGCCGGACGTTTGACCACCATTTGATCGGCCGGTGGGAACCGGCCCTACGGCTACTACTTTGGCGAGTTGTACACTTCGATTGTCGACAGCGTCGGACACGCGAGGCAACTGGCTAGCTTGACTCGCAGGCGGTCGGCTTTCACACGTGGCGTGCGGAGGATTCGACGTACGCCGATCGTTGCTCCTTTGCAGATCTGCTGCCAATTGCCATCCACGCGTGCTTCGATTTCAAACGATTCGACGCGTTGGCCAAGTTGGATGTACTCCTGAACGCGGACGCGGTCGAATTCAACTGGTTCGCCTAAATCGACTTCCAGCGAGGCCTGACGCACGTCGTCTGCAGCCCAAAAGGTGTTCCGGTCTCCGTCTGTCAGAAGCTGTGGGCCGAAACGGTCGGAAGCACCGCGCACGTTGTCGGCAGTCACCGGTTTGCCCTTGGCCAGGTCCGTCTCGAATGTCTCGCTCAGTACGCGTCCAAGCTCGTGTAACCTCTGGACGTCAATCTCGTGGAAAAGGCCGCGGCGGTCAGGTGGCACGTTCAGCAGCAGATTGCAGCCGAGGCCAACACTGGCGTAGTAAATGTCCAGAAGTTGTTCGAGCGTCTTCACTTTATCGTTCTGCGATTCGTGCCAGAACCACCCAGGACGGATCGACACGTCCACTTCGGCCGGCACCCAATGTGTTCCGTCCTTGTCGCCGTGCCAAAGCGACTCTTTCACAGAGATGCCTGGCCATCTCCCGTCGCGATTGAATGTCGCCCAGTTCGGGTCGTAGCCGAATCCGCGCTCGTTCCCTACCCAGCGGATGTCAGGGCCGCCATCGCTGAACCGAATGCAGCCGGGCTGTAGCTCGCGAACCAGTTTCCACGTGTCGGGCCAATCGTAGTGAGTCTTTCGGTCGATGCGTCGAGTCTCTCTTGCCCCGCCATAGTACCCGGAACCGCCGTTGGCCCCGTCGTACCAGGTTTCGAACACCTCGCCGTAGTTGGTCATAAGTTCACGCGTTTGGTTCCGATAGTATTCGACATAAGCCGGCCGCGCATACTCCGCATGATTTCGGTCCCAAGGCGACAGATAGGCGCCGAACTTCAATCCGTGCTTCTTGCACGCCTCGGACAAGTCTTTCACTACGTCGCCCTTGCCGTCCTTCCATGGACTGTTCTTCACCGAGTGCTCCGTGTATTGGCTCGGCCAGAGGCAAAAGCCGTCGTGATGTTTGGCCGTCAGGATCAGGCCCTTCATGCCGGATTCCTTTGCGACTCGAGCCCATTGTTCGGCATCCATCTCCGTCGGATTGAATAGACTGGGCGACTCTTCGCCGCCGCCCCATTCGCGATCGGTGAACGTGTTGATGGTGAAGTGAATGAACCCGTAGTACTCCAGTTCATGCCACGCCAGATGTTGTTCGCTCGGCACGGCGCCAAACGGTTCGGGCGGCTTGACCTCCGCAGCAGAGACGGCGTTGATCGCAAGAAACAGGCTGATCAGTCCAACGATTCTCGTACGCGTGTTCATCGAAGCTACTCCCTCAAGTCGGTTTGTGTTGTCATGCCAGTTGCATCGCCTCGATCATCAAGATACCAAAAACACCTGTTCAATGCGGTAGCCCGTCGGGAATCGAGTGACTAGCGTGCAATTACCATCGGCCAAATGTACAATATTGCGTTGTCGATACGCGCCGTCCAGAGAGGGAACCGCCGATGAGCTTCAAACAACCGATCCGCGTTTTGCAGGTTTCGTGTCGTTCCCATTGCCTCGTGATAGCATTGGCAGTCGTCGTTTTCGTCGGAGCGGTAGCATCCTCATCCAACAAGGCGCAGCCATCGGAGCGTCCCAACCTTGTGGTTGTGCTGTGCGACGACTTGGGCTATGGCGATTTGGCTTGCTATGGACATCCTGTGATCCAAACACCCAATGTCGATCGGTTCGCTGCCGAAAGCATGCGATTGACTAGTTGTTACGCCGCGGCTGCTAACTGCTCGCCGGCGCGCACGGGGATGATGACAGGGCGAACGCCTTACCGCGTGGGCATCCACAACTGGATTCCCATGTTCTCTCCCATGCATGTGCGCAGCGAGGAGATCACCGTTGCGACGTTTTTACGCGACGCAGGCTACACTACATGCCACGCGGGCAAATGGCACTTGAACGGCCGCTTCAACCTGCCGGGGCAGCCGCAACCGTCAGATCACGGCTTTGACCATTGGTTTTCGACGCAGAACAACGCGCTGCCCAATCACCACAACCCAGACAACTTCGTACGCAACGGTAAACCGGTCGGGCTGCTGGAGGGCTATTCGGCCCAACTGGTTGCCAACGAAGCGATCCACTGGCTGCGCGATTTGCGCGATGCTGAAAAGCCGTTCTTCCTGTTCGTCTGTTTTCACGAGCCGCACGAGCCAATCGCAACCGACAAGCGATTTGCCGATCTGTACCCTTCGCCCGGTCTACCCACACGTGCAGCGCATCACGGCAACGTCACGCAAATGGACCACGCGTTTGGCCGGCTGATGAAGACGATCGACGATCTGGACTTGCGAGAGAACTCGCTGGTCTTCTTCACGAGCGACAACGGTCCAGCGATCACAAGCCGGCATCCGCACGGATCGGCGGGGCCGCTGCGAGAGAAGAAGGGCCATGTATACGAAGGCGGCATACGCGTACCGGGCATCATCCGCTGGCCCGGCCACACGAAGCCCGGCACCACCTGCGACGAACCGGTGAGCGGCGTGGACGTGCTGCCGACCCTATGCGAGATTGCCGGTATCGGCCCGCCGACCGATCGCGCGATCGACGGTGCCAGCCTTCTGCCGATTCTTGATGGCCGAAAGATCGAACGCAAGACGCCGCTGTACTGGCAATACAACTGGGCTGCGAGCAAGCCGAAAATCGCCATGCGAATGGGCGACTGGAAAATCCTGGCTCATTTGAACAGCGCCGAATTGAAGCGAGGTGCGGATATCGTGGCCAGCGACATGCAGGCCATCAAAACGGCGGAGTTGGCGACCTTCGAGTTGTACAACCTACACGACGACATTGGCGAAACGACCGACCTGGCCACGAAGGAGCCCGAGCGTCTTGAACAGATGGCGACTGTGCTGCGCAAGCTATACCGAGAGGTCCGCGACGAAAGTCCCGTGTGGCCCGAATGGGAATGGCCGCGTTACGAGGGAAAACGGATCATTTGGAAATTGCCTCCACCGCCACGACGTCGATAGACCTTTCCAATTCCACACTGACAGGAAAAGATCACCATGCCGGATAAGAAAGACACTCGCCATATTCTGCCACGCCGCACGTTTCTAGCGGGCGCGGCGGCAACCTTTACCGTGATGCGACCCTCGCTCGTTCGAGGATCTGAGGCCAACTCGACTGTCGACCTGGGGCTGATCGGCTGCGGTGGCCGAGGCAAATGGATTACCAAGTTGTTCCAGCAGAGCGGCAAGTACCGCTGGGTTGCTTGTGCGGACTACTTCCAGGATCGGGTGGACGCGGTGGGCGACCAGGTCGGTATCGAGGCGAACCGACGCCACGCAACTTTGTCCGGCTACAAGAAGCTACTGGACGGAAAACTGGATGCGGTGGTGATCGAAACTCCGCCGTACTTCCATCCGGAACAAGCTTCCGCGGCGGTTGATGCGGGCAAGCACGTGTTTCTGGCCAAACCGATCGCTGTCGACGCGCCCGGATGCCTGACGATCGCCGACGCCGGCAAACGGGCGACGCAGAAGAAGCTGGTGTTCCTGGTGGATTTTCAGACACGGGCCAATTCGCTGTATCGCGAGGCACTTCGGCGAATTCGCAATGGCGACATCGGCCGGCTGGTGATGGGCGAAGCCCATTATCCCTGGTCGGGCGGCGGTCGAGGCGCTCCGCCGACAGACCCTGAACAGCGGCTTCGGCAATGGTACTACGTGCTGGAACTGTCCGGCGATTTCATCGTGGAACAGAGCATCCATTCGCTGGACGTGGCCACGTGGATCGCGAACGAGGATCCCATCTGCGCGGTAGGAGCCGGTGGTCGGACTGTGCGGCCCCAAGGCAGCATCTGGGATCATTTCGCAGTGACCTACTCGTTTCCGGATAATTACGCCCTCTCGTTCACGTGCATCCAGTCCATTCCCGGCGTGCCCGACGAGATCAGTGCTCGCACATTCGGGTCCGAAGGCGTCATCGACACCGACTACTTCGGCAATGTCTGGATTCGCGGCAAGAAGCCCTACGAAGGCGGCAGCACCGGGAATCTCTACACAGACGGTGCTGTGACCAACATCAACGAATTCCACCAAGCGATCGTCGCCGGTCAATACGCCAACGAGACCGTTGCCCCGTCGGTACGTTCGAATCTGACCGCGGTCCTCGGTCGATGCGCCGGCTACGCAGGCGGCGAGCTGACTTGGGACGATATGATTCGGCGCGCAGAGAAACTGGAATTGGACCTCACCGGGATGCGATCATGAAAACGAATCCGACAACTGCTGCAGCCACACTGGTAATCATAGCTTTGGCCGCTCCGTCCTGGGCCGCTCATACTGTGTTGATCGAAGCCGAGAGTTTTGCCAACCGGGGTGGCTGGGTAATCGACACACAGTCGATCGACCAAATGGGTTCGCCTTATGTGCTCGCCCATGGGTTGGGCGTCCCCGTGAAGGATGCGACGACAACGGTCGAACTGCCTGCGCCGGGACGATATCGCGTGTGGGTGCGCACTCGCGACTGGGTGGCACCGTGGAACGTTTCCGGTTCGCCGGGACGGTTCCAGTTGATCGTGAACGGCACGTCGCTCGATTCCACGTTCGGCACGGAAGGCGCTGCTTGGCACTGGCAAGACGGTGGTGCGATCGACGTTGCCGACAAACAACTGAAATTGGCCCTGCACGACCTGACCGGTTTCGAAGGCCGTTGCGACGCCATTCTTCTGACAACCGACACCGCGATGGTCCCGCTGAATGACGGCGACGAAATGGACTCGTGGCGTCGACGCCTGCTGGATCTGCCTGACGTGCCGCCGGATGCGGGGCGATTCGACTTGGTGGTGGTCGGTGGTGGGATGGCCGGTTGTTGCACAGCGGTCTCGGCAGCGAGGCTTGGCGTCAAGGTTGCTCTGATCCAAAACCGTCCGGTGCTGGGTGGCAACAACAGTTCGGAGGTGCGCGTCGGTCTGTCGGGCAAGATCCACCAGCAGCCGTATCCGCGTTTGGGCGACCTGATCGACGAGATCGGTCCCATCGGGTATTGGAACCACCGCGAAGCGCTGGCCGATCCCGATACCCCGCGCAGCCGCCGTATTCTAGAGGCGATCAAGAACGATCCCCGCAAGACAACTCACAACGCAGGTCCCGCCTCGAACTATGAAGACGACAAAAAGTTCTACGTCGTATCGTCGGAACCGAACATTCGCCTTTTCCTCGACACGCACGCTTTCCAGATCGAGAAGGACGGATCGAGTATCAAGGCGATCATCGCCCGCAGCACGACCGACGGTCGCGAGTTGCGTTTCCCCGCGCGATGGTTTGTCGACTGCACGGGCGACGGTAATCTCGGTTTCATGGCCGGTGCCGACTTTCGCATCGGCCGCGAGAGCCGAGCCGAAACCGGCGAGTCGCGAGCACCCGAAAAGGCGGATCAATTGGTCATGGGCACATCGGTGCAATGGTTCACGGATGTAGAGGAAGCGGCTTGTGAGTTTCCTCGATGTCCTTGGGCCGTGCAGTTCAACGAACGAACCTGCCAGGCGGTTACGCGAGGCGACTGGGACTGGGAAACCGGCATGAGCCGAAACCAGATCACCGAGATCGAGCGGATTCGAGACTATGCGCTGCGCGTCGTCTACGGCAACTGGTCATATTTGAAGAACGACTGTCCCAACAAAGCGAAATACGCCAAGCGACGTCTTGCCTGGATCGCTTACATCGGCGGTAAACGCGAATCGCGGCGACTGTTGGGCGACGTGATCCTACAAGAGCAGGATATCATGCAGCAGAAGCCCTATCCCGACGCCTGCGTCACGACGACCTGGGGCATCGACCTGCACTTTCCGCGTCCGGAGAACACGGAGCATTTTCCTGGCGAGGAATTCCGTTCGATCGCCCGGACCACTAGGATCAAACCGTACCCGATACCGTTTCGCTGTTTGTACAGCCGCAACATCCCGAATCTGATGATGGCCGGCCGCAACATCAGCGTCACTCACGTGGCGCTGGGCACGGTTCGCGTGCAGCGGACTACGGGTATGATGGGCGAAGTCGTGGGGATGGCAGCCTCGCTATGCAAGAAACATAACGTCGATCCACGCGGCGTGTACGAGCGGCACGTAGATGAACTGAAGCAACTGATGCAACGCGGCGTCGGCAAGGCGTCGCTGTCCAACCCGGCGCGATAGCAGGTTGCGTCTTCCTCGTTTAACCGCCGTGCCCAACGGGCCGCGCGTCGGCGAGGACATCGCGTATCGTTTTTCGACGGCGCAGAAAGGGATGCCCGTTCCAACTGAACTCCCGCGCGGGCCGCTGGCCCTGCGGTTAAACGATCTGCTGGCACGCAAAGCACCAACAAGCAGGCAGACGGTCCTGAAATCCTTATTCGCTTCGGAGGGGAATGACCAATGAGCAAGCACCAATGTCCAATGAAATGTGCGTTGCGGGCTGATGGACAGACATCGGCCAGTGGTTTGACACGGCGAAGGTTCCTTCGTGCCGGCACGGCGGCGGTTGCCTCCTCCGCGTTGACTGGGACCAGCGTGGCGGCGGATAAGGTCGGCGATGGTTACATCGACGCCCATGTCCACGTATGGACAGCGGATACGAAACGCTATCCGCTTAAGGCCGGCTATCCCAAAGAGAAGATGCGTGCTCCTAGCTTTACGCCCGAAGAGTTGTTCACGCACACGCGTCCATGTGACGTCGATCGGATTGTCCTGATCCAAATGAGCTACTACGGATATGACAATTCGTACATGCTCGACATGATGCGGAAGCACGAAGGCGTCTTCTCCGGGGTGGCGGTCATTGATCGGGAAAGCAAGCCGCGCAAGACGATGCTCGATCTGGCCCGTAAGGGCGTCCGAGGATTTCGTATCACGGCCGGAAGGCGATCACCCGACCGCTGGCTCGACGGCGACGGGATGGCTGCTATGTGGCAGTGCGGCGCGGACAAACACTTGGCGATGTGTCCATTGATCAATCCCGAGCATCTGCCGGCCGTAGACCGAATGTGTCGACGGTTTCCCGACACGCCGGTCGTGATCGACCACTTCGCGCGCATCGGCATCGACGGCCAATTCCGCAAGACCGATCTGGACAACCTCTGCGGCCTGGCACGGCATAAGAACGTACACGTGAAGGTTTCGGCCTTCAGCGCATTGGGCCGGAAGGAATCACCTTACCTCGATCTGGCCCCCATGATTCGACGCGTCCTGGACGCCTTCGGCCCCGAGCGGCTGATGTGGGCCACCGACGGTCCCTGGCAGATGATGGGCGGTCACAAGTACAAGGATTCAATCGACCTGATCCGCGTGCGTCTGGAGTTCCTGACAGCCAACGATCGCCAGTGGCTTCTGCGCAAGACGGCCCAACGGGTGTTCTTCTCGTGACGAGCTAAAGCGTCCAGCCTTTCCGGTATTCTCGCTGGATGAATGCGTCGGCTTCTGGGCAGCCGATGGCTTTCAGGTTTTTGGCGTCCCAGTTGAGCTTCTTGCCGGTGCGCAATGCGACGTTGCACAGCAGTG
>CAZURK010000352.1:0-14781 GCA_964623055.1 uncultured Pirellulaceae bacterium
TTTACGATTCCGCCTTCGCGGGAGCTGCCGGGGCACTCAAGTTGGCGATGGCCATGCCTGAAGAGAAATGGGAACACCTGAAAGACCTCGGAGAACTCGTGCCCGCTGCCTAGCCCGTATTGGGCACCAATTTGTAGGCCGGACCAAGCAAACCATGCAATTGCCGGAACTTCGGCCTCTTCTAGTGGCGTTGTTTACGGTACAGGCTGTCAAAGCAGCAAAGCCGGTTTGCGCAGTTCCGGCACGGGGTCGGCCTCGGTCCGGCCTACGCGGTGGTCGGCGTACTCGTACCTGCTGCGTGACGGATCACCGCGTCTTCGGTTCGGCAATGCAATAGAGGTGTCGCCTGGTGCGCAAGAACATCTCCCGGCCCGCGATCGCGGGGGATGCGTCGATGCCTTCCGGCAGCTTGTTGATCGCCAGCACCTCCAACTCTGCCTGGTTCTTGATGACCACCGTCGTTCCCTCGCGACTGGTGAAGTAGACGCGGTCTGCGGCGCCCACCGGCGAGGCGTACATGCTTCGCATCTCCGGCAGCCGGGTGCTGTCCAACAGCGATTCGCCTGTCGCCGGATCCAGGCACGACATGATCGGCTGATTTGACCTGGACAGATAGAACAGATCGCCGTACAGCAGAGGCGACGGCACATAGGGCGTGTTACGGTCCCGTTGCCAAACGATTTGTCGCGGATTGTCAGTTACGTCGCCCTGCGAATCCAGTCGTACGGCCCGAGCCTCATTGCCACGGTGTCCGCTCATGCAGATCACAAAGTCGCGATAGACGGCCGGGCAGGGAATCACGTTGGTCGTCAGCCCGTCGCATTCCCAGATGATCTCGCCGGTGGCCAGGTCGTAGCTCGTTATCCGCCGCGTGGCCGGCACGATCAGTTGCGTCCGGCCCTTGTACTGGACGACTCTGGGCGTCACCCAACTGGAAACCTCGTCGCGATCGACTCGCCATTTCGTCTTGCCGGTCTTGGGATCGAGCACAACCAGAAACGAGTCGGCCTCGTGGTCCCAATTGACGATCAGCGAATCGCCGTGGATGACCGGCGACGTGGCTTCGCCCCAGCCGAAGCGGGTTACCATATCGCCCAGGTCACGATCCCACAGCAGTTCACCCTCCATGTCATAGCAGAAGATTCCTCGCGAGCCGAACGAGATGTACACTCGTTTGCCGTCGGTAGTGGGCGAGCTGGACGCGTAGGTATTGGTGCCGTGGCGCCCTTCGTGAGGCACATCTTCACAGGCCACCTTCTGCCATCGTATCTGGCCGTTGCTGCGATCGAGACACATCACCGCGAAGCGATAGAAACTCGTCGGCCGTGCGGTCTTGTAGCCACCGGGCGGCTCCGTTTTCGGCGGCGCGAGTTCGTCAATTTGTCGATCCGTCCCGACCGCCGCCAGTACGAACACTCTGTGTCCCCATACGATTGGTGTGGCGTGCCCCTCACCGGGTATTTCGACCTTCCATTGAACGTTCTCCTCTGCTCCCCATTTCACCGGCGGATCGCCGTGCGGCGCAATCCCGTCCGCCAGCGGTCCTCGCCACTGGTGCCAGTTCTTCAATCGCTCGCTCTCAAAATCATCGCCCAGACATGGAAATGCGAAAAACCAGCAGCCAAAGGCAAAGAGTACGCTTCTCATTTCATCTCCCGCAGTAGGTGTTATGAAGTTCGCAGATCATACGGCAATAATCGCAGCAGGCATTTTCGTCGTCTACTGCAAATCGCTGTATGTCTCGCCTCCCTCTCTTTCGGGTGCGCCGCGAACGAACTACAATCGCGCCACTGGCCTGACAGTGATTCGTGATAGAATATGACAAGACCATTGGGCATTCGGATATTCATTCTTCCGTCGTTTTTCATCATTCCGATTAAGGCATCACCAAAACCGTGGCTGAACGAAAGAAATACGATTGCGTAATCATTGGCGGTGGGCACAACGGGTTGGTAGCTGCCGCATACTTAGCCAAAGGTGGCAAGTCGGTTTGTGTGCTGGAGCGGCGCCATGTCCTTGGCGGTTGTGCGGCAACCGAGGTGTTGTGGCCCGGCTATCGCGTCTCGACTGCCGCTTACGTGGTCAGCTTGTTGCTGCCTGAGATCATACGCGATTTGAGGCTGAAGTACTACGGTCTCACAATCCTGCCTCGCAACCCATCTTCCTACACGCCGCTGCCGGATGGGAGGTCCCTATTAATGGGCCCCGACCGGGAGAAGACGTGTCAAGAGATCGCCAAATTCAGCGAACGGGATGCCGAGCGGTTTCCCAAATACGAAGCCTTTCTGGAACGTGTAGCCCAGGTGCTCGAGCCGGTGCTGTCCATGTCAGCTCCCGACGCGCTGCCTCTGCCCAGGAGTTGGCGCAAGGTGGGCATGGCCAAAAAACTCCGCGACACAAAGAAGTTGTGGGCACTTCGCCAATCGCTGTCCGAGGTGGGGGATGATTTGCCGCAAGCGATCGAGTTGCTGAGCGGAGCCGCCAGGCCTATCCTCGAACGATGGTTCGAAGCAGACATCCTGCGCGCCACGTTGGCCACGGACGCAATCATAGGCGCCTTTGCCCCACCGTCGGCGCCGGGCACCGCCTACGTGTTGCTCCATCATGTTATGGGGACGGCGGGCGGTGCACGCGGCATCTGGGGATACGTGAAGACGGGAATCGGCGGATTGGCGGATGCTTTGGAGGCGGCTTGCACGGACCTGCGAGTGGACATTGTGCGCGAGGCCGAGGTCGTTCGCATTCTGACGGGCGGCGGGCGAGTCAAAGGCGTGTCGTTGGCGGACGGCACGATCATCGAGGCTTCGGTTGTGGGCTCCAGCGTCGACGCGCATTTGACCTTCGAGACGATGTGTGATCCCAACGAACTGCCCGAGTCCTTCCGCGAGGCGGTGGCTCGAATCGATTACAGTTCGGCATCCGCCAAGATCAACCTCGCCCTTTCCGAACCGCCCAACTTCCTGGCCGATCCATCCGACGGAATTGCCCCGCATCATCATGGCACGATGCACATCTGTCCGACGATGGACTATATCGAAAAGGGATACGACGAGGCCAAGTACGGCCAGCCGAGCACCGAACCGATACTGGAGATGACCCTGCCATCCGCTGTAGATCCGACGATCGTGCCGGAGGGCAAACACCTGATGTCCATTTTCGTCCAATATGCTCCATACCGGTTGGCTGAAGGAAACTGGGACGATGCGAAGGAGAACTTTGCCGACCGGTGCATCGAAGTGCTGGCCCGTTACGCGCCGAATATCCCGAATGCCATCGAGCATCGCCAAGTCCTAAGTCCGCTGGACATGGAACGCACTTTTGGCATCACTGGCGGCAACATTATGCAGGGGGCCATGCACTTGCACCAGTTCTTCCTGATGCGGCCCGTGCCCGGATGGGCAGATCACCGCACGCCGATCCGCGGACTGTACCTGTGCGGCGCCGCCAGCCATCCCGGCGGAGGCATCATGGGCGCATGCGGCAAGAACGGTGCCGAAGAAATGCTGCGCGACATGTGAGGGACGCGAAAGAAATAGATGGGGCACGATTCCATCGTGCCTGGCACGTTGGAAACGTGCCCCACAGTGATAACGGGACGGCAATCCTCTGTGCGACCCCGAAAGTGTCTATTGGCCGAAAAGTAACACCACATTTCACATTGCAGGAGTTGCATTATGACTTTTCGTCGGTTCGTCTTTGCAGTTGCGCTTGCCGCGTTCGGATCGATCTGGACGTTTTCGTCTTTGGCGGCGTCCGACCCACCGCCAATGGTTCTGTGGTACAATCGCCCCGCCACGGACTGGGAGAAACAAGCACTGCCGATCGGCAACGGTCGTCTGGGCGGCATGGTATTTGGCGGCGGACACAGGGAACACATTCAGTTCAATGAAGACAGCCTGTGGATCGGCGACGAACAGGACACAGGCGCCTATCAGGCATTTGGCGATCTGTACATCGAATTCGGCGAGGCGGCAGGAGGCATCGGTGTCTCCAATCCGAGCAGACATCAATCTTCTCGGCGACAGGGCGTCGAAAACACGGTTGATGGCAACGTCCGCACCAAATGGTGTATGGAGCACGAAGGCCGGCCCGTCATTTGGCAGGTGTCATTTCCCGAACCGGTTGCAGTTCCTTTGCAGAGTTATACCCTTTCCAGCGCCGACGATATGCCGGCTCGTGATCCGCAGCAGTGGCAACTCCTGGGTTCGAACGATGGGGATGACTGGACGTTGCTGGACGAACAACGGCTGGACGGGCCGTTCCCCAAACGCCACACGTCGAAAACGTTCACGTTCGAAAACGACGAGCCGTTCAAGTCGTATCGCTTCGTCTTTCAGAATGTAGACAAATCTCATTTTCAAGTCGCCGAAATCGCTCTGGGCGAACCTAATTCGGCGCACAGAAATGCCCCCGAAGCAGCCACGCCCGGTACGTACGAGCGGGCGTTGGATATCGACACGGCGATTCATGCAGTTCGTTACTCGGATGACGGAACGACCTATCGCCGTACGTATTTCTCCAGCTACCCGGCCCAGGTCATGGTGCTGCGGTTCACAGCGGACAAGCCCGGTGCACACACCGGCCAGATCGTGTTGACCGACGCCCACGAAGGTGAGATCGTGGCTCAGGGCAATCGGATCACTTCCTCCGGCTCGCTGGAGGGCTATACGTATTCGGGAGGCAGCAATCGGGGCAAGAAGGACATCCATTACTGCGTTGTGCTGCAGTACGAGGCTCAGGTCCTTGTGCTGAACGAAGGCGGCGTGGTGGAAGCGTCTGAAGGCAAGATCGCGTTCAAGAATTGCGACAGCCTGACAGTCTTGCTTGCAGCAGACACGGATTATCTGAACCAGCGCGAGAAGGGATGGAAGGGGGACCACCCGCACGAACGCATCACGGCCCAACTGGCAGCCGCGTCGAGCAAGTCGTTCGACGAACTGCGTGCCGAGCACGTCCAGGATTATCAGAATTTGTTTCACCGCTGTGCAGTGGATGTAGGCTCAACACCCGAGTCGGCCCGAGGCTTGCCCACCGACGAGCGTCTTGCGGCTTACAAAGACGGCGAGAAGGATCCGGATCTGGAGGAGTTGGTTTTTCAATACGCTCGGTACATGATGATCAGTTCCTCGCGTCCCGGCACGTTGCCTGCGAACCTGCAAGGCATGTGGAACCGGAGCAACCGGCCACCTTGGCGAAGTGATTATCACACGGACGTCAACGTACAGATGAACTACTGGTTCGTGGACGCAGCCAATTTGTCGGAGTGCTTCGAGCCGCTCGGTGAATGGTTCTATTCGATTCGCGGCGTCCGGCGCGACGAGACCAAGGCGGCCTTCAACACCCGCGGTTGGATCACGCACGCAGAAAACGGCGTGTTCGGGGGATCCACCTGGAAATGGTCGAAAGGAGACGCGGCCTGGGTGGCTCAGAACCTGTGGGACCATTATGCTTTCACGCGGGACAAGGAGTACTTGCGCGAGCGAGCTTTTCCGATTTTCAAGGAACTGTGCGAGTTCTGGGAAGACCACCTGAAGGAGTTCCCCGACGGCACGTTGGTTTCTCCCGACGGGTTTTCACCCGAGCACGGCCCCCATGAAGACGGCGTTTCCTTTGACCAACAACTCGTCTGGGACCTATTCACGAACTACATCGAATCGTCAGAGGCGTTAGGAGTAGATGCTGCGTTTCGTGAGAAGGTCGCATCCATGCGCGAGCGTCTGCTGGGCCCCAAGATCGGCAAATGGGGTCAGTTGCAGGAATGGATGGTCGATCGCGACGATCCTAACGATGAGCATCGGCATCTTTCCCACATGATCGCCGTGCATCCCGGCCGCCAGATTTCTCCGCTGTCCACGCCGGAACTCGCCGAAGCCGCGCGCGTGTCGATGAATGCGCGAGGCGATGCATCGACGGGCTGGAGCCGGGCCTGGAAGATCTGCATCTGGGCCCGCCTTCACGACGGGAACCGCACGTACAGCATTCTGAACAGCATGCTTCAAAGCATGATCCTCGATAACCTCTTCAACACCCACCCGCCTTTTCAGATCGACGGCAACTTCGGCTACGCTGCCGGAGTATGCGAGATGCTGCTGCAGTCACACACAGGCGAAATCCACCTGCTGCCCGCCTTGCCCGACGCCTGGCCGAACGGCAGCGTTGGAGGCATGCGTGCGCGTGGCGGTCTAGAGGTTGATCTTCAATGGAAAGACGGCAAGGCGACGGTGGCGGTGTTGCGGGCCACGGTTGATGGCGAACACGCGATCCGCGCCCCCACGGGCCAACAGATCGACGGCCCCAATACGATGAAACTGCAAGCCGGCCAGACGTGCGAAGTGAAATTCAAGTGAGGCCGTTAGTACCTCACGTCATTTGTTCTTGTGAGTTAGGCCGTAGGACGGATTCAATCGACGAGAGATACTAGTCGGAACCATTGTGGTGACCGTTCGTCCATTCCACCGGCAATTCGACTTCGCCATTCAGGACCGTTGGAATGACGCGGGCCGCGTCGTCGCCCAGTTCCGGGTACCAAGGAAGAAAGACTGTTCTCAAGACGGCTTCTTTGGCATTGTGTGGCTCCAATTCCGCTCGGTCTTCCGGTGCGCTGACCACTTCCAGGCGGCTTTGGTTGGTAGCATCGAAGCCTACTTGCCGCAATCGTTTGACCACGGAACCCGGATCTGGCACCAGGACCGGGAACACCCAAGATGTGTTCGCTTCGCTTGCCGGATCGTCCCCAGCGGACACGTCGCCGAGTTGCCTGGCCAAGGAGTAGCCCTTCTCGGTACGTAGACGCAAGCGGTCAGGATCGTAGTGACGCCACCGCCGGAGAAGCAATTTCAGAAGAGGAGTGGACGGTTGTCTGCGTATCCGGTGAAAGAAATCCTTGGTGGGGAAATTCCGTGCCAAGCGGCCGATCAATGCATCCGGATCGCGGCCCGCAGCGCCGCAACACCGGGCAGCGATGCCGAAGGGGAGACGAGCAGACAGGGCCTTCAGGACCGAGTATTTCAACAGTCGCGTGAAATACGCCCGCCGGCTCTGCACTGGGTAGTCAGACTGTGTGCGGCACATGCGCTCGCGCAAATCGGGGTCGCGAACACGAAACAGCGCACCACCCAACGCAGTTGCCGTCTTGATCGGCCCAAAGCTGAACATGGCCACGTCGGCATCGGGATGCCCCAAGTACTGCGTTCCGCGATAGTCCTGTGCACAATCCTCGACAACCAACAGATTGTGCTCCCTTGCGATTTGAAGGATCGGCTCCATTGGCACACGAAAGCCAAAAAGGTGCGCAACCACCAGGACGCGTGTCGCCGGAGTGATCCGCTGCCGCAAAGACCGCAGACACGGGCTGAATCCTTTCTCGACCAGATCGACCGGCACCGGAGTCAAATTGTGGTGCTCGACGATCCGCTTCATGTCGGGGACTGTGAGTGCCGAAAGAAGCACCTCGCTTCCTTGGGGCAGCTTGAGTGACTGCAGCAGCAGATCGAATCCGCTACGAACCGACAGGCAAACGAACACTTCGCCGTTCGCCGACCATAGGCTCGTAGCGCGATTTTGAAGCGCCGAGCGGTCTCTTGCAGAACACAAGGACGCCATCCCAAACATCAAATCGACCCACCGGATATCGAGCCGAAGCCGGATCCACATCGCTTTTCTCATGCTGGCCAACCGAGAAGAACTCACTACTGCTGTTCGAGACGCCCGCGATTGCGGGCATACCTTAAATTGTCCACAACGACGACGCCAAATGCAAACGCGCAATCCGCGCAACAAAGGGCCAACGGACCGAAGGCCCGGTACGACTATGGTTAACAAAAATGACGCAATCTTCCCAGATGCCTTCCGGCGCAAACTTCAGGGACAAACGTCTCGTCGGCTTTCCGGAAGGCGTCAGATTCGCCAATCGGTTCCTGGTGCAATAAAGATGGGGGGGCAGTCGTAGCCTTCGGTGACCTCAAGACACTACTTCACCAGTCGGCTGCCGCCGACATTCCCGAGCCAGCCCTCCCAAATACCCCAGGATGCTTGATTTAGACGGGCGAATTGCTATCTTCAAGGAAAGTTCGTGAGTGCGTCAACCTTGTGTACGACTTCTCGCTCAACGGAGGACTTTCGCGATGTTTGGATCCAGTTTGAGACGATTTGTGCTTGTGGCCGTGATGGCGGCAGCCGTTCTGTCACTCTCGGCCCGAGAGTCCGAGGCCCATTGGGGATGGTGTTGGTGGAAATGGCAATGCAACACCCCGTGCGTCAGTGTCTATCGACCTGCGGTGTGTAGCCCGCTTATCTACCGTGCGTGGTGCTACCGGCCCGTGTTCAATTGCTACCGACTCAGTTGGGGTTGCTGTGATCCTTGCGTCCGCACTTGTTATGACCCGTGTGGCTACAGGTGCTACAGTCGATGCTATTCCTGGCGGTGTAATCGGTGCTGCTATTCTCGCTGCAGCCCGTATTACAGTTCGTGCTGCGGCACGGTGGCCAACTGCTGCGGTGGCGGGGTCATTTACGAGAAACCCGCCTACAGCACGCCTGCTACAAGCGAGGAGCCAGCGCAACCCTCGGTCCTGAAACCAGAGGACGCAGAAGCGAAACCACTTCCGGAACCTCCAGCAGAAGGAGCCGAGCAGCCAACCGGGACGATGATCCTGGCCGTCGACGTTCCGGAGGATGCGAGGGTGTACGTCAACGACATGTTGACCAAGACCCCCGGCGCACACCGTCGCTTCGTCTCTCGCGGGTTGGCCGACGGTTACCAGTACACGTACAAGGTTCGAGCCGTGGTTGATCGCGATGGCAAGGAACTGAGCGAGACGCGAGTCGTGCGGGTCGGGGCTGGACAGACGGCAGACCTGGCGTTCAAATTCGATCAGGCGCCATTGAGTTCCGTGCCGACGACATTGACGCTTCACGTGCCCGAGGGTGCCGCAGTGACTCTTGAAAGACGTGAGACCAAAGCGACCGGTTCGGTCCGCCAGTTCACTACCACCGAATTGACCAAAGGAGCCGAATGGGACGACTACAACGTCGTTGTGACGCTCAAACGCGACGGACGTGTGGAGACTCGCCAAAAGACGATTGATTTGACCGGTGGCGAGTCGCGCGAACTGACGTTTGATTTTGGCCCGGCCCGCATTGCTGCGCGATAGACGGCTGCGTGGCAAAAGCCGATAGTCTCTCCAAAAAACAAGCCCCTTTGCCAGCGTCGCGTCGGCGGCAAAGGGGCTTTTCCGATGGCCGTAACAGCAGGGAGGGCGAGGCTCCTGCCGAGCCGTTCCCACGCCGACGGCTCAGCGGGAGCTTCGCCCTCCCGTTTCTCTGACGGTCAAGTCCGGGATGCTACTCAGTCGCATATGACACGAGTGCCTGAACCGACACGCCGCCGTTGAGCGCCTGTAAGTTCGTGTACTTGACAAACTCGGCGATCGCATACTGCGACTCCCTCACGTCAGTTGCCTCCGCGCGATTCCGTGGGCTCTGCGCCGAACTCGCATCGGGTTTGCTTATCACCGAGCGTTTTTTGGGCCGTGGCGTTTCTTTCTCTTTGTTCCCCAGACGCACGATTGCCAGTATCGTGCCTCGGTGGTCGACTTCTTTGATCGGATCCACGCCGGGGTCGACACGAATGGACACGAGCGTCTCGACCCCTGCAAGTGCCAACTCCTGAAACTCGGGGTCCGGCAAATACACGACCTTCGTTACGAAATTACCGCCGAGTGCCTGATCAAGATCCTCCTCGGTCAATTGTATTGGAATCTGCGCGTGGTCCAGAAACTCGGCGGCTTGCGGACCCGGTTGCGGTATCTGCAGGCTGGGATGGAGTTGGACTCCGGACCGTCCCGGAATCGCGGCAAGTTTCAGGTCATGTCTCCCCGGACGGAAATTGTGTCTGGCAGGCACCGTCAATGGTGTTGCTTCGCGTCCGGCAACTTCCCCTTGGCTGACAAAAACCTGCATCCCCGCTGGCCCCGCGAAACGAACTTGCACAGAGACGGACTCACGCTTCACGATGCGTCGTTTTGGCGCAGCGGAATCGACCTTCGTCGTAACCCGATCTCCTTTGCCGATGGGTCTCGCCGTCGAATCCGAGATGATCCGGCAGATCGACCGGTCAGGCTCCGTCTTCACCACCTCGATTTCGCCCAGATGCACTGGCGAGGAAGCCTCGCCTCGGAAAACGCGCAATCGCTGGCCTCTTGCGAGGCCGTCGTCACTCCCCAGAGAAATCTCCACTAAGGCCTTCTCCGATGTAGCCGCGATAAGCCCCTCGACGCTTACCGCCGGGATGCGTTCGCGCGGTAAGCGATCCATTTCCAGCTCCCGCACTCTCGCTCGCTCTTTGGCTAACTCGGCGGATAGCTTGTTCACCAATTCGGTCAATTCGACCATATGTGCAAAGCACTTGTCGCGATCCTTTTGCACGCTGCGAATCTCGTTTCTCAGGTACGTTGCCTCCTTCCGCAGTGCGTCAATTGTCTCGGTCAGCGAGTCAATAGCCTCTTTGATGGAATCCTTCTCGGCAGCGTCCGTCTTCACGGAGCCGCAGAAAGCGGCGGCCGACAGTAGAATCACCGCTAGCATGACTCGCATGCGCGAAATCGGCATAGTCCTCTCCTTGTGGCTGAAATTAGGTAAAATCCGCGAGTAACGACGAGCTGCGGCCAGCCTCAATTCAACTGGTGCAGGTCTGAACACTGAATTCGAGCGACCCTGCGACAACTATTTCCCATTCGTCTTTCAGTCGTCGGTCGGAGCAACCACCTTCTCGCCTCCGCTGATGGTCAACAATGCGCGGAGGGTGTTTGGCGTGCATTTCTTCTCGGATAGGAACACCACCGACCCGTCCGCCATAGCGACATGGGCGCCGTGGGAGGGGTGTGCGCTCGATATCGCTTTTCCGGCTTTCGGATTGATGGACAGGACGATTGTGCGCAAGTCCAAATCGCGCGGTTCCATCCAATGAACCGGCGCATTGGAGGTTTCCACGATCAGAATCGTGTCGAACCCGTCGGCAATGTCGGTCAGTTTCGTCGATTTCGCATCCGGCCACACTGTTCCCGGGCCAACAACCGCTACGTACCGGGTTGTTGGCGGACCGAGTTGGTCGTTTCGGCTGGCTCGGCATTGATAGGGCTCCGGCATCTTTGACGCCAACTGACTGTTGTTCGGACCGTTCCAGGGTTCGTCGAACCGATATTGCTCGTACAAATCCCGCTCTTCGAGAAACGGCAGAATCAACACTCGCCAGCTATGCATCGGCCTGCCGTTCGCGTCCGCAACGTATGCAGGTGGTAGGGAATCGTACACGTCGTGGTACATTTGAAGCGCCAATGCGATATTCCGCATGTTGTTCATGCACTGGGCTCTGTATGCCGCAGGCCCCGCCCTTGACCACGCAGGCAGAAGACATATGACACATAGACCGAACAGAAAGAGACCGCCGAAGAATTGCAGCAGACAGCTACGCCGTCGGGTGCCCATAACGACCAGCCAAACGCCCACCGCGAGCCACACACCCAGTAAGCCCCATAGTAATGGAACAGGTGGCTTGTCGCGTGTCACCTGTGAGAGGAACCCGCAGAATGCGCCCACGCCGACCATGATGACAAACACGTCCAATATCGTCATCTGAACGCGCTGACGATCTGGGCGTGAACCTGCGGTGTGAGGATGGCTGTCCGTCACGGCTCGATAGACTCCACCTGGATGGGATCGCCTAACAGAACCATAATATCTCGTTGCGACCTTGCATACACAGAATGATCGCGAATTCCCACGACGGCGAGCCGTCGAAGCCCGCGGCACCGTCATTGGGGTAGCCAATTCCCGTCGAACCGCTGCACTCGTACACGTACTTCCGGAGTGAAAATGGGAAAACTGCCTGGCATCGATATTGCCGTCCTGCTGGCTTACCTGGCCGGCATTGTGGGGCTCGGTTGCTGGTTTGTGCGCAAGAGCCGCTCGACAAACGAATTCATGGTGGCGGGCAGGTCCTTGCCGGGCTGGGCCGTGGGCTTGAGCATTTTTGGCACCTATGTCAGCAGCATCAGCTTCCTGGCCAACCCTGGCAAGAGCTTCGGGGGCAACTGGAATCCGTTCGTGTTCGGCCTGTCGCTGCCGATTGCGGCGCTGATCGCGGTACGGTTTTTCGTGCCATTCTACCGCCATTCGGGCGAAATTTCCGCTTATAACCATTTGGAGCGCCGCTTTGGACCGTGGGCACGCACGTATGCCGTGATCTGCTATCTGCTGACGCAATTGGCCCGAATGGGCACGATCATGTATCTGGTGGCACTGGCGCTGGCACCGCTTACCGGGTGGCCGGTTCTGGCTATCATCGCGGTCACGGGCGTATTGGTGACGGCGTATACGCTGTTGGGCGGCATCGAAGCGGTGATTTGGACCGATGTAATCCAAAGTGTAGTACTGACCAGCGGAGCAGTGCTGTGCGTTGTTTGGATCACATTCGGCATACCCGAGGGACCGGCTCAAGTGTTCGAGATTGCCGCGAGGGACAACAAGTTCTCGTTGGGTAGCCTCGGCGTTTCGCTTGCCGAACCAACATTCTGGGTCGTACTGACGTACGGCCTCGTTATGAACCTACAGAACTTTGGCATCGACCAATCGTTCGTACAGCGATACATCACCGCAAAGTCGGACCAAGCTGCCGCACGGAGCGTGTGGCTGGGGGCCCTGTTGTACCTGCCCATTTCGGCGCTGTTGTTTTTCATCGGCACCGCGCTATTCGCGTATTACACCGCGCAGCCCGATCTGCTGCCTTCAACGCTGAACCCGATCGAAAAGCCCGACCAAGTGTTTCCGCATTTCATTGTGGCAGAGTTGCCGCCGGGCGTAACCGGCTTGTTGATCGCCGCCGTGTTCGCCGCGGCAATGAGCAGCGTTGACTCGTCGTTGAACTGTTCGGCAACGTTGTTCCTTCAAGACATCTACAAACGGTACATCCGCCGGCGGGCCGACGTTGGCGAGCGCGAATCGATGCGAGTGCTTTACACAGCAACGCTCGTATGGGGAACCGCCGGCACACTGACCGCCATGGCGATGATTCACGTCAAAAGTGCGCTCGACGCCTGGTGGGAACTGGCCGGCATCTTCTCCGGCGGTATGCTCGGGTTGTTTCTTCTGGGCCTGATCGCGCGTCGAGCTAAGAACGCAGCGGCTGCAACCGGCGTGGTTATCGGCGTTATGGTCATCCTGTGGATGAGCCTCTCGGCCCGCTGGGGCCTGTTGGAGGGCACTGTGTCGATCGATCGCGATTCGACAGTCGTCGCCGGCGAGGGCACACACTTCCACGAAGAGCTTCGCCCTGGCGACGAAATCGTGGTCGCCGACGTGACGATGACTGTCGAGTCTATCGACGACATGCAGCAGTTGACCGTAACGGCTCCGTTCGACTGTGACCACGTGATGCGCAAGAAGATTTTCAAGAAAGACGATTGGTATCGTCTGCGCAGCCCGCTCCACGGCTTCATGACAATCGTGGTCGGCACCCTGACGATCCTACTCGTCGGGCTGCTGGTCAGTCGTTTCACCGGCAACGAGCCTCGCAATGCCGTCAAATCGTGAGAAGCAACTGATCAGCTATATTGCCCCGGCGGCGCCGGCGACACGACGCCGCGCCGAAGGAAACGAACCTTCGTTGCGTTCCGAGATTGGCTTCACGCCCAAGTGGTACCGCCAGCACCTGGATATCGACTTCGGGCTCCGTTGGCATAGCGAACCGGAATATCGGCTGCAGACAGTCGTCGCCATGCGGCGCGAGTTGAAGAAGCGATTTCCGGAAACGAACATCGGTGGCATCAGCCGCCCCGATTCGCCGCTGGACCTGCTGACCGGAACATACGGTGCCTGCACGGTCGCTGCGATCTACGGGATGCCGATTGTTTATGCCGAGGACAACTGGCCCAATTGCGAACACCAATACCTGACCGACGATCAAATCGATGACTTGCGACCTCCGGATCTCGACGCCAGCCCGTTCTTTCAGCAGTTGCTTGAACAGGTCGACTGGATCGCCAAGTCGCAAGGGCGCGTCGAAGGCTTCATCAATTGGCAGGGCGTGTTGAACAACGCGCAACGCTTGCGGGGACAGCAACTTTTCTTGGACATGATCGAAGCTCCCGCGAGAGCGGCCCGCTTGTTCGACTGCATTTCGACGACGATGATAGACGCGGCGAAGCGTCTTCACGATCGACAACGGGCGAGCGGTGTACACGTCGGCTTCTTCACCATCAGCAACTGCCTGGTGAACATGGTTTCGCCGGCTCAGTACACCGAACTGCTGCTTCGGCAGGATCGGCGTATCGCGGAAGTCTATGAAACAATCGGAATCCACAATTGCGCATGGAACGCCGACCCTTACCTCGATGCCTACGCTTCGATTCCAAACGTTGGTTACATCGATATGGGACTCGATTCCGACTTGCGACGTGCTCGCGAGTTGTTTCCGGAAGCGCGCCGAGCGGTCATGTACACGCCAATGGATTTGGAGAACAAGCCAATTGCCGATATTCGAGAAGACTTCGAACGAATTTCCCGCGATTTTGCCCCCTGCGACATCGTGCTTGCCGACATCGAGGCGGGGACGCCTGACGATCGAGTTTGTGCAGTCTTCAACATCTGCGAGGAACTGAGTTAGCTACCACCAGCAGAGCTGCTGGCACGAGACAGGCCCCTGCAAAGGGGGCGAGGATCGTGTTGGCTGACCCCAACGGGGTCCAAACAACATAGCCCAGGGTAAGCGCAACGGCGCAGCCGTGG
>CAZURK010000353.1:0-14774 GCA_964623055.1 uncultured Pirellulaceae bacterium
TTGCTGGACGAGGACTACCTGATACTGAGCACCATTCATTCGGCCAAGGGGCTGGAATGGGATTCGGTATATGTGATTCACGCTGCGGACGGTAATATCCCCTCGGACATGGCCACGCGGAACGATGAAGAGATCGAAGAGGAACTCCGGCTCTTCTATGTCGCCCTGACGCGAGCCAAAGACCGTCTGTACGTGTGCTACCCCCTTCGGTACTACCATGTTGCGCGTGGCCCGCGGACCGACAATCACAGTTTTGCCCAATTAACGCGGTTCATCCCCCGAAGCGTGAAACCTCATTTTGAATGCCGAAACGCGACCGAGTGGGAGGACGAGCAAGACGCTGCGGAAACGGACAACGCACCTCGTGCGCGCCGCATCCGCAGCCAGATCCAGGCTATGTGGTCTTAGTCGGGCAGCATTTCGCATCCTTTTCTTCATGACTCGCGTGTAACCAAGCGTCGCCTTTGTGGATCGAGAATCATACACGGCAAACGCACGGGCCAATCCGTGCGCTCTATTCGCAAGACTCGAGGATATGGAAAAGATGGATCTACGTTTCTTCGCCAGTAAGCAAATGACCTTCGCCGCGGCACTTCTGACAATGACCGCCTTGTTGACGGGATGCGGAACGTTCGGACCAAGTGCAACCACTGCTAGCGGACGTCCGGCCGTAACACACTATCCCGAGCCTGCTTCGTTCGACGCGCCCGAGCCTTTCGCAGAACCCGCGAGTCGCGACATGAATACCGATGTCGATCTTGACGTACGAGAACCGAGTTCGGTCAAGCCCGTCGCGCTCGACACGGCACAATCCATCGTCGAGGAGAACGCCGAACGCTCGGCTGCCACAGAGAACCAGGCGACCCCGCGTCGCGTGGAACGTGTCGACGATCGCAGCTTCAAGCAAGAGGTAATCGATTCTGACGAAGCAGTGCTTGTGGATTTCTATGCCGACTGGTGCGGCCCCTGCAAGAAACTGACCCCCATACTCGACGAGCTGGCTCAAGAGACGCCCGGCGTCAGAATCGTCAAGGTCAACATCGATCACAGCCCCAAATCGGCCTCCAGCTACAGAGTGAAATCGATTCCCACGCTGATTCTGTTCAGAGAGGGAAAGCCGGTGGCCCGACGCGGAGGGTTGATCGTCAAGGACTCGCTGAAAGATCTGATCAGCCAGCCGTAATCTGTTCTCCAGCTCGTTCGGTCGTGCTTCCGCGAGGGCTTGGCGACGATTTCCTCTTCTGCGATCATGAAGCCTCGACCTGGTAGTTCGCGTCTTGACGATTGCGTGCCCGATTTACTGACGAGTGTCGAGGATCGCCCTGTGTCGCAGGGAGAATATCACGAATTCCTGGACGAGCCGCTGGCGGATCGCTCCCCGCGCAGAGGTTTTGCCAAGACGGCCTGGGCTGTAGTAGTACTGTTAGTGTCTGTCTCGGTGTTCTTGCAGGGACATCGAGGCGACGAGGGGGTCCGCGAATCCCAGAACGCGGTCCAGCAAAGCGTGCTTGACCTCCAGGGGCAGTATCTGGTTGCCGCCTCGCAAATGCCCGGAATCCAAAAGAAGCAACTCTACGAAAGCGCCAAGACGCTCAGCACCGGTCCGCTATTCATGCGTCTCCGTTTTGTTGTGCTGGCAGGCGAACTGGTCGGTCCCGACGAGGCGATCAAGCAGGCGAACGCCGTCCAAGAGAAGATGGCCGAACCAGACGCGCGGGTCTCCGAGCAAGATCAACGCGTCGTAACAGTGCTACGAAGGCTCTATTCGGACTATGAGGAAGGCCAATGGGACGCTCCGTCTGTTGAGTCCGGCGAACATCAATTGCTGAGAGACGAACTTGGCTGGTTCGGCGCGCTGGCCTTGTCCCCCGAACGGTCAGCAGCAGACGAGTCCGAGTCATCCAGCGTCGATCCAGCGCGAGCGGAGGTGCTGGCCGCGGCCCAGCGCACCTTTGTCGTTGTGGTCCTGACGACTTTCCTCATGTTGGGCGCTGGCTTTGTGGGGCTGGCGGGGGCCGTCACTTTCTTGGTACTCGTCGTGACACGGAAGGTACGATCATCCATCCTTACCGGCTGGGGAAACTCGGCCATCTATGCTGAGACTTTTGCCGTTTGGATGCTTCTGTTCCTTGCACTCACGGTGGCCGCCGCCTTCGTTGTACGGGAATTTCCGGACAGCCAACTTCTGGTCAGCTCCGTTGCGTCGTTATTGAGCTTGGGGGCACTGATCTGGCCAACCATGCGTGGCATTCCGTGGAATCAAGCCCGGCGTGACATCGGGTTGTTTGCTGGAAAGAAGCCAATCCGCGAAGTCTTCTGGGGCGTAGTCTGCTACGTGTCGAACCTGCCAGTTCTGGTGCTCGGCTTGCTGGCGACATTGGCGCTACTGGCGCTCTACAGCGCCGTTGCCGGTGGTTCCAGCGGCTTCGAACCGGCCGACGCCCCAACGCACCCCGTTATCGAATGGGCACGCGACGCCGGGTGGGGCGGGCGGATCCACATCTTCCTACTGGCCTGCGTGTTTGCGCCGCTTATCGAAGAAACGGTTTTTCGAGGAGTACTTTATCGCCATTTGCGGGAAGGCACCGCCCGGTGGAGAACGGGCGCCAGCATCATATTCAGCGTAGGCTTCAACAGCTTTATTTTTGCTGTTATTCATCCACAGGGCCTCATCGCCGCACCAGCCCTGATGTCAGTCGCTGCGGGATTATCGTTGGCCCGAGAATGGCGAGGCTCGCTGTTGGCACCCATGACCATGCACGCTACGAACAACGGCGTGCTGATATTGCTGTTATTCCTGCTATTGTAGCGCTCCATCTGGTGGTTGGTCGAAAATGTCGTTGTCACAGACTCTGGACAAGCCACCAGCGATCATCGCGGACATCTGGAAGTCCGCGATGGCTTTTCGCGTCTTAGGATTGCGGCTTATGCTCGAAGCGCACCTTGCGAGTGTCCTCTTCCTTGCCGGTTGGAACAACCAGCGGTTGATACAACTCCGGTCGGCGGCTTCTGATCCACCGTTGTCCGGTACACATGTGACGCACCGACGCATCGAGATCGGCAACAACCATATCATCGCCGGCCTTGCACGTTTCGGCGAGCACTTCCCCGTACGGATCCAGAATGGTCGAGGTACCAGTACGAACCTCGTCGTCGTCGATCCCTACGCCGTTGCTGTAGATCAGGAACATCCCATTGTCGTGAGCCCGAGCCGGCAGCCAGCGCATGATCCATGCACGGCCTTTCGGTCCGCGCAACTCGGCTTCGATCGCCGCCGGATCCGTCTCTCTGTTCTTCCACAGTTCAGGATCGATTCTGCCCATGCAACGAGGGCTGGGCGAATCGCAACCGCCCGTCTGGTGCGGTGCCAACAGGATTTCCGCCCCATTCAGAGCCGTGATTCGGACGTTCTCGCCGATGTTGTTGTCGTAGCAGATCAGTACCCCGACGCGGGCTCCTTGAGGTATGTCGAACACGGTGTATTCATTGCCCGAAGCCATGTGCTCGCTGATGAAGCAGTGAAGCTTGCGGTGACGCGCCGTGTTTCCATCCGGCATCGCCACGACGTACGTGTTGTACAGCGTTCCATCATCTGCTAGTTCAATCAAACCGGCACCGACGGTCATGGAATGCGCAGCCGCCAGCGATAGAAGCTCCTGGGACGACGGGCCGGATGGCACAGGTTCGGCCAGCGATTCGATCTCCTGCCGCGACAGCTTTCGCACATGCCAGTAGCCGGTGACGCACATCTCCGGGAAGACAAGCAGATTGACTCCCGCCGCCTGGGCTTCCGACGCGAAGGCGCGGATTCTGCTCATGTTGTGCGCCTTGTCTCCTGGCACATGATTGAATTGCACCGAGGCGGCTCGAATATCCTTCATTGGGACCACTCCTTCCGGATCATGATTGAAAACACCCGACCGGGGCGAAACCGGCCCAACCTTGTCGACGCCAGCCAAACGGGCATCAAGTTGCGTTTCACGCTACAGGGGAGACTACCGTACACCGCACCGACGATCAATGGCCACGGAATCGGCTGAGCTGATGAACCATTTGCTGAAATTGTATACGATCGTCAGCGGGCTATGATAGAATCTCCAGTGACGAACCGCCGCATTCGGCTGGCCGGCGCAGCCGGAGATCAATTGCAGAAGGCATGACAGGAGGTGATACCGATGAAGGCTGGATTATCGGCTTTGAAATCTGGCATCGTGTTGTCGATCGCTTTGGTCGGTGTTCCCACGGTGCTGTCGGACAACCTGCCTCTGCCACCGGGCGAAGCTCGGACGCCCGAAACGCGGACACTCACCGAGGAGGAAGCGGCTCAGGTATTGGAACGAGACTGGCTGTTTCAAGCCATGGGCGAACCACTGCTGGAAAGGGCGGCTAAGGAGATCGGCTGGACGCGCGAATTGGCTGCACGGCTGTCAGGAGCCGAGCAGGCGCCGCACGTGTCGGCCCAACTGAGAGAATTGGACGTCTTGGAGAAGCGCCTCGCGGATGTGCGCGATAATCCCACGCCGTTGAAGTCGGCGGAAAGGGCAGTCGCAGTGCCGAGTTGGATCTGGTATCCCGAGGGCCAACCGGCCGCGGATGCACCGGCCGAGTCGAGGTACTTTCGTTGCCGGTTCACACTGTCAGCGGACGTCAATACCGCTGTGTTGCGAGTTGCAGCGGACGATGTGTGCGAGGTCTTTGTCAACGGTGCTCGGGTCGGCAGCCATCCGACTTGGGCGCGGGCTGGCGTGTTTCAGGTCGGCCCGTTGTTGAAGACTGGCGATAATCTGCTGGCCATTCGAGCGGAGAACAGGCCGGCTCCACACGCGAACCCTGCCGGGCTGATCGCTCGTCTGGCTGTGACCCAGGCCGACGGAAAGCAAACGGTCCTGGCTTCCGACACCTCCTGGCGTGTAGAGAAGCAGCTATGTCCGCAATGGGAACAAGTCGCTTTTGACGATTCCAAGTGGAAGCCAGCAATGGTGGCCGCGTCGTTTGGTGGTGGCCCCTGGAAGAAGATCCCCGGTTTGGACAAGGCAGATGTGCAAGACGATCCAATCGCCGCATATGCAGATGTGGATCCGGCCGCCAGGGAAGTGTACTTTTCCATACGGCGAGTAAAGCGCGACATCCTGTTCAAGAACCCCGTATTGGACTTTACGCAGTTGCTGTTCATCGACCAGCCGCTGCCGCAAGGACCCGAGTCCCGTCACGAAGCCATCCATCGCATGGGCATCATGGCCATGCCGGGCGGCCGGCTGCTGGTGCTGGACGGACTCGATCCAGGCGGACGGCTTCGCCAACTGGCGCCCGATGGAAAACCCGGCAGCTTTTGGCGGCCTGATTTGTCGTTCGATGCGACGAAGGTGCTCTTCTGTTTCAAGCCGCATGACGATGGGAGTTTTCATCTGTATGAGATGGACTTTGATGGTACCGGTTTGCGGCAGCTTACCGACAGCGAATACGACGACATCGACCCGCTTTACCTGCCCGACGGCCATATTCTCTTCACCACCACCCGCGGCAACTCTTACGTTCGTTGCGGGCCGTTCATCTACTCGTACATTCTGGCCCGGTGCGATGCCGATGGCAGCAACGTGTATTTGATCAGTTACAACGGCGAGCCGGACTTTGTGCCCGGCCTGCTGAACGATGGCCGCGTGATCTACTCTCGCTGGGAATACACGGACAAGCCGCTTTGGCGTCTGCAGAAGCTATGGACGACCAACCAGGATGGCACGGGCACGGCGCACTTCTGGGGCAACCAGTCCGTCTGGCCTGATCATCTTTCCGAACCGCGGCCGATCCCCGGTAGCCGCCGCGTGATGTTCTCGGGCGTGGGTCATCACGATTGGTGGTCCGGTTCGATCGGGGTCATCGACCCGGACAAAGGCCGTGATTTCCCACACGGCTTGACCAAAGTGACCGCCGATTTGCGCTGGCCGGAAGTCAGCGATCCGCCGCAGGACACGCCCGAAGCGGCCGACTACCATGCCTCGGGCCGCTTCACCGGCTACAAGACGGCATACCCGTTATCCGAAGAGGACTTTCTTGTTTCGGCGCGAGGTGTGGGCGACAAGTTCCGCTTGTACCTGATGGATGTACACGGCAACCGGGACCTGATCTACGAGGGCATTTACAACATCTGGCATGCGATTCCCGTGAAGCCGCGGCCGGTGCCGCCCGTGCAGCCGGACCGCGTTGCCTGGCCGGGTACGGGAAAGGATCGCAAACCGTCCAAGCCGGGCGTCTTCTTCAGCTCGGACGTGTACCAGGGTGTGCCCGGTCTGCCGCGAGGCTCGGTCAAATACGTGCGCGTCTTCCAGCAGGACTACAAGACTTATTCGACTTGGAACAAGACGTATCGCCACTCGGGACCAACCGTGTCGATCATTCAGGAGGAGGCCGTAAAGCGCATCCTCTCCGAGGTGCCGGTCGAGGCCGACGGTTCGGTGTATTTCACAGCCCCGGCAGGACGCTCGCTGTTCTTCCAACTGTTGGACGCGGATCGCCGCTGCCTGCAGACGATGCGCAGTTTCACGGGACTGATGCCCGGCGAGGAGCGCGGTTGCGTGGGTTGCCACGAGATGCACAGCACCGTGCCTCCGCCGCAAAGCGGTTTGGCCCTCGGACGCGCACCAATGGAACCTTCGCCGCCCGCATGGGGCACCGAGAGTATCAGCTACGAGCGTTTCGCCCAGCCGGTGCTGGACCGCTATTGCGTCAAGTGCCATGCCGGCACAAAGGATGCCTCGGAAGAGCCGAACCTCGTTTTGCGGCCCGGACACAGTGTGTTCAAGGAGCCCTACCTGACGTTGGTCGGCTCGGCCGGCTGGGGAAATCCCGTTCCCGGAGGCCGTCCGGGCTACGGCATCGCGGGAGCAATTCCGGTGGAAAGCGACTACGGGCAGAACGATCCCGAAGCTCTAACCACACTGGCGCCGATGAAGTACCTTTCGTATAAGAGCCGTCTGGTCGATTTGGCCGCCAGCGGCAAGCACTACGACGTGAAGGTAGACCCGGAGAGCCTGCATCGGCTGATGGCCTGGGTAGACGCCTGCTGTCCGTTCATGGGCGACGAGGAACTCCGCGCACAAGGCGATCCGGATTTCCCCGGAATCGAGCGTTTGCCGATCCGCCCCCGCGTCGCAACTGCGCCGGTCATCGAACGACCGTGACCGGATCGTTCGCCGCTGCACGATGTTTGCCTGGAGGAGGTCCCCCAAGGCATCTTCAGTAGTCTCGTGAAGGAGCCAGCCATGCTGCATTCACTCGTCCGGTACTCCCTGCTTGCGTCTCTCCTCGGAACTGCGATGGCCGCCGAGGCGGACCCGCTAGAGGAAATCACCCGTAGCATCGAAGGTAGGACGCGTCGTGCTTCAAGCGGGTTGTTCGATCCTGAATCGAATCAAGACTGCTACCACATCGGGGCGGGCGAGACGGTTACGTTGACAACGCTGGAAGGTCCCGGCGAGATCCGCCATATGTGGTTTACGATTGCGGGACGCGACCGTCGATGGCCACGTACGCTGGTGATGCGGATCTACTGGGACGGCGCGGAAATGCCGTCGGTGGAAACGCCCATCGGCGACTTCTTTGCCGCCGGAAACGGGATGCGAGCCAACGTGAATACTCTGCCCATCCAGGTGACGTCCTACGGGCGAGCGCTAAACTGTTACTGGCGCATGCCCTTCCGGAAACGGGCGCGAATCGAACTGACCAACGAAGGGCAGAACCGGCTGAGCGTCTATTGGCAATTCGATTGGATGGAGCTACCTCGGGTTCCAGACGACATGCTCTATTTCCATGCCCGCTATCGCCAGGAGTTTCCGGCCAAGCCGTTTTCGCCTTACGTCATCTTTGACGGCCGCGGCCAGGGCCACTATGTCGGAACGGTCTTTTCGATTCAGTGCAGCTATGGAAGCTGGTTCGGCGAGTCGGACGATCGGTTCTATGTGGATGGCGAGCGAGAGCCGTCGATCGTGGGCACCGGCTGCGAGGACTTCTTCAACGACGCCTGGAATCTGCGAGAGTTCACCAATGCCAACACTGGCGTGACGATCAAGGAGCCTAACGGGGAAGACTGCCGATTCACCGCGTACCGATGGCACATCCAGGCACCGGTAACATTCCGCAAGTCCCTGAAAGTTGACATCGAACGCCGCAGCTACGCAGCCGTGACCAACCCGCGAAACGGCGAACTGGAACACTACGATTTCAAATACCGGCCGGACTTCTGCTCGTCGGTGGCGTTCTGGTATCAAAACGAGGTTGCCGAACCATTCGACCGATTTCCGCCCGTCAACGAACGAGTCAATCAGGAGATCTTCCTGGAAACGTCCAACATGGCCGCCGAGATCAATACGTCACCGGAGGTAACGGCCAAACGTCACAGCAACCGCGTCTGCAACCTGAAGCGCGGGTTGTACGTTGACAACACTCAAGTCGGCGGGTGGTTCGAAGTGCCGTGCCGCGTCGAAGAAAGGGGCAAATACTCCATCTCTGTATTCCAGTGCCTTTATCGAACCGGCGGCATCTGGAAGGTGACCCTTCAGGGCCCGACCGGAGACATTTTGCTGGATCGAACCATGGACTTCTACGATCCCTACCTGGCCTGGAAGGAGAACCGACCGGAGAATTTCCTTTATGGGACGTGGTTCGAGAAGAAACTCGGTATTTACGAGCTTCCTCCGGGCGACTATGTGTTTCGTTTCGAGTGCGTGGGGGCAAATCCACTTTCCCGAGCCGAGGACTCGGACGAACCCGGCTTGAATTGTCGTCTGGACGGTATCTCCCTGCGCAGGTTCCCCTGGGACGACTTGCACGGACAGATGCAGCGCTACCTCGCCGAGGAAGAACAGCTCTTTGCGCAAATGGTTAGTCAGGCAGAGCAAGCTGTGTCCAGCCTCGAGGTCACCGTCAAACGGTTTCAGCTTGATACGGGCGACTATCCGCGCGAACTCGACGACCTTGTTCGTCGACCTGAACGGATTCCTGACACGTCCGGGAACTGGCCGTACGTCCGCGACCTTCCCGCCGATCCCTGGGGCCAAAGCTACCGCTACGCATTCCCCGGGAAATTCAATCCCGAGGGGTTTGACGTCTATTCCGTACACGGCAACAGCAGAAATCCATCTCGGTGGATTGGCAACTGGCCCAGCCCGTACCGTATCCGGGATGCGTTGGAAGGCGAAGACCTGGAAATCAAAGCGAAGAGTGAAGATGTGAACGCGACGAAGCAGGAGATCGGCATCGCCTCGTTTCCGCCACTTTCGCAGGGACGACTGCTTTTCATTCGACTCCGCAAGAAAGGCGATTCGATCGACCTCGCGCTTCCGCCATCGGTCAAGCCGGGCAGATACGTCCTGAAGCTGCGTCTGGTAACGTCCAGGGACTATGCCATCGTTCGCGCAAGTTTCAACGGCCAACCGCTCGGCTCGCCCGTAGACACGTACTCGCCAGCGGTTGACGCCAAATCGATCACACTGGGCCCGATCGAGGTCCGTTCGGAGGCAAACGTTCTCCGCCTCGAAGCCGTGGACCAGAATCCCGAATCGTCCGGTTACTACGCCGGCATCGACGCCCTGGTGCTAACCTCGTCCCGGTAGCCGTGCTGCCGTTGCGATACCTCGCTGTCGCGTGCCCCAAGTCTTGTTTCACGCGGACCTTGAGGTCATAGTATCGGAGTAGCGTCGCGCCCGAGAGGGGCGTGGCCCTGTTCGATCGCCACAAGAATCTCACTTTGCCCGCTCTCACTGTTATGTCACCGTCAAGAACGCTCTTCGTGTGTGTGGTTGTTGCGGGCGTTGCGACGGTTACAGGTTCGCCGATCATGGCCGGGCGGATTGCGAACGGTGATTTTGAAGCGCTCACCGCGGGAGAATTTGATTCGTGGACGTCCAGCCCTGGTTCGAGTGTCGCTTCCGCGGCGGCGGCCCCGACCGTCGTCGGTGGGAAATACAGCGCGAAGCTGGCGGCCGGCGGCGGCCTTCTGTGGCAGACGGTCAGTGCCGACGGCATTCGTCACTTCGCAATAGAGATGGACTTCGCCGTATTGGACACCGCTTTGACCGACGTCAGATCGTTCGGTGTGGTTACGTATTCGACGGCGAACGGCTCGCACAGTGGGGCGGAGAATATCGACAGCATTCGCGTCTATACGACCGCTGCCAATAGGCACGAAATCCAGATCTACGACAAGGGTGGGTTTCAGAACACGGGCCTTTTCGTCAAGGCAACTCCCGATATCAAGGGAGACCTGCGATTTGATGACGGCGAGACTCCGGTGGTCAACCACTTGAAGATCGTCGGGACGGGGTATGGTACTGCGGTCCAGACCGTGTCGATTACGCTTGCTGGTGGCGAGGAGTCGGGGTCGTACACGCGACGCTTATGCTACGTCGGCACAAATTCGGCGGTAAAGGACATCGGTCTATACTCGGCAGCATCCGCCGCCGACTATCTGGTCGACAACTTGTCTATCGAGCCCCAACCTGCACCTCCTCCTGGCCCCGACTTGGCTAAGAAGGCCCTAAAGTTGATGGGCGGCGCCGAGGAAGTTGTTTTCGCCGAGCGCGCGCTGTATTCAGACGGCCACTACTACGCCAATTTTGGCGGATGGTCGGACGATCCGAACAAGTTCTTGTATCCCCCGGACGGATCGCGGCTCTTGAAACTCAACCTGCGAAACAAGCAACTCACCGTCCTGTTGGACGACCCCAAGGGCAACATCCGCGACCCGCGCGTGCATTACGACGGCGGCAAGATCCTGTTCGCATATCGCAAAGGCGGCACGCGGCACTACAACCTGTACGAAGTCAACACGGACGGAACCGGGCTCAAACAACTGACCTTCGACGACTGGGACGACACGGATCCAGCCTACCTGCCCGACGGCGGCATCGTCTTCGTGTCGAGCCGGGGCCGCCGGTTTATTCCCTGCAATCACGTGCGGGCAGCGATCCTCTACCGGATGGACGCGGACGGCGGCAACTTGCTGTGCCTTTCCGCCAACAGCGTCCGCGACGACCGGCCGGCGGTGCTACCGGACGGGCGGGTGATCTACACGCGGTGGGAATACGTGGACAGCGCGATCGGGTCGTTCCGCGACTTGTGGGTCATGAACCCCGACGGCACCGGGCAGATGATCTTGTTCGGCGGCACGGTACAACCGCCGGAACTGGTCTACTCGAAGTGCGATGCCCTGCCGATCCCCGGCACTGATGGCAATGTCGTGTGTGTCTTTTCGCCGCCCGTCGGAGCGCGTGAGAACGCCGGTAACGTGATGGTCGTCGACACCAAGGCCGGTCCGGACGAAGCCTCCGCAGCCACACAGATCAGCCCCGAGAGAGACTTGCGGTACTATTACTTCTGGCCGTCGGGTATCCCGTGGTTTGGCGGCGGACGGACGGGCTTCCGAGACCCGTACCCACTGTCCGAGGACTGCTTCCTGGTCGCGGAGGACAAGAGTCTATTGATCTTGGACGGCAACGGGATGGTCCAGGAGTTCTACCGCGCGGACAAGATGGTCCACGATCCGCGTGTGATCCGACCGCGACCGCGCGAACGGGTGATCCCGTCTCGCATCGACCTTCAGAAAACCACCGGGCGACTAGCCCTCGCCAACGTCTACCACGGGCGTGGCAAGGAGATAGAGGGAATCAAGCCCGGCTCCATCGAAAAACTCCTGGTGCTTGAGGACCTGCCCAAACCGATCAGCTATTACTCCCTGCCAGGGGCCATCAGCATGGACGGCACGCACACGCTGCGCCGAGTCTTGGGCACGGTGCCGGTGGAAGCTGATGGGTCGGCCTCGTTCGAGGTTCCTGCCCTTCGAGCACTATACTTCGTTGCGCTCGACGAGAAGGGCTTGGCGGTCAAGCGGATGCAGAGCTACACGATGGTCATGCCTGGCGAAACTCAAGGGTGTGTAGGTTGCCACGAGCCTCGCACACAGAACATCAACGCGACCGGCAGCCATAGCACTTTCATGGCCATGGCGCGACCGCCCAGCCGAATCGAACCCGTCCCCGGTGTTCCCGACGTGCTCGACTATCCACGCGATATCCAACCCATTTGGGACCGACACTGTGTAACCTGCCACAGCGCGGAGAAGCCGGAAGGACGTGTGGTTCTGACTGGCGACCGCAACGAATGGTTCACGCAGAGCTACTACGCGTTGTTCGCCTACAACCAGATCAGCGATATGTTTGGGCGATACAATACCGAGTTCCGAAATCACCAGCCCTATGGTTTCGGCACCGGTGCCAGCCCGCTGATGAACAAGATCGACGGCAGCCATTATGAGGTGAAACTGGCGAAACAGGAACACGACACAGTGCGTTTGTGGATCGAGGCGAGCGCTTATTTCACGGGAACGTATGCGGTGTACAACCACGCGGAGAACGCCGTCGCCGGCGCGCTGGCAAACAACGCCAAAGTCGAAATCGGGAAGCCGCTGGACGGGATCGTCTACAACCGTTGCCTTTGGTGCCACGACTCGGCCGCGATGATGGGGCAGCGCGTCCGAAAAGGCAGGGTGAACGCGCCCAAACACTGCTGGAACCTGTACAATCTTTCGTTTCCGGAGAAGTCGATGATCCTCCGTGCACCGCTGGCCAAAGAGGCGGGTGGCTACGGTTGGTGCAAAGATCAATACGGCCAGACCGTAGTCTTTCGCGACACGCAAGACCCCGATTACCAAGCCATCCTGCGAGCCATCCGGGCAGCCAAGGCGCGGCAAGAGAAGGCCGGACGTTACGACATGCCGGGCTTCCGCCCCAACGAACACTATGTCCGCTGGATGAAACGCTTCGGAGTCCTTCCCGAAAGCTTCGATCTGTCGAAAGATCCGATCAACCCGTACGAAACGGACAGAGCATACTGGCGTTCCCTGTGGCACCAGCCCGTCGTCGCCAGTACCGCCTCCGCAAGCGGAGAAACGGGAGAATAGTCTGACTGGTTGCGATTGCCCCGAAGTAACACTGGGAAGGAAGACCGCATCCAATGAGAAACTCGGTACGGCAAGCCGTTTGGCTCCAGACTCCGCTCTATCCAGAGAAGCGAGACGTCTGCTCACTCGCCTTCGAATCGGTAGCCGATGTTTCGGATCGTTTTGATCAACGTTGCCCGCTTTGGGTCGGGCTCGATTTTGTTCCTAAGCGTGTTGATGAAGCGGTCCACGCTCCGCGTGGTGACCAACAGGTCGTCGCCCCAGACGGATCGGAGGATCTCGTCTCGCGTCAGCGCGCGGCCGGGATGGCGCGCGAACAAGGCGAGCAGGTCGAACTCTTTGGGCGTAAGCGGGACTTCGGCTCCGTCGCGGGCCAATCTGCGCGAGGCCACGTGCAGCTCGCACCCGCCGAAACGATAGACCTCCGGTTCCTGCTGGCGGCGGCGCCGCAAGAACGCCTCGGCACGCGCCAGAAGCTCTTTGATGCTGAACGGCTTGGTCACGTAGTCGTCCGCTCCGAGATTGAGTCCCAGTACGATGTCCGATTCCTGTCCCTTGGCGGTCAGCATGATGATCGGAGCGTCGATGCCCTGTTGGCGGACGCGGCGGCAGATCTCATATCCGTTGATTCCTGGCAACATGATATCCAGAACGATCAACTCGACCGTCCGGCCGAGGGCCATCTGCAACCCCTGTTCCCCGTCGTCCGCGGTCAGCACAGCAAACCCGCTGTACTCGAAGTTGTCGCTCAACACGCGGAGCATGGTCGGGTCGTCTTCGATGATCAATATCGTTTCCGCTGCCATCGTTTCATTCAATCCTGTTCGTCGCCCTCTGGCGCCGCGTCGGTTTCAGCAGCCGGTAGGGTGACGGTGAACGTGCTTCCCCGGTCCGGCTGACTGGACACGCTGACCGAGCCGCCGTGGGCCGTGACGATAAACTGCACGATGCTCAATCCCAGCCCGCATCCGCTGGCACGGCGAGCCAGCCGTTGATCCACCTGGTAAAAGCGATCGAACACCTTCTTCGCCGCGCGGCGGGACAGACCGACGCCGTTGTCCTGGACCTCCAAACGAACCTTGCCTGCGTCTCGGTACGCCCGAACGGTAACCTGCTTCTCGTCTCCAGTGTACTTATGCGCGTTGTCCAGAAGATCGACCAGCACGGTGGTCAGCGCACCAGCATCCCCGGTGATCTTAGGCAGCCCGGCGGCGATGTCCACGTCTAATCGGCAGCCGGGCGCATGGAATTTCTCGCGCACCGCGTCCACGGCGGCCGTCACAACCTCCTGGACCTCCACTTCGGAGAAGTCAAACGTTCGCTTGCCCCGCTCCATGCGCGAAAAGGCCAGGAAATTGTCGATCAGACGACTCAAACGTTCGTTCTCCTTGGCCGCAAGCTGGAGGTATTCGCGGTGTTGCTGTTCATCATCGTAGCGGCCTTCGAGCAATGTATCGATCAGGGCGCGAATGGACGATAGCGGCGTCTTTAGCTCGTGCGACACGGTGGCGATCAGGTCGTTGCGAAGCCGCGTGACCCGGATTTGCCGGCCCACGTAGCGGGCAACCAGACCGGCCAGGGCCACCATCGCCAGCACCACCACGATTCCGCTGTAAAGATACATGGCGATCCGGCTGTCTGCCGCCGCATAGGGATCAGCGTCGTCGAGCCACAGGGCCAACTGCCAATCGGGAAGGTAATCGCCCGCAGGGCCGGTGAGAAACGGAGCGGCCTGGGACGAGCGGGCATCGCGCGCAACCAGCTTGACGGTCGCATCGGGTACCGCCAGCTCGGTCTCGATCAGCGACTCCATCTCTTGGAAGAT
>CAZURK010000354.1:0-14760 GCA_964623055.1 uncultured Pirellulaceae bacterium
GAGCGTGTTGCGTCCCGACGTTCGGCCTGTAATATGATGGATAACACAGGTAGTTCTTCGCGGGGCAGTCGCACCAGGATCGGAATCGCGTTAAAGGTCACGCAATGGAAAAGGGAAGTTCACATGAAATGCTGTTTTTCCGCGATCCTGCTTCTCGTCGCGATTCTAGCGAACGGAACAGCGGCTTCGGCCGAGATTCTCACCGTCGAACAACAGCGGCTTCTGATACAGGTTGACCTGAAGAATGCTCTTTGGTCGGCACACCTAAAGGGAACCGAAGTCAGGCTGAACAATGTCTCTTGTCTTGGTGGAGACGACGCTGCGGGCTGGTCGATCACGCACGAAGTCAACGACGACTCGAACCCGCTCGGCACGTTCGTGACCGTCACGTTGCGCGGGACGAAGCCCGGCGAACTTGACTTTGACTACCGGCTTTCCGTCAGCAAGACGAGTGGTGACATCCTCCTGCAAATGGGGCAGACCAATCGCACTGGCGGGCCCGTCGAACTCGAAGAAATGGACTGCATGGTCGTGGGCGACGCCCGGCTGGGCGGCACGATCGACCGATGGTTGAGTTTCGGCGTGAAGTCTCTGTTCGACGAGTACTATGACCTGACTCTGGTCAAAGACTTTGGCGACGCCCCGGACACCAGCAAGAGGATGTACGAGGTCTGCCATCTCGTCCGGCACGTCGATACGAGCGACGTGATTCTGCTGGGACACTTGACGGTCCACAAAGGACATTCGCGGTTCGAGTTTGCCAAAACTGGTTCGCCATCCAGCATGAAGGCCAAGGCATACTGTCACTACGATGTTACCGTGCCTGACGGCGGGAGTTTTGCCGGAGAGAAACTGCTGGTCCACCTGGGACACGACGGGATCCGCGCCCTGGAGCACTTGGGGGACCTCATCGCGTTGGCAAACGACATCCGTCTGCAGCAGCGACGGCCTCTGGACCTCGAAAACCGTGCGCTGATCGGCTGTGCGCATTGCCGGTGGATTCATTGGATGTCCGGCGGCAAAGCGGAGCAGGCCGACCGATTCATCAAAGAGAACGGACTCGATAAGTTCTACTACAGCGTTGTCGAGCGTAACCCGCGGTTCGGCGGCAGCGGGCATTGGGGATTGTGCTACTGCGGCGGCAAAGGCAAGCATGCGCTGGCGACCGAATACCCTCCGGAGTGCTACCTGCGGTACAAGATCCGCTGGGGCGACGGCCGGATCCTCGACTTCTCCAATCCGCTGGCGGTTGAATTCGAAAGGAAACGAGTCGCCGAGTTCTTCCGGGACAAGGATGACAAGGTCGTTTGGGGCCGTCTTGACTTTGCCGAACTGTGGAGAAAGTGGCCAAAACAGCAGGATAAGTTCCTAAGTGCGGCCGAGACGTGGAGATTGGGCGCCGAGCCGTGGCGAGACGCCATCGACACCATGTCTAGAGGCTCACGAAATCGCTCGTGCATGGCCCGTGTCGACTTCAGCTATGGACTGATCGACATTGCCCGCACGTCGCAGGATGCCGATGGGAACTACGTACCCGGCTCCTATTCCGGACCGCGGGCGTTTCTGGGAGAAAGCGCTCCGGGTACCACCATGAGGTTCTTCTACAACACGCGTGTGTTCTGGAACGACTGCGACAACATCCATGTCTACAAGTACGACCGCGGACGCATGGTTCCGTACGGCGAGGCCAAAGTCCGCGCCAATTTCCACGCCATCGCCGGCAGTACCATGTACCCGTCGGAAGCGTTCGATGCGCCGTATCCCGCGGATCGAATCGAGCTGCTCAAGAGGGTCGCTCCGCCCACGGCCGATGCCGCATACCCCGTGGATCTGTTTGCGCGCAAGCCCGCGCAAGTCTGGAACATGCCAATCAAGCGACCATTCGGAGCATGGAACATTGTGGCCGTGTTCAACTACGGCCCCATCAGCGATGACTTCACGGCCGTTTTGGACGCCGAGAAGGACCTGCGACTCGACCCCGCCAAGACATACTTGGCGTACGAGTTCTGGAGCAGGAAGTTTCTGGGAACGTTCCGTGGGACATTTCGGTCACGGACAATTCGGCAGAAGGATTGCGATATCTACTGTATCGTCGAGAAGAAAGACACACCGGTACTCCTTTCCACGAGTCGGCATGTGCGGCAGATGGCCTTCGACGTCAAGTCCGTGGTGTGGAATGACGCTGCAGAGCAACTCCGCGGAACTTCGCGAGCGGTGAGCGGTGACCCTTACCAGTTGCGGATCTACATTCCCGATGGGTACCACTTCAACTCCGTCGACATGCCTCAAGGTCTCAAGGCGACCACGACTACCGACGGAGGTCTCCTGAGCGTCGACTATACGACACCTACGGATGACGACGTTTCCTGGACGGTTAGCTTTCGTAATTCCTCGTGATTCAGCCCTCGACGTTGTCGGAAACGCGGGCCACTACCAGTATCGGAAGCGGAAACGGCGAACTTCGTTGCACCACAAGTAGAGCGTCGCTGCAAGTTCGTGCGGAGTCGCCAAACGCGAATCGAGAAGCTCTTGCCAATGTGGGGCGAATGCCTTCTGCCTGTCGGCGTACTTGTTGGCCAAAACCTCTTGTGGCGATAGCAGACAGTGAGTTTCCAACACGTTCCACAGCGACTGATCGGTCACTGGCCAAGGCTTGCCGAAGCCGAACATTCCAGCGGCATCCGCCCGTTCACCGCCAAGACCGGGCACATCAAGAAGTCCGGATCGTAGATCGCTGTCTTTTTCGTCTTGAAGCGAATCCCGACGCGCCAACAATTGCGCCAATGCTCTCAACCCGCGAGCCTTGAGTTCAGCATTTGCCGGCCGTAGCGCTGGGTTCATGAGTGTCTCGACATTGGCAGTCGCAAGCGCATCGAGACCGGCTTGCGACCAAGGCAGACGTACCAAGGGGTTGTCCCCTGACCGGTCAAAGTAGAACCGCAACGAACAAGTAGCAGCGACCTTGGCCACCTGGTCCGACGCCGTCTTGCCACGGAGCACGTTGGCCAAACGCGTCCCGCCACTCCCCGCTGTCTTCGCAAACTCCAGGAGTCCGCTGTCGCATGCGGCAATCGCTAAATCCGCAGTAGCAGGTTCGAACGTCAGCTTCGCGGCTAATAGCACTGCCGTAGCAAGCTCACGCGGCGTTCGCACGATGAGGGGGCTTTCGAGCGCTCTGTCGACGCCAGGCTGGTTGCGACGCCAGTGCTGCTGCAGCCTGCCGTCGTTTTTCATCGCTTCGTACAGTCCAACGATTGACCGTTTCACTACGAACTCTGCGGGCTAGGCGAGACGCCGTGTTCAACGAGCCAGCGCTGGATCACGGGTTCGATTGTTTGGCGCAGACCGGGATTCGAGAAGCCACACCAGTGCACGGGCGTGTGAACGTCGATTAGGGGTGCCAGCGGTCTGCCATAACCGTCCGTGATGATGACCCCGGCCTGCTGAGCGACGAGCAGGCCGGCTACGTCGTATGGATGGCAAACCAGCCCTTGAGGGGCATTGAGTATCTCATAAAACAGTGGCCGCAAGTCGCAACAGAAGCGGTCGTGACCGACCATCAGTTCGACCATCTGGCCCGCGGTGGTGATGTATTGATCGTCGAACACTTTCGCCGTGCCAGGCTCAACTTTGCCGACGGTTTCTTCGATGATTCGCTCCATCAACTCCGACGCCAGCACTTTTGTGCCGGGAAAGAAGTTTGTCACTTGCGCGAACCCGTTCAGCAGAGTCTGAGCTTGGCTAGGACGCAGCTTCAACTCGAAGGTTGCCCCATCCGGCACCTCCGACCGAAATGCACGGGCCGGTTGGCCGCGAGTTGCCACGAAGGAGTCGGCCCAACGATGCTTGGTGGTAGGGATTTCGACGATGACCGAGACAATCGCGTCCGCCACGGTTCTTGCCCCGGCCTCGAACACCGAGGCGATGAAATACGCCGGCCGCTTGTCGTACATGATGTTGCGTGTACCGTCGATCGGATCCACCAGTAGAATGTACCGGGGGTGCCCAGCCCCGTATAGTTTGCCGCCATCCGGGAACCCCTCGGCGACCACTAGCAACGGTTTGAGCTCGGATGGCCAAGATGCGATCGCCGCATCGATGACCTCTTCTGCGTCGAGATCGATTTGAAAGAGCTGGTCCGGAGCGTTCGGGCCAGCTTCGACAGGCCGCGTCGGGTCCGCCAGGCAGAATTGCAGGGCCTGAACAATGCGTTTGCGCAGAAGGGCCCCGAGATCGAGCAGGCATGATGCACACAGGGAAACAGTCTCTGGTTCCATTGATTTGCCTCCGGTTTTCCAGCTTAATGCAATTCGCTGACGAGAGCTTTGGCTTCTCTGTTCATTCTCTATACGGTGACAGCGTGACATGACAGAGAAGTGTTTACAGACCACCTCTGGGATTATATCAACGAACTGCCGGCGACGGCGTAGATTGATCACCGATTATCTGAAGACTATAGTTGGGCGACGCATTCGATCCGACGAATAGAGGCTGGCCATGAGCATTTCCATTCTACGCCGTCTGTCCGCATCCGCCTTCCTTGTCCTTCTAGTCAACTTCTTGGCCGCTGCCGAGCCTCAGGTGTTGATCCCCAGCGGCACCGACCGGGCTGCGACTTGGCGATACACGACTGACAGACCGGACGACAACTGGACCAAGCCCGACTTCGACGACGGCAAATGGCCGGAGGGCAAGTCTGGATTCGGCGTCACCGATTACGTCACACCGCCGGCCACAATTGGCACCCCTTGGAAGACGTCCGACATTTGGCTCCGCAAGACGATCCACGTGCCAAGCCCGCTGGAATTCGCCTCGGCCGGTATGATTGTCCGGCATGATGAGGACGTCGAGGTGTACGTGGGTGGTACCCTGGTTTTCGCGATCGAGGGCTTCAACACGAAATGGACCGCGTACGATGTGACGAAAGAACTCAGGCCCGTCCTGAAGCCCGGCAAGAACGTCGTCGCCGTCCACGTCCGTCAAACCGGCGGCGGGCAGTACATCGACGTGGGCCTTGTGCTGGACCCGGATCAGAAACTCGCCATTGCAGTCAAGCCGATCGATCCGGCCGAATTGCAGAAGCTGCGCGACGCCCGCTGGTCGGAAGAAAAGGCCTGGGCGTGGTATGCCGAAGTGGGGCCGATAGTCGGATGCAACTACCTACCGCGGACGGCTGTGAACATGACCGAAATGTGGCAGAAGGAGACCTTCGACCCGAAAACGATCGACGAGGAACTCGGCTGGGCCGAGAAGGCCGGCTACAACAGCCTGCGAGTGTTCGTGCAGTATCTCGTCTGGCAAAACGATCCCGACGGCCTGAAGCAGCGCATCGACGAGTTCCTCTCGATTGCCGACAAGCATGGCATGCGCGTGATGCTTTTGCCATTCTGCGATTGTGCCTTCGCCGGCCGCGAGCCCTACCTGGGCAAACAGGACGAACCGGTTCCGGGAGTGCATAACAGCGGCTGGGTACCCAGCCCTGGCCTGAAACGGGTTGTCGATCATGAAACGTGGCCCGACTTGGAGCGATACATCAAGGACCTTGTCGGCCGATTCGGCAACGACCGCCGCGTGTTGACCTGGGATCTGTATAACGAACCAGGCAACTCGCGAATGGGCGGGAAGAGCTTGCCGCTGGCGGCTGCGGCGTTTCGCTGGGCGCGCGAGGCGAATCCCGCGCAGCCACTGACCATCGGCGCGTGGGCCAACTTCGACGGCCGCATGTCAAAAGCCCTGATGGAGATGTCCGACGTGGTGTCGTTCCACGGCTACGACGGGCCAGCGGGTGTTGTCGGCAAAAGCCAGATCTGCCGCAGGTACAACCGGCCCGTTCTGTGCACAGAATGGCTGCACCGCCAGTCGGGCAACACGTTCGAGACAATTCTTCCGATTCTCGCCGAGGACCGGATCGGCGGCTACCACTGGGGCCTGGTAGCCGGACGGACGCAAACTTACATGCCATGGGGCTCGAAACGGGGCGACTCGATACCGAAAGTCTGGCAGCACGACGTGTTCCACGCCGACGGCAAACCGTACGACGCCAAGGAGTTCGAGCTGTTGCAGCAATACCGCGAAGACTTTCGCCGCCAGCCGAAGGGCCGCCGCTAGTCGAAGGAAAGAGCGCGGGAGTGGTACAACGATCAGCCCTGGCCGTGTTGTTTCAACTATATCCGCGCGTGCGCCATCAGCTACACCGAGATGTGGATGCCGTACAACTTCGACCCGCAGACGATCGACAGGGAATTGGCTTTAGCCGAGGACGCCGGCTACTTCGCCGCTGCCGTTCCCGCCGATTTCATGGAGATTGCCCGAGACTCGGGCAGCGTGCTGTCCCAGCGAACGGCTGCCGAAGAGGATCTCGACCACGCATTGGAGAACCTACTCGACGAAATCCTGGGCGAATGACGCGCGGTGAGCCTCTTCGCAACGACCGCGGATTGTCGTCGAACTGGGGACGCCTGTTTTGTCCGTTCGCGTACGGACGGCATGGAAACTCAAAACGCCGACGCGCATGCAGCGTACGGGCAGACGCGAATACACGCAAGGCACTCGATGCAACGTGCCTCCTCGTAGCCCACCTCGCGCGTCGCGCTGTCGTCGATGTACAACGCCCTGACAGGACAATGGACAACACAGGCACCACAGTGCGTGCAGCCATCCTGGTCGCGTGTCACGCCCTTGCCGGTTTCGTTGATCGCGACGTTGTAGTTTTGGTAGCAATTCCGGGGGTTGACCATGATAGCTTGATTCAGGTCGTCAATCGTGAAGTAAGTGCGAATCTCGCGGAGCGGGTAGCAATCGGTCCCGTAGGAAAGCGCGAAAAGCTGAAGGGTCTTACCCGCAACCAAATCCTCCATTACGTGCCCGCCCCCGTAGCGAAATTCGCCAGGGTGGTACATGTTCGCCGAATCGCCGTGACGCAACTGAGTCGCGCCAAGGTAGACGTCGACGGCCGCGACGCCCGTGTAGACCAAAACATCTTGAACCCAGGCTTCCCAAGGAGAATACCAGCCTGCTGCCCGTGTTAGAGAGGGGAGCCGTGATCGGGGTGCTGCGCTCGGTAGACGGGCTGGGCGAGATTGCTCTCTTCTTGGCTTGATTGAGTTCCATGTGTCCGGCTGCCGTGTTTGCTTCATCGGAAACCGACGCCAGTTCACTTGTGAAGGTTTTGCTCACACTCCGACAATGCGACTGACGACGCAGCAGGTCCGGGGAACACTCTCCGATCTCCTTCGAGCGCGGAGCGCATGATTGACTCCCTCGCTTGGATACGCTCCAATTGTCACTGTAACAGAGAAGTATACCTCTGGGTAAACTTTTCTGCATCCTGGCTTCGCTGACCGTGAGGCGAACATCTGAATTCACGGCCCGGTAAAGAGGCTGAAAGGCAAGAACTCGACGGCATCGACTTGAAGATCGCTCGAGCCTAAGACGCAAATCCAGAATAGGAAGACAGACCATGTCCGACAGCGAATGGCAGTTCGACACGCTAGTGATTCACGGTGCTCAGACTCCGGAACAGTGGGAGTCGGGTACTTTGGCGCCAATCTATCAGACAGCCTCCCATCGATTTGACACGGCCGAAGAGTTGTCCGACGTTTTCGCTGGTAGAAAGCCCGGCTTCATCTATCAGCGACTTCGGAATCCGACGAACGAGACGCTCGAACAGCGGATGTGCCTGCTCGAGGGCGGCGCCGCAGCGGTGGTTACCGGCTCGGGTATGGCCGCGATTAACGACGCCGTTCTGGCAATCTGCCAGGCGGGAGACGAGATCGTATCGGGCAATTCGTTGTTCATGTCCACATTCCTGCTCTACAACAACGTACTGAAGAAACTGGGTATCGAAGTCAAGCTCGTCGAAAGCACCGATCTTGGCGCGTGGGAGGATGCGGTCACTGAGAGGACCAAGCTCTTGTTTGTGGAGACAATCGGCAATCCCAGGATGGACGTGCCCGACATCAGTAAACTGGCCGATTTAGCTCACGCCAATCAAGCCCCGTTGATCGTGGACAACACGCTGGCCACACCTTACCTTTTCCGACCGCTTGAGCACGGAGCCGATATTGTCATCCATTCCACTACCAAATACCTCAACGGTCACGGATCGGCCGTAGGTGGCGTGGTGATTGATTCGGGCAGGTTCGAATGGCCGGAGGAGAAGTATCCCGACTTCAAGACCTTCAAAGAACGCAAAGGCAGTTTGGCTTACATCGACAAAGTCTGGCGCGAGATCCATATCAATTTCGGCACTTGCCAAGCCCCATTCCATTCGTACTTGACCTTGATCGGGATCGACACGTTGGCCCTGCGCATGGAGCGACACCAGAGCAATGCCATCAAACTGGCTGAGTTTCTAGACCAGCATCCAGCCACGAGATGGGTCAACTTTCCAGGGCTGTCGAGCAGCCAGTCGCGCGAAACCGCAGAATCCCAGTTCCAAGGCAAGGGGTATGGCGGATTACTGGCGTTTGGTTTGGAGAACGAGGAAGCTTGTTTCAACTTCATCCGAAATGTCAAAATGGCGTACCATCTGGCAAACCTCGGAGACTGCAAAACCCTGGTCATCCATCCCTGGTCCTCGCAATATGTCAGCTTCACCGAAGAGTCGAGACGTGAGAACGGCATAACGCCAGACTTGGTGCGCGTTTCCGTGGGCATCGAGGCGATCGAAGACATTTTGGAAGACTTCGATCAGGCGTTGAAAGCGATCTGACGGGATTGCGCTCCTGGACACTGCCTGCCCATCTTTTTCCCGCCGCGTAACGTCGTGCTTGGGCGGCTAGCGCCGGAGGCAAACTGCGATCCCACACAGATGATTTGGGGAGGACAACGAGGCTTATACATGGACACAGTCTATCTTGATCATGCTGCCACAACGCCCGTTATCACCTCGCAAGTTGAGCATCACGCAGTTCTGAGTTGCTGCAGGCAACTGGAGCGAGAGGGATTCGAGGTAACGTACCTGCCCGTTGACCGTTTTGGAGTGATTGATCTGGACGGGCTCGAAGAGGCCATTCGGCCGGACACGATTGTCGTCAGCTTGATGTTGGCAAACAACGTAACCGGAACGCTGCAACCGATCCGGGAGGCGGCCAACATCACCAGACGCAACGGCGTGCCTCTTCACACAGATGCTGTGCAGTTTGTGGGAAAGATGCCTGTGAGAGTCGACGACCTGGGAGTAGATCTTCTGTCCACATCAGCCCACAAGATTTGCGGCCCCAAGGGTGTCGGATGCCTCTACGTGCGCAAGAGAACGCGGATCGCGCCGCTACTCTACGGCGGACATCATGAACGTCGGAAACGCCCAGGCACCGAGAATATCCCGTCGATTGTGGGCCTAGCAAAGGCGATGGAACTCTCGAAAGAGGAAATGCAGCTCGCCGCCTCGCGGTTGCCCCAACTGAGGGACCGACTCCAAAACGGTATTCGAGCAGAGATACCGTACACGCAAGTGAATGGGCATCCCGAGGAGCGGCTTCCGAACATACTCAACGTCAGTTTCGAATTCGTGAATGGAGCGTCGCTTCTCATCGCCTTGGATACACGCGGAATTGCCGTGTCAGCCGGTTCGGCCTGCACGTCCGGAGCGAACGAGCCATCACACGTTCTGCACGCAATGGGTGTTGCGCCGGATGTCGCAAACGGAGCGCTGAGGTTTTCGCTTGGATCCAGCAATACGGAAGACGAATTAGACTCTGTGATCAAGTCGCTTGCGGAGATTGTCCAACGATTTCGGGAAAATGGCGAGGAAGTGCGTCGCCGAGCAGGTGAAGAAACCGGCGAACCTGTGTCAGCCTCACATACCACCCGTATACCGGGACCCTGACGTTTGCTAGCTCTCGCTCTGTCCCATCCGGACGATACCACGCTCGGCCGCGAGGCAAATGGAATCCAGTTCCGGAAGTGTTATCGCCAGCGGCGGCATAATCACCACTACGTTGCCCAACGGGCGCAGCCAGACGCCTTCGGTCCGGGCGTGGTCGCAGACGCGAATGCCGCGCTTCTCTGTCCAGGGGTACGGTTCCTTTGTCTGGAGGTCTCGCACCAGTTCGATGCCGGCAATCAATCCGCGCTGACGGACATCGCCAACGTGTGGAAGCTCTGCAATTCGCTTCAAATGCGCCGTCAATCGTTCGACCTTCTCAGGCAAGACGTCTAGTGTCTTCTCCTCCTGGAATACGTCCAACGAAGCCAATGCCGCAGCGGCGGCCAACGGATTGCCGCCGTACGTGTGGCCGTGAAAGAAGGTTTTGGATTCGGCATAGTCTCCCAAGAAAGCCTGCCAGATGTCGTCTGTGGCCAGCGTGGCTGCCATAGGTAGATAGCCTGCGGTTATGCCTTTTCCCAGGCAGAGCAAATCCGGAGCGACGCCCTCGTGCTCGCAAGCGAACATCCTGCCGGTGCGGCCGAAGCCAACGGCTACCTCGTCGGCGATCAGCAGTACGTCGTATTCCCGGGTCAACTGGCGCACGCCTCGTAGATAGCCCTCCGGATGAGTGATCATGCCGGCAGCGGCCTGCACCAACGGTTCGATCACCAAAGCGGCGATTTCTTCGTGGCGTCCTTTCAGCACCTCCTCCAGTTGAGCAAGATAGTGTCCACATGCGGTCTCGCGCGACACGCCATCGGGCAAGCGGTAGCATTGCGGCACGGGCAAGCGAATTACATCGAACAGAAGCGGCTGGAACATCTCGTGGAAACGAGCCACGCCGCCCACACTGACGCTGCCCAGTGTGTCCCCGTGATACGCATCGTCCAGGGCAAGGTACTTGGTCTTCTGCGGACGCGGATCGTCGCACTGACGCCAATACTGGAATGCCATTTTCAGAGCGACTTCGACGGATGAAGACCCGTCGCTGGAGAAGAAAACATGATTCAATCCCGACGGCGTGATATCCACCAATCGTTTGGCCAAACGAACCGTCGTCGGGTTGGACATGCCAAGCGACGTGACATGAGCCACTTTGTCTAACTGCTGGCGAATCGCCTCGTCCAAGCGCGGGTGCCGGTGGCCGTGGATATTGCACCACAGGCTGCTGACGCCGTCCAAGTATTCCCGTCCTTCTGTGTCTACCAGCGTACACCCCTGCCCACGTTCGATCAGAAACGGCTCGTATTCGGCCAATTGCGTGAAGGCGTGCCAGACGAATTGGCGATCCCAGAGGTTGAGGTCTTCGGTTGACTTCATTGTCAGTGTGAAACAGTGCCTTTGGGTCGTGGAGAAATCCGAAACTCGAAATCCGAAATACGAAACAAACGAGGGTGTCCGGGAATTCGTTGTAGCCGAATTCGTGAGAATTCGGGCGTGTTGGCAATTCCCCGAAGTCTCACGACTTCGGCTACAGCTAGCAATCGTCGTGTTTCGCGATCCGAATTCCCGGACACCCTCAAACAAACCCAAAATCGAAAACCCAAATCACCAAAACTCTTCGTTTTGAACATTTCTGCTTGGAGCTTTGGATTTGTTTCGGATTTCGTGCCTCGGACTTGGCATTTTAGTCCCGGTACGCCGGTTCGAGGCCGGCTCGCTTACGGGCCTGCTCCAACACGTCGCTGGGGGCCTTATCCACAATCGTGTTGTTTTCCAGCTTGATTCGCTCGGCGACGGTGTCGTTGTAGCGAACCGTGGGAACGCCTTCACGCACTTCTAGCACGTTGTTGCGCACCACGTTCTCCCAGCCTTTGTGGAACCGCAGCGGCGATCTTGGGACGTTGTAGATTACGTTCTGTTCGATCACAAAGTTGCCGGTTCCTTGATCCAGGAACATGCCGTTGCTTTCGGCTCTGCCGACATTGACGGGCACGTCGTGAATCAGATTACCACGCAAGGCCGAGTCCGGCTGGGCCCCGAGCGAGTAGATCCCGCCACCGTCGGAAAGCGTCAGCATGATGTGGTGGATGTGATTGTCGGCGACAATCGTCTGTTCGCACGGCGTCTTCCTCGGCTCGGGCCGCGACCGTGGGTTCCACCACATCCAGCCGATCGAAATGCCGGTGTAAGGATGAAAACGTACTTCGTTGTGAGCGATCGTCGTCTTGCCGGCCAGTCCGACCCAGATGCCGACCGCTCCGAACAGCTCCTGCCCACAGCGTTCGACCACGCAATTGGCCACGGTGTTGCCAACGGCCGCTTGCTCCGGAGCGGCCTGCCACCACGGTTCGTCGCCGACGTTGCGCGGCTGGCCCTCGCCGATCATGACCCCATTGCCGCCGGTGTCGGATACCACGGTACCGACGATGCGACCCGCTTGACAGCCTCGCCCGAACCAAATACCCGAAGCACCAACGTGGGCCACGTGCCCCTCGCGAAAGCTACACGCTTCGGCCAGATCAAACTGCACGGCTGCCGGATCAGCTTCCTCGTGACTCACGTTCGTCGGTGTCTTTGGGCTCCAGTAGGTGCATGCCTGACGGCCCCAATAAACGCCGTCCGGCGGGCTCCATCCGGCATGCTCGAAGGCAAGGCCCACAAAGTGCAGATTGCGTATGGGGCAGTTCTTTTGTACATCGCCACTAGCGGCCAACAACTGCTCGGCGACCGGCGCCACCACCTCGACTTGCCCGATCCTTTCGCCGGGTCTCGGCCGATAGCTGAGCACGCCGCTTTTGCTGTCCAAGTGCCATTCGCCCGGCGCGTCGATGAACTCGGCCGAGTTTTCCAAGTAGTATCGCGGTTGCTTTTCAAACCAGTCCATCCTGCACCAGCTTCCCGGCCCGCCAACTTGGTGCTGGACTGTCAACGTCCTGGTCTGCTCGTCGATCGACTTCAGGGGCACGCGTGTGATAGACCAATCGTGCAGGAACACCAATTCCACGTCTTGCACATCGTCATACGAGCGAAGATCGCCCTCGGGGAACTGGAAATTCGTGCGGCGATCCGTTCCCACCTTTTCGGCGCGAAAGTAGCCTTCGTTGGGATGGCGAGCTCGCTGGACGCGGCTTTCGCTGACCCACAGTTGGCGGAACGACCACTTGCCGGATTTGACTTCCGGCAACTCAGCCCGCCAAATGCCGTCGTCGCCAGCGGTCCAGCCTGTGATCACGCGGCCGCCGCTGATCACCGGTTTCTCGCCCAGCGCGGCTTTGTAGGTGATGCTGTGTTCTTCCGTGCCGCTGTCCTTCAAGCCGAAGATGATCGGTTTGGTGACACGGTAGGTTCCACCGCGGATCACGACAGTTATGTCTTTGGTCAGCCCTCGTTCGATCATCCCCCGCACCGCGTCTCGGGCACGAGCGATCGTGGCAAACGGTCTCTCCTGCGTGCCGGGTTCAGCGTCGCTGCCATCGGTGGCGACGAAATAATCGCCAGCTAGCGCAGTAGAGCACGCGAGGCAACAAAACAATAGACTCAGAAGACGCAAGCCGCTGTTCATCGGATCTACCTCTCTGGGGTTCGGTCATTCAGTTTCTGAAGCTCTGGCGAGTCGACGTCGCAATTGGACAGATCATTCGTCGTCTCCTTCTATTCGTTGGACACCCTCTTGTGACGCTGCAAGGGAGATGAGTCCAACGAATTTAGGGAGACGACGAATAGGTTTCTTGTGTCAAGGCCCTCCTCCGCTGGGAAGCGTCCGTGTCAGGCCGATGTTGCCGAGGTCAATCGGTTCAAAGCCAAGCTTCAAAGCCGGGGAGTTCTCTCTTAGTCGCAGGTCGCCGTCGGCGGTGTCGACAAACAGAGGATCCACCGAGACGCTGTGCTGCTCGATACCGAACCGTCGCTGTTCGTCCAAGTGCCGTTTGCCCCAATTCGGATCGGCCGCGTTGAAGTACAGATTGTAGTCCGCCTGGCAGTCTCGCAATAGCGAGCGGCTGTCGCCTCGTCGGCCCTCGTGCAGCAGTTTCTGACCCGCCGCGCGCGAGTAGAAGATGTTGCGTTGGATGACCGATCTTGTGACCGGACCGTACGGAAAGACGAGGTAGCCGCGCTGGTGTTCGCACCGCAAGCCGTCTTCGGTAGTTGGCCGAAGATCGACTACCATGTTATTTATGATCGTGTTGTTGCCCTTCGAAATGAAACCTTCGCCACAGCAACGAAATATCACGTTGCGCTCGATTAACGTGTCGTGCTGATCGTCGTCGCAGCGGATGTTGGCGTTCACGTTAGTCGTGTCAACATCGTGCAGGTAGTTCTCACGAACGACGTTTCCACCGCCGGTCCCGGAAATGTAGATGCAGTTTCCATCGCCCAGGATCTGCATGGTGTGGTGGATTTCGTTGCGTTCGACCACGTTTCGCCGTCCGTGCATGAAACGCTCACGCTGTTGCCATGTCGGTCTTTCCGGCAGATCCGGAGCGGCGCGGGCGATTTCCCCCCAGCGGATCGTTCTCGAACATTCTGACTCGCCGCTGCGAGTCCAGCCGATCCGGCCGCTGACAACGATCGCCGTGTAGGCCGTGTGGTGGATCAAGTTGTTCGTTATCCGGTTTTCGCCGCTTTGCCAGACGAAAACGCCGACTGAATGCCACAGCAATTGGCCCACGTGGTGGATGTGGTTGCCCGCAACGCTATTCCACTTGTTCACGTCCTTAGTTCCCGGCCCGTAGCCCGCCAGAAGAACGCCGACACCACCGACATGTTCGATATCGTTGTTTTCGATCCGGTTGTCCTGGCAATGGAGATCCAACCGGATCGCTGCACCACCGCTGTTCGCGAAGCGGCAGTTTTCGACCGCGCAATTCTCTGCGCCACGAAGACGCAACAGGGCCGTCGGCCGGTCGAACATCTCCCAATCGTGTTGCAGCCCCCAACCGACCTTG
>CAZURK010000355.1:0-14760 GCA_964623055.1 uncultured Pirellulaceae bacterium
GCGTTGAACATGCCGGCGCCCGACCATTCGACCAGCGCTGGATCGACACGTCGACGAGTTGTCTCGGCATAGGCATAACTGGCCTTCTCGCGAGGCACGACGCGAGCCTCTTTCACGCGGCTCCAACTGTCGCCGCGGGCCCTGAGGATATCGTCCGGGAGATTGTGCGTCGCGCGGAGCAAGTCGGCGTTCAGGAACCCCGCGTCGGCAAGCTGGTCCACTTGCGGGTGGTATTCGTATACGGTCTCGCCAAACGCGAAGTAGTACAACGACGCTTCGTTCGGCAGCCTTAGTTTGAACGTGCCCTCCAACTGCCGATCGCGATCGTTGTAGAAGTAGTAGTCCAGCACAACGCGAGCGCGAAATCCGTCCACCACAACATTGGCCTGCATACCCTCCAGCAACAGCTCATCCTTCTCGCCAACGATCAATCGCGTCGCGTTCGGTGAAGCCTTGGCCCGCCGCCAAGTGCGTTTGGGTTTCGAGGTCGTGCGAGGCAATGTCGTAGTGACCTGATCCCGCACCTGGATAGCCCCCCGTTGCGTCTTCTTGTCGATCTGCGCGACGGAACGATCGGGGTCCGTCTTGAGCACGATCGCATGTCCCAGATACGTGTTATCGCGATAGACATGGAGTCGATGGCCGACGCGCAGACCGTCATCCGAACCGATCGAGATTTCCACGAGGTTACGCTCGCCAACCGCAGCGACAATCCCATCCGCAACGGGTGGAATCGAGTCAACGAGCTCGGACGGTTCCCATCCCATTCTGTCCACCACCCGTTTCAAGTCGGCAAGTCCGATTTTTCGCAGCGGAGAATTCGCCGGAACCCAATCCGCATCAGAATCAACGAACGAATGAAACGATTCCATAAGCCGAGCGATCTGCGCGTTACGATCCTCTCTCGTCGCGCGGAGTTCGACTTTGAGGCTCTCAAGGTCCCGCCTCACGTTCGCCGAGTCCGGCTCCAAAGCAGCTAACATCCGCCGGGAATCTTCCGAGTCGGCCTCCTTTCCAAGAAAAGCAGACAGGCCATCTGTGGCACCGTCCCGCTGATCCTGAAGGCGTTTTTGTTCTTCTGTCGAGACCTGCCCTTCGATACCTCGAAATAGGTCGCTGAGCAGGCGTGTGCGGTCTTCAAGCGCAGCACGGTTTTGCTCCGCCAAGAGCCGTCTTTCGTCGTACTCCACGATCCGACGAGCGGATTCTCGAACAGCTACCTCGGCTTTGGCTTCCAGTTCTCCCCTCAAGTCCACGTCGATGTCCGCCTGTCTTATCAACTCGAGAAGTAGCTTAAGGTCCCGGTTTGCACCGCGCGGGTCCACGCCCATTCGTTCGCGTGCCTCGTTCAACACGGCTTCCACTTCGCTTTCAATCTTCTGCCTGAGTACCTCCTCAGTCTCTTGGACTTCTTTCAGGAATGCGCCTTCATCCTCCTCCGTAAACTCTTCCAAGAGGTCCCGAGGGCGTCTTTCCTGAGCTCCTTCCCTGTCATTGCTTGAATCGATGGTCTTGCGCGTCCTGCCAGAAGTCGGAACACGGCCGTCGTGTAGAAAATTTTTCGTGGTCGACGCCGCTTCGCTCATCGCGATCGTGCGCTGGCTGGGCTGGGTCCAGTACCGGATGCCAGCCCCGATTCCGACGGCTGCAGCCAGCAGACTTGCCGCCAGGGCAAGCAACGCCAACCGATTGCGCCAAGTTGGCTTCTTGCGGGAAGAATCGGCCGAGTTGTCAACCGGATCGCCCGCTGCCGACAGTATCCGTTCGGACAAGTCGGGTGGCTGTCGTTCGCCGAGCTTCTCAGACAGCGCGAGATCCACGAGCCGATCTTCATACTCGTCGCGTCTATCGGTCATGATTCAGTCTCCTCTCGACACAACGCCGCAATACGTCACGCGTACGTCGCAACAAGGTCTTGACGCCGTCTTCGGTCATCCCGAGAGCGGTGGCGATCTCGGCGCGCGAAAAGCTCCCGCGATAGAACATGTCGGTGGCAGCTCTTGGACGGCCTTCGAGTTCTTTCAGACAATCGCCCAGGGCGTCCAAATACGCGTTGCCATCGGCATCACCCACCTGAGCCGCCCAAACGTCTTCGGCCGTCTCCAAATCCTCGACCGACGGGCCGTTGCGCGCTTTTCGGACCGCCATCAGCAACTGTCGCCGAGCCACAGTCCGCAAGTATGCGGCGGCCTGGATGCGTCCACGGTACTCGAACGGCTTTCTGAGCACTGCCAGGAACGTCTCTTGCGTCAGATCGTCCGCTTGCGAATCGTCGCATCCCAGGAATCGGAGATACCGCCACACATCGGCCTGGTGCTCGCGCACCAGATCGGCGGCGTCGATCCGTTCACGGGCGATTGCAGTGCTCACAACTCAAGAAGTGCAGCGAGGAGACAAAAAGGGTTCAGGATTTCGACAAAACACTTCGTGACGCCGTTAGCGACTTATTGCACGTGAATGACTGACTGGAAACGTACGGTGGCCCTCCGAGGCCGTCGAAAGTCCGCGATTCTTCGATGGCGACGGCCTCGGGGGGCCATCGTACGGGTTCTGCGACGAATCCTCTCGAATATGCAACGCAGGTTATGAGCCTAGCGACGCCGCAGAAGGTGAACTATTCTTTAGTGGTGGGCTCAAGTCCTTCTCGATACGTCACTACGGCCTGAGCCGAGAATTCGATCGTTGCGCCCGGAGACTGAGGAATGACATCACGCTTGACATGCTTGTTTGTAACGACACTCGTTGCCCTCCCGCTTTCCGGGGGCGAAACGAAGGAAGATCCGTCGCTTTTGACCGTGGCGCGGATTTATGACTCAAAGGAATTCGACTCCGAGTCTTTCTCGGCTCGCTGGCTGAAAGACGGATCAGGGTATGTCAAGCTCGAGGCGTCGAAGGCTCAATCTGGCGGGAAGGACATTGTACGATACGATCCGCAAACTGGCGAATCGGAGATTCTGGTCTCTGCTGCACACTTGATCCCGCCGGGGGAATCCTCGCCTCTTGGGATCGACGGCTACACATTTTCCAACGATCGGTCCCTGGTATTGATCTACACGAACTCAAAACGAGTTTGGCGACGTAACACGCGCGGCGATTACTGGGTGTTGGATCGGGCCAGTCGCGAGTTGCGCAAAATGGGCGGCGACGCCAAACCATCGACTCTGATGTTCGCCAAGTTCTCGCCGACAGGCCGTCACGTCGCATACGTTCGAGAGAACAACATCTACGTGGAAGACCTGCAAAGTCATGAAATCACCGCGCTGACCAAGTCCGGCTCTCAGCATATCGTCAACGGAACGTTCGACTGGGTCTACGAGGAAGAGTTCGGTATACGCGACGGTTTTTCGTGGAGCCCGGATGGCAAGTCGATTGCATATTGGCAAATCGACACCGAAGGCGTAGGCACGTTTCCGCTGGTGAACAACACCGACTCGCTGTATCCCGACGTCTTCACCTTCGCCTATCCCAAAGTGGGCCAACGGAATCCGGCCTGTCGTGTCGGCGTGGTGGACATCAAAGGCGGCGACACTCGATGGCTGGACGTTCCAGGCAACTCACGCGATCACTACATTGCACGCATGGGTTGGGCTACAGAATCAGGCCAGATTGTGCTTCAGCAGTTGAATCGACTGCAGAACACCAACCAGGTCATGACTGCAGACCCAAGCACCGGTCACGTCAAGACGATCTTGACAGAACGAGACGACGCTTGGGTGAATGTCCACGACGAACTGAAGTGGCTTTCCGATGGAGCGCGATTCACGTGGGTCAGTGAACGCGACAGTTGGCGACACGTCTATATCGCCGACCGAACGGGCAAGAAGATCCAACTGGTTACGCCGGGCGAATACGACGTTATCAAACTGCTGCAAGTGGACGAAAGCCGTGGATTCGTCTACTTCATCGCCTCGCCCGACAACCCTACCCAGCGCTACCTGTACCGCACCCGACTCGATGCCACAGAACTCAAACGGCTGACTCCCCTGGACCAGAACGGTATACACGATTATCAGATATCGCCCGGCGCGCGCTGGGCGATCCACAGTTGGTCGTCGTTCGATTCGCCCTCGAAGGTCGAGTTGGTCGAACTGCCCGACCACAAACTGAAGACTGCGTTGGTCGACAACAAACAGTTGCTCCAGAAGCTCAGCAAGCTCCGCCAGTGTCAGACGGAGTTCTTTCGCGTTGATATCGGAGACGGAGTCGAATTGGACGCTTGGTGTATCAAGCCCCCCGGCTTCAAGCCAAATGGAAAATGTCCTTTGTTGGTCTACGTCTACGGCGAACCGGCAGGACAGACAGTGTTGGATCGCTGGGGCGGAAAGAGTTTCCTGTGGTACATGATGCTGGCGCAACGCGGCTACGTGATCATGAGCTTCGACAATCGCGGCACGCCGGCGCCAAGGGGCCGCGCGTGGCGCAAAGTCGTCTACCGACAGGTGGGCATCCTTGCGCCCATCGAGCAGGCCGCAGCCGTGAAGAAGGTGTTGGCCGAGCGCACCTACATTGATCCGGAACGGATCGGCGTCTGGGGATGGAGCGGCGGCGGTTCGATGAGTTTGAACGCCATCTTCAAATTCCCCGATCTGTACAAGACGGCCATGTCCGTTGCACCGGTCAGCAACCAGCGCTACTACGATACGATCTACCAGGAACGCTACATGGGGCTGCCAAAAGACAACGTGGACGGATTCATCAAAGGATCACCCATCAATTACGCCGATCAACTCAAAGGCAATCTGCTGATCGTCCACGGCACGCGCGACGACAACGTCCACTACCAGTCCACTGAGGCTCTGGTCAACGAACTGATCAAGCACAACAAACAATTCACCATGATGGCCTATCCCAACCGCACTCACTCGATAAAGGAAGGCGCAAACACAACCCGCCACCTTCGCGAGTTGCTAACGCGGTATCTGATGGAGAACCTTCCGCCGTAGCCACGGTCGTACGTGGGGCACGATTCCATCGTGCCGAGGCACGTTGGAAACGTGCCCCACGAAATGCGCGTGAGAAAACGAATACTCGACGTTTGGCGCTACGGCGTTCGCGATGCCGAGCACTTGTTCTCTCTCGACCAGGGACCCCGTGTTGCCCCGGCTTCCCCGCTGTGCGAACATGACGCGGTATCGTTTGGTTGGCCTCGCACTTCGGCATCTTCTGCCGGTTCGTCAAGGAGTACTTCAAGTGAAAAGTGAGCGTCTTGTTCCGCAGATCGTGTTTTGCCTGATGTTGATTGCGACCATTGTTGTGCCGGCAGCCTGGGCTCAAAAGGAAGGGCCAACCGAGCCGGCTGCGCCCGACATCACCAGCGTCCGTCGCCTGCCGAACGACGTTACTCTGGCAGAGTTATCCAACGGCCTGACGATCATTGTGCAGGAAAACCATGTCGCTCCTGTGGCGACCGTGCGTTGTTATGTCAAAAACACCGGCGGTGCGTTCGAGGGCCGGTACCTGGGGGCGGGGCTGAGCCATGTGCTTGAACATGTCGTCGCCGGCGGCACGACGACCAAGCGATCGGAAAAGGAGATCGAACAAATCATCGACCGCTTCGGCGGGGCCACCAATGCTTTCACCTCGTCTCATTTGACTGGCTATTACATCGACTGTCCGGCCAAGGATGTGCTGGAAGCCATCGACTTGGTCGCGGATTCGATGCAGCACGTCGTTTTCGAACAGTCGGCGTACAAGCGAGAATTGGAGGTGGTGCAGCGCGAGTTGTCCGACGGCGAAGTCGACCGCAGTCGCGTGCAATGGAAAATGCTGCAACAGACGCTTTACACCATACACCCGGCCCGGACGCCGACCATCGGCTATTTGGACGTGCTGAAAAACACTTCGAAGGAGGACTTGGTCAGTTTCTACCGCGAGCGATACGTGCCCAACAATCAGGTTTTCGTGGTCGCCGGCGACATCGACACCGATACCGTGCTCGATGAAGTGGCGAAGCACTATACGGGCACGCCCCGTGCACGAGAGACGTTCCTCCCTATGCCCGATGAGCCGGAACAGTTGTCGCCGCGCGAGGCAGTCCGCGAGATGGATGGTGCCACGTACGATTTGGCATTCGCCTGGCCGACCGTCAAGCTGTCGCATTCGGATCTGTACGCGTTGGATGTGGCGGCCTATATCCTGACCGAAGGCGATAGTTCCCGCATGGTGCGGCGGCTGAAGTATGACGAACAGCTTGTGCTGTCGGTGAACTCGGCCAGCTATACGCCTCACTACGTACACGGTTGCTTTGCCTGTTTCGCATCGGCCACGCCTAAAAACTGGGAGCGGGCATCGGAGGAAATCCCGCGTGACGTGTATCGGCTACGTGACGAGTTGGTCACGCCCGCGGAACTAGCCAAAGCGAAGAAGCAGAAGGCGGCCGAGTTAGTCTTTGGGCAGCAGACCGTCCAGCAAGCGGCCGACAGCCTGGGACGCAACTTCCTGTCCACCGGCGACCCGCTGTTCGACAATGCCTACGTGGAAAACATCCAGAAAGTGACGGCCGAGCAGGTCCGCGATGTGGCTCGACGCTACTTCGTCCCCGGCAAGCTCAATCGTGTCATTATTGCTCCACCTGGAGGAGCGCCCGAGCCTAAGGCATCGGCCAGCGGAGGTGCCGAGGGCGACGTACGAGTGGAGCGGCTCGAAAACGGCGTACGAGTGCTGCTGAAGCGTCATTCGCATCTGCCCATGGTCAACATTCGGGCCTACACCATCGGCGCGGCGCTGGTAGACACGCCCGAAACGGCCGGGCGTGCGGCTTTGGTGGGCGCGATGCTCGACAAGGGAACGGCCACGAAAACGGCCGATCAGATCGCCCAGTACTTCGATTCGATCGGTGGTAGCTTCAGCACCAGCGCCGGCCGCTTCACCGTCTACGCCAGTGTAACGGTGCTGAAAGCCGATTTCGCTCAAGCGGCGTCTGTCTTTGCCGAGTGCTTCACCCAACCAACTTTTCCCGATGAGGAATTCCAGAAAGTGAAGACCCTGGCGCTCGGTGCGATCGTTCGACGCGCGGCGAGTCCACATGCGGAGATCTTTGAAGCGTTCGCCGACACCCTTCCGGCGACGACGCCATACCACCTGGTACAAGGTGGGAAGAAGGAAACGGTCGAGCCACTCACGGCTGCCGATTTGAAGGCATACCACGCCGAGTACTTCGTACCGCAGAACATGATCGTCACCGTGTTCGGCGACATCGAGGTCGAACAGGCGTTGGGTATCGTGCGAGAGAAGTTCGGCGCCTTGAAGCCCGCCCAGGATTTCCGGCCAATCCAGTTCGATCGGCCGAACGCAATCTCCGAAACGATCGAACATCACAAGAAGACCGCCAAGCAGACCGGCATGGTCGTGTTGGGCTACCCGTCGGTGAGCATTTTCGACGAGGAAGACTATGCTGCCATGACCATTCTGGACGCCATGACCAGTGGCTACAGCTACCCCGGCGGCTGGTTGCACAACGAATTGCGTGGCGAAGGACTGGTCTATTTCGTCCACGCGATTCAAATGGCCGGCCCGGCGCGCGGCTACTTTGTCGTGCTTGCCCAGACGCAACCCGAGAAGATCGACGAGCTCGTCGAACGGATTCGCAAGAATATCGCTCGCGTCGTTGAAGGCAACTTTGACGACACGGACACCGCCAAAGCCAAGCAGATGGTCATCGCACTGCACGCCCAGGACAACACCACGATCGCGTCACAGGCCCAACAAGCAGCTTTGGACGAACTGTATGGTCTGGGCCACGGCTACGACAAAACGTTCGACCAGCGAATGAGTACCGTCACCCGCGACGACGTGGTGCGCGTCGCAAAGAAGTACCTTTCTGGGCCCCACGTATTGGTAACCTCCTCGCCAGAGGACCGTGAGTAGTTGTGGCGCGGCCGGTTGTTGGAGTCCAGGCTCTAGCCTGTCTTTCGCAGCCTAAAGGCTGTACTCCAGCGGACAGTTCATACCGGCCGCGGAATGACAAGACGCCTCACCACCGGCGCGGGGCTGGCGGGGTTCTTGGCCCAAAGGCGCGTTTCTTTGGGTCGCTCGGACGTGCTCTGATCCGTTTCGGATTTCGTGCTTCGGATTTCTTTCGTCATTCGTCATTAGACTTCCACTTCGGGTTGCCCACGATCTCCGGCTTACCGTCTCGATCGACGACCAGCTTGCGAAACCCCTTCTCTTCGATCGTGCCGTAATTGTGACCGGCATCGGCTCGGAAGGCGAAGAACGTAACCAGCGTCTCGTTGGGCGACGTGTTGATACTGCGGTGGGCATAACGCGGCGGCACATACACGGCGCAACCAGGCTTCAGTTCGCGGACCTCCCAGTCGCCTTCGGGGTTCTCCATCATCATGCACCCCCGGCCGTTCAGGCAGTAGTACACCTCGCCCGTATCGAGGATCTCGTGGAAGTGTCCTTTGGTCATGAAGTACTCGTCGCCGACTCTGCCAGGGTAGACGATGCTGGTACCAAAGGCCACTTCGCCCGGCTTCTCCGGCAGACCCAAGTCGTGGAATTCGTAAACGAGTGGGTCATCGTTCTCGCGGATCTTCGCAAACGCCTCCTTGTCGGCGTACATGCCATCCATCTCTGACAGAGGACGCTTGATCGTCTTCACTTCCGGCGACAAGCCGGTTTGCATATCGAACGCGAGCAACAGGAATTTCGGATCTTCCATACTCATGGTCATTTCTCCAACCAGAAACCGAGCATGTGCTCGTAGACTCGGATGAATTCGTCTTGGGCGGTTTTGTAGGCTTCAAACGTCTCCGGATTGGGCTGCACGGTCCGTGTAGCAGCCCTTCGTTCGATTGCCGTCTTCGTCGGATCGTCTATCAGGCCGACGCCGGCCGACGCTAAGAGCGCGGCGCCTTTCAAACCTGCCTCCGGTTCGTCTGACAGTTCCAACGGCGAACGTGTGACGTCGGCTTTGATTTGGTTCCACAACTCGTTGCGCGTTCCGCCGCCGACGCTCAAGATCTTCTCGACGTTCAAGCCGCGTTCGCGAAAGATCGATACGTCTTTGCCCATCGCCAGCGCCACGCCTTCCATTACGGCACGAACGAAATGTGACGATGTGTGGTTCAGCGAGATGCCAAAGTACCCGCCGCGCGAGGTGGTATTCTCGCGCCGCCGCTCGCCAAGCATGTACGGATAGAACAGCAAACCGTCGCTGCCGGGCGGTGCTTGCGTGGCCATCTCGATCAGTTCGTCATACGAGACTTCTCGTCCGCAAATGGCCTCGACCAGATCTTTGCACCATTTCATGCTCAGGCCGCCGCAGTCGAGGATGGTAAATGGAATCCAGCCGTCGACCACGTGGCGGAGGTTTTGGATGGCTGGATCGACCAGCGGCTTTTTGCTGTGAGCGGCCAGCAGCGTGCTGGTGCCGGTGACATCGGCGGTTACGCCTTCGCCAACGATGCCGAATCCGAGCATCGACACGGGAAAGTCACCGCCACCCGCAACGACCGGCGTGCCCTCGCGCAATCCGGTCAACTCGGCTGCCGTCTTCGTGACTTGCCCTATCACTTCGTGCGAGGCATGAACTGGAGCGAATCTCTCCAGGTCCACGCCCACGGCATCGGCAAGCTCTTGCGAGTAGGCGTCCTGTTCGCAGTCCCACAGGAACGAACCGGATGCCTCACTGGGATCGGCCGCCGCTACGCCCGTCAAACGGAAGTTGATGAAATCTTTGGGCACGAGGAACCATCGGGCTCTTTCGTACGCGTCCGGTTCGTTGTCGATGTGCCAGCGTACCTTGAGACCGATCCAGGCGGGATTGATCGAGCTGCCGGCGATGGCGGCGAGCCGCGTTTCGTCGTATTGTTCACGTACGGCTTCGACCTGCGTCTGGCAGCGTTTGTCGCACCACAACTGGACCCATTCGGTGGTGACGTTGCCTTGTTGATCGATGCCGACCGGACCGTGCATCTGGCCACACGTACCGATCGCGGCAATCGTGTCCGCCGCAACGCCCGTTTCGTTCAGGACTTCACGAATGGCATGACACGTTTCGGTCCACCAGTCGTCCGGACGTTGCTGCGCCCATCCGGGATGCGGACTGTCGACCTCGTGCTTGACCTGGGCGATGCCCAGAATCTCGCCGTCCACAGACAAAACGGACGCCCGAGCGCTTTGTGTACCAATGTCAAGGGCCAGGATGTTATCGGCCATTGGGTGTCCTCCGTTCTCTGACGCACGGCGAATCGTTTAACCGCGACCCAGCGGGGAGCGCGTCCGAGTTGACGTCGGTTGCCGCATCACGCGCTCCCCGCTGGGTCGCGGCTAAACGATGCTTTGGCAACGGGACGCTAGTACCGCAACAACGCCTTGATCACTTCGCCGCGTTTGACGGCTTCCAGGGCATCATTGATTTGCTCGACCGGAAACTCGTGCGTGATGAACTCTTTGGCTTCGAGTTTACCGGCGCGGATCCAATCGCACAGCGGGCCTTGTGCAGCGCGCTCACGATGCCGTGTGGGCCATTGGTGTACGATCAAGTTGAAGTTGTACGGTCCTTTGGCCTTTTCGATGGTGATGGTCTCGTCCGCGATCACACCGTAAATTCCGATCGTGCCGCCCAGCTTGATCAACGGCAAGGCAGCGTTTGTGATGGCCGGCGAGCCGACTGCGTCGATCACGGCGTCGAACGGTTTGCCTCGCCGCTGGACGACAACCTCCAAATCATCGTCGGGGCCGAACGTTTCGTCCGCCCCCATGGCTGCCGCCTTCTCTCGCTTGTGCGGCAGCGTGTCGACCGAACCGATGTAGCCAAGCCCCAGCAGCTTGCCGAACTTGATGAAGCTCAAACCCACAGGCCCAGCGCCGAAAACGAGGATGTCATGGCCTTCGGAAAGCTGAAAGTCGCCGAAACCGCCGTAGACCTCGCGCCAAGTGCACAACAGTCCGGCCGCTTCGGCCGCGATGTCCGCGTCCACCGTGCGCTGGATCTCGTAGCATTCGAACCAGCCGTGCTCCTCGTCGGCTACGCCGTCTTCGACCATTGCGTCGTGGTCGTTGCACAATGTGTATTCGCAGAAGCCGCCCCAACCGGTGTTGTATTTCGGATCGTCGAATTCGAAGAGCAGCCCGCCGATGGCCCGGTCGCCGACTTTGAAGTTGCGGACATTCTCGCCCACGGCCTCGATGATGCCGGCCGACTCGTGACCCAGCATCAGCGGGTAATTCTCGACGCCCGGAAAGTGCCCGGCCACCAGCTTGCCGTCGGTTGCGTTGCACAGATAGGCCACTTCGGTCCGGACTACGGCTTGATACGGGCCAGGCTCCGGTTTGCCTACCTCGACGACCTCAACCTTCCCCGGTTCCATGACGGCTACCGCTCGCATTGTTCTGTTTCCTTTCTGTATCTTCAGTAGGTCCCGTCTGCCGGACGGGACCTGATGCGCTATGGCGAGCGCTCTCCCGACTCAAGGTCCCGTCCGGCAGACGGGACCTACTGGCATTAGTTCAAATCCAGGGCGACGATTGTATACGGTTTGTCGTGTCTGGTGTTCACTTTGTCCGGGCCGGTGACCATGTCGAAACAGGTCACTACCAGTTTCCCGTTCCAGATGATCGGCTCGCCCGGTTGGTCCATTAGGCCGTCGCTTCCGTCGGTGTCGCCGTTTTGGGCCAGGACCGTAATCTTGCCGCACGGTGCGACCTTTGCCAGCGCGTTGTTCGAGAAGTCGGCGACATAGATGTTGTCTTTCTGGTCAACGCAGATGCCGTCGGTAGTACGCATCTTCGCCTTAGTTGCTTTGGCCAAGAAGCCGGGTTTATTAGGATCGAGTGTATAGTCGTAATCCGTCTTGGCAAAGATCGTGTTGGTCTTCGCGTTGCCATTCTCGTCGAATGTGATCTTGTGGATAGCTCCGTCCCCAAAGTTGCCGACGTACAGATTGCCTTGACTGTCGAAGACCAGCCCATCCGCACCGTATTGGCAGTGTCGGTTCAGCGTCACGAATGTGGTGAGGATCTCCTTGTCCGCCAATGTGTTGGAGACCTTGATATTCTTGCCACCTGCAGGAAAGACGTACACCGCGCTGGTCAGCAGACCATCGTCGCGTTTCACTTTTGGCAGCATGGATACCGTTACGTACAGCTTGCCTTCGCGATAGCGCACGCCGTTGGGGTGGCTGATCCCCTTGGCAACCACGGTCGTGTCCACCACCTTGCCCTGGCGGATCTTCAGCCGCAAGATTCGCCCTTGGTTGATCTCACCATTCTCGCCGTTGCCCGTGGGCCAGTTCTGATTGTCACAGACGTATAATTCGCCATCGGGCCCGAAAGCGATACCCATCGGGCACGCCCGTCCGGTTTCGGCCAGCGGAGGCACGTCAGCCAACTTCGTGACGCGGTTTTGTCCGTCTATCTTGATCAGACATGCCGGCTGGCTGGCGTCGCCGTAGTTGGGACAGGCGACCACCAAATTGCCATCTGCGTCGATCGCCATCCCGTCCGGCGTGGGGCAATACTCCGGGAGCTCAGCCAACAGTTGCGTATTCCGCTTACCAGTTTCAGTCTCAGCGGCCTGCACATGCGCTGTTGGCCACAAGAACGCGACGGCTACAAGAAAGCCCAGAAATCGCAGCATGTTTCTATTTGTCATGTCTTCAGCCTTTCGTTACGTGTTGGGATCACTGTTGGAGATCTTCGATGTCGTTGTATCTTGTACCATGAGGAACTAGACTTATCCATGCACGTAGTTCGAAATTCGCGAACGCAAGGAGGTTTTACCTGTGAAAAAACTCGCCTTCCTTCTGCTTCTGCTCACATCTGCAACGGCCGTCGCCGACTCTGGCCCGATCTATGTCAAGCAGTCGTCGTGGGTGGCAACGATGACGGCCGTTCGGCAACGCTTGGCGCAGGCATCTGCGAAACTGGACCGGAACGCTGTCTACGCGGATTTGTACCGCAAGTTCTGGGACGATTTCCCCGAGACCGATTGGTTCATACAGGACAATCCTCGCCGGCCCGCGGCGGTGAACGACTTCAATCCACATCGCGATTTCGGCTGGTACTTTGATCCCGATCGAGATTCGGAGCCCGAACAGCAGATGATCGGCCGAGTGCTTGGGGAAGTCGGCGACGCCGGCGCAAGTTTGGCGGCAAAGCTGGAGACGTTGACGAAAGCCGATACCGCCGTCGACGATCCCGCGTGGTTGGAGCTGTACGCGAAGGCTTGCCGCTTGCGCCGCGAGCAGCGTCTTGAGCCGCTCCTGCGGACGGCCCCCCGAATCATTTTTACAAAGCACTACACCCTCGGCGGTTCGCACTACGCCTACACCGAGGGCCAGTCGGACGCTCAGAATGAACGTCACTTCAGGCCCCACTCGGCATTGTGTTTGCTTGAATGGGATGGAGGCAACTTCCGCGTGGAAACGCTGGTGGACGATCCCAACGGAGTGATCCGTGACCCTGATGTCTCCTATGATGGCCAACGAGTGTTGTTTGCGTGGAAGAAGTCGGATCGAGAGGATGACTACCACCTGTACGAATTGGATTTGGTCACGCGCGGAACCCGGCAATTGACCAACGGGTTGGGCGTGGCCGACTACGAAGGGGCCTACTTGCCAGACGGAGACATCATTTTCAATTCGACACGCTGCGTACAGATCGTCGATTGCTGGTGGACCGAAGTCAGCAACCTGTACCGCTGTGCCTCCGACGGCCGTTTTCTCCGGCGGCTGACCTTCGACCAGGTGCATGACAACTATCCGGCAGTGACCGACGACGGGCGTATTCTCTACACGCGTTGGGAATACAACGACCGAGGGCAGGTCTACCCTCAGCCACTGCTGCAAATGAACCCGGACGGAACGAACCAGACGGAGTTCTACGGCGTCAACTCCTGGTTTCCGACGACGATCCTGCACGCGCGCGGCGTGCCCGGAACGCAAAAGGCGCTAGCTATTGCTACAGGACACCATTCGCGGCAGACGGGCAAACTGATCGTGATCGACCCGGCGAAGGGCCGACAGGAGAACGCGGGCGTCGAACTGGTGGCGCCGGTACGGGACACACCGGCCGTGAAGATCGACGCTTTCGGCCAGGGCGGCGAGTTGTTTCAATATCCATATCCTTTGAGCGAAACCGAATACCTGGTCACCTATCATCCGGTCGGCTGGCAGTGGAAAGTCGGTTCGATCGGTCCACGTTTCGGCATCTACTTCATGACGATCGACGGTCGACGCGAATTGCTGGTTTCCGATCCGGAACTACCGTGCAGTCAGCCGGTGCCGTTGCGGCCTCGCAAAGTCTACCACGCGCGTCCGAGTCTGGTGGACTATCGCCAGAGCGAAGGTACGTGCTATGTGCAGGACGTCTATGCCGGACCCGGCCTGGCGGGTGTGCCGCGAGGAACAATTAAAACTCTGCGGGTGGTCGCGTTGGACTTCCGCGCGGCTGGCGTCGGCTCGAACCGCAACGGAGGGCCCGGCGGCGGCGCTTTGGTTAGTACGCCGGTAGCCATCGGCAACGGTGCGTGGGACCCGAAGATTATCCTGGGCGATGCCGTGGTCGAGGAAGACGGTTCGGCGTTTTTCGAATTGCCGGCGCGCACTCCGGTTTACTTTCAGTTGCTCGACAAGAACGGCCGTCTGGTGCAGACCATGCGCAGTTGGACGACGATCCAGCCAGGCGAAAACGCGTCGTGCGTCGGCTGTCACGAGCACAAGAACAGCGCACCGGTCGCCGAATTACCGTTGAAGACAGCTCTTCAGGCCGGACCGAAGAAACTGATGGCGTTCTACGGCCAACCGCGCGGTT
>CAZURK010000356.1:0-14744 GCA_964623055.1 uncultured Pirellulaceae bacterium
AAAACACAAAAGATGGACGCACTATGACGGGGCGGCATGGCAGTCGCGCTGAACGCAGCTTTCCCGTGTCGATGCCGAGACCGGCATCCGTCTCGTTCAGGGTAATACCTTTTTTCGGTGCCGAAGGCTCGCCGAGCGTGAGCTGTAGATCAATCTGGCCTCCACCTTCGATCGACAATTTCGGGGCAGTGACAAGGACCCACTTCAAGCTCTTGTCGGCCCATCGCGCGAGAGGCTCAACCTGCACTCGCAGGCGGTTCCCCTCGCTGTCGCGCAGTGCGAGACGGGCAGGATCGTGGACCACGCCTTGAGCCAACGGCACGCCCGAGACAAGTATGTCATTGTCTCGGCGAATGCCTGTAGGTTCACGGATAGTGAAAGTAACCAGCGCAGGCTGCCGTCCCCGTGACACAAGGGCACGACTGGTCTGTGCGCTTGCGACGGCGGTCACCCACGTGCTGCCCACCAGTAGTCCGCACGTCATAAGCAATGACAATCGCATCGACTGTTCTTTAAGCAGCTTCATGGTTCTTCCTTTCTTCTCCACTGGTCTGCTTGTATTTTCATCAGGCCGAAGGGGTAGAGCGTGGTGCAATAGATAGTGCCATCCGCGGCAACATCCAAAGCAAGGCAGGTCACGGTTGGGGCCAGCATGCCGTTGGGCAATCTTCTGAAGCCGTGGTAGGGGTATTTGCTGGTGTCTACCGCGGAGAAGTCGAAGAAATCGTCGTTCTCGACAACCAGAACGCCGAGATCCGTTGACTGTGCCGTAGCGGGGTCGTAACGGACAATGTGGTTGAGCGATATTGACTTCCCGTCGGCGACAGCCTTTTCTGTTCGCAGAATCGCGGTGTACAGCTTCCCGTCCGGACCGAAATGCAGGCTGGGACGCACATCGAGCCCCTCGCCTTGGAGGAGCTTGCCGCGGTCAATGGCCTGCACGTCGCCCTGGTCGGTAGAGAGATCCAGCTCATACAGTCGCGCGTCCTGCATATCGGCGAAATAGCCGGTCTTTCCGTCCCGCGCCAGCGTCATATACTGGACACCGTGACCGCCGCCATATTTGACCGGCTCGCCCTGGCACATGATTCCGCGTTCGCGTGTCTTACCGGCGGCCGGATTGTAGGAGGCGATGTTGCCATCGAACGTGATCGTAAAGGCGATGCGGTCGCGGTTGATCACGGTCGTGGAAAAGAGCGTCGTTAAGGGCCCGATCCCCTTGAAGCGCCCGGTCTCAAGATCCAGCTCGCACCACAAACCGAAACGCCCCGTATCTTCGCACGTCACAACGTACGCCTTGTTGCGCTTTTCATCGAGGACAACATCCGCCACGCCGTGCCCCTTGAAAGGGACCTGTCCGAGCACCTTCGTTTGCTCTGTCTTTGGGTTGTACGACAGTACATAGCCACCGGGATAGTCCCATGGGTCATCACCGCGCCCGGGGCGCATAAATCCCTGTTTCGTGCCCACATAAATGATTCCGCTTGAATCCACGTAATTGAACGTGTGGATCTTCGCCTGTGCCTTATAGCCTTTATCTGTTAGTCCACAGACCTTGTTCACGTCGATAACGATGCGCTGCGTCTCTGTCTTGGGATCGAACTCGACCAGGTAGGCGTTCTCGTCGTACTTTGCGGTGCCAACATAAACCCGGCCGTTGTTACCAGAGCACAACGAGAAATACCCCGATTCGTTGTTATGCGTCTCCGGCAAGACATGAAACGCCCTTGCCTGCAAGTATTGCTGTGCGAGAGCGTCCTTCTCCGAAGCGTGAGTCAGTCCGGCAAGCAGGACAGCGATGCAACAGACAATGTTCAGCGTTTTGGCGTTTGCCATGCCAGATCCTCCTTCCTAGTTGCTTTGACTCAATCGCTCGTATACGGCTTCATCCAACATCCGGTACAGAAGTCCCACATGGATTCCAGTTACGGGCGCCATCTTGCCGGGCGGAAAGGGGATCGGCACCACCGCGCCCTCGTAGGGCCAGCGTTGCTCAAGCACCATGAGGGCCTCCGAAGTGTCGTCCTTGTGCGGATACCCTTCGTAGCGCTCGCCTTTCTTGAGTAGCCTGAAGCTCGGAATCATGTCGGCCTCCGTGGCGCGGATCTCTCTCTGACAATCGCTCCAAGGCAGGTTGATGGTCCACTCGCCCCACCAGAAGAAAAGATCCCCTTTCTTGAGATGGGTCGAGAAAGTCTTGCCCTTGTCCCCGGCGGCCGTCATTCCGTGGAAGGCATGGAAAGGGCTCTTGTTGTCGACCAGGACCTCGCCGTCAAGGAAGTGAGTCATGGAGGCCATCCACACGGTCCTTCCGGACCGGATGCGCGCCACGGCCAGCTCGGCCGCCTTGTTCAATTGACGCTGTATGTCAGGCGACTGCAGCGTCGCTAATTCCTTCTCAACGGCCTCCAGGAAGGTCTTCGCCGCTTCGCCCGCCGGGATGGGTGTGTCGCATGGCCAAAGTGTCGATTCAAAACCGGGGCGGCCCGGGTTACCATGGCCAAACTTGTGATTGTGCGCTTCGGCGCCGGGCAGGAGCATCCCCTTTAGCACGGCCGGGCGTTTGCCGTGACGGTTCAGCGCGGAGACCAGTTCACAGCACCACAGCCACCCCTGTGTGATGTTCACCAGCGAGTTCATCGCCCCTTCGGCATGGCTACCGCTCGTCGCGCCGTTGTCGAAGAGGTAGTCATAGGCCAAACCATCGGGCAGCCCTTCTGCGGATGCAAAGACAATAATCAGGCTGCCCTGTTTCTTGAACTCAGGCAGCTTCTTTATCCAATGGTCCTTTCCCTTTTCCCAGCAGCGGGGCCCGATCAGAAGTACATCATGATCCGTTACTTGCTTTGCCTGTTTGCGCGAATTCACCACCAACATATTGCCCAAGCCGCCGGCTCGGGCATGCATTTCCATGGCAAAGTTGCTGTTGTCGCCGCCGAAAGCAACGTTGACGTACATCTTCTCGTGCTTGATCCAACGCTCCGCAACCCGCTCGGCGCATTTGGCTATGTCCGGCAGGTTCTTGTTCACCGTGGTGAGACGGGCCTTGTACCTGTCAATAACTCCGTGCTCGGCGCCGTACACGGCAGTGAACGACAACACGGCAACCGCGGCGCCAAACGCCCCGCCAACTACCCTCAATTTACCTGCGGTTTCAGTCATCCGGCATTCTTCTCCTGGGTCGTAAATTCCGTTTCCCATGGATGAGCTTTCGTCCGAGGCTCTGATTCATGATCCTGCTCCCTACCTTGACTTCGGCGACCAGAGGAAGCCGCGATTCAGCAGGCCTCCGATCTCCGCGTCGTTCCAGACGCGGATGGCGATGGTGTTCTTCTGGCCGGGGCGGATAGCTTTGGTCACATCCAACTCGAAATCGCTCTGGCCCATCCACCAGATCACGTGCTTCCGGTGTCCAATGTACTGGCCGTTGACCCAGACCCAGACCTCGTTGATCCCTTCGCCGGTGAGACGGAACTCCCTGCCCTTGAAGTTGGCCGGTACATCGACCACGGCGCGGTACCAGCCGTGGCCATCGTAGTCGTGACCGACCTCGTCTTCCGGTTCGTCCTGCTGGTCCCAGGTAAAGAACGTGTTCTTTGTGCCCCAGTCCGTATCGTCGAACTCTGGCTGATACCACTCGCTGGTGATGCCGACGTTGAAGCGGTCGCGCTTGAACTTTGTCACCAAGGGCAGCGGCGCGACCATATCGCCCGTCGTGCCGTCGGTCTGCGTCAGGAGCTTCTCGTAGTGCTTCTTGCGACCCGCGGTGAACATGCGATAGCCGCTGGTCTGTGCTGGTTTTCTGATAAGGAAGAGGGACGTCTTGTTGATTTCGTTGCGCGCGGCAAGCATCCGCTCGGCGCAGGCCGCCGCCTCTTTGTAGTCGAGGTTCTTGACCGCCTCGTCCATCCGCGTGGAGTTCTCGAAGTTCTCGACGATCAGTTCGAAAACCCCGAACCGCTGCCTCTGCTCAGGCGTCATCTCCGCCGCACGAGCCGCCTCGACATGTTTGCGAATGGAGCGGCTGAACTCCGCCGTGTAGAGGTGGTTGACCAGCCAGGCCTCATGTACATGAACCGTGCTCTTTAGGAGTTGTTCCTCGCAAGCATCCCACCAGGCCCGGACGTGCGGACCGGCTGCCGATCCGAAGAAGGTGTTGTAGAAGTCCTCCTTGATCGCGTCCAAATCCGAGTCCACGTCCCACATGAACTTGGCCGCCGTGTAGTAGCTGATCCATGAAGCCATCATCGAGGGCTGGCCTTCGCGGGAGAACCCCTTGAGGCCGATCTCCTTGTAGATCTTGGCGTTGATCGCAAAATTCGCCGCATCGCGCTCCGGCTGGAACTGGCTCACCAGCAGGCCCGGCGTGTAGTCGTACAGCCAGACATGATCGCTCAGGCTTCTCCATCGCCTCAGATTCTTGGTGGCTTCCAGGCGACGCCAGCAGGACGGGTCGTTGTTGGGATGAAGTACACAGCAACTGATCGGCGCCTGCATCACCGCGACATTGGGCAGCAGCTCGACGCCCTGCGGAGCAATATCTCTCAAAGCATAGCCCGCAACCGCAATCAGCTTGTCCGGAAAGACGGCCGCGATCTTGTTTACGAACTCGCAGACTTCCTCGGTCTGCATGGTCCGGTGGGCATAGCGCGGATAGTTGAAGTTGCGGCTGGCAGCCTTGCACTGCTCGCAATAGCAGTAAGGAACTCCGTCGGGAGGAGAGATGCCAATGCCACGGCTATCCGGTTTCGCGTCAAAGTACTCTTTTACGTTCTTGATATACTCGGCAACCATTTCGTCGTTGCTCAGGCACAGCATGGTATGGGCGTTGTTGCTCTTGGGGGTGACATGGCGGTGGCCGGCTTCGTCCATGGCGTACCATTCAGGATGAGCTTCGGCATACTTTCGTGGCGGGAGGAACCGGGCCAGTGAGCCGTCGCCCGGGGCAACGTACATGCCTTCCATCCCTAGATGATGCGTACTGAAACCGATCCGCATGCACCAGTCAATCTGGTCTTCCTTGTCGGGGCCGGTGACCCACCCCCACCGGCCGTCCAGCCAGATGCACCGAAGCGCGAAATCGGGCTTCGAATGGATGTCAAGCTCAGCAACGGCGAGCGTCTTCTTCTCCGGTATCACTTCGCCCCACTCGGCGGGAAAGTACCATCGGCAACCGAGCATCTCCAGAAACGCGTACGCAGCGTATAGGTTCCCATGATACGGTCCGTCGCCGTTGCCGCCGATGAAGATATTGTCGCCCTTCGTCTTAAGGACGTAGCCCTCCTCTTCGAAAATATCCGGGCGGATTTTCGGATTGAAGCCCGATGGGATCTGGACGCCGGCCTTTTTTGCAGCCACGGTGTGGCCGACGTAGATGCGGATTGCCTTCCCATCCGGAATGGGCTCGCCCTCCTTCACCAGCGGTAGTTCCGCGCCACTCATCTTCTTGACGAAAACCTGAATCTCCGACGCGGCCTTCGCCGTGTCCCCTGTCTCGTTGTCCTCTTGAGCCACGATAATCACGGCGTTGGCCTGACCGCTCTTGACGATTTCATTCGCCGCAGTCGGTCGGGGCGCCAACGCGAGCAACAATACTGCCGACAAGATCAACGTTCTCATCATTTCACCTTTCCTTTCAAACCTCCAAGCCCAGCATCTGGCCACTGGCTACTGATCACTCATTACTTTCCTCCGGCGCGCCGTCCTTCTCCAGCACCTCTCTCGGTACCAGCAGGTTTTCCTTGACGGTCGCGATATACGGCGGGACGTTCAGCAGTTGGTACTTTCCATTGACCAGCCCTCGAAACTCCCAAACCTTGCCGTCTTCATCGGCGACGGGAATCGAAATTACGCCCGGCTTGTTGTATTCCTTTCTCTCGTGTGGCTTCTGGCTCGCCCGCCTGATACTGACAATTCCCTGATTGTTGATCAGCAGGTCTTTCGTTCCCTTCGGGACGTAGAAAAATCCGGGACCGAAGTAGGCGGCTTCTGACGAACGCTCCACCGATTGTTCGTATGTGTATTTCACCGCAGGCTCGAAGAGCGGGTAGCAGGGACGGCCGCTGCTGTGTACGTAGAGATAGTAAGAGCCGCGTTCAAGGTTGGCCTTGATTTCTGAAACCCATTGGGGTTTTTCAAAAGCAGCAGCTTCCTTCGAATATACGACGCTACCCTTGTTGTCGCGCAATTCAGCCAAGAGGAACTCGCCGTACTTCCACCTGCTTTTCTCGGTCCACTGCGTATGAAGCGCGATGCGCAGCCTGGTGGGCTCGTCGACATAGAAACGCCAGTACGTTTTGCCGATCATACCGTGACGCGTCCCTTTGCTATCCTTATAGGGATGATAGGTTTCAGCAGCCCCTTGGAACAGCGGAACCAGGTCCTTGGAGTACGTCACGAAGCTGGCTGTCTTCTCCTTGTATTCAGCCAGGTCACGTTTGAAGATCGCCAGCATCTCCGTCGTGCTGTAGTCCGCCTCTTTCGTAAAGATGGCGTCGCCTCTGTGACCGCCGATGCCCCAGTCCCAATATTTCTTATACTCCGAGTTACCCGCCGGCACCTGGAACTTCCAGTATTGTCTCAGCACCGGGTTCAGCGCGTCGGCGCTCCAATACCAGAAGGCGTAGGGATGGGTCATCTGCCGGTGGCGCGTACGCCACATGAAGCTGTACAGTTCCTTCCACTTCGCCATGATCTGGGGGTTGTCCTGCAGCTCCTCCTTTTTCGTGCTGTAACGTACCTGTCTGGCCTCATGGTAGAGCTTCACAAAGTGAACGTAGGACATCATGTCAGCGATGCGGCGCTTCACTGCCGGACTCTCGTTCCGGGCCGCCTTCGCCGCTGCTTCCAACAGGCGCAGCCAGCTTAAGACATTCGCATCGGTCATGGCGGATGTATCACTCTTCGCCTCCCACAAATCGAAGAGCTTGCGCATATCTTTGGCGCCGGCACCGAAAGCATGGTGGAACCAATCGGAATAGATCGCCTCGGCATCGGCGTCGATGTCCCAGAAGAGCTTGCGCATCAGGTACATGGACGGGCCCAAGTGACCCCACGCGTGGGAAGTCTCCATCAGCGCCAGGCGCACGTTCCAATTCTTGTAGAACCAGGGAATCTTGTAGGCAATGTTCTTGAAGCCCGGTCCGGTACCCGGCATGCCGTGGCCCCATTGCGAGATGCCGTAATAGTCGTACACCATCACTTCTTCTGCGCCGGCCTCGACCCAGGCCGTCATCAGTTCGTTGAAAGACTTGCCGGTATTGTTGAAGGCAAGGCAAACCATAACCTGCATGTTGGGTTCGATCTTTTCCTTTTCCGGCGGTTGGTTATGCGGGGGATAGAGCGAAACCCCGACTTTCGCCTCCGGGTATTTCTTGCGGATCTCGCGGGCTACGTGGTTGGCCAAGTGCAGCATGCGGTCGGTCGGATTTCCCAACGCCTTGCACTTGTCGCAGAGACACGCCCTGCTGCCGTCATTGGGCTCCATCGAAACGGTGTACTCTGTCGGGAATCTCTTGCGTGCTTTTTCCAAGACCCTGATGCGGTCGACCGCGCAGAGCGCCTTGAGACCGGGATTGGACGGACAGAAGTTCAGCTTGGTCGGGATCGGCTTGCCAGCAGCATTTTGCACCTTGGGATGCGCGTGACCCCAACGCTTGCCGTCTTCTCCAATGCGGAAGTATTCCGGATTAGTGCGAAGCTCTTCGTCATTTCTCATTACGATATCTTGCCAGGCATGGCCGTTGTGGACATTCGCGTGGGGAACCTGGCGGGTGGTGCGGTTCCACCGGGCTCGGTCCTTCGGTGCCGTGCCCGCGGCCGGACCTTGCAGCGCGCCGCCGCTGCCGGTGTAGGAGCGGCGATAGACGTAATCCGGCTGATTGAAAATCTTGCCCATCGCCAGTTTCAGGCCGGTCTTCTCCGGGATGATCGTCCAGGCTTCCGGCGGCAGGAGAAACCGGCAGCCCAGACGCTCGAGCAGATCGAACACGGCGTTCTGAAGACCCAGGACGGTATTGCCGACGAGCACGATGCTCTTCTCGTCGGCCTGGACCATGTAGCCTTCCTTGTTCATCTTTCCGAGTTGGGTCTTGTCCTCCAACGAAACCAGAGGCAACTTGGTTAGAGCCAGCAAAATCCCGTCGTTCTCATATCCCTCCTCAGACACGGACCATTCTTTGCCGTCGATCCGTTCTAGATAACCGCGCAGTTCATCGGCCAGCGTCGTGGGCGTCGTATCCGGCTGGTGCGCCGCCTTGAACACGCGATCTTCTTCCGAAAGCGGGGAGAGATATATCATCCGCTTGCCGGTGTAGCTCTTCGTCTCCGCCGTCTCGCTCGCACCAGCGCTCAGCCCGCTGGCGAGGATTAACACTGCTGACAATATCTTCTTCATGGTTGTCATCCCTTTCTTCGGCTTTGTTGTTTCTGGGTGTACGATGGCCCTCCGAGGCCGTCGATTGAGTTGTCAAACAGCCGGATTGCGACGGCCTCGGAGGGCCATCGTACAATGAACGCCGAGGTTCACTCTCGAAAACGGAAGAGCCCTTTCTTTTGGCTACGTGTCAACTTTCAGGCGGGAGGGGATACGGCAGGACGGCGAAGCGCCATAGTTCGCCGCCGAGTTGCTGACTCGATTTCCGAAAGAAACGTTTACGCATCTGGTCGGCCGCTTCCTTGATGGCTGCGCTCCGCGCCTTTTCATCCTGCGCCTTGCCGTATGGCTTGTCCGTGAATTGGCAGCCGACCATTTCTTCGTCCGAGAGCCGGGCGAGGTCCTGCAGTCGCTGGAAATAGGCCTCGCCCGCACGAAGGTTCTTGTCCGGGTCGTTGATGCACTCGTCGGCGCTCATCAAGCGTCCGTCTTTGTCGGGAAACACGCAGATATAGCTGCTGTCCGCCAAGGCCCAGTGTCCGTCGGCGTAGAATTCCGTGAGCACATGGCTGGCTCCGCTGTCATAGAACAAGAAGAGCATTCTGGCGGGGACGCCGGCCACCTGGCACATCCGAACAAAGACCCGCGCCTGCTCGTTGCACCACGCCTTGCGACTGGCCAGCAGGGCATCGTCGTCCATGGCACGGTCCGAGGCACAGTCGCCGCCAACCGGCGGCACGGTGGGATGCCTCACGTGCTGGGCCAGCGCCACCGTCAACAGCTTGACCGCCTTTTCGCGATCGGTCATCTCTTCCGACGTGTACTCGGCCACGATCCGTTCGTAGGCCGGCAGCGTCCCCTTCCGGTACGCAAACCGGAAAGGCGCGACGTCGCCGTAGATATAGTCGTGCGTCTTGTCGTTGTGCATCAGAAAGTGGTTTCCCTGCCAAACGTCGATGCCCGCGACGATTACGTTCAGGCTGTTCTTCGGCTCCTGCGTCGGATGAGGGACTGGAAGGCCGAATGGGCCCTGCCAGCGCCGCAATGAACGAGGAAACTCAACCCTTGCCCACTGCGGGCACGCCACGCGCTGCCATCGCCAGCGGATCCGGTGCTTGTCCCGCTCTTGGGCATGGGCGCGAGCAAATCGGGCGGCCGCAGAATCGGCGGCTGCCTTGCCGCTGGCCCCATCGACCGGCGGCGCCTGGACTTCGACGTTCAGCGGCACGACCAGTTCATCGAGGCCAACACCAAGGCGATCGGCACAGACATACAACGACGGCTTGCTGGCCGTTTCGCACGCCGCGAGCCGGAGCGAGATCGGCCAGTTCCATTGCCGCGTCGAAGGTAATCCGTCCGGCACCGGCGACAGGTCGAGTACAAGGCGCTGTTCCTTGATGAGGGAAAACAGGAAGACCAGCCGATTCGCCTCAACCGCGTTGCCGCAGCGGAATCCAAAGAGATAGCCGTCTTCCGGACCGCCCTCCAGCCGGCAGACATCAACACACGACGGATCTCCGAGGATCCCAAACGTGTCGGCCGGCCAGCCATGCTGCTTGATGAGCGCTCGCGCTTTGCCTTCCTCGACGGGCGGCTTCTCGGCCGCCGCGACCGCACCCGACAAACAACACACGAGGCACAGTGCCATGATGGCAATACAGACTTTCGCCGACTTCAAGCTCAACATAGTTCATTCTCCAACTCTTGATGCAGGCACCAAAGGAACATTAGACAAGCGGCGGTTTCTCCTGTCCCAAATACCAGACGTGCCACCACCCTCTTTACTCATTCGTGCAATTCGTGTCATTCGTGGTTACTCCTTCGTGGTGCTCCGCCACCTGCAACGTCACCGGTCCAAGCAGGCCGGCATCGGTGAGCGGCCAGTTAGAGGCGTCGAACTTTCGGCCCCCGAAGCTGACGAAGTTGATGTCGTGGAAGATTCGCCACGTAACTCGACGGCGGTCAAGGTCGCGGATGCGGTTGGCGGCGACGCTGGTGACTTCGATTTCCAGTACGTTACCTCGCGGCTGAAGCGGACCGACGCTCACGCGGAATGGCCGCGTGAACAGCGTGCCGAGGCCCTTCCCATTGAAACGCACGCGGGCACTCTGCGCCGCTCCGCCCAGATCCAACAGCCAATCGGAAGCGGGTTTGGCCGGCGCGTCGAACTCGATCCGATAGAGGGCGGTACCCGCGAATCGCTCTGCCTCGCCGCCTTGAGCCGTCCACGAGCCGAGTTGATCCGTCTCGAAGGACGGCGGCAACACGGGACCGTCGGCAAGAAACTCCACACGCCATTTGCCCACGATCGGAACAGTGTCACCAGCGATCCTGTGATATGGCCAACGGGCTCCTTTGGCGACGGACTCCGCTAGACGCACGATCCGCGATTCGCCAGGCTGCATTTGGACGAATACTTCGGTCCTGCCGGCGCGCTGCCGCAGTGCGGCGATGCCTGTTTGCCCGTTCATGGGGTCCAACAGAATCGCGGACTTCGCGATTGCCGATAACGGAAGCCAGCCGTCGAAAGGCTTATCTGCACGGTTCACGATAAAGTAGTCGTGGCCGTCGGCGGTCGCGCGTCGGATGAAAAGCATGCCGTTGTCGGTCATAGGCTCCCGCTGGATGCCGGCGGTAGCCAACGCCGCTTCCAGTCCGCCGACCAATACGACTCCTTTCCCGATGCGAGCGGCCCGCACTCCCTCAGAGGGTGTCTTCAAATCCGTACGATGGCCCTCCGAGGCGGTCGAAACAGGAGGAGTCTGGGAAACCGACGGGCTCGGAGGCCCATCGTACAGCCGGTGGAAAAAGGGGACAGGTCCATTTTGCCGGAACGGCCCGGAGGGTGCTTCGCACAAAATGGACCTGTCCCCTTTTTCCACGCGAGCCAGGAGCGTTTGGAGTTCGGCGCGTCGTGATTCGAGGTCTGCCAGACCGGGCACGTCGCGGGGCAGGTGATCCGTGAAGATGACGGTTGCTCCCGCTTCTGCGAGCGCGAGGAACTTGGCCAGTGTTTTCAGCGGCATGTGCTCGCATGGCGGGGCGACAAGGACGCGGTAAGCAGTGCCTGGCAGCTCGATGTTGTCTCCGCTGGCTTTCGCAGCGTCCAGGAGCGAGTCGGAGATGTAATCGAAGCTGAAGCCGCGCTGCCAAAGCTGTTCCGCCGTTTTCCCGACCGGCTCCTCTTCCAGCCACTCGCGGTAGTGTACCGTGCAGCGGGTCAACGTCCCGGCCGGTTTGTGCCACAGGTCGTAAACGGGCCAGTAGAGTAGCACTTGATTGTCAGGTCGGCCCGATTGCAGCACGGACTGACAACGGGTGACATAAGCCGTCAGCGCGGGCAGGTCACGCCAGATGGGATTGCGCGCATTGCACTGCGTCGGGGCGTAGAAAAGCCAGCCGGGCCATGGTGCGCGGTCGGGCGAGTAAGCCGCGCCATGGAAGCCCGCGTGGTTCACACCGGCTACGAAGAATTCATCCACCAGTGTCTTCAAATCGGCGAGCGTTTCGGTGAAATGCTCCCGGACCCAGGTGCCCGTCTCAGAACTGACGAGCGGCTTGCCGGTCACGTGGGCTGCGGACGACGCAAACTTGGCCACGAGCAAACTGCGGTCACGATGATAGGCTTCGGTTTCGGGGATGTCCGCGGCAGCGTAGTGGTCGAGCAGGTTGCCGGGCGAACCGTGGGCCTGGTTGCGAGTCAGGCTGCCTTTCCCGTGCGCCCAATCGGTCCAGTGCCGCAAATAGCCGAGGTGCAGCTCGGACATCGTTTCGCGGTAGTCCGACTTGACGCGCGCGACAGTATCTTCCGGGCCTTGGCCGAAAAGTGCCGGCAGTTGCGTGCGTAAATCGTAACCGCGCCGCTTGGCAAACTCGGAAAAGAGCTCCTGTGTCCAGTCAGCGGCGAAATACTCGAACGAATCGTGGAACTGCGCCCGCGGCACTGGTGCGCGGAAATCTGCGAACGCCGCATTGAATCGCTCCAGATAGGTGCGCATCGCTGCAGGCGAGAAGGGATCAAGCGCGCAGCCCTCGCCACCGGGAGCGGCACGTTTTACCTTCTGAATCGGCCCGACACGGCCGACGGCGTACAGTTGCCATTGGCCCGCCGGAGCCGTCCAATCCAGCCCACCCGTCGCGTCCACTTTCTCCGTGAGGTCGAGGCACTCGCCCTTTTCCGAAAAGGCGATGAGGCATTGCAGTACACCGGGTGCGTCGGCGTGGGGAAAAACGCCGTCCGAGTTGGTCTCCTGTGGCATCGCTTCTCTGGCTTTGCGTGGCGGAACTTTGCCGGTAAACTTCGTGCCGCCTGCGACCGCGTAGGTTTTCATCACCACGCGCGACGAAGCCATCTCCAGCGTGACTTGCGGCCCGCCGAACGGCCAGCCGGTGCCTGTCGTAAAATCAACACCGAGCGACAGCCTCTGCGCTTCGGTCGTGGTGTGAGCGAGCATTTCCATCCAGCGTGGCGAGAGGTAGTAAAGGTAACGGCTCTCCTCGCCCTTCACTCCGTAGAGCGGGCACAACTCCACGCCGCCAAACCCCGCCTGCCGGAACTCCGTCAGCTCGCGCGTCAGGTTCGACGGGTCCACCGCGCTGCCCATCCACCACCAGCGTACCCACGGCTTCGCTTCACGAGTGATAGCCGGCCACGCGAGCCAGCCCAATTCGCCCTTCACCTCCGCCCCGCCCGCCGCCGTCACGCCGGCCAGCAGCCCGCACGTCACAAGCAACAACACACGCAAGGACGGGCTCTGGGAGCGTGTCATCAAACTACGAGAAGCCGGCAACTCAGTTGTACGATGGGCCTCCGAGCCCGTCGATTCTCCCGAATCCTCCTGTTTCGACGGCCTCGGAGGGCCATCGTACGGATTTGAAGACACACTCTGAGAATGCTCAATCACCATTCAGCCTCCCGCTTCAGCACGTTCATGCGAGTTCATTCGTTCGCTTGCCAGAACCCACCACGCGGCGCATGCAAGGTGAAGCACGCTTACTACATTAGCCGACCTCTGCTCAATCAGTCATCCATTGCATGCGCTTCTTTAATCTGCCGGATGGTTTCGGTCTCGGCGACACTCATCGCGTGGGCAAGCGCCTTTTCCATGAGGGCGTGGAGTCTAGTGGATCCACCTGCCTGCTCTTGGCTCCACTCGCGGACGAAAGCGCCTCCTTTGATGTCGTCTCTTAGGATCGCTCGCGCTTTCTCTTTGGTTTCCTCCGCAATCAAACCAGGGCCTCGTGACAGCGTTCCGTACTGGCTGGTTGTTGAATGAAGTCGCATCTGTCGGAAGAACCCGTTTTTCGCCATGTGTCCGAGGATCTCCGAAGCCTCTCCCGAAGCGTAAAGCTCCATCACCATGAGTTCCGGGGAGAAGCCGAACTCGACGCCGATCTCGAAGCACTCCAGGATCCAGGCGGTCAGGCCGGCCCAAACGACCTGCTCGGCGAACAAGTCCAGTTCCGCCTCCTCGCGGAACGAGGATTCGAAGGCGCCTCCACGCGTCAACCCGATTCCCTTGCACAAGGCGAGAACCGTTTGTCGCGCCTTGCCGCTCGCGTCCTGATGCACGGCAAACTGAGCGATCGCGCCTTTGCCGTGCTCGTACAGAGTTCTGACCGTGTCGCCGACCATACGCGGAGCGATCATCACCACGTCCACGTCATTCGGTGGCGTGATCAGGTCGTATCCGATGTTGTACCCGCTGGCCCAAACGAGCGTGTTGCCCGCCTGGATGCCCGGCGCGATCTGCTCGTCCCAGATCAGCGGCTGGGACTCGTCGGTAGTCAGCACCAGGAGCACGTCGCCGGCGCGGGCTGCTTCCGCGATTTCGCAGACATCGAACCCATCCGCTTCCGCCTGCCGGCGATAGTCGTCGTCGCGGTTGCCGACGATGACGGAAATGCCGCTATCGCGTAGATTCAGGCCCTGAGCCCGTCCTTGGTTGCCGTATCCGAGGACGGCGACCGTTTTTCCGCTCAACGGCTCAAGTGAGGCTTCGGAATCCTTGATTAGTCTCATGGTTGATTGGTCCTTTTCTGGCTTACCGGCATCAGTTATTCCTCGAACGGACGAAGTCGCGGAACAAGATTGTCTCCGAGAGGTTGTCGACCTCGTTGCAGTGTTCCCAGTCGATCCACACGTACTCGACCCCAACATAGCCGGAGTAATCCGTGTCCCTCATCACGTCCAGAATGCGGCCGTAGTCAATCACGTTGTCTTTGAACGCGCACTGCAGGCGTCCTTCGCGAGCCCCACGCACGTGAAAATGGCTGGCGTGAGCAATCAGGGGTTCAACGTCCGAATCCGGCAGACCGGCACGTGTGAAGTGCGTGTAGTCAAGCGTCAGCGTCAAACCCGGGACGGACT
>CAZURK010000357.1:0-14695 GCA_964623055.1 uncultured Pirellulaceae bacterium
GAAGTTTGAAGCACCCGACCCCGACACCAGAGTAACAATGTCCAACTAAGACACACGCTTCTTCAAATACCGCGTGTTGCCCTCCCGGCGGAGTAGTCCAGTCCGGTCAAAATGGTCCAGCAGCGGGAGCGCGTACTTGCGAGTTGTGTCCAGCAGGTACTTGAAGCGCACGCTTTCCAGTTTGCCTTCTTTCTGGATGTACTCGATCAGGATTTCGCGCGCTCGGTCTACGGCTTCGCAGTGAAAGACCATTCCCTGGTCCACTTGCACCAACTTCTTATGCTCGCGCAGTAGTCTCAAAATCTTGTTCACCGTGTCTCGATTCGCACCGGTCTTCTCGACCAGTTGTTCCGCCGATGGTGGATTGAAGGCGCAATCTCGGTAGAGTGATTCAATGTCGTCGACAAGTTTCTGGTCTTCGTCTTGAAAACTCGGGTTGTGCCCGGCGGCGGCGATACGGCCGCTTTGATCGACAAGTTGTCCTTCCGCCTTCAGCAGGTCGATGATTCCGTCCAGAACGACGTTGTCCAGCCGTGATTCGGCGCGAAGTTGTTCCAGGGGCATTCCAAGGCTTTCCGGCGACAGGTTGTGGTAGTCGTCAACCAGTTTCACGACGCGCCCGCGCGCCTCCGCCACAGCATCGCAATGCATGTATAATCCGGGCTTCAGTGCGAGGATCTTGCTCCGGCTTGTCAAATCTCGAATCACTTCCTCGACGCGATCACGCGGAAGCTTCGTACGAACCGCAATATCCGCGTCGCTGGCGGCCAGTGTTCGAGCCGTCCGCACGCAGTATTCGACGAATTGGCAGTCGTCCGAGACCGCTTGTGCTCGCTCCTGCAGATCCTCGTGTACGTGGGGACGCTTGCGTTTCAGCTTTCCGGGTATGCCTTCGACGATCATGCCACCGCCTACGGTCCGAACCGGGGAAAGCGTCCGGAGGATGTACCGATCGCCCGGGCCCGCGACGACCGGTGTGTTCGTCCGAATCTGGACTAGATATTCCTCGCCGGGCCGTATCGCGTCGCCTTTCATCGCGTAGACCGCTGCGCCGACCTCCGCAGTGCCTACGTGAAACTTGACGTTTATACCGTTCTTCAACGCGACTTTCTCAAGCGGCAGAAGCTGCAACGTACAAGCGAGCCATTGTCCCGCCGAGAAGTAACCGGGCACAGTCAACGTGTCGCCGCGATTGATGGTGCGTTGGTCGAGCTGGCGCACGTTCAACGCGGCGCACTGGCCAGCCTTGACCGTATCGCTGGTCCGGCCGTAGACCTCGATCCCGCGAACGCGCCCAGTGATTCCTTGGGGTAACAACTCGACTTCGTCGTCGATCTGGGCTGAGCCGCAAACCGGAATGCCGGACACAACGGTACCATAGCCCTTGACGGAAAACGACCGATCGAGCGGCAAACGAAACACGCCGTCAAGCGGTCTCGGTTCGACGGATTCCATCAACGCCACCAACGCCTCGAAGAAACCATCGAAGCCCTCGCCGGTCACGCTGGAGACGGGAAGTACCGGTGCGCCTTCAAGAAACGTCCCTTGCAGATACTCTGCGAGTTCGGCCTGTGCCAGTTCAAGCGATTCTGCATCGACGCGGTCCACCTTGGTGAGCGCGACCAGTCCGTGATCGACGCCCAGCAGGGTTAGGATGTCCAAGTGCTCGCGCGTCTGTAGCATCACTCCGTCGTCTGCAGCCACGACCAGCAAGACCGCGTCCATGCCAACCGCGCCGGCCACCATGGTCTTGATGAAGTTCTCGTGGCCCGGCACGTCGACGATGCCCACCTCCATATCGGCGATCGTACAAGGGGCAAATCCCAGGTCGATCGACATACCCCGTTCTTTTTCGGCCTTCAGCCGATCCGTATCACATCCGGTCAAGCACTTGACCAAAGCGGTTTTGCCGTGGTCGATGTGCCCGGCGGTTCCTATCGTTAGATTGATCTGTTCGGAAGGCATGTCAGCACTTGGTCATTAGTCATTCGTCATTTGGGGCCGTTTAGGGCCGCGACGAGGGCTTCGATCACGGTCTGTTCTTCTCCGTCCAGGATTGTACGTGGATCCAGCAGTACGCGATCATTATGAATCCGTGCGAAAACGGGCGGTATGTTGCGGCGAAGTCGTGCTGCGATTTCGCCCGCCGTCAAAGTCTGCGAAGTGACCTCTACAAGACGGGTCGGCAAGTTCTGCGTTGGCAGTGAACCGCTGCCCATTTGGGAGAACCCATCAACAGTCACGACCTCCGCGTCTTCGATCTGCTTGCTCACGCTGCTCGCGATTCGTTTTGCCTGTTCGGTCAACTCCGACAGGTCCCGACGCAGCATGCGCAGTGTGGGAACCTCCTGCAAGGCGACCGCCTGATCCATGAACAGGGTAAGCGTCGCTTCCAACGCTGCGTATGTGAGCTTCCCCACGCGAACGATTCGCGCGAACGGATTCTTGCGTACCCGTTCTATCAGATCAGCCCGGCCCAGGATGATCCCGCCCTGGCATGCTCCGATCAGTTTGTCGGCACTGGCAGTGATCAGATCCGCGCCGGTTCGGACGGATTCCGGTAACGTGGGCTCGCGATCGAAGCCAAATTGCGAGAAATCGACCAGTGGCCCGGCACCCACATCGTCAATCAGGACCAGGTTGTGCGCGTGAGCGATCTCGACCATCTTGTCCAATTCGACCTCGGCGGTGAAACCGGAAATCTTGTAGTTGCTCGGATGGACACGAATGATGGCCGCCGTGTTCTCGGTGATCGCGTTCTCGTAGTCTCGAGGATGCGTCTTGTTGGTCGTTCCCACTTCGACCATTATCGCACCGCTTGCCTCCATTACGTCGGGCAGCCGGAACGCGCCGCCTATTTCGACCAGTTGTCCTCGCGACACGATTACCTCTTTGCCATCGGCCACTGTGTTCAATACGATCGAGGTGGCGGCCGCATTGTTGTTGACCACCGTCGCCGCCTCGGCTCCGGTCAATTGTTGGAGAAGCCAGTCGATCTTGGCATCGCGTCGCGATCGACGGCCCGTCTCGATGTCCGCCTGGACCAACGAATAGCCGGTAAGTTCCTCTTCGATCTCGCGTATCGCAGCCTCGGGCAACACGGCCCGGCCCAAAGCGGTATGCAAGATGATGCCTGTCGCATTGACCACTTTGCCATAATGCCGTCGCGCTGCCGACTGGACGCGCTGGTGAGCGCGGTCGAGGATTTCTCGCCGCAGACCGTCTTCGTCGCTCTCCTCCTGCTGGCCTGCCGCAAGAAGCTTCCGAGTCTGTTCCACCGCGGCACGAACCGCATTCACAATAATCCTGCGTGGTAGCTCCCGACACAGTTTCTGCAAATCGGCATCCTGAAGAAGGGCATCCACCGAGGGGATCTTGCGAAACAGACTCTGTTTTGATGACGACATGTGGTTTCTTCCGTCTGCGCCAGTTGACTCGTTTCGAGGGGGATCAGGTAATTCGCAGGAGTGAACCCGCCAACACGTCGTGCGAGGGGCTCCGGGCCCCCGGCTCTCGACATCCCACAATTCGGCTACCGCAACTACGCTCGTTATGAGTTGCCAAATACCCCTGTACAGCATTGTAGGACCACCTTGGTCCTAACATCAAGTCATCCGGAAACAAGGCCCCAACCGGTGAGGTTTCCCCAATCCACACAGAGCGAACTCAGAAAACCCAATAATCCCCATAAGCGTAGCTAATGGGTCCATTCGCTATATCCGCAAAATCCGGCGATCCGATAGCGACTGAATCTAGCGTGTGCCCGAGACAGTCAACTTACCCTCTCCATTCGAACCAACGGAGGTGACCCATGTGTAGAAGAACCATCATGCGCGCGATTCTCGTAGCATTGCTAGCTTCGGGTATGCTCATCGCGGAATCAGCATATGCCATCAACGGGCTCAATTTCTATAGCGTCGGCGCGAGAAGCCGCGCGATGGGTGGTGCAAACTGCGCGGCACCCGTGGACACATCGACAATCTACATCAATCCGGCTGGCCTGAGTCGAATACAGAACTCGGCCGACTTCGGAGCGCATATGCTTTTCGCGGACCGGGACATCGATCGGTCCAGTGCGACAGGCCCCCTGGTCAATCCGAATGCGCCCCTGATCGAGGAAAGCGACCAGTACATCTACATGACGCCATTTGCTGGTATGCGTCATAGCGTAGCGGATTCGCCTTGGGCCCTCGGGATGACTATCGTCGGGTCGAGCGGCTTGGGAGCAACGTACGATAATCCTCGCATCGATCCGGCCGCGCTCATTCCTGCCGGTTCTGTGTACGATACAAGCTCCTTCTTGTTGTGCATCAAGGCTATTCCGGCCGTCTCCTACGAGGTGAACGATCGGCTTTCCATTGGCGCGGGGCTGCTTGTCGACATCGTGATGTTTAGCTCCGATCTGGCGACAGCCACCCTGGCCCAGACTGCCGGTCGCGGCCGTGCCGAAGTCTCGTATATGATGGGCTTTCAGTTAGGCGCACTGTACGACATCAACGACTTCTGGTCGGCCGGTATTTCCTACACAAGCCGCCAATGGCAGCTCGACGATTTCTCGCATTACGAAGACCTAATACCTGGCTTCGAACTGCCTCCCGAGCTTCGTTTTGGCGTGGCCTGCCAGGTCGCGGATTGGCTGCAGTTGACTGCAGACTACAAGTACATCGGTTGGGAGAATGTTGGCATCTTCGGCCGACTGCCCAGTCAAGGTGGCTTTGGGTGGGAAGATCAACACACCATTGGCATTGGCGCACAGGCTTGGCTGACGGAAAACCTGATTGCTCGATTGGGGTGGAATTACGGCAGGTCACCCATTGACACCAATGTGGTGTTCGCCAACGGTATTTTCCCGGCGATCTACGAGCATCATCTCGCGTGTGGCGTCGAACTGATGTTGGGCGACCATCATGCGTTGGCGCTTAGTGTAGTGGGCACACCTCACAACTCGATGGTCGACGACGGCACAGGGCTCGGCGGTGCCGGTGCTGGTCTCGGCATCGACTTCCGCGCTTTCGACCTGGACGCAACCTGGACGATCAGATTCTAGCCAATTGTCGTTCGCCACGTTTTCTTAAGAAGTCCGCTAGCTCGGTTGATCGACGCGTGCGCGCGTGTAACATGGTATCAGCGCGTATTCTTATTGGGAAAGCCAATCGAAGCTCCGTGCGGTTCGCAGGACCGGCGGATTGACGCTTTGCCTGGCCAACCGACAAGAAACAGCGAGGTGAGACACGATGTCGTTAACTCCGAAGACAACCAACCGACTGCCTAGGACTTTAGCTTCCATTGGCCTGAAGCACCGCTGAGGCGAAGTCCACCGGTGCTCGTGTCGAGTGCCATGGATGGAAGCCGGCAATGACCGAAATGGGATTGCCGTCGCCTCAGGTGCTTTCGGCGCTACAGCCAGCCGAGCATGGCGAACGATCGCACAAGCCGATTGCCGACGAATGCGGCCCGCTGGTCGCAGGCGGTCGGTCGTGCGCGCTATCTGATTGAACTCGGCCCTTCTCCAACCACCCCAGTCACAGAACCCGTTAGAGCCCGACGGCTCGGCGGTACTTGCGTACGGATACGGCGCGGGCGGTTGTTGGAGTCCAGGCTTCAGCCTGTCTTTCGCAGCCTAAAGGCTGTACTCCAGCGGACGTTTCGAACCGGCCGCGGTGTAGCTGCGTTTCCTCCTTTCTCAGGTCCCGTCCGGCGCTCGGGATCTGCCGAGTGGCGCGATGTCTCGCGCTTCACTCGCCCCGTATTCCTCTAAGGCGGAGAGATCCAATGAAAAGTACGGAAGGAATTGGTCTTGCTGATGTTAAAACGGTGTACGACGGCCCGGAGGGAGACCTGTGGGAACTGGTGATGGGACAACAGATCCACATCGGTGGCTTCCAGTCGTCGATGGATCTGTCCGAAAGGGCGGGCGTCGGCGCGGGCATGTCCGGCGTTGACCTGTGCTGTTGCAACGGCGCCGGGATGCGGTTCCTGGTACGCTTCCGGAACGTGGACCGGATGACCGGTGTCGACGCGACCCAGACAGTCGTCGAGCGCGGAAGACAACGGTGCGAGCAAGAGGGCTTTGCCGACCGAATCTCGTTTACGCTGGCCGATGTATGCGAAAGCGGGCTACCGGACGGCTGCGCCGACTTCGTCTGGGGCGAAGATGCATGGTGCTACGTGGTCGACAAGAGCAAGCTGATTGCCGAAGCAGCTCGTCTGGTCAAAACGAATGGCGTGATTGCTTTTACAGACTGGATTGAAGGGCCAGAGGGACTGAACGACGAGGAAGCGGAACGATTCCTGAAGTTCATGAAGTTCGCCAATGTCCAGAATCTGGATGGATACTCCGGCCTGCTGTCTGACAACGGGTGCGAAGTCCAGATCGCCGAAGACACCGGCCGATTTCCACCGTACGTAGACCTGTACCTGGACATGCTGAACAAGCAGTTGACCTACGATGCATTGCGGATCATCGACTTCAACGTAGAGTTGATGGGCGCGTTGGGCGGCGAGATGAACTACATGCGCGACTTGGCCCACGCCGGCAAGATCGCTCAAGGAATCTTCATTGCTCGTAAGGGGTGATCAAATGACCGATTGTTGCGATAGCAAGGAGAATAACACGCCACCTCCAAACACGTGAGGCGCCTCGAAGGCGACGCCGTGCGCGACAGACGGGGCCGGCGGCGATGGGGTGGAAAGTCCCTGCGCCTGGTTCGGCAAGATGATCCAGAATTGCCTGGAATACGCAAACGAGGCCAAAGCCTCGGGCCAGCGGATTGTGGGCATCATGTGCGAATACACGCCGCGCGAGTTGATCATGGCCGCCGCCGGCGTTCCGGTATGCCTGTGTGGAGGTTCAGAAAAGACGATCGCGCCGGCCGAGGAGCATTTGCCCGCCAATCTCTGCCCGCTGATCAAATCGACGTTTGGCTATCACGTTCAGCAGAACAACCCCTTTCTAGAAATGGCTGATTTGGTCGTGGCCGAAACCACGTGTGACGGCAAGAAGAAGATGTACGAATTGATGGCCGAATCACGGCCCATGTACGTCCTGGAATTGCCGCAAAAGGCGGACGACCCCGACGCGATGGAGTATTGGGTCCGCGAGATGGAGAAATTCCGTTCGTTTCTGGAGAAGCAATTCGAAACGAAAATCACTGACGAGAAGATCCGCGACGCAATCGGCGTAATGAATCGCGAGCGGGCTCTCCGCCGAACGCTGGCAGAGTTCATGGCGTGCGATGCTCCGCCGCTAACCGGGAGACAACTGCTGGACCTGAAAAGCAACATCTCGGGCATCCGGGCCGATTTCGAGCAGTACGAACGAGCGATCGAGATGCTGCGAGCGAAACCGCAGGAATGCGACGGGACGAAGCCAGTTCGCGTGCTGATGACCGGTGTGCCGATGGCGCACGGCGCAGAACGCGTGCTTGAGATTATCGAGAACAGCGGCGCAACGGTCGTTTGCCAGGAGAACTGCACTGGCGTGAAACCCATTCTGGAAGACGTGGACGAAACCGCCAGCGATCCCGTTCGCGCGTTGGCCGAGAAGTACTTCCATTTGCCGTGCTCGGTTTTGACGCGAAACGACCGCCGGCTGGAAACACTTCGACAACTGGCCAAAACCTATAGGCCAGAATGCGTCATCGACCTGATCTGGCAAGCCTGTCTCACTTACGATGTCGAGTCGAACCAGATCAGACGGTTCGTCGAGGACAAGTTAGGAATGCCCTACATGCGAATCGAAACCGACTATTCACCGTCCGATTCGGCCCGAATTGGCGTGCGCGTAGAGGCGTTGCTGGAGACCGTCCGCTCACGGCGTTGTGTGGAAGCTTAGGGTGTGCTCCATGCAACGCCAAGAGGCCAGCCCAAACGGGGGCGGACTTATGATAGCCCAGGGTGGAGCGACGTGAGGGAAACGAACGTCGCGCAACCCTGGGTAGGAAGACTCGTCGCTCCACCCTTGGGCTGACATAAGACCATCCCTTCGGGATTGGCGGTCAATATCGAGAGTACGTCGCTGCGAATGAAGTCCATTGCCTACTGTAACCCGTTTGTTCCTCCCGAGTGGATCGCCGCCCACGGCATTCAGCCGAGTTGGATGCAGATACACTTCGCCGAAGGTCGACCGTTCACCCATGCCGGCCGGGCCATATGTCCTTACGCCGGCGTGATGATCGACGAGGTATTGTCCGACCTGCAAGCATCGGCCGTAGTGTTAACCACGACATGCGATCAGATGCGTTACGCATCGGCCATGCTGGAGTCGCAGGGCGACGCTTCGATTTTTCTCATGAACGTGCCTTCAACGTGGCAAACCGATGCGGCCCGCCAACTGTACCTGGATGAACTGAAACGGTTGGGCAACTTCCTCGTGCAACTTGACGGGCAGCCTCCAACGGACGAACAGTTGGCAAAGGTGATGCTGGAGTACGGCGGCGCCCGAGCCGAATTGCGTGAGGCACACCCGCAGCTTCCAGCTAGGCGATTCGCCGAGGCCATCGCAGAAGTAAGGGCGGGAAAAGGGGTCGGGTCTCATTTGTGCACAGCACCCTTCGGGCCTTTCAGGCAAATGAGACCCGACCCCTTTTCCCGCCCGTGCGTTCCATTGGCGATCGTTGGCGGCCCGCTACTCGAGAAGGACTATGCGATTTTCGATCTTGTCGAACAGGCGGGTGGTCGTTTGGTCCTGGATGCGACCGAAGGCGGCGAACGAACACTGCCGGCTGTGTTTGAACGTGAACGATTGAAGAAAAATCCTCTGGACGAATTGGCTCGGGCATATTTTGGAACAATTCCCGATGTTTTCCGCCGACCAAACGACACCTTGTACGAATGGCTCGGAGAAGAACTGGCCGCGCGCGAGGTGCGTGGGATTCTGCTCCATCGGTACGTCTGGTGTGACATCTGGCACGCCGAACTGGCCCGACTGAAGGCGTGGAGTTCGGTGCCTGTGCTGGAGATTGACGAATGTGACGACGACGCTTCGCTCGGTCGGACGGCCGGGCGAATCGAGGCGTTTTTGGAAATGTTGACATGAACCACGCGACGACGCGCATAACGCTGGACGAGTGGGACGAGCGATACGCTGAACTCTGTTCTGCGGGCCTTCGCGAGCCCGACTACGGTGGCTCGCTGCGCCGGCACGTCGACGACGGAGATTTCCGACTGCTGAAGCTGCGCATGGATAACTCGGCCGCATCACTGCGCCTGTGGAACTTCCTGCTGACCGAAGAAGAACGCCTCCGCCAAGCCCGAGCCGCGGGCAAGAAGATCATCGGCACGATGAAGGATCTGGGCACGGTACCGGTGATCGCCTATTCGTTTGACAATGTGGTGGCATTCTATCCTGACGGAGCCTGGTGGATTCCGTGTGTGATGGAGCACAGTGCCGGTTTGCTGGAGATCGCCGATTCGCTCGGAATCGACGACTCGTTCTGCCCAGTGCGAGCCATGCTCGGTGCGTTCGTCAACGAGGCCCATTTTCCGATTCCTGATCTGCTTACATGCAGCGTCGGCGCAACCTGCGACGACCTCTCGGCAATCGCCCAGCGGCTGGAGAGCCTGGGTCACTCGATATTCTGGTGGGAGATTCCGCATCGTCGCGCGCCGGAGCCCGACGAAGCAGCCGTACATCTGCCCGGTGGATTTCAGGCCCCGGAGAGCCAAGTTGATTTTGTGCTATCCGAACTTGAACGCGTGCGTCGAGAATTCGAAGGCTGCGCGGGTCGAGAATTGACCGACGAACTCCTCGCCGCCGGCGTGCGACGTGCCAATCAAGTTCGGCAGCGACTGGCGAAGCTTCGTCAACTTGCTTTCAGAGCGCCCGCATGCCCACTGCCCGCCCTGGAAATGCTGATCGCCGAAATGCTCGCCATCCATTTCTGTTCCGATCAGGACGAATCGGTCCGTGTGTTGGACGAATTGCTGGAAGAGACCGCCCGGCGAGTTGATGCGGGAGTAGGCGTTCTGCCAGCGGACGCCGTTCGCGTTTTTTGGGTTAACCCCGTAGCCGACCTGCGAGTTATGAACTTGTTGGAAGACATCGGCGGCCGCGTGTGCGGCACCGAATACCTGTTTTCTCACGCGCTGGATCCCATTCCCGAAGACTTACCGCCGATGAAAGCCCTGGCAAGGATGGCGCTGGCCGACCCCATGGTCGGCTCGCCAGCGGACCGGGCCGAGCGGATCTGCGCGGACATTCGCCGATTTGGGGCTGAATCCGTTGTGATCTCCAGCATCCCAGGGGCGAGCCACTGTGCATTGGAGGGCACGGTGATTGGAGATATCGTTCGCCAGCGGCTGGGGATCCCCGTTGTCGAGATTGAAGTAGCGACAATTTCGGACGCGATGGAGCCTTCGTTGCGCACGCGTCTGGAAGCACTTGTAGAAACTGTACGTCAATGCAGAGAAAAATGATTTGCGCCGGAATTGATGCAGGATCCCGAACGATCAAAGTTGTGCTGGTAGAAGCCGACAGTCTTGAAGTGGTCGCGTCTGGCGTCATGGATCAAGGTGTCCACCAGGATGCGCTGGCGCAGCAGCTTTTTGAGCGGTTATTGGATGAGAAGAAGATCCCGGCCGAGGATGTTCGATCGGTCGTCGCAACGGGCTACGGCCGCAAGCTAATCCATCGAGCCGACGAGACGATCACCGAGATTACCTGTCAGGCATGGGGCGTTCGTCAGCGGTCATCCGACGCGCGGGCCATTGTCGACATCGGCGGACAGGACAGCAAGTTCTTACGGCTGGACGGAAACGGCCAAGTGGAAGATTTCGTGATGAACGACCGATGCGCCGCCGGGACCGGCCGATTCCTGGAAGTGGTGGCAACTCGTCTTGGCGTGAAACTTGACTCGCTAGGCGAGTTGGCTGCCAGAAGCCAGAAGGCGGCCGTGATTAGCAGCATGTGCGTCGTCTTCGCAGAAACGGAGATCACCGGGCTTCTGGCATCCGGAATGGCACCCGAGGACATCGCCGCAGGCGTTCAAGCATCCATCGCTGCTCGCGTCGCGTCTATGGCCGGGCGAAACGTCGTTTCACCGCTCGTCTTCACCGGCGGAGTGGCCTTGGTGCCAGGAATGGACCGCGCCCTCGAATCCGCCCTTGGCCGGCCGATCGCAATCGTCCCAGATCCGCAACTGACCGCAGCCCTTGGCGCGGCGGTTCTCGCAGCAACCCGGTTGAAGAAGTAGGTCCTGCTTGCCGAGCTGGACCTTGAATCAGTGGGCCCTTGCATATCCAGGTCCCGCTCGGCAAGCCGGACCTACTCACCCCCGGCGACCGGTTCAGCAGCCCACGGCACACAACGAAACGGCCTCCAAGGCACCTTGGAGGCCGCTGCGAAATCACTATGGGCACGGCAGTCTAGTTCGATGCGGCTTCCACATCGCCAAAACTCACCGCCGCAGGCTGCTTGGGAATTTGAATGATACTCTCGGCGGTCTCGTCGATCTCGAAAGGACCACCTTCCATTTTCACCTTCACGTGATACTTGTCGGCCGGTTCCTTTGGTACTCGCCACGAGTACCGGCAGGTGAAGCCTCACCCATACTCGAATTTGCCGGTCTGAACTTCTGTTCCGTCCGGCTTCGTGATTGTGAATTGCGGATCCGCCGGCCGGCGACCGTTCACCATCAGATTACTGCAGGATTCACCGGCCGCGCCGACCAGCGACATACTCAGGGAAACGGTCTCGTTGCCCATCGCCGAAGCCGTCACAACCGGCTTGTACGGAGGGCCGAACGGCATGTCGACTGTTTCACCCTCGCGCACCTTCACGACCGCGTAGTCGCCTGGGGCCCGAGCGGACACCATTGTGAAGCGGGGGCCCGCCACCGCTCGGCTGCCAGTGATCGCACTGGCCAGCATGTTCAGCAACGACGGCTGGTCTTTGTCCGCATTCGCCGTGTCTTCCTGCCCCGAGCCGTCGATGGTATACGACGCCAGTTTCCAGTCGCCCACGGGCAACGACGATCTACCGGATTCGTTCCAGGAGATCTTCAGGACTCGCTTGTCGCTGAAGACGATGGCACGATAGCCCTTGCTCGGATTCTTGACGTAACCGACGGGCGCTGTCGAGGCGGTCAGCGTAATCTTGTCACCGGCGGCAGTCACATCCATTTCGTAGAACATGCCGTCGATATCGATCAGCTCGGCCACGTACTGTTGATCGTCATTAGTCGTTGCATCGTAGCCGTACATATAGGAAGCGCCGCTCGGGTCGGGGTCAATGTAGATCATGTCCCCTGGCATAGCGTAGGTGGCGTCTCCGTCGGACGTGCGCACAGAGGTTACTGTAGCCTTGTCGTCGAATCGCGCGTTGCTGTTGTAGTCCACCAGCACGACCCGTCTCTTCTTGCCATCCAGCGTGATCTCGCCTTCGCGATACGCAGCCGAATTCAGCGAAGCCATGGCGTACTGGTAATTCGCCTGGGCCTGAGCGTAGCCGCTGAACAGGAACGCGTACTCGACCTTGGTCCCATCAGCGTCGACCGTCACGTCGACGCGGGGGAACGAGTACTGTCCATAGCTGTATGAGCTGGACGTGTAGATCCTCCCTCGAGAATCGTTCGCCTTGACAACCTGATCGTCCGTCAAGTCGCCGTTGTGGTTCAGGTCGAAGTACAGGCGGTTGTATATATGCAATTCCGGCAGCTTGGATTTGGCCTTTGGCTTCTTCTCTTCGTCCTTTTTCTTCTCATCCTTCTTTGCCTCGGGAACTGCATCGAGGACGAACCCAAACTGCTGCGTTCCCAGTTTGGCCACGCCTCGAAACGGGTTCTTGGCCGAGTACTTGGCCGGTTCCTTCTTAATCACCTTGGAGAACTCTGCCGCGCCGGTTCTCGTCGGGCCCCAGACCGCTTGCCCCCCCACCTGCAGGAAGAATTGCTGAGGTGACGTCGCTCGAAACATGTTGTCCGTTGCGCTGGTGGAAGTCCGCGAATTCGTTGGCGATTCGATCCGTTTGAGTTTCAGATCGAAGCTCTCCGCCCAGGTGTGGGTTGCGGCGCCCAATATGGCCGCTGCGGCGAGGAAGCTGGTTGATAGGTCTAGCCATCGTTTCATCGGGGATCTCCTCCAGGAAGGGGCAGAGAGGAATATCACGTGACGAACCAAGTATATGCTCCGTCCACCCATCAGACAATGCAGACCTAGCCCCACGTGTGGTATGGCAGTCGGCGAGGTAGCTGAATTCGCAAGAATTCAGGGTACCGGGTGAGACGGAGTTCTTTCGAATTCAGCTACGTGCCAGAGAAAGGTGCCTGCCCCTGCGTAACCGACGGTCGCAGGTTGCCCTATTCGTTTTCGTTGGGTTGGTCGATGTTGACCAATTGCGGCTCGCCAGCGGACTTGCGTTGCCGCCTGAATATCGTCGAGAAGGTTACGGCCGAGCAACGCGTGCAGTCCAGGCACCGGATGCAGCGCATGTCGTCGCCACGCCGCTCGCCGCGCCCGTGGTATTTGCACAAGGTCCGACAGCGGTCGCAGTCGTTGCACTCGTCCGGATGGAACTTCACAAAGAAGAAGGATACCCAATTGAGTATTCCGTAAATCGCTCCCAGCGGACAGAACAAGGTACACCACGGGCGCCACGTGAAGAACATTGCAGCCAAAAACAGCACCAAGATGACGGTTTTCGTGGTGCTGGGCCAGGCAATCTTCCCGCCTAACGAGATGCCAAGCTCTCCAGCATCCGGCGGGGAAATTGTATCAACCAGTTGCTGGTTGACCACGCTCGGCATCTCAAATGTATTGCCCTCGGCGTCCAGGTAGACGAATGACAATTCAATTTCTGTTCCTGGCTCCCCAGCAAAGCCTTCGACAACCCTTTGCTCCTTCTCAGTAGGAATTGGTTCCTGCCGTTCGCCATTAACGGTTACCACCAATTCACCACTGTCGACGTCATTCGCATCAGGCGGCAAGGCAGGTAGTTGAACATTGTATCGAAGCGTGTCGGCTCTTGCGCTGGTGACCACATTCGGCACGGCCGCCTCCAACGCTCCTGCGGGACAGACGCTGCAGATGAACAGCGGAGATCCGTATCCCAGCCAGCCTGATTCGTCGTTCAGCCACTTGAGCCTTGCTTCCATCGACGGCACTTTCTCGGGAAGCCAATCAGGAATGCCGTACGGGATGGCAAAGACACAGACAACCAACACGACATAGCGCGTGTAGCCCATCCATCCGGGCAACTCGAACTTACGAATAGGGATTCTCCCGATAAGATCCTGGAGGAATCCAAACGGGCAGACCCAGCCGCAAATGAAGCTGCCGAACAGCGCCCCGATAATCACCACCGTTCCGATAGCCATCAACGGGAAGAGGTGAAGTGCGCTGAAATTTGCCATCACGCCGATGGGACAGGCGAACAGAGCCAGCGGGCATGAGTAGCAGTGAAACACCGGCGAGCAAACGGTGTGCATGCGGAGCATCAATGGATCCAGCCACGCCACCAAGAACGTGGCCTGCACCCAGACTCGCCAGCGGGCGAGCCTCGCAGTGAGTGGAATCGACTTTCCTTTGGTCATGGGCGCCATGACCTTACCTTACTTCACTCACGTAGGGCACAGCGCAGGGGCATCGCCCGTGTAGGTTCGTCTGATTTCGGGGGGAGCGGATTCGCCCGGGTAGACGAGCGCCACGCCCCCATAGGTCACTTCGCGTATCAAAGCCGGTTCGGATTCGTAAGAGGTAT
>CAZURK010000358.1:0-14658 GCA_964623055.1 uncultured Pirellulaceae bacterium
GCCACCCCGTTGGGGCTTTCGACGTATGCAAAATCTGTTCCCAGGGTTGCGCGACTAACGTCGCTCCACCCTGGGCTATCATAAGGCTGTGCCTTCGGCACGGAAGACCGTGAAATAGAACTGGGATCGACCGAAGTAGCCATTGTCAGCGCAAATTGAACAGTCCACACAACGTCTGAGAACACAATCCAGGCATCCCCCGCCCGATTGCCGCCGAGGCGGACTCACGGAGGCAGCGGGTGACGGCTATGCGTATCCGAATTCCCACCCTTTGCGAGGCTTGCGCATCAATAAGGCATTGGCCTTATCGCTGTTGGTGAACTTGCCTTCTCGGAAGTCGTAGTTGAGCTTCCCACGGACGCGGGAGGCAACATTCCCGATCAGCATGATCTCGGTGAGCCGCGCCGAGTAGTCGAAATCGGCCGAGGATCGGCCGCCGGTGCGGATGGCGTTCAGGAAGTCGGCCTCGTGTCCCTTCACACGTGGCAGGACCTTCTTGGGCCTGCCGACCTCTTGCATGAAGCTCTCGGGAAAGAGCCGCGTGCCGTTCATCCACCAGCCCGAGACGGCCATCCCCTTCGTGCCGAAATAGGCGCTGGGATGCTTTGCGGCGGAGGCCACCCGCTCGGGATCGACCGTCGGTGGCATGGGCTTGTCGTTATAGGTGCCTGAACTCCACCGCATAATGCACGGGACCATGTCGCCGCGCTGCGGGAACTTCCAGGAGACACGGACACCGTGCGGCCAGTTCGTCTCGTTTGGTTCCTCTCCCTCGCACTCCACCTCGCACGTATCGGCCTCGTATAGCTTCAGCGCCCATACTGCGCCATCGGCGTTGTGACAGAACCAGTCGCCCAACAGACCGGTGCCGTAATCGATCCAGCCGCGCCATCGGGCCGGATGGATGCCGCTGCGGAATTCCCGCGTCTTGACCGGGCCTTGCCATAGGTCCCAGTCGAATCCCTCCGGTACGGGAATCGGCTTTCCGGCGGTGCGCGAGCCAAAGTCCATCTGATTATAAGGCGGACGTATGTGGGCCTCGGTTACATCACCGAGGCTTCCCTGCCAGATCCACTCGCACAGCAAACGCACGTGCTCGCCAGAGTGGCCCTGATTGCCCATCTGTGTTACGACCTGCTTGGCCTTGGCGAGCTTGCGAAGCTTGCGTGCCTCGTAAATGTCATGGCACAGGGGCTTCTCGCAATAAACTGCCAGTTCGGCGTCGAGGGCGCGCACTGTGGCGGGAAAGTGATGGTGGTCCGGCGTGGCGACCCAAACGGCGTCGAGGTGTCTCTGTTCATCGAAAAGTCTACGGTAATCGCTGTAGATCTTCGCGTCGGCAAACCGGTCTTTGATCTTTTTGATCGAGCCGGCGGCGTGGTTCACGTCCACGTCGGCCGCTGCGACAATCTGCTCGGCGGAAGCCACGTTCACGCCTTTACCGCCCATGCCGCCGATGCCGACAAGGGCAAAGCGGATCTTCTCATTGGCGGAGTACGTGCGGGCCATTGCAGCGGGGCCGATCAGTAGTGAGGCCGACGTAGCCACGCCGGCCTGGAGAACTCGTCGACGGGTAATTGGATTGTGCATAGTGATAGGCGAGCCCATATCGGCTCGGATCTTGGAGGATTCTGGCCCTCGCGGTTTAACGTGCGACCGTCGCACAGACCGGAGCATGGCCAAACGGAGCCATTGTATCACGAGCAACAAGGCGCAAAAGCGTTCTCCGCACGATTCTTTCCCTCGTGCCGTTCTCTCATATCTCTGCCGACAAGATCAACTGCCGTCGGCGCAACACGAATGTGGCTACTAACAGCAAGGCCACGGTGATTCCTAGAAGCAGGGCCAGGTGCTGCCAAGGCGGCATGGTGCTGAAGAATAAGGTGTCGAAACTGGGCCCGTGGATGCCCGGGTAGTCAAGCAGCCAACGCGCGAACAGGCACCGCAAGTGGTACAGAATACTGAACCGGTTGATGGCTGCTGGCAGCCACGCGATGAGGGCTTCCATGACCGCTGTGTAGGCAACGGCCGCCACCATCGCTCGTGACGGAAAAAGCACGCCAAGCAGTACAAACACGGCAGCATAGGCCAGGGACGAGATCACTGCCAATAACGCGAACACAGGAGCGGGTGCGAAAACGTCCCCGTATGCAACGAGCACAGCGAAACAGAGTGCAAGGCTGATCACGGCGTAAATTATGGTCCAGGCGACGGACGCTAGATATTTTCCTATCAGGATTGCACCACGTCCCACGGGACGCATGGCCAAGTAGGTCCACGTCTTCTCCTCCAATTCCGTGTGGATGACACCCGTCGCCGACAGTAGCAGCCCGAGGACGCAGAGGACCACGGGAACCAGGAAGAAGACCATCAACTCGCCGCGGTCGTCTCGCTCCAAGTGGGCTCCCTGGAACTGTACGAGGCAAATCAGAATCGCCGGAAATGTGGCCAGCGCCAACGACAAGAACGACCTCCGCCACGTGAGCGTGCGGCGAAACTCGAATTCAAATATCGTCCACACATTCGAGAACCACATCACACTCTTCCTCGATGAATTTGCAGCAACGAACTGAACAACGCCTGTAAGGAGTCGTCGGAACACCGAAGCTCGTGGATTTGTGAATCTGCCTCGACCGTCCACTCGGGCAGATACTGATAAACGGTGACCGGACTGCATGTGCCAACGACAAGCCCCTCCCGGCGATCGCTAAACCGCACCGACTCGATAACCTCCGATCGGAGCATCCTCTGGGCAAGGCCAGCGGGATTGCTGCAGCGAATGTAGATCTCGTTCGGGACGTCGGCCAATAGCGAATTAATCTCGCCGGCCGATCCCGATGCCAAAAGCCGCCCGCCGCAGATCAAAAGGAACGACTGGGTGATCGATTCAACTTCGTGCAAGATGTGGCTGGCCAAGATCATGCCTTTCCCGTCACGAATCCATTCCAGGAGACGCTCCTTGATCAGCCGTCGGCCGACTGGGTCCAGCCCGTTGAAGGGCTCGTCCAGGATCAGGATATCAGGGTTGTGGGCAAAGGCCTGCGCAAGCTTCACTCTTTGACGCATGCCGCGCGAATAACTGCCCATCGGACGCCTCATGGCTTCGCCCAGTTCCACCTGGTCCAGGGCTTCTTCTGCTCGACGGCGCGCGTCACGGCGCCCGAAACCGTGCAACTTGAGCAGGTAGGTCACCCAATCAAGCGCGACCACATTTGCGTAGGCCAGATCGTGCTCGGGGCAGACGCCTATCTTCCGTCTCATTTCGACGTTGTTCCACGGAGGCAGACCCAGCGTGTGTACGTGGCCCAACGTTGGGCGAAGCTGACCTGTGATCAGGTTTAGCAGCGTGCTTTTTCCCGATCCATTGGGTCCCAGTAACCCGTACGCGCCTAGGCCCAGAGATACGGTGACGTCGTTCACGCCGATGACCGTTTTGTAGAGCTTAGTTAAGTGCTGAAGCTCGATCATGGTTGTGATCCTTGCTCGGGCGAAGCGAGCGATCCGTCGCCTTCAGTTCAGATCTTCAGCGGGGACGAAACTCGGCGATAGACGACGATCACCGAGACGATTGTGATGCTGGCCAACAGGATTATGGATGGTATCGCATCTGCCGTGCTGGGCTCCTTGCCTGCTACTACCGGCAATCCAAAGATGGCGTTCTGTACTTTTCCCAGCGTGTGGTAAAGCGACAACATGCTCCAATGCTCACTTGCGCGGCCCTCCAACGACGCGTAGACGATCAGGTATGCGATCATCCCCAGGAACCAAACCGCGAACCAGGCGAATCCCGCATAGTTCACCTTATTCGTCATCGACGAAAGGGCAAGCGCCAATGAGGCGGTCGGCAGTATCAGCACGAAGGACGCAAGCAAAATGCGAAACGGCAAATCCCACGTCGAGCCGACTACTGCCACGTCCGGTGGCGAGAGAAGCACGGCTAGAAGGTACAACCCTATCGCGGGCAACGCGGTGATGACAGACAGATAGCCAGCCAAGACCGAGAACTTGCCCAGAATGTATTCGAGCCGGCTCAACGGGCGTGAGAAATACAGGAGGAAGGCTTTCGAGTGCACGTCCTTGGCGATTAGTCCGGGCGCAATCAAGCCTACGAGCAGTACCATCACGAATCCCTGGGGATATCTCAGGAAGGACGACAGCAGCCACGACCAGCCCTCGTGCCGTGCGGTTACGGGGTCTCCTTTGGCCACACTCTCAAGCACCCTTTGAGCTTGTGGGAATTGTCCCAGGAATCCGGAAGCCAATTGGACCTCTGTCTGATTGGCGAGCCCCTGTTCCAGCACCAGGAAAGCGGCGGCCAGATAGACCGCGGGAAGCCATGCCAACACCGCCAGACGCCTCACCCAGAGATTGCGCCACGCGAGGGCCATTCCGGTCTCCGCGATGGCCGTGAACCTCAGGGTGGGAGGCGTCAGCGTCCCTTGCCACGTTCGATAGCCCAAGTCATGGATGGGCACGTTCGTCCTCCCTCACCGCGTCCAGAAAGATCGCTTCCAGTGAATTCTCTGCAGGGCTCAACTTCTGGATGCCAACCCCGACTTCCCTTGCCCAATTCCAAACGTCGCGAATTACGCCACCATCGAGATCACTGACCGTCAACATGCCATCGCTGCCATGCTCGACCTCTATCCCCTGCCGCCGAATCTGCTCGGCCAACAACTCCACATCGCCGAAGACGCTGACCCGAAATGAGGGCGATGCCGGCCGGTTGAGCACATCCAGGCGATCCGCCAAACGGACCCGCCCGCGGGCAAGAATGACGACCGCGTCGCAAACCGCCTGCACGTCGGGCAGAATATGGGTGGACAGCAAGATCGACTTTCCGGTCTTCTGCGCCAGTACTTGCACACGTCGTAACATGGAATCGCGCTCTTCGGGGTCAAGTCCCGAAGTCGGCTCGTCGAGGATGACCAGTTCGGGATCGTGAACGATCGCCTGGGAGAGTTTTAGTTTCTGACGCATTCCAGTCGAGTAAGTCTCGACCGTTCGGTAGCGTTCCTCGGCAATCCCGCAGAAGTCGAGTACTTCATGGGCACGGCGCAGCGCTTCAATTGACGGGAGCCCCGAAAGCCGAGCTGCCAATCGGACCGACTCGACGCCGGTCAGTCCGGCCAGATAGCAGTCGTCCTCGGGCATGTATCCGACCTTCGCCCGAATCGCTCGGCAGTCCTGCGGGAGTTCGTGCCCCAGGACTTCGACCGACCCTCGAGTGATTCGAACCAGTCCCAAAAGGACCTTAATCAAGGTGGTCTTCCCTGCTCCGTTCGGCCCCAGCAGCCCCACAATGCCGCGGTCAAGCGATAGCGAAATCTCATCGAGGGCTCGAAATCGCCCGTAGTCCTTCGTCAGATGGGCGATCCGTACAGGATGATCCATAGGTGCACTTCCAGCGTAGCGATTCTCACAGACCTATCGTGCGTAGTCTTGGCAGTATGCCACCGCAGCGAAACCAAATTACGATACGAGGGTGTCTGGGAATTCGGATCGCGAAACACGGTGGTTGCTAGCTGTAGCCGAAGTCGTGAGACTTCGGGGAATTGCCAACACGCCCGAATTCTCACGAATTCGGCTACAACGAATTCCCGGACACCCTCAATTATGATACATGAATCGAGAATGATGACACAGCGTCCTCATTAGCTGAACATCGCTGGTCAATACAGCCTCCCACCCAGCGGCACGTCTCGTTCGGGACCAATCAGCGAGAACCCGTCACCTCGGACTCGTATGGCGTGGTCTCCGGATCGATTCCTGCGTAGGGTAACGTGTCGGGCAAGACGCGTACGGCTGTGGTGAGCTTCAGCGGCAATGGCCTGCCTGTATCAAAGGTCAGCTCGACAAGGAAGGCCGTCCAGCCTTGCTGGGGAGGTTCTATCCGGCCGACGTACTCGCCACCGCCCTCGTCCCGCAACTCGCGGCTAACAAAAGCCGGCCCAATCGTCTTCAGACGAAAGTCGCGTGCCTTTGGGTTGGTCGCCTGCCACAGTAGAACGCGATCGGGACGATCCTCTGTGGTGACACGGATGCAACCGTCCGGCTTGAAGGTCCAGTCGAATCTTGGGCGTGGTTGTCCGGCGAGCACCATTTGATAGAAGGCCGCAATGCTCTCGACCGCGTCGCTGCCGCCTAACGAATGGTCCGCATTCGGCACGTACCGCAGCAGCTTCTCGCCCTGGAGTTTGTCGAAATAGAATTGCGATGAGTCCGGACAAAAGAATTGATCGCCACACGCGTTGACGATGAACTTGGGCATCCTGAGACGCTCGATGTGGTAATACGGATCAACCGCCTCGTACAACTGTGGCATACGCGGGTTTTCCCAGCGTTTCGTGATGCCATGCCGGACGTAGTCACCTATTGCGTCAGCCCAGAATCCGTAAACGGCCGCGTGATGACGCATCGACCGATCCGTATTCACGACGTCGATCACAATCGGCACGATCGCCGCCACGCGTTTGTCGGCCGCACCGGTCATCCACGTTGTCCAGCCGCGTTTCGAACCACCTGCGACAACAAACTCATTGATTTCCAGCTCACCGCCCTGTTCGCTCGCCATCAATTCCTGGATGCAGTCCATAGCCCGTACCGCGCTCTTGACCATCGGTAGGCGAGGGAGCCACATCACATTGCCCGTATCAAGAAACTGGGCCCAGGCGTAGCCGATCAAATTGTCCTCCTTGCGGCGCACGCCATCGCCGTGAAACGTAAGCGGTTGGTTAGGAACCATGTGCAACTCGGCTGTGACGCTGTTCGTTACTTGTGCAATGCGAGACGTGATTGGGCCAGGACGCTCGGGTGGTCCACCATCGTTGCTGCCACCGCCGATCAACAAAAAGCTTATATTGTGGGCCGGTCTATGCGGTCTCACGATGACCAGCCAATGCGTCCAGACAGGGCGGTCCACGTGCGTCTTGGTCAACCACGATTGCGATGTGAGACGCACAACGAGTGTCGTAGCTTGATCGCCTTCGATCTTCCTCATCACCCGCCAACCATATGCCGGGTCCGGCTGATGTACGTATGTGCGCAAGGCATCTATTGTCGCCGTGGAGTCTTCTCCGCAGATTCCCAATTGGGTAGCGGCGAGCAATAACGTGACCATCGCTGGCCGGAAGCAGTAGTTATTCATCTTAGGTTCCATTTTCGACCAACCCGCAGCGTCGCAAAAGCGCGCCGATCGTTAGGCCTTGTACGCCGATAGAAAACACAACAACCAAATACGCCATGACCAGTACGGCATGATAAACCTGTGGCGATTTCGTTCCCAGGGTGCCTGCAAGCGACAACGCCAAGGCAACCGATATTCCACCTCGCAATCCGCCCCAGCTCAGAACCTTGACCACGTGCGGCGAGAACTTGCGGACAGGGCGTAGGGTTTTGACGGGGATTCCGACGGCAATGAAACGAGCGAGCAGTGTCATCGGAATCGCGATAATGCCTGCCAGCAAGTAGGAAGCCTTCAATTCAAGTACGAGCAGTTCAAGGCCGATCAGCACGAAAAGGACGGCGTTCAGAAGCTCGTCGATCAATTCCCAAAACGTGTCGAGATGTTTGCGAGTGCTCTCGGACATCGCAAAGGATCGGCCGTGATTCCCGATTAACAACCCGGCCACAACCATCGCCAGTGGCCCGGAGACGTGCAGGCGATAACACAGCGCGTAACCGCCCGCAACTAGAGCCAACGAGATGAGAATTTCGATCTGATAGTTGTCCATCGTGCGGAGCATGAAGTACGCCAGCAGGCCGGCCAGCATGCCCACGAACAGACCGCCACCTACTTCGACAAGGAAGAGGCGCCCGACGCTCGCGACCGTGATGGTTGCGTGCTCGCCTGCATGGCCGCTGGCTTCGAGTCCGGCCAGGCTTGTCAGCGTCAGGAAGACCACGATAGCCACACCGTCGTTGAACAGAGATTCGCCCGCAAACTTCGTCTCCAGCGATTTCGTGGCGCCGAGCTTTTTCAGGATCGCCAGCACCGCGATCGGATCGGTCGGTGAAATCAACGCACCGAACACCAGGCAGTAAGTGAGCGGTGCCTCCAGCTTCACAACGAAATTCAAGACCAACCACGTCATGCCGCCGATAAGCCCTGTCGAGATGAGCACTCCGACGGTCGCCAACGCCGCGATCGGCCATTTTTGCCGCTTCAGATCGTCGAGATTAATGTGCAGCGATCCGGCGAATAACAAGAATCCCAGCAGGCCCTGCAGTACCGTCTCGTCGTAATCGATCCGCTCAAGCAGTTTCTCCGCTGTCAGGGCAACGCCGGGAAAGACGATTCCTGCTGCAATTACGCTCAGCGACACCAGCAGCGATAGCAGCATCAAGCCGATCGTGGTCGGCAGCTTCAACACGTGGACATTCAACCAGCCCAACACTGCGGCCAGCGTGATGATGTAAGCCAAGATCTCGAACTGGTTCATGCTCGTTTGCCTGTGAGCGATTCAAATGCTTGCGAACGCCGTTGACCGGAAATTCCGACGCGATTGAACCGATAGGATCCTCACCCGTGTCTCGATCGGCTAGGGTACCGCTCCCGATTAAAGTGTCAAGTCAGAGGTGAGCCGAGTCGTGGGATAGGCATCTTGCCTGTCATGCTTTCACAACATTTTGGGATCCCGAGCAGTTCGACTGCCAGATATGACAGGCTGGAAGCCTATCCCACACGGATCCGCCCATAACTGAACGGTACTGCGGTCAAGCGAGAGAATGTGCCGATCCTCACTGGTCGCGGTATAGTTGACTTCGTCACGCTCGCCAGGGCCGTTTGCGGTCGCGGATTTTCGATAATGTCTCCTGGGCAATCTGAACGTCTTGCTCGACCTGGAAGTCGAACATGCCGGCGACGATGAAATCGGCGCCGTGGCGGTAGGCGTGGGAGAAGGCGGTTTTCGGATGAATGGCCCCGGCTGCCATTACTTTGAAGGCCACCCAGGGCTTGTCCACTCGTTCCATGAACGCCGCCGTCTTCTCGGCATCGAGGCACCAGATGTTATCGTGGTAATACCCATGCTCGGCCCGGCGCCCCTTGTACCAGCACCACTCTTCTCGCTTTTCCTGCGGCGAAGCGGACCAGTAACGGTCCATGTGGAAACTCTTCACGTAGAAGTCGGCGTTGACGTTGTCTCTTTCGCAAGCCACGGGAGTCTGGAGCGAGTGGCTTCCCACGCCGGCCGGCACGCCCTGCTGTTTGACCATATCGACTACTCTCCCGATCGTGTCCAGGTCGCCGGCCAGGAGGCGTCGGTCGGCGTGCACGCCGAGCAGATAGAGGATCGTGGCCCCCTCGTCGACAAGTCGCTTGATCTGGTCGCCGGTCTTGGCCATGTCACCAAGCCAGCGTGCGCCGATCATCGTCTGGATTTCTCCACCACGTTCGCGTTTGTACTTGAGCACAGTGGGCCAGTCGCGCGGGTCCAGCATGACCGCATTGATCCCGCACTGCTCGGCCAGTTCCAGGGTCTCGAAGATCTTGCTCTCAGTGTTGTATGCCCGAAACAGCTCCGGGACGTACATCAAGTCACGGCTGTGTGCATACGCGCCGATCATATTGCCGCCCATGAACAGCCGGCTGATGCTCACGTTTCCGATTCTTCCGCAGGGCAGACGCCCCAGAGCGATCCGAGGTTTCGGACTCTCGCTCTGAGTCGCCTCGTCCTCCGACGCAGCCAGGAGACTGCGATCTCCCAGGCTACAGGCCGCGCCCGCTCCAGCAACGCCTTGGAGGCTCTTGCTGAAGAACCGCCGGCGGTCCGTTCTTTCACTCATGAATCGTCACTCCTTCTTCACCAGTCCCGCTATGCCTTGGCCCATTGTACTCTGAACGCCCAGCAAGAGAACGTGCGAGAGTAGGCCGCAGAAGTGAACCCCACGTCTGACACCCGGCAGAGCACGCCATGCGAGAGTTGCCGTTGAGCAGGGAAGCCAAGATTGCCTTCAATCGGCTTCCTCGTCCATGCCCGATCAGCAGCGTCTTCAAGCTGAAACGAGATCGGCGGCATTTGGGGGTGGGGTGGTCACGGGTTCTTGATTCATCGGGTGTTGGGACATTAGAGATCACGCTTCAAAGGTACCCAACAGTTCGGCAGTGCTTGCCGAAGCTCTAAGATGCCTTCTTCGGTCACTTGCGTGTTGACAAGATGCAACGAGCGTAGGCTTCTCATTTCCTCAAAATGCTCCAGGCCAGCATCCGTGATTCGCGTGTTGTACAGCAACAGCAGTCTCAGATTCGTTAGTGCATGGAGATGCTTCAGGCCGGTATCCGTCACCTGCGTATTGCTCAGCTCCAGCGTTTCGAGGTGTGTCAACTCTATGAGATGCTCCAGGCCGGCATCCGACACGGGCGAGTCGGAAAGCCAGAGCATATCGAGGTTCGTTAGCCCTTTGAGATGATCCAAGCCGACACCCGTAACTTGCGTACGGGAAAGGTCCAAGAACCGCAGGTCTCCCATGCCTTCAAGGTGCTGTAGTCCAGCATCTGTGACTTGCGTTTGGGAAAGATGTAGAGTCTCAAGGTTTGTCAGCCCCTTGAGGTGTTCCAGGCCGCTGTCCGTGACCCGTCCGCCGCCAACCGCCAACCATTCGAGTTTTGTCAATCCCTTCAGATGCTTCAGGTCAGCATCCGTGACGGGCGGGCCCTGATGCAGTCCTAACGTCACCACATATCCACGACGCCACCCGACCCCTGGCCCATACTTCTCGAAATGTTCAAGTATCTTCTTCTGTTGCCTTGTCCGTTCCATCACAATCCCCACCCATCCCAATGCCACACTCAACAGCCCGACCACGATCAGCAGTGTCCTCAAGCTGAATCGAAATCGTCGCCGTTTGGGAACAGTCTTGGTCACGGTTGGTCTTTGGGGTGGTTGGTGGGTCTTCAATGACGGATCCTGCAATTTGGGAGGGCCTTCCGAAGGTCCTCAATGCCTTCCGTGGTGACGTGTGTATCGTGGATGCGGAGTAATCTGAGGTTTGTCAGCCCCTTAAGATGTTGGAGTCCGGCATCAGTGAGTTGCGTGCCCGAAAGATCCATCCACCAGAGCTCTGTCAGTACCTTGAGATGAGCCAGTCCCACATCCGTGATTCTCGTCTGTCCGAGCCCCAGACCTTTCAAGTTCGCAAAGCCTTCGAGATGCTTGGTTACTTCATCGGTGATCTCCGCATCGGATACGTCGATAACTTCGATCTTCGTCAGCCCGTTGAGATGCTCCATTCCGGCGTCCGTGATTTCTGTGCCGGAGAAGTCCACGATTTCGAGTTCTGTCAGTCCCTTGAGATTCTTCAATCCAGCATCCGTGACTTGCGTGTCGGACATCTGCAGCAACCTGAGTTGTGTCAGCCCTTGGAGATGAGCCAGTCCAACGTCCGTGATTCTCGTCCGGTGCAGGAGTAGACCCTCCACGTTCGCCAAGCCTCTGAGATGCTCCAATCCTTCATCCGTGACCTGCGTGCCACTAAGGTCTACCCGTTTGATTCCTGTGAGCTCTGCGATGTGTTCTAAGACTTCATCGCCAACCCTTTGGGACCAAGAGGGGCTTACGCCAACCACATCCGAGAAGAAATCAACACCAACCAGTCCCCTTAGCCACGTTGAGGCTGGCGGTTGCTGGTCCGCTAAGGGATACCCGGCCTTGTGCCATTCGTAGTCATAGTGGACGTGACTGTCCGCTTGCCTTATCCTCTCCACCACCCTCCTCTGCCTTTCAGCCTCTTGCATCTTGAAGGCGAGCCAACAGCACGGGATGGCAACCGCAACGACCAGCACCACAAGTGAACGGACACTGAATTGAAACCGCAGCCGAAAGAGAAAACTAGCGACGAGCCAGAGCAACATCACGACAACAACCAAGCACACGGCTGTTACGGCGATCAGCACCGTCCAGCCCTTCTTCTCGTTGAAGGCAAACCACTGGGACCGCTCGGACAGCAACAGGAATCCTTCGACGGCGAGCAAGCCGACGATCAGCCGATCCGGCGAGAGGTGAAACCATCGGCGTTTGGGCTTGGACTCGTCCATAGAAGTAATCCCCTCGAGTCCAGCATACCACTTTTCGTCCTGCCAGAGAAAGAAAAGATCGCCGGCATAGCGCTCATGCGGAGCCAGACGTCATTCGCACGACAACGATTTGACAACTTGCGCGGCTGAATCGGAGTTGGCGGCGGGTGGGGTTAGTCAGGTTACCGGCGCCCCGCTGCCAAGATGAGATTGACAACAAAAACGTAGGCGGCAAGGAGTGCTGAAATGACTGTGACACGGAGGAACAAGTCACGGAGCGTGAATCGCCAACGATGTTGCTGGGGGGGCTGATAGAGCCCCTGTGCCTTGGCCCGTGAGTGATGACTCCGTCCGGCCAACCCGCCTCCGAGCGTGCCGAGCAATCCCGCCAGCGCCAGCGAACCCCAAGTACTCAACCACGGCCCCGCGCCAATCGTAAACAGCGTGGCGATAACGCCGGTCAAACCTCCAGCGAGACATCCCATCAGTACCCGATATCGGGACAGCCAAAAACACCAAGTCACGATTGCCACATTAGCGATGGTGAATGCTCCATACATGCTGGCAAACACAACGCCAAAGCCTAAGCCGAGAATGCAGGCCGCCGGGTGGGCAGTGCTACAGCCGACCAGAAAGCCGAACACACCCCCTGCCGCCGTCGTTCCACCCCAGACCAAGAACCAGAACGGGAGGCTCGTTTGGTTTCCGGACCGAGCAAGGCTCTTGTCGGCCTTCGAGTTGTCCGTGGAGCCGGGCATGGCAGCAATGATCCCTTCGACCAAGACGGACAACGCCAGTCTATCATCTTTCGTCCAGCGGAAGAAAGAAAAGACCGGAGACAGAGCACTCGCAGCAAGCCCAGTGTATTGGCCCGGCTTCGTTCGGGTGGCGGGTTGGAGGGGAGCCAACACCAAATGGAATCTCCTGCTTCCACGCAGATTATGGGATCGTACGGTTTTGTACGAAGACAATCCGTGGTCGTCCTGAATCAGTGGGGAATACCAGTCGCGATTCAGCCCCAAGGATTCAGGACAGCCACGGATTAGGTGAAAACGTCCGAACACCTCTTGATCACACACACGGGCCGGCAATTCATCTTGGCCACACGCATCACGCGCGATATATTGTTGGACAGACCAGGACCTTAGCTGGCCGGCATACACGGGTCTTGTCATGGAAGAGGCGAAAACACGACGGTCGCGGCTTCAGTCTACCCTAAGCACGGTAGTGATCGTCGTTCTCTTGCTTGGGCCGTTAGTCATAGGGCCCATGTTGCCTGCCCCTGACTTCGTGCGCGAATGGACGCCGGAACGGCGGCCAAGCCAGCTCATCTTCACGCCAGAGGACCTCCGAGCACTGCAGGATACGTGGGAGCGGATTTGGTACCTGGATCAGCCCGACGAATTGACGCCAGAGCGAACGCACGGCGGAGTTATTTAGAGCCCCACGCGTCTGGCGAATGGTAGGGTGGATGGTGTGAAGCCGACATGCTGGCAGACATCGATGCGGTGCACAGATGACCGACAAAGACACCACAATGCCGTGCGGTTGCGTCGTGTCCTGTGCGTGTGGTCATCGTGTTTCAGTCAGACCCTCGATGGCTGGTCTGGTGATCGCGTGCCCCCGCTACGACGAACGGCTCACAATTCCTTCCCTATCCTCACTTTCCCAATCGCCGCCCTCTCCGGAATTATCACAGCACGGAACCCACACGCGAAACGCCTTTCAATACCAACTGCGACATCTGTTCGTACTGACCGTTGCCAGTGCGCTTGCGTCTGGTTTTGCCCACTATCTTGGTGTCGACTTCGTGCTCTCGGCTATCCTGTTTGTCCTCTTCTGGACTATGGGTGCCCCGTTGGCAATTCGTAGGGGACGCAAAGCCATCCACTTCTTCTGGGATTCGATCGTCAGATACACGCCACGGCGGTAACGGCCAGTAGCCCTTCGCAACTCGCGTGCCGTTCAATCTCAGCCGTAAAGAAAACCGACGCAAACGTCTCGTCGCGGGGATGTACCTGCGGCCCCCTAACCCAATCTGTTTCCCAAAGAATCGTTGGCCAATCGCACGATCGGAAGCGACGTGAGGTGCGGCGGTGCACACGGGGGCATCACATCCGCGCCGACATTACCACACGAAACACCAGCAGTCCGCCAATCAGCAGGCATGTCAGTCCGCTGATCGCCAATCCGGCAATGGCGAATCCCTTCGGTCTGTCGACAAAAACCGCCACACCACTCGCCAGCAGCGCGCTCGGGGGACCGAAAAGCATGAGGAGCCCTGCAAGGGCACTCAGGGGATTGCCTCACCCGGGCTGCAGAACGTACATCAGCCCAAACGCAGCCCAAGGGGCCAGCGAAAACGCCAGCGCTAGTTTACCCATGACTGTCCTGCCGCGCTCCGCGAAAGGGGATCTTCCAGGGGAGGCAACATCCACGGGGTCGGGCATACCAACTCGGTATGGATTGTCGGCGTTCATGTCACGATTCTCCTGTTAGGTCGAATCTCCCATTTGGTATCAGCCAAGAGCCGTTCCAAACTGAAGACATAAAGTATTTTATCATGACGTCCCGTGGATGTCGCTGCCGCTAGCCCAAACTTTCTTGTGTCGGGAAGCCGGATTTCGGCTTGAAACGTTGGGATT
>CAZURK010000359.1:0-14501 GCA_964623055.1 uncultured Pirellulaceae bacterium
AATGCCGAAAGACTGCCCGCGGGGCGTTGGCAGGTCCTTCCCACGGTTTGTCGATCTTGATCGCCACACCGCCGGAGATGGGTTCATGCAGCTTCAACGCCGTCCCTTCCAGACGGTCGACGAGCAGGCGGTCGACGAACAATTCACGTCGCGAACCGATGTCGAGCACCTCTGCCCCCGCGCGTTCGTCACCCGGGAGGGAAGATGCCATTAGCGAAAAGCAAGAGATCGCAGTGCTCAACACCGCCATCGTCTTCATCCAGTCACGGGTCGGACTTAACGAATTCATCAGGTCCTCCTGTGGTGAAAGTTGTCGGGTGCCAACGATCGCCGCCGATGATGATCATTTCTACTTGTGACTTGCGTCGCTCTGGGCAGCGTGGCGGATCGCTTTGACAATCTCGGGATACTTGAACGTGCAGGTTCCGTCGGCGTTGTAGTTGACGTAGCTGTAGACCTCGTAGAAGACGTAGCCCGTGTACTCGGGACGCGATCGAATCGTATCAATGTCCTTCAGAAAGCGGTGGTTTTCATAGTTTCGCATGTAGCGATTGAAAAACACGGGGATACGCTTTTCGTGCAGCATGGAGACGATCTCGGCCGTTCGAGCGTCCTTCATGATTTGATCGAAGTTGAATCCGTAATGACGAATAACGGCTTCGTCCAGCAGGTCCAGCGCAATCCAGCGTTGCCATTGCACGTCCATGTTCGCGGGGTATGCGAGCAGCCGGTTGGCAGGTATGTGTTCGCGGAGTGAATCGACCTCGAAGTTCAGGCGCATCTTCTTGCCGCGAGCCCTGATGATCTCCTTCGCTCGCATAAGAAATACCGTGTAGGCGTCACCTCGCACTTGGGCGACTTGCGCAGGGGTTGCGTTCGTCGGATCCTCAAGGCGAGCGAGCACGGCCTGGTTGTAGCCGTACTCGTGCGGGAAGTCGGTGTGGGTGCTGTGGTTCTCAATGCGAAACTCCACGCCGTCAGCTCCCGCGTCGAGGATGTCGGTGACACATTTCAGCCAATACGACTGGACCGCAGGTTCTGATTCACAGGGAGCGCCCAGGCGCGGCGCACGACCTCGAGCGAAGGCGATAAAGCCACGATCGCCCCTCGAGTTGTCTGTGTCGAGCGTTGCCATCCGCAGCCCGTAGCCTGTGTCAAACATCAAGCCCCAGTCACGGAAGTTCGCCCGCGATGCGTTGTAGATAGGCATCCCGTTCGCAAAGCAACCAATGATTTCCCCGCCCGCCTTGTCGTACGCGCGGAACATGCTCGTCGAGGCATTGCTGAAGTCGCCATTGCCTCGCAGATTTGTTGTCACCAGGAGGTATGGCTCCGTCCGGTGAAGACCGCTGAGTTCAAGGGCAAGCACTCGATCGCCTGTCTTGGTAATCATGCCATGGGAAAGCGAATGAACGTTTTTCTTGGCCTTCTCAAACGTTTGAGAAAAATCGAAGTCAACGTCGACCCGCGTGTATTGATAGTTGTTGGAACTCACCCAGATCTGAAGATTCTCCTTCGTAATGCGAGTCGGTTTATCATCGTGCTTGTAGAGCTTGATTGACGCGATCGGCTCGTTGCGATTGGGCTCCGGGAAGGCTGACGTACGATGTTGAATGCAATACTGCGGATGCTCAGCGACGAACGGGTCCGCCCAGACAAGCTTGCCGCCGATCAGATCAAAATGCCCCTCTTCCTGCGCTTCCCCCGATCCAAATGGCGAGACCATCCTCACGCCCATCTCGTATGGCTTGAAATACCCATAGACCTCGATCCCCTCCGCATGCGCAGCTTCCACCGCAACGGCCAGCGGGTTGCCGAGATGCTTGTAAGTATTCCTCACACGCTGCATCGACCTAGGGACAAGGTGGCCCCCGTCGGCATCGGCATAATAGCCCCAGGATACCGTCTTGACCCCGACGCCCTTCAGGAGCTTCATAAGACTCCGCAGATGCGACTCGGTAATCAGATGCTTTGTCCCACTTGCTTCGTCAACAAAATCAGACAAAGCACAGGCGTGCAAAGGCCGAAGCTTCGGCGACTGCCGCCCTTCACGAGCCGGCTCGTCGGCGTCGACACTGATGCACGGGATTATCAGCAGGACGAAAAGCAGCAAGCGATTCATGGTTCATCCTCCCCAGACAAGCTCCGGGGCTTTGGGGACTGGCGCTCTGTCTTACGCGGCGCCCATTTTCCTTGTCGGAAGAGTTACAATGTAGCCCGTCGACTCCGAAGATCCTATTAGAGTAGTAGTCATGTCCGAAACTGGATGACCCTGGCCCACTCGAAATGACACCGGGTCCGTGGAAAGGAAACAGATCGAATGTCGAGCCACATCAGGCCACTGCATCATCAGGTCCACGACGCGTTGCGACACTCCTCGTTGTTGCTTTTGGTGCTGCTGTACGTGATGCCGCCCGGGGTCGTCAGGGGAGTTGAGAACGAGGACAAGCCCCCGTATCTGATCGGCTACACCGAAGGACGCAACGACCTCCCGGATGGTCAATTCGCGAACTGGGTGACTGACCACGCCGTGAGCGCAACGTCGTTCACGCAACCTTATGCCATCGGCGGCTGCCGCGAGATCACGCCCGACGGCTGGATCATCGGTTCCCTCACCGACGTGGCGGGCGCGAAGAAGGATGGCGCGCCCGCGGGCCATGTGCATTTCTTCCGCATCCCGGCTACAGTGACCTGTCCGTGAAGCCGGTAAGAACTCCATCTGTTATCCCGAAGTCTGCGCGTGCATCGGCAAAGGCTTCAGATTGAAGTCTTCGAGCCGGAGGGCTATTTCCCGCTGTCGACCCGCCGCCCGGAGTTGCCGGTCGAATCCATCGCCGCCGAATTCAGACTTGAAACGCTCCGAGACTACCTCGCCCGCAGCTTCCGACAGCGCAACGAGCGACTCACATCGTGAACTGTACTGATTCAGTCAGCAAAACGTTTCCTACGCGGTGGGGACTTGGTTCAAATTGCCCCAGGCGATGCCTGCACGCCGCAGCGCGTATCCGAACTCTCTCATATAGTCGCCGTAGCTGGTCATCCAGTGGAAACCGGGCATGCGTTCGGCCACTAATTGGTCGGGCATGTCGTAGGCCACATCGATTTGGTCGCGGCAAATTGGCAGGAAGGGGGCATCCACGATCGTACCAAGCAACCCCATCCAACGCTTCGACTTGAAGTCGGGTGCGATATTCGTCACCACCTGGCCTTTGGGCATCTCGACTTTCAGGCGAACAATTCTTCAACGCGCCGGTCGCCTTTCCACCCCATCCGGCAAACTCGTTTTGACTTTCTGTGCCGGCAAGAAACTGAAACACCGAGTGTTGCATATCCTACAAGTCCTTGCCGCATAGCTCATTTTCTGCAACGCTGGGGTCTACTGAAAAAGTGGATGGACTGTCTGTGCACTACGCCGCGTTTCCCTACGTAAGCATGGCGGTCAAGCGACGACGAATCCCCTGACTCTTATGGGATATCCTACTATCGTGAACCGAGACACAAAAATTCTTGCAGGGCGGAATCAGAAGCCACTTCATGTTGTAAGGAGCCAATAATGATCCGTTCGTATGGACTGAGAGGAACCAGAAGCATCATTATTCTTTGGATGTTTCTTGTTGCCGTGTTGGAAATGGCGGGGACGCCCGATTTCGCCCAGGGCCAAGTGGAGGATGATAGCGCAGGCTGGACGTCTCTGTGCAAGAGTGTCCACGAATTCGGCGTGCTGCCCAGCGGCGATGCCGAAACGAACCGTGCAAATCTACAGAAGGCCATCGAATGGGCTGCGCCGCGTGGCGCCGCGTTGTTCGTGCCGCCCGCCAGCGATCCCTACCGTGTGTCTGGAGGGTTGATTCTGCGGAGAAACGTGTCCTTGGTGGGTGTGCACGGACCGGTTGGGCGAGGAACACGGCATCCGGATAAGCGGCAACCGGTCGGGTGCGTGTTTGCAATCGAAGACGAAGAACATCCCTTTATTACGGCCGAAGGCGCTACGCAGTTGCGAGGTCTGCAATTCTGGTATCCCCAACAAACGCTCGTCGATCCGGAGAAGGTGATCGAGTACCCGCCAACGATCCATGTCTCGGATGCCAGCCCGGCCCACGGTGTGACTCTCTCCCGCCTGACGTTCTTCGGTGAATTCACGGCCATGGACTTCCGGGCGACGCGTCGAGCCGCCTGTGAACAGGTGCTGGTCGAACACTGCTATGGATATCCGCTGAGCGGGCAGTTCATTTTGATCGACTATTGTTACGACATTCCCCGCATCTTGCACTGCCACGTCAATCCGGCCAATCGGCGATTCATCGACGGTGGGTACAGCCGATCCGTGATCGACAGTGTGATTGCTCGAAAGACGTTCGCATACTGGATCGACCACACCGACAACGCCCAGATCATCGACGCGTTCACCTTCGGTACTTACGGCGGAATTCGGCTGGGCGGGGCGTCCTACGGCCAGATGACAAACTTCAACTTCGACTGCGTGACCGTGGGAGTCCACAAGCTCGGTGATTCCACCTTCAACCGCAACTGGCAAATCGCGCAAGGGTCGATCATCGCCAATACAGGCGAACAGGTCGAAGACATCCACCCGATGATCATCGAAGGCCAAGGGCACACGGCCCTCTCGAATGTCGAGGCGTTCTCCGGACCCAACGGCGCGCTGACGACCCTGAACCAGTCGCAGGATTTCATGCTGATCCGTGGCGACCGCAAGCTGACCGTTAGCATGTTCGGCTGTCGGATGAGGAACTACCGCGCCGAGAGGCCAATTACAATTCGGAACGCCGCCGCAATCGTGCAGGCAATTGGCTGTATCGACAAGGAAGAAAACCCATTCGAGTATCCCTGAACTGCCATCAGGGCTTGCGGGACAGGACTCTCGATGAAGTTCGACGAAGATAACGGGAAACCGCCGGAGGAACTCGCATGACCACCGCTGTATGGCGTTCTCTTGAGAGCCGGGCGATAGCGAGTTGGTAATCATCGGGCAAGTCGATGTCTTCGAGAATTCCCACGGTGGCAACCTCCAACTCACAGACGTCTTGGGGATGCGTGTCGAGTAGTCCGCGCAGTCCGCGACCTTCATGGCGTGTTAGAATCTCGTCCCGGTAGTGCATCGCAAAGAGTAGTGGGTGGCCGCGTTTGCCCTTGTACGTCGGGACCACGATTCCGCGGTTGGTGTCATGGAAGGACCGGACAAGTTCCGCCACGACGTCCGCCGTAATGCCTGGTTGGTCGCCCAGAGCCACCATCGCGGCGACCGATTCCTCCGGCATGGCGATCAAGCCACATCGCACGGAATACAGCATCTCCTCTTCGCCGTGGGTGTTCGTGACAAAATGTACTCGCCGGTCGGCCAAAGCTTCAGCAATGGAATCTCTGTCGTTACCTACCACCACGAAAACTTGATCAACCGGACTGCGCAACAGCTCGTCCACGACTCGGGCGACAAGCGGCTGTCCCTGGAAGGGCAGCAGCAGCTTCTGCGTGCCCATCCGGCGGGACTGCCCGGCAGCAAGGACCATTGCGGATATCATGGAGGCCCTACCTCACGGAAAACCGTGGCGAAGTCCGATTGCGCCGCACCGCGATCAACTGCGCCACGATGCTGGCGGCGATTTCGGGCACAGTCACGGATCCGATATCCAGGCCGATCGGGGCGTAAACGCGGTCGAATTCTTCGGAAGTGGCTCGGCCTGACTCAACAAAGTCTTTGCGCGTCATCGCGACTTTGCGCTTGCTGCCAATCATGCCGATGTAGGCCGCCGACTCGTGGAGACATGCGGCCAACGCGTCGGCGTCGTGCTTGTGGCCGCGCGTGACGATAACGACGTACGTATCCCCACCGAATGGAAAGCCGGCCACCTCCTCCGCAATTTTGCCACATCGCATGGTCGCGCCATCCGGGAACTGTTCCGGGCGCGTGAACTCGGCCCGGTCGTCGATCACAACGATATCAAAACCGACCAGGCTCGCCTGGGCAGCCACGGCTTGGCCGACATGCCCGCCCCCGACGATCAGGAGCACTGGTTCGGGTATCACCGGCTCGACCAAGACTTCGAGCCGGAGCCCCTCCGGGGTCGATTCAGAGACAAAGAGGCCGGGCTGCTCACGTTCCAAAGCAGAACGCACTGCCTCGGTGCCCGGAAATCCAAGGCCCGATGGAATCGCCTGCCCGGCCAGGCATTGGGCCGCGATGTTCCACTCCTTTTGGCCTCGAACTGTGGTGAGCAACACACCGCGTTGGCGGTCCCGTCGAATCGCGGAAGCGGTTGCGTAGGCCTCGCGATGCCCGGCAGCAGTAGGATCCATCAGAACTCGTACCGTTCCGCCGCAAATCGGATGGTCATCGCCGATAGCGGGGCTTTCCAATTCGAAGTCCAGTACAACGGGCCGTCCAATCTTGATCGCTTCCGCGGCGCGCCGCTGCGTCTCGACTTCGACCCATCCACCACCGATCGTGCCCTCAAGGACACCTTCGGCATCCATGATTGCCTTCGAGCCAACTCTGCAAGGTGTGGAGCCGTCGGCTTCCAGCACCACTGCAAGCACGAAATCGCGCCCCTCGTCGGCAAGTTTGACAACGACTTGATGGATATCTTCTGCGGAGCGGCTGGAATGCATGTCAGATCAGTTTCGTTTTGGCGACCCGAGTTTGAGCAGTGAGGTCATGCCGGAAGCGTGCGGCCGCCAGTGACGCGCGCCCTATCCTGGCCTCTCAAGTGACTGTGACATTATCAACGGTCCTGCGTCCTTGGATCCTGGTGCTCCGGAAAGAGCTGATAGACCAAATTGCGTTCAGTTCGACTATTGACCACGACTTGGCCTTTATTATTGGCCAAGCCTTCGACTCGCCAGCGTTCAAGGGCGAATTGCAGCATCTTCTCCTCGCGTCTGTCGAGGAACCGCTGGACGACTGCGTACTTGTACTTCCACGTGCGACGTGCCCATTGCTGTTCCAGTTCATCAACGGCCTCCCGATAGAACTGCCTAAGCTCTCGTAGCATCCTGGTCGTCGGCACATCGAGCGTCTTATCGAAGTACTCGTTGACCTTTCTCTCGACCGGGTCGTTTGACACACGGATATTGATACTCGGCTTTTACCTCTTTTGTCGCTCTGGGAATGACAAACAGCGCGGGATAGCGAACCAGCTCGGTTTTCTTCCCGGACTCCTTTTTCCCATGCGCTTCGATGACGGCACCGAATCCCCAATCCACTTCTCGTTGAGGCCGCAGTTTTCCGGCGAGCTGGTACTCCTTACCGTCTGCGGCGATCAGCACGGTCTTTTCCTTCTTGATTCTCAGGAAACGCTCCTCGGCTTCCCATTGGGGCAGCAGCGCCAGGTTGAGCAGCAGGACAACGTGGTCGCTGCCAAGAACCTCCTCGGTTCCCCGGCTGTAATTGTCAAATCCGTCGACGGCGATCGATTCGAGCGTCGCGGCGTTGACGCGATCAAGCGTCCATTTGATGGGCTTCTGTTCTTGCGCGAGCACCGTCGAGACGGACGCCGCGAGCACCAGCGCACAAAACCACAATCCGCGAACATTCATGGCTCACTCCCTGTTACAAGCGACCTGTATTGGCGGCATCTTGCCGCCGTCTTCAGACGATCTCGGCGGTAAGACGCCGCCAATACCTGCATTATAATGGCCCAACCGGCTCAAGAATGGTAGCAGACGCCGCGCGTCAGAAGAGTTCTTCCACCAGCCACGCGTTCCGCGCCCCTGCCTTTGGCGAAAATGTGGAACTGCTGCTACAATACGATGTTCCTGAAGCATCGCAGAATTCGGATTATGCCTGCACGGAAGACATACTCTCTCAAGACCAACGGAGGCAGGCTATGCGATCCCGATTTGAGTCGTTCGATCTCGTGCTGATTCTCTGTCTTGTCTTGCCGCTCAAGACAACAAATACCCGCGCCGAAGAGCAACCTTCATGCGATGCGACCGCAGCTCATGAGGAGACGCACGGCTGGTCCAAGTTTTTGGGGCCGACCGGTGATGGGAAATCGCGTGAGACAGGGATTCTGACTGAGTGGCCGCAAGACGGTTTGGAAGTCGTCTGGCACAAACACGTTGGCGAGGGATATGGAATCGGCGCCGTCAGCCAAGGACGATACTTTCATTTTGATCGCCACGGTGACCAGGCTCGACTCACTTGCATGAGCGCTAGCACAGGTGCCGCACAGTGGAACTTCGAGTACGCAACGTCGTACACGGATAGGTACGGCTACGACGGCGGTCCACGTTGTTCGCCAATTGTGGATGACGACCGCGTGTACGTATACGGGGCGGAAGGTATGTTGCACTGTGTACGCGTCAAGGACGGCGAGGTTTTGTGGAAGGTCGACACGTGTGCCGAATTTGGTGTTGTGCCGAATTTCTTCGGGGTCGGTAGTAACCCGGTGGTGTTCAAGGAACTGTTACTGGTGATGGTGGGCGGGACTCCACCGGAATCCGAGCCGCAGTCCCCCTGGCTCCTGGACCGTCTCGCGGGGAATGGCACGGCAGTTGTGGCGTTCGACAAGCGGTCGGGAAAAGTGGCTTACAGGACCGGTGATGAATTAGCGAGTTACGCGTCGCTGAAGTTGGCCGAAATCGACGGGCGCTGGTGGTGCTTTGCCTTTGCGCGCGGAGGCTTACTTGCTTTCGATCCCAGCAATGGCAAGATCGACTTTCATTATCCATGGCGCGGCCGAATGCTGGAAAGCGTGAACGCGAGTGTACCGGTCGTGGTGAAAGATGAGGTGTTCCTTTCCGAAACCTACGGTCCCGGCGCATCATTGCTTTGCGTTCGACCCGGCGGTTACGATGTCATCTGGAAGGACGAACTGCGTAGTCGCGAGCGACGCTTTCAGGCTCACTGGAGTACGCCGATCTACCACAACGGCTACCTGTACGGTTGCAGCGGTCGCCACAAGCAGAACGCGGAACTGCGATGTATCCACTGGGAAACAGGGAAGTTGGCGTGGAGTGTTCCAAAGCTCGCACGCACATCTCTACTTTACGTGGACGGGCACTTCGTGTGCCTGGGGGAGTATGGAATCTTGCTGTTGTTTCGCGCTTCGCCGGAAGGCTTCGAACCGGTTGCCGAGAGCCTCCTTCGTGACAAGGACGGAGAGCTGTTGCTGGACTACCCTTGCTGGGCTGCCCCAATCCTTGCCGACGGTCTGTTGTACGTCCGCGGTAAGGGCCGCGTGGTTTGCCTGCGTCTGATACCCCCAAAGCCGTAGCCCGGACGCTAGTGGCAGCAGCCTTGCAAGCGGAGGTCCGACACACCGCCGCAGATTCGACCTGATCCAGGAGCCGCGGTCAAGCGAAGGCGTTTCGAGCAAGCGGGTGGGGACGACCTACGCAGGTTGGGAAGAGTCGTTTCTCGATGCTTCGGGACTCTGCTCTGCGGCCACCCTATGTTGATGGCCCCCCTTGCTGAATCACGGCCAAACACCACAGTCCGGCAGGTCTTGCTTGAACTGCTTCACCCCGGCATCGGTCACCTTGGTATTGCGGAGGTCCAGCGTCTGCAGTTGTTTCAGCCAAACCAGTTCCTTCAGTCCAGCGTCTGTCACTTGGGTGTCGAAAAGCCAAAGCGACCGCAGTTGTGTCAAACCGGCTAATTCCTTCAACCCTGCATCGGTCAGTTTGGTGCCACAGAGATTCAGGGCCTGCAGTTGCGTTATTCCGGCCAACTCCTTCAGCCCCGCATCGGTCACCTTGCTGTTGTTGAGACACAGCCACCGCAGTTGCTTCAGGCCTGCCAGCTCCTTCAGGTCCGCGTCCTCGGCGTTTCTTGAAGCCACGGCAAACGGCAGGCTCGGCTGAGGAAGCCCTTGGAGTGAGGAGCCCAGATTCCTGGTTGAGAATCTGAAGGTGGGTATGTCGTTCGCACTGGGTTCGAGCCACGCTCGCGGTGTCAGCAAGCCTTGGCTATTCACACGCATCCAGCAAAATTTGGCTCCCGCTTTCTCCCAAGCTTCGATGACCACAGAATCGGGGCTCGCGGACTGAGCGTTATTGCCGGAGTTTCGATCGGCAGTCGATTGGTTCGCAGTGTCCTTGTTGGCAGCTACCCCAGGCTTGACCGCAGAGCCTATCAGAACAGTACCAAGCAGCAACAACCACGTTCTTCGCAGGTTCATGGTTCTCTCCTTTTCGGCGCGTTGGAATCGGTCATGGTTATGCCGTCGGGGGCAGCGGTCAGTGATGAATCTCGCAGTCCGGCAGTGCCTGTTGGAGATTCTTGACACCTTCGTCGGTGACCAGCGAATCAATGAGGGCCAGCTCCTGCAATTGTGTTAGTTCAGCCAGTTCCTTCAATCCGGCATCCGTCACCTGGGTATCAGAGAGATTTAGCGACTCCAGTTGCGTCAGTCCGGCCAACTCCTTCAATCCGGCGTCCGTCACCTGGACACCCATGAGATCCAACGTCTGAAGTTGTTTCAATCTAGCCAGCTCTTTCAGCCCTTCATCCGTCACGTGGGCCGCATCGGAAAGCTCCAGCCATCGCAATTCTGTCAATCCAGCCAGCTCCTTCAATCCTGCGTCAGTCACCTGAGCCCCGAGGAGGAACAGTGACTGAAGTTGTTTGAGTCGGGTCAACTCCTTCAATTCCGCGTCCGTCACATTCCCGTAGGACACACCAAACGGGACGCTGGGCTGAGGTAGTCCTTGGAGCGACTTGATTGGCAATCCACCTTCTTGGAAGAAGCCGGGCATGTCGTCCTCGCGGGCGTCCGCCCTAAGTTGCATAAAGCGAAAGCCATACTCAGTCCTGCACATCCAGCCGAACAGAAACCCGGCCTTCTCCCACGCCTTAACGACCGGAGAATCAGGTCTCGCAGAGGGCGGGGGCCGGCTTCCTCAACCCAGTCTATGTGACAATCCGGGAGGGCCTTCCGAAGCTCCTCGCTGCCTTCCTCCGTGACATCTGTGCCATGGAGTTGCAGAAGTCCGAGTTCTGTCAGCCCTTTGAGATGTTCGAGTCCGGCATCCGTGACTTGCGTGCCGTTGAGGTTCTCTAGCCCAGCATCTGTGACTTGCGTGTAGGAAAGGTCCAGATATCTGAGTCTTGTCAGCCCTCGAAGGTGTTCCATTCCAACATCCGTGACTTGATTAGCGTCAAGCCACAAACAAACGACGCCTGCAAGCCCAGCGACATGCTCTAGAACCGCATCCGCATCGTCAACAGTTGTAGGTCGTGAATCAGATGTTGACATTTCGGGGTCATGAAAGCCTACGGCGGCGACACTCGCGAAGAAATCTTCACCAATCAGTTCCCGTAGCCATGCGGGGAAGGGTGACTCCCGCACGCCTGTGGTCATTCCAGACTCTTCGTGAAACTGGTAATCGTAGAACACCGTTCCACCCGCCTTCCTTATCGCCTCCACCGCCTGCCGCTGTCGTTCAGCCTGTCGCAGTTTCAAGGCAAACCACCCGAGCAGCACGCTCAACAGCAGGATGACGACAAGCAACGTCCGCAGGCTGAACCGATACCAGCGTCGTTTCGGTTTCGGCGATTGGGAATCGTTCATGGTGATGCCCCTGACGGCAGTGGTTCGTACTCAATCTCGCAGGTCGGCAACGCCTGCCGGAACTTCTGAACGCCTTCGTCGGTGACTTGCGTGTTGTTGAGGTGCAGCCTTTCGAGGCTGGTCAACCCTTGGAGGTGCTCCAGTCCAGCGTCGGTGACCTGCGTGCCACGGAGCCACAAAAATCTGAGTCTACGCAACCCCTTGAGGTGTGCCAGCCCGGCGTCGGTGACCCGCGTTCCCTCAAGGTGCAGTTCCCAGAGTTTGGTCAATCCCTCTAGACGGTGAAGCCCTTCGAGGTTGGTCAACCCCTTGAGATGCTCCAGCCCGGCATCCGTGACTTGCGTTCCGCTAAGGTCGAGCCATTTGAGGTCGGTCAGCTCCTCAAGATGTTCCAACCCGGCGTCGGTAATCTGCGTGTCGCACAGATCTATCGTTCGCACCACACCCGCGTCGTCAACACCAACCTCACCTCCTAGTTTCTCGATTGCAGCGATGGCTGCCGCCTGTAGTCCCTCTGGATCAGTGGCATCGAGTGCTTGGTCCCCGTCACTTGCCTGTTGTTCCTTCGACGGCCCACAGCCCGAGAGAACCAACAGCGCGAACACCAGCGGTGTCCGCAGGCTGAAGCGTCGTTCGAGTTTCGGCGGGTTGGAATCGCTCATGGTCTTGCCCTCACGTTGATCATTCCGGCTCGTACTCGAGTTTCCTGGCCTTGGCGAAGTCGGCTTCGGCTTGGGATTGCCCCCGCGCGCGGCAATCCACCTGGCACGTTTCACTCAGGGCATTCAAATTGAAGGACGGCTCCACAGTTAACGCATGTGATACTGCACGGGCGACGAATCCTTCCAAAACGGCAACTACGACACACTGGGCATTGGCCGTCCAAGTGCGCAAATGTCCAAAGGTTGCGTTCAAACAGGTTCGTTGCTGCGATGATCCACATCACGGCTAGGACGGCCAAGCCAATCAGCGTCGCAATGACGAGCCCCGTACCGCCGTCGGATGCCTCGATAATGATGGGGGCGAATACGAAGATGACCATCGACGCGACTGGCACGGCCCCCACCAGGAAAAGCACGTGGAGGACGTAAAGCACAACGATGGCGATGTACCGTCCTTCGCGCGCAGGCCGCCAGACGGCCAACCGAAGACCCATCAACAGGGCTCCAGCGAGGAAGGTCACAACGAGCCCGGCGACGAAAACGGCGAGACCGCCGCCTCGGTTTCCCGTCAGCAGTTGAATGAAGCCGAACAACAATCCGACGACCGCCACGAACAACAAGAGCCAATAGAGTGCTGCTTGAATGAACACCATGTTGCCGAGTGCGTATGGCAGCAGAATCCTCGTCACCTGCCCAGGTTGAGAGTCACCCGTCGATGGCAGGCTTCCTTCGCTTCGCGGATCTGACATGATTCCCACCTTCGTCCAATTCGGTCATCATCGAAGACCGTGCCCGCCGCTGCGATCCATCTTCGGTCTCCTTTGTTCGTGAGAGATCATTCGGGTTTGTACCCGAGTTCCTTGGCGTTGGTAAAGTCGGCTTCGGCGTTGGCTTGGTCGCCATTCTTCTCGTAGGCAAGCCCACGGTTGTAGTAGGCTTCGGCGTATTCCGGGTTGAGCCGGATCACCTCAGTAAAGCAAGTGATGGCAAGATCGTAGTCGTGCTCGTCAAATGCGTCTACGCCCCGATTGAAGCTGTCCTTGGCCGCTTGCCGCTTAGAACACGACAACACCATCGGCATCAGCAGGACGATCAGAATCACGAAGCAAGAATGAGGCTTGGCCATATCACACCTCACTTCATCCGTTCTTGAGCCTTCCGCTCATCCTCAGCAGCCTTCTCTTCGTCCCCCAAATGCTCGATAAGCCTTGCTCGGATAGAATGAGCAAAGGGGTGTTGAGGATCTAGCCGAATCGCCTCGTTGTAGTCTGCGATGGCTTTGTCGTGCTCGCGCCTGCTAAGGTAGGCGGTGCCCCGGTTGTAGTAGGCGTTGGCGAATTCCGGGTTGAGCCGGATCGCTTCGTTGTAGTCGGCAATGGCTTTGTCGTGCTCGCCCCTGCTAAGGTAGGCGAGGCCCCGGTTGCCGTAGGCTATGGCCAGTTTGGGATCGAGCCGGATCGCTTCGGTGTAGTCGGCGATGGCGTTGTCGAAGTCGCCTGCCTTGACGTAAACCCCGCCCCGGTTGCCGTAGGCCATGGCCAGTTTGGGATCGAGCCGGATGGCCTGTGTAAGTTCCCCTATTGCCTGTTCCACTTCGCCCATCTGGATGTGGGCAACGCCCCGCCTGCATGCATCAATTGCCTGCTGTTCTTTCGACGGCCCACAGCCGGAAAGAACCAATAGCGCGAACACCAGCGGCATCCGCAGCCTGAAGCGTCGTTCGAGTTTCGGCGGTCGGGAATCGTTCATGGTCATGCCCTTCAGAGACGGAAAGCGACACGCCAATCAGTATACCGCGTCCAGTGTCGTGAAAGCCATCGAAACGCTGCAAAACGCTACCGGGCGGCAGCGACCGCACACGAACAGCAAGCAGTAATCGAATCGACTCTGCCAGAAACGCATCACGATGCCTATCGCATGAAGCTGGCCGGCAGGCCGATGCAACAGATAGCCGACGCGTTCGAGGTTGACCGTGTGACATTCTGGCGATGGCTCAAGAAGGTCCAAGCTGAATTCGGCCGACCGCAATCGCGGGCCATCACGCTCAAAGAAACGCCCCTGTAGACAGAGGACGCCGCAAGCGATCCTCAAGGCTTCTCCCACACCTCGGCGGGGCTTCTTGAACAGAGGACTTGAGCTTCGGCTCGAAGACTCGCGAAGCCAAATCCTTATTGGTTATGCCTCATTTGACCGGTCGTTCAACAATCATCTTCTGGTTCGAGGCCATCAACAAGTTCGGTGAATGAGTCAGTGACAATTGAAACATTGCCAGAATTCTCGACGGAGCCATCCCATTCCTCGGGGTCGG